>NZ_JBXWRS010000006.1:0-184479 GCF_059612985.1 Ruegeria sp. BHSC043 | reverse complement strand
GGCCAGCTTTCCGAACTTCAGCCCGTTCGCCTCGGCGAACGAATTGAGAACCTCCTCCAGCGTATCACGCGACCAGCTAGCACTTTGCAGGTGCGGCGTCAATTGCTCCAGTATACCATCGGATACAGAAGCAAGCGCCTTTTGCGCCTTCTCATCCATGTCGATCGGGCGTGAGGCCAGAACAAACCGCGCTTTTTCAAGCAGTTCCGGAAAAATGCGCGCCCGGTCCTTGAGACAATACATCGCGCGATCCAAGTCGGCCGCTTGCGCTTCGGTCAGCTGCGGCAAATTCGCAGCCTCCAGATAAGCCTGAATTTCTTGCCGCAATGCAGCATCGCCCGAGATCGCGATGTGCTGACCGCACAGGTTTTCCAGCTTTTTCAGGTCGAAACGCGCCGGGCTTTTGCCGATTCCATCCAGATCGAACCATTCCCGTGCCTGTTCGTCGGTGAAAAATTCATCGTCCCCGTGACTCCAGCCCAGCCGCGCCAGATAGTTGCGCATGCCGGCGGCGGGATATCCCATCGCCTGATATTCCTGCGCTCCCAGCGCGCCGTGCCGCTTGCTGAGCTTCTTGCCGTCGGGGCCGTGAATCAGCGGGATATGCGCCCAGACCGGAACGTCCCAGCCCATGGCCTGATATATCATCATCTGGCGCGCGGCGTTGTTCAGGTGGTCATCGCCGCGGATCACATGGGTGACGCCCATGTCATGGTCATCGACCACCACCGCCAGCATGTAGACCGGTGTCCCGTCCGAGCGCAGCAGCACCATGTCGTCCAACTGGTCGTTGCGGATGGTTACGTCCCCCTGCACCTTGTCGCGGATCACCGTAACGCCGTCTTGCGGCGCCTTGATGCGCACCACGAACGGCCGGTCGGGATGGGTGCTGGGATCGGCCTCGCGCCAGGGGCTGCGGAACAGGGTCGATTTCCCCTCAGCCCGGGCCTGTTCGCGGAATGCCGCGATTTCTTCTTGGGTCGAGAAACACTTGTACGCCTTGCCCTCGGCCAGCAACTGGTTGGCAACCTCGGCGTGCCGGCCGGCGCGGGCGAACTGGCTGATGACCTCGCCGTCATGGTCCAGCCCCAGCCAAGCCATACCCTTCAGGATGGCCTCGGTCGCCTCGGGGGTCGAGCGTTCACGGTCGGTGTCCTCGATCCGCAGCAGGAACTTGCCGCCGCGACCGCGCGCATACAGCCAGTTGAACAGCGCGGTGCGGGCGCCGCCGATATGCAGGAAACCGGTGGGCGAGGGGGCGAAACGTGTGACGACCTGTTCGGACATGGGCGTGATTAACCTTTTGGTAACCGTGGTGGGCGTAATCTGGCGCCTGTCTAACGAGCCTCAAGGACGGGGGCAACCATGCGTGTTCTGGCACGGGTCGAAGACGCGCTGCTGAACCAGCGTGGGCATCTTTTTGCGTGGTCTCCGGTCTGTCTGGCAATCGGCATCGGCCTGTATTTCGGACTGCGGTTCGAACCCGGTCCGAGCCTGTATCTCGGTCTGTCCGCCCTGGCTCTGCTCGCCATGTGGGCGGGATGGCGGATGCGCGAAGCCTGGGCGCCGTTGGCAATTGGGGGGGCGTTGATCGCCGCCGGGTTCCTCCTGGCCGGTGCGCGCGCCCACATGGTCGCAGAGCCGGTTCTGCAATGGCGTTTCTATGGCCCGGTCGAGGGGAGGGTCGTGGCGCTGGACCGGTCTGCGTCGGGCGCGCTGCGGGTGACATTAGACCAGGTGCGGATCGGGGACGTACCGCCGGACCAGACACCGCGGCGCGTCCGGCTTTCACTGCACGGGGATCATGTGCCGCCGGTTCCGGGCCAGCGGATCATGACCACCGCGCATCTGAGCCCGCCGCAAGGCGCGGTCGAACCTGGCGGGTTCGACTTTCGCCGCCATGTCTGGTTCCAGCGGCTCGGGGCGGTCGGCTATTCGCGTGTGCCGGTTCTGACGGTTGCGCCGCCGCGTGCCGAGGGCGTGCGCATCGCCGGTTGGCGTATGGCCATATCGCGGCATGTCCAGTCGATCCTGCCCGGCGATGTCGGAGGTTTTGCCGCCGCCGTCACGACCGGCGACCGAAGCGGCATGTCGCGTGCCACGCTCGAAGGGTTGCGGGCGTCGAACCTGGCGCATCTGCTGGCGATTTCCGGGTTGCACATGGGGTTGCTGACGGGGTTCGTCTTTCTGGCCTGCCGGATCGCACTGTCCGCGATCCCGCCAGTTGGGCTGCGGCTTCCGGTGCGCAAAGTCGCGGCGGTGTGCGCACTGGCGGCCGCCACATTCTATCTGTTGATGTCCGGCGGCAACGTCGCGACCGAGCGCGCCTTTGTCATGGTCGGCGTGATGTTCTGCGCGGTGCTGATCGACCGCCGCGCCATATCGCTGCGGGCAGTTGCGGTTGCCGCGCTGATCGTATTGGTGCTGCGGCCGGAAACGCTGCTCAGCCCCGGTTTTCAGATGTCCTTCGCGGCAACGACAGCGCTGGTCGCCGTGTTCGGAGCCTTTCGAGAGCTCCGCCTGACAGAGGCGCCACGATGGGTGAAGGCGGTCGGCGGACTCGTGGCGTCGTCCGCCGTGGCGGGTCTTGCCACCGCTCCGATCGGGGCTGCGCATTTCAACGGCGTCTCGCATTATGGCTTGTTGGCGAATGTCCTGTCGGTCCCCGTCATGGGCACGGTCGTCGTGCCGGCTGCGGTGGCGGCAGCGATCCTGGCGCCACTGGGGTTCGAGGCCGTGGGGATTCAGGTGATGGGTCTGGGGCTCGGTTGGATCCTGACAGTTTCGGATTGGGTGGCGGGGTTGGACGGGGCACGCGGTTTCGTGCCCAGCCCTCCGGGCTATGTGCTGCCGGTCTTTGCCCTGGGGGCGCTGTGGGTCGTGTTGTGGCGCGGCGCGGCGCGATGGCTGGGTGCCGTGCCGGCCTTGTGGGTGTTCCTTGCGTGGAACCAGGCCAGCCGACCCGAAGTTCTGATTGCCGATACCGGAGGTCTGGTCGGCGTGATGACCGATCAGGGGCGGGCGCTCAGCAAGGAAAAGGGCGGCGGCTTCATCGCCTCGGTTTGGCTGGAGAATGACGGGGACGGCGCGGCCCAAGCACAGGCTGCCCGGCGTTGGCCCGACGATGGCGGGCTGGTACGCCGGATTGTTGTCGGAGAAACCGAATTGGTGCATGTCACCGGCAAACGCGCGGCGAAAACGTTGACCGGCTGTAGCGAGGGCCAAATCGTCGTCAGCCCGGTACCGCTGCAACTGACCGGTGGATGCGCGGTTTTCGGACCCAAGGAACTGCGGCGCAGCGGCAGCCTTGCGCTGAAGGGCGGGCAGCTAGTCAGCAGCGCCAAAATCGGCGGAAACCGGCTGTGGTCTGCGGTTGTGCCGCGCGATGATAAAATTCAGTAGGTGCGGATCAGGCCGACAAGACGCCCTTGGACCTTGACCTTGTCCTCGGGCAGCACGCGAGTTTCATAGGCCGGGTTGGCCGCTTCCAGCGCGATGGCGTTTCCCTTGCGAAAGAATCGCTTCAGAGTGGCTTCCTGATCCTCTACCAGGGCGACGACGATATCGCCATTGTCGGCGGTCGAGGTTTCGCGGATCACCACGACATCCCCGTCGTTGATCCCGGCATCAATCATCGAATCTCCGCGCACCTCGAGCGCGTAGTGCTCGCCGCGACCGGACACCATGGTTCCGGGCACGGCCACATGATGCGAGACATGGCTGATGGCTTCGATTGGCACGCCGGCCGCGATCCGCCCCATGACGGGAAGCTCGGTCGCGTCCACGGAAACGGGCTCGAAATTGGCGGGGCGAGGGCCGTCGGGCTTGTCGCCTTCAATCACTTTGGGCTTGAAGCCGACAGTGGGTTCGCCACCCAGGCTTTCCGGCAGTTTGACGATTTCGATCGCGCGGGCACGGTGGGCAAGGCGACGTATGAAGCCCCGTTCCTCGAGCGCGGTGATCAGGCGGTGAATGCCCGATTTGGATCGCAGGTCCAGCGCAGTCTTCATTTCGTCGAAGCTGGGCGGAACACCATCCGCCTGCACCCGCTTGTGGATGAATTCCAGCAAATCCAACTGCTTCTTGGTCAGCATCGCTCAAACCTCGCCGCTCATGCGTTTTCTTTTGTTCTACGCATGTTCACCTTTTGTGTCAACGGTGGCGGTGGCTGACGTCAGATGGGCAGATATTGCACGAATTCTCCGCTGGCGCGTTCCGGGTCGTGGGGCGGGCGCACGATCAAGGCGTTGGATCGCGCCAGAACGCTGAGCAGAGAACTGTCCTGATCGTCGAAGGCGCTCAGCCCCTCATCGCCCAGCCAGGCGCGCATGTAGTGCTCGCGCGGGCCGTTGGCGCGCAGGGGTCTGGCCAGTCGCGCCTGCTTCATCTCAGGTTCGGCCGGGGTCAGGCCCAGCATCCGGCGCACCATCGGCACCAGGAAGACATATCCGCAGACCATGGCGCTGACCGGGTTTCCCGGCAACCCCACCATCGCGGCGTCGCCCAACCGCCCGGCCATCAGCGGTTTCCCGGGCCGCATGCGGACCTTGTAGAACGATTGCCGCAGGCCCAACTTGTCCGAGGCTTCGCCGACCAGATCGTAGTCGCCGACCGAGGCGCCGCCGATCGTCACGATGACGTCCGCACCTTGCGCCAGATTCAGCGCGGTCTCGAGTGACTTGATCGTGTCGCGCGCGATCGGCAGCATCCGCACATGCGCGCCCGCGTCTTCCAGCAAAGCCTTGAGGCCAAAGGAGATCGACGCGATGATCTGGTCCGGCCCCGGGGTGTCGCCGGGCATCACCAGTTCGTTCCCAGTGGCGATCAGTGCGATCTGGGGCTTGCGGGCTACCGGGACCGCAGGAACGTTCATCGCGGCCAGCAGGGCCAGATCCTTGGCGTTCAGCCTCCGGGGTGCGCTGAGCGCGGACCCAACCCGGAAATCCACGCCCGCCGGGCGGATATTGCTTTTGGGTCCCGGATCATTCGTGATTGTCAGAAGGTCGCCACGTCGCTTCGTATCTTCCTGAATGACGATGAAATCGGCGCCATCCGGTACCGGGGCGCCAGTGAAGATCCGAACCGCCTGTCCGGGGCCGACGGTTCCGTCAAAACGCTGGCCTGCGGTCGCTTCGCCGATGACTTTGAACATGGCATGCAGTTCGACCTCGGTCGCCTTGACCGCGTAGCCATCCATCGAGGACGCCGCAAAGGGAGGTTGGTCACGATTCGCAGTGACATCGGCGGCCAGGACGCGCCCCGCCGCCTCGGCCAGCGGAACCTGTTCGGTCTCCATGTCCGGCGCCAGGTCCAGAACCAGAGCGCGCGCCTCGTCCACCGTGATCATGACGCTTCGTAACGTCCCGATTTTCCGCCATCTTTCAAGGTTACGCGGATTCCGCCGATCTCCATCGCCTTGTCCACGGCCTTGGCCATGTCATAGACGGTCAACGCCGCGGTCGATACCGCGGTCAGCGCCTCCATTTCGACACCGGTCTGGCCGGTCGTCTTGACGGTGGCCTCGATCCGAACACCGGGCAGCTTTGGGTCCAAGGACAGGTCAACCGAGACCTTGGTGATCGGCAGCGGATGGCACAACGGGATCAGGTCTGCGGTCTTCTTGGCGCCCATGATCCCGGCCAGCCGGGCCACCCCCAGCACATCGCCCTTTTTAGCGCGACCTTCCGAAATGATATCAAAGGTTTCACGGGCCATCTTGACGTACCCGCCTGCCACCGCGATGCGATTGGTCACGCGCTTGTCCGAGACATCGACCATATGCGCCTGGCCGTCGCTGTCGAAATGGGTCAGCGGCATCACATCACCCCCGGCACCAGCGGGCTCGCCAACAGGCCGCGGGTTGCGGCGGCCACGTCCTGCTGGCGCATCAGGCTTTCGCCGATCAGGAAACACCGCGCGCCATAGCGGGCGATATCGGCCAGGTCCTCGGGGGTGTTCAGACCGCTTTCGCACACGATCGTACGGTCTGCCGGGACCAGTTTGGACAGCCGGCGCGTCGTATCAAGCGAGGTTTCGAAGGTCTTGAGATTGCGGTTGTTTATGCCGATCAGCGGGCTTTTCAGCGCGGTCGCGCGTTCCAGTTCGGCCTCGTCATGTACCTCGATCAAAACATCCATGCCCCAGTCAAAGGCCGTCTGTTCCAGTTCGGCCGCCTGCGCGTCTTCGACCGAGGCCATGATGATCAGGATGCAGTCCGCCCCCAATGCCCGGGCCTCGACCACCTGATAGGGGTCGTACATGAAATCCTTGCGCAGAGCTGGCAGGCTGCAGGCGGCGCGCGCGGCGGTCAGGTATTCCTTCGCGCCCTGAAAGCTGGGTGTGTCGGTCAGCACCGACAGGCAGGCCGCGCCGCCTTCTTCATAGGCTTGCGCCAATGCGGGCGGGTCGAAGTCCGCGCGGATCAGGCCCTTGGAGGGGCTTGCCTTCTTGACTTCTGCGATGAGCCCGTATCCTTGGCGGCTGGCCCGTTGCAGCGCCTCGGCGAAACCGCGGATTTCAGGCGCCTCGCGGGCGTCTTGTTCGACGGCCTCCAGCGGCTTGCGCGCCTTGTCGGCGGCGATTTCCTCTAGCTTGTAGGCCTTGATCCTGTCGAGAACGGTTTCGGTCATGCAGCTTCCTGTGTCAGTCGTGCCAGAGCGGCGATTTTTTCCTTGGCCTTGCCGCTGTCGATGCTTTCGGCGGCCATGGCGACGCCGTCCCGCAGGTCATCCGCAGCGTCCGCCACGACCAGCGCGGCGGCCGCGTTCAGCAACACGGCGTCGCGATAGGCCGACGGTGCGCCCTCGAGCAGGGCGCGGAAGGCCGCGGCATTGTCTTCAGGCGTGCCGCCAACGATCTCTTCGAACGGATGCACGGGCAGCCCGGCATCTTCAGGGTGCAGTTCGACCTCTTTGACGCGCCCGTCTTCCAGCGCGGCGACCCAGCTGATGCCGGTGATCGTCAGTTCGTCGGTGCCGTCCGAGCCATGCACCAGCCAGGCGCGATCCGATCCCAGCAGGCCAAGCGTTTCGGCCATCGGGCGGATCAGGTCGCGACTGAAGGCGCCGGTCAGTTGGCGTTTCACCCCGGCCGGGTTGGTCAGCGGCCCGAGGATGTTGAAGATGGTGCGGGTGCCCAGTTCCTGGCGTGTGGGCATGACATGGGCGATGGCTGGGTGATGCATGGGTGCCATCATGAACCCAATTCCGACCTGTTGCAAAGCCTTTTCAACCACTTGCGGGCCAACCATCACGTTGATGCCCATTTGCCCCAGTGCATCCGCCGCACCCGATTTTGAACTCAGATTGCGGTTGCCGTGCTTGGCCACGGTCACACCGGCCCCTGCCACGACGAAGGCGGTGGCGGTGGAAATGTTCAGTGTGCCCTTGCCGTCGCCGCCAGTGCCGACGATATCCATGGCGCCTTCCGGGGCCTTGACCGCATTGCATTTTGCGCGCATCACCGCCGCCGCCGCGGCGTATTCCTCGACCGTTTCGCCGCGGGTACGCATGGCCATCAGCAGACCGCCGATCTGGCTGGGTGTCGCTTCGCCCTCGAACAGGATCTCAAAGGCTTGTTCGGCCTCGTCGCGGGTCAGGGCGCGATCGGCCGCGGCCCCAATCAGCGGTTTCAGTGCGTCGCTCATGCGGGGACTTTCATCTCGTTCAGGAAATTCTTGAGCAGGGCATGACCATGCTCGGATGCGATCGATTCCGGGTGGAACTGCACACCGTGGATGGGCAGCGTCCTGTGCTGCAGGCCCATGATCGTGCCATCCTCAAGCTCGGCCGTGATTTCAAGGCAATCGGGCAGGCTGTCCCGGTCAACCACCAGCGAGTGATAGCGCGTCGCCTCGAAAGGCGAGGGCAGGCCCGCGAACACCCCTTTGCCTGTGTGGTGCATCGTGCCCATCTTGCCGTGCACGATCTCGTGGCAGCGCACGACCTTGCCGCCAAAGGCCTGCCCGATGGTCTGGTGGCCCAAGCAGACGCCCATCAGCGGCGTTCCGGTCTCGGCCGCGGCCTGGGTCAGCGCAAGGCAGATGCCGGCTTGGTCCGGGTCGCAGGGGCCGGGGCTGAGCAGGATGCCGGCGGGGTTCATCGCCATGGCCTCCTGCACGTTCAGCGCGTCGTTGCGGCGCACCACCATTTCGGCGCCAAGCTCGCCCAGATAGTGAACGAGGTTGTAGGTAAACGAGTCATAGTTGTCGATCAGCAGCAGCATTTTGCACGTGTCTTGTGTTTGGGCAATTCGGACTGGCGATCCAGCCGCGTGCCAAGGTATAGTGTTGGCACATACATGCTCAGGCTTGCAGGGCAGCGTCAAGGGGACAAGCTGCCGATGACGGGTCGCGGGCAAGCGCCGCACAGATGGCGCCGGTTTCACCGAGGCAGATTGCAGGGCGAGAGGCAAGAGAGATGGGCGGATTTTTCGGCGGGGTCGTGACCGGCGCGGTTGTCGTCGTGGTTTTGGGGGCCGTGTTTTCTCTGAACACACCCTTGGGCAGCAAGCCCGAACTACTGACCACCGCCCCCGAGGCCAAGGGCGTCGCACCGCAGGCCGTGGCAACGGATCTGTCCGAGCCCGGACCTGATGCCGATCTGGTCGAATTGGCGCCGCGGGGGTTGAATGCTCTGGACGACGCGACAGGTCAGGCGGAGGCCCCAATCGGCATCGCGGCCGAGCCCGATGCCCGCCCCGATGTCAAACGGCAGATCGGACAGGTCGAAAAGCCGACCACCGGTGCTGCGGCGACGGTAGAGATTGCGCGCGTTGCACCGGCCGCACCTCCTGCACCGTTGACCGCCCCGGTGACGCAGGATCAAGGCGCCGAGCCGGTTTCGGTAGATCCGACACCGCCAGCCGCGCCTCAGCCGCCCGAAGCCACCGCGCTTGCCGAGCCGCAGCCGTCGCCGCGTGCGGACTCTGACCAGGCCGCGGCATCCCCGGAGGCCGAGGCTGATGCCGCCGAGCCGGACGCAGACCTGCCGGAACAGCAGGCCGCGGTCACTGAACCCGAGGCTGCCGCTCCGAACCCGATCGCCGTCGAGGGCGAAGAGAACACCCAGCCGCGCAAGCGCGCGCGGATCGCCACCTTGCCTCAGATCGGCGGACAACAGATTGCCTCGGCTTCTCCGACCATCGGGCGGCGGGTGATCCCCTTGACCGAACGCGACGACCCGGCGGAAGACGTGGTTCAAGTCGCTGAAAAGGCACCCGCCGATCCCATCGACGCCTATGCCGCGCCGTTCGAAAACCCGGAAGGCAAGCCGTTGATGTCGATCATCCTGATCGACGACGCGGGAGCATTCGGCGCAGAGGCCTTGCAGGATTTTCCCTACCCGCTGACATTCGCGGTCAGTCCGTCCGACCCCGAGGCCGCCGACAAGATGAAGCGGTATCGTGAAGCGGGGTTCGAGGTTCTGGCCATCGCCGACCTGCCCACCGCGGCCAGCGCGCAGGATGCCGAGGTTTCGCTGTCGGTCTGGCTGGACGCGTTGCCCGAAACGGTCGGGATCCTCGAAGGCGTTCAGACCGGCATCCAGGGCAACCGCAAACTGGCCGATCAAGTGGCCGCGATTGCGGACGGGACCGGGCGCGGGCTGGTGTTGCAGGACAACGGGTTGAACACGGCGTTCAAACTGGCCGCGCGCAACGGGGTTCCCTCCAGCGTGGTGTTTCGCGACATCGATGGGGCGCGGCAGGACTCCGACGTGATGCGCAGGTTCTTGGACCAGGCCGCGTTCCGCGCCGGTCAGGAAGGAGCGGTGGTGATGCTGGGACGTCTGCGGCCCGAGACGATCTCGGCCCTGCTGTTGTGGGGGCTCGAAGATCGCAGCAGCAGGGTCGCGCTGGCGCCGATCTCGGCGGTCATGAAAAGCCAGATCCAGTAGGCTGGCGCTGTCGGAATGAAAAATGGGTGGTCGTGGGGCCACCCGCTTTCCGTTCAGCCGTTATTCGAGCCGGTGAACCGAGCCGCATCCGCTGCAGCTCGCCTGATCGCGTTGGATTTGTGAACCGTCTCCATGTACTCGGCCTCGGGGTCACTGTCATAGACGACGCCGCCGCCGGCCTGGATGTACAGTTTCTTGTCCTTCACGATGGCCGTGCGCAGCGCGATGCACATGTCCATGTCACCGCCGGCGCTGAAATAGCCGACCCCGCCGCCATAGATGCCGCGCTTTTCGGGCTCCAACTCGTCGATGATCTCCATTGCACGCACCTTGGGCGCGCCTGAAACCGTACCCGCGGGCATCCCGGCAAAGAAGGCGTCAAGCGCGTCCTTGTCCTCGGCCAGTTCACCGACCACGTTCGACACGATGTGCATCACGTGGCTGTAGCGCTCGATGATGAATTCCTCGGTCGGGCGCACGGTTCCAATTTTGGACACACGCCCCGCATCGTTGCGGCCCAGATCCAGTAGCATAAGATGCTCGGCCAATTCCTTCTGGTCGGCCAGCAGCTCCGCCTCGTTGGCCTTGTCCTCCTCGGGGGTGGCGCCGCGTGGCCGGGTGCCGGCGATCGGGCGGATCGTCACCTGGTTGCCGAAGACCCGCACCAAGATTTCCGGGCTGGCGCCCACCACCTGGAACCCGCCGAAATTGAAATAGAACATGAATGGCGACGGATTCGTGCGCCGCAGCGACCGGTACAGGGCAAAAGGCGGCAGCGGAAAATCCTGCGTCCAGCGCTGAGCGGGCACCACCTGAAAGATGTCGCCGGCACGGATGTATTCCTTGGCCTTTTCGACCGCCTCCATATAGCCCGACTTGGTGAAATTCGACACCGGCGGCGCGACCTCGTGCGCCTCGCCCAGATCGCGGGTCTCGGCGGGCATGGCGCGTTCCAGATCGCGCACCGCGTCCATCACCCGCTCCGCCGCCTGAGCATAGGCTGCCTTGGCCGATTGCCCCTCGGTGACCCAGGCGGGCGAGACGATGGTGACCTCGCCCTTGACACCGTCCAGAACCGCCACGACCGAGGGCCGCAGCAGGATAGCGTCAGGCAGGCCCAGCGGGTCGGGGTTGACGTCGGGCAGGTATTCCACCAGCCGCACCATGTCATAGCCCAGATAGCCGAACAGCCCCGCCGCCGCCTGCGGCAAGTCGTCGGGCAGCGCGATGCGACTCTCGGCCAGCAGCGCGCGCAGATTGTCCATAGGGTTGCCGTCCTGAGCGGCAAAATCATCCTCGTCGAACCTGGCCGAGCGGTTCAGTTCGGATGTCTCGCCCCGGCAGCGCCAGATCAGGTCGGGCTTCATACCGATGATCGAATAACGCCCGCGCACCTCGCCACCGGTCACGGATTCCAGCACAAAGGCGTTTTTCTGCGCGCCGGTCAGCTTGAGCATCAGCGACACCGGCGTATCCAGATCTGCAGCCAGGCGGGTATAGACCACTTGGTTTTCACCCACGTCATAGGCGCGGGCGAAGCTGTCGAAATCGGGGGTCAGAGCCATTTGTCGATCCGGTCAGAAATTGGCCTGAACGGCGTTCAGCGCGCGTTGGTCCAACGTAGGCCGGGCGCGGGTCTGCGCGTCGCGCACATAGGCGTCAAAGATGTTCTGCGCCAGCGCCTGGTTCAGCTGCGCCGCAACCGCGTCTTTCATCTGGCGTTGCTCGTCGGTTTCCGCCGGGGGAAGAACCTCGTCGAGACGCACGATGAAAACCGCACCCTGACCGGGAATGACCCGCAATTCGCCGGGCTCCATCTCGAACACCTGGTTCATGAAATCGGCGGGAACGTCATCCAGGAAAGCGGTGCGGGTCAGGGCGTTTTCCACCCGGAACGGCAGGCCCGTGGCGGTGAAATCCCCGTCAACGGCCAGACCGGTCACGACCGTATTGGCCTTTTCCAGCAGAGCCTTGCCGATTTCTTCCTGTTTCCATGCCTCGATCACACGCTCGCGCGCTTGTGCCAGCGGCTCGGGGCGCGGCGGCAATTCCTCGTCCAGACGCAGGGCAAAGACCGAGCCATCCTCGAGAAAGCCGATCTCGGGGAAGTCGCCCTCGCCGACGGCTTGGGCCGCGCTGCGGAACGCGTCATAGGCGGCAAGGGCCTCGTCGCTCTGGGTCGTCCAGTCGATCTGGCCCAGTTCCATCTCGGTCTCGGCGACCAGTTCCTCGAGCGTCGCGCCGCCGGCCAGCATGTCGTTGAACTCTTCGGCCTGCGACTCGATCACGCGGCGGGCGCGTTCGGCGGCCAGTTCCTCGCGCAGTTCGGGTTCGGCCTCGTCAAAGTTGACATTGTGTTCGGCCAGCGTGCCGTTCACGCGGAACAGCGCCGGGCCGAAGGCCGACGGCAGCGGGCCGATCACATCGCCGACCTCGGCGGCAAAGACGGCATCCGCCGCTTCGCCCAGATCGTCGCGGGTGACATCGCCCAGATCGACATCGCTGAGCTCCAGTTCGCGCGCGCGCACCAACTGTTCGAAATCCACCCCGCCAACTTCAAGCTGCGCCTTGGCTTCGGTCGCCTCGGCTTCTGACGGGTAGACCAGCCGTTCGACCAGACGCCGCTCAGGCTGCTGATACTGGTCCTTGCGCTGCTCGTAGAGGCGGCGCAGGGCGTCCTCGTCCACCTCGACCGTGTCCTGCAGCATCGCGGGCGACAGAACGGCATAGGTGATCTTTTTCGTGCGGGGCAGGGTAAAGCGGTCTGTGTTGGCGTCATAGAAGGCCTGGATGTCCGCGTCGGTCGGCTCGGGCGCCGGTGCGTCCAGCGCGTCTTCCGACAGGGTGGCCACGGTAAAGCTGCGGCGCGCCAGCACATAATCGGCCAGCGTGTCGGTCAGAACTGCGGGCATTTCGATGCCGTTCATGATGGCGCCTTGCACAAGGGTGCGGGCGGTTTCCTTGCGCAGGTCTTCCTCAAATTCCGCTTCGGTCATGCCGATCTGTTCCAACTGGAACCTATAGGCCTCGCGGTCGAACGATCCGTCGGCGCCTTGGAAGGCCTGAATGCGCAGGATCTCCTTTTGCAGGTTTTCATCGCCGACCGAGATGCCCAGCTGCGCCACCTCGTTGTCCAGCGCGGCCAGCGCGACCAGCCGCGACAGGGCGCGCTGGTCCAGTCCCAGGTCGCGGGCCTGAGACATCTGCAACGGCTGGCCCGTCTGCGCCTCGACCGCGCGGATTTCGCGCTGAAGCTCGCGGGCATAGGCATCGACGGTGATGACCTCGTCCCCGACCTGCGCGACCGTGCGCACGGTGCCACTGAGGTTGACGGCGCCGAACCCGGCAAGCCCCAACATCAACAGACCCATCAGGATCCAAACAAAGGTTTTGGAAAGGTTCTTCATGCCTGCGGCCATAGTGCCCTCTTGGATCTTGCGGCAGGGTTCTGCCGTCTGTGTTGCGGCCCTGAATACGACGCGGGATGCCGGGGGGCAAGCTCAGAAGGACAGAGCCTGCAAGCGGTCGAACAATTGCCCGATTCCAGCACGGTCCAGATTGGCAAAAGCAATGCGCACCTGGCGTTTCCCGGCGGGGTTGTGATCGGGCATGAACATCGTACCCGGCAGCAGCAGAATACCGGCCTCGGAGACCAATCTGCGCGCCAGTTCGTCCGACGGCATCTCGAACGGATGTTCGAGATAGGCGAAATAGGCGCCCAGACCCAACAGCCGCCAGCCTTTGTCGGTCAGGCGGGGCATGTTCTCGGTGATTGCAGCGCGGCGATCCAGAATCTCGGCGCGTTCCCCGGCCAGCCATTGAGACAGGTTCTGCATCCCCCACAGCGCCGCGAACTGACCCATCTGGCCGGGGCAGATGGCGACGGTATCGAGGAATTTTTCGACCTCGGCCAGCAGCGGCGCACCGGTGGCGATCGCGCCCACGCGGTGCCCGGTCAGGCGGTAGGCTTTCGAGAAGGAATAGAGATGCACCAGCGTTCGGTCCCAGTCGGGCTGCTGGAACAAAGCGTGCGGCGGGCCGCCGCGGCTGTCGAAATCACGATAGGTTTCATCGACCAGCAGGCGCAAGCCATGCTGTTGCGCCAGATCATAGAAAGCACGGACCAAATCTGCCGGGTATTCGACCCCACCCGGATTGTTGGGCGTGACCAGCGCGATGGCGCGCGTGCGGTCGGTGATCAGCGCGCGCGCCTGTTCGGGATCGGGCAGCAGGTCCGCCCCGGTCGGCAGATCAACCGCCCGAACACCGGCCATGTCCAGCCACATTTTGTGGTTGAAATACCATGGTGTTGGCAGGATGACCTCATCCCCTTGGTCGGTGATCGCCGAGATGACTGAGGCGAAGGCCTGATTGCAGCCCGAGGTGATGGCTGTCTGTTCCGGCCGAACCTCGGCGCCGTAGTGGTCACCAATCTCACGCGCGAGTTCTGCGCGCAGATCGGGGTTACCTAGAACGGGGCCGTAGAGATGCGCCGCGTCTTGATTGACCGCAAAATCGGCCATCGCCTGCCGCAGAGCCAGCGGCGGTGGATCGACCGGCGCCGCCTGGCTGACATTGATCAGTGGGCGATCTTCCGAGAACGTGACCCCCTCGAGCCAGCGCCGCGCCTCCATCACCGGAGGGGCGAAGGTGGCGGCGGTGCGGGTCAATGTCATCGGGTGTCCGGTCTTGCTGATTTGTGGTGGAAAAGTGGGATCAGTCGGTGCCGCGATAGGGCTCGACATATTGCAGGGCCATATCCCAGGGGAAGAAGATCCAGGTGTCCTGGCTGACCTCGGTGATATACGTGTCAACCATCGGGCGGCCCTTGGGCTTGGCATAAACCGTGGCGAAATGGGCCTTGGGGTACATCTTGCGCACCAGTTCCAGCGTCTTGCCGCTGTCGACCAGGTCGTCGATGATCAGCACGCCTTCACCATCCCCCATCAAATCGGCATCGGGGGCCTTGAGCACCTCGGCCTCGCCGCGTTCCTGATGGTGATAAGATTTGACGCTGATCGTATCGACGGTGCGGATGTCCAGCTCGCGGCTGACGATCATCGCCGGTGCCATGCCGCCGCGCGTGATCGCGACGACGGCGCGCCAGGCACCGTCATCGGGGCCCTGACCGTCCAGCCGCCAGGCCAGCGCGCGCGAGTCGCGGTGGATCTGGTCCCAGCTGATGTGAAAGCCTTTCTCGTGGGGCAGGCGGTCCTTTGCGCTCATGGTCTTATCCCTTTTCCACGTCCGGCGCGTCGACGGCTTTCATGCCGACGATGTGATAACCTGAATCCACGTGCAGGTTTTCACCGGTCACGCCGCTGCTGAGATCCGACAGCAGATACAGCGCCGATTTGCCCACGTCGTCGATGGTCACGTTGCGACGCAGGGGCGAATTGTACTCGTTCCACTTCATGATGTAGCGGAAGTCGCCGATGCCGCTGGCGGCCAGGGTCTTGATCGGCCCGGCCGAGATCGCGTTGATGCGGATGTTGTCCTTGCCCAGGTCCTCGGCCAAGTATTTCACCGACGCCTCGAGCGCGGCCTTGGCCACACCCATGACATTGTAATGCGGCATGACCTGCTCAGCACCATAATAAGTCAGAGTGATGGCGCTGCCGCCGTCCGTCATCAGCTTTTCGGCGCGTTGCATCACCGCCGTGAAAGAGTAGACCGACACGTCCATCGTCAGCTTGAAATTTGCGCGCGACGTGTCGACGTAGCGGCCGCGAAGTTCGTTCTTGTCCGAGAAACCAATGGCGTGGACGACGAAATCCAGCTTGCCCCATTTGTCTTTCAGCGCCGCGAACAGCTCGTCAATCGATTCTTCGTTGCTGACGTCACAGGGCAGGACAATCTCGCTACCCAATTGGGCCGCCAACGGGTCGACCCGTTTTTTCAGTGCATCGCCCTGATAAGAGAAAGCCAGTTCGGCTCCGGCTTCGGACAAGGCGCGGGCGATTCCCCATGCGATTGATTTGTCATTGGCCAGTCCCATGATGAGGCCGCGCTTGCCGGCCATCAACTGATTTGACATGTTCGGTTCTCCGCCTGTCGTCGCGTTGCGTTGCGTTGGTTTAGGCCATTGATTGCGCTGCATCAAGGCTATCTATCCTTGCCCGCGGCGGGTTCTCGCCCTAGGCTCATCTTCAATTTGTTCCAGGGGATGGACATGAGTGAGCGAAACGGCATCTTTGCCGGTGAAGATCCGTTCGTGATCGCGGCCCGTTGGTTGGCCGAGGCCGAAAAGACGGAACCGAACGATCCGAACGCGATTGCCCTGGCGACCGTGGACCCAGATGGTATGCCGAACGCGCGGATGGTGTTGCTGAAAGATATCGAGGCCGACTCCTTCGTTTTCTATACCAACTATCACAGCGCCAAGGCCCAAGAGCTGGACTCGGCAGGCAAAGCCGCCTTTGTGATGCACTGGAAATCACTGCGGCGTCAGATCCGGGTTCGTGGTACAATCACCAAGGAAGATGGGGCGAAGGCCGACGAATATTATGCGTCACGGTCACTGAAAAGCCGTTTGGGCGCTTGGGCCTCGCGGCAGTCGGAACCGCTGAGCAGCCGCGCGGCCTTGATGGCCGAAGTTGCCAAGGTCACAGCAAGGCTGGGGTCCAATCCGCCGCGCCCCGAGTTCTGGGGCGGGTATCGGCTGACCCCGGTGGAAATCGAATTCTGGGCTGATGGAGCGTTCCGGCTGCATGACAGGTTTCAGTGGCGGCGTGAGAGTCCCGGTCAGAATTGGACAATCCAGAGGTTGAATCCGTGATATCCGTGCGACGTGAAATACAACACTCGGAAAAGACAGCGGTTTTTAACCTTGAACTAGTTAACGATTTGCGGGATCTACGAGCCTCGGACAAGCAGCAATAATTCGTGATGGAAGCACCGTGTCAGACGACCAGAACACAATGTACCGCGTTCGCGGTCACGTAAAATGGTTCGACCCCGCCAAGGGGTACGGCTTCGTCGTGTCCGACGAGGGTGGTCCCGATATCTTGTTGCATGTGAACGTGTTGCGGAATTTCGGTCAGAGTTCGATCGCGGACGGGGCCGGGATCGAGATCATGACCCACCGTACCGACCGTGGCGTTCAGGCGGTCGAGGTGCTCGGTATCGACCCGCCCGAGCGGGGCGACTCGACGATGCTGGCCGATTTTGCCGAGATGGATCCCGCGCAGATCGCCCAGATGCCGATGGAAGCCGCGCGCGTGAAATGGTTCGACAAGGCCAAAGGGTTCGGCTTTGCCAATGTGTTTGGCCGGGACGAGGACGTCTTCCTGCATATCGAGGTATTGCGCCGGTCGGGGTTTGCGGATCTGCAACCCGGCGAGGCGCTGGCCATGCGGGTCATTGACGGCAAGCGCGGCCGGATGGCAGTGCAGGTCCTGGCCTGGGAATCCGCACTGAAGAATTGATGAGGGAATGATACGAGCTCTGGTTCTGGCAGCTTTGACCTTTTTCTGGGCGCAGGCTGCCATGGCCAGCTGTCGCCCCGATCATGTCTTTCTGCGCAACGCGGTGGCGCAGGTGCGGTTCGATGTCGAACTGGCCGTCACGCCGCAGGACCGCGCGCGTGGGTTGATGTTCCGAGAGTCGCTGCCGCGTCAGTCCGGGATGCTGTTCGTTTTCGACCCCCCGCAGCCGGTGGCGTTCTGGATGAAGAACACCCTGATCCCGCTCGACATGATCTTTGTCGACCGCAAGGGCGTCGTCACCCGTGTGCATCGCGGTGCCATACCGGGTGATCTGACCCCAATCGACGGGGGTGATGCGGTCTTTGCGGTTCTTGAAATCAATGCAGGGCTGGCGGCTCGATACGGGATTGGCCTTGGCACACAACTGCGTCACGAAATTTTTGCGGACGGCCCTGCGATCTGGCCCTGTTAGGGGTTTTCAAATCAATAAGTCGCGGTTAGGAAGACGCACGGTCCGGGGCGTGGCGCAGTCTGGTAGCGCACCTGTTTTGGGTACAGGGGGTCGTGAGTTCGAATCTCGCCGCCCCGACCACTTTTCACTCACAGTGGCATTCCACCGAAATACCGGTACAGAGTCGTGAGTTCCTGATCCAGGGTCGCGCTTTCTATGGGGACCTTGACCGGTGCGCCGTCTTTCTGAGGGACAAGGAAGAACAATTCGGCATCTACGCGATAGCCTGCCGGGTTGCGTTGGGTGGACATCCGCCGGATTCCCCTGGGCAAGTCCTTGGTCGACCCGTCATAATTCAGAATCAAAAAGGCGGTGGTGTCGGGTGGTAGGGCCGAAAGGCATTCGAACTGTGTCGACTTCGTTTTGCGGAATTGCTCGCCGGGGCCGTCACAGCTGATCTCGAATGTTTCGAGCAATTGCCCAGGATAGTCGCTGAACTGGGCGCTGCGCGAGGTCGGTTCCGGGGGCGACGACGCACACCCCCACAGAAAGGGCGGTGCGAGGGCGAAAGCGATGAGTGCTTTTTTCACAACGATTCCTGTCAACTCATGGGCGCGAGATTCGTGAACCCGATCGGCCCCGGATCCGTGATTCCCGATTCAGTATGGGGCAGAAGCGCTTGCTTGACCATTATGCTGCAACCGGTCTGAAAAAAGGCGGAAAAACCGAATGGGCATCGGGCCAGATAAAAACCGATCGCCCTGTGGATGAATCGGTTTCGGTGCGCGGGCGCCTTCTGGACGCGGTGGGGTCAACTGAAAAGTTCTGCGTTTCGAGCAAAAAATGCCGTTGACCAACTATGGGAAGATACGCCAGATTGTATGGGCCGGAGCAATAGCCACTAAATCTGGTATGAAAAGCCAGTCAGAGGGCAACGGGCGAGGGTCGGAAGCAAACTCAAACTGACGTGTACCGCTCAGTCGGGTTCACGCCGCTTTGGCGGTGCCGGGCCAGTACGTCCAGAGGTTTCTTGCAGGCACGGCGGGCGGCACCCCGCCGAATGTGAATTGGGTGCCGAGGACATGAATAGCACTGTTTGATGATCTGGGGCTGCGGACATGAAGATTGAAAGAAAGTTTACGAAACCTGGGCAGGACGCTTATGCCGATCTGGACTTCGTGTCCGTCACCTCGGAAATCCGCAACCCCGACGGCACCATCGTGTTCCGGCTGGAAGGCATCGAGGTGCCCTCGACCTGGAGTCAGGTCGCCAGCGACGTGATCGCACAGAAATATTTCCGCAAGGCCGGCGTTCCCAGCAAGCTGAAGAAAGTGCGCGAGAAGGACGTGCCCGAATTCCTCTGGCGCTCGGTTCCGGCCGAGGATGCCGAGTTCGGCGGGGAGACGTCCTCGAAACAGGTGTTCGACCGTCTGGCCGGTGCCTGGGCCTATTGGGGCTGGAAGGGCGGCTATTTCTCGACCGAGGAGGACGCGCGCGCCTATTTCGACGAGATGCGCTATATGCTGGCGACCCAGCGCGCCGCACCAAACAGCCCGCAATGGTTCAACACCGGTCTGCACTGGGCCTACGGGATCGATGGCCCGGCGCAGGGTCACTACTATGTCGACTACAAAACCGGCAAGCTGACCAAGTCGAAATCGGCCTATGAACATCCACAGCCGCATGCGTGCTTCATCCAGTCGGTCGATGACGATCTGGTGAACGAAGGCGGCATCATGGATCTGTGGGTGCGCGAGGCGCGCCTGTTCAAATACGGCTCGGGCACCGGGACCAACTTCAGCCATCTGCGCGCAGAAGGCGAAGCGCTGTCGGGTGGCGGTAAGTCCTCGGGCCTGATGGGCTTTCTCAAGATCGGCGACCGCGCCGCTGGCGCGATCAAATCAGGCGGGACAACCCGTCGAGCAGCAAAGATGGTGATCGTCGATGCAGATCACCCTGACATCGAGCAATTCATCGAATGGAAGGTGATCGAAGAGCAGAAGGTGGCCTCGATCGTTGCCGGATCGAAAATGCACGAAAAGATGCTGAACGGCATTTTCGAGGCCATCCGCACGTGGGACGGCGCACAGGACGACGCCTATGATCCCAAGAAGAACGACGGGCTGAAAACAGCGATCCGCGAGGCGAAAAAGGTCGCGATCCCCGAGACTTACATCAAGCGCGTGCTGGATTACGCCAAGCAGGGCCACGACAGCATCGAGTTTCCGACCTACGACACCGACTGGGATTCGGAAGCCTACAATTCGGTCTCGGGTCAGAACTCCAACAACTCGATCCGCGTGACCAACGCCTTCCTCAAGGCGGTTGAAAAGGATGCCGACTGGGAACTGATCAACCGCACCGACGGCAAGGTGGCCAAGGTGGTCAAGGCGCGCGACCTGTGGGAAAAGGTCGGCCATGCGGCCTGGGCCTGCGCCGATCCGGGCATTCAATTCCACGACACGGTCAACGAATGGCACACCTGCCCCGAAGACGGCGAGATCCGCGGCTCGAACCCGTGCTCAGAGTACATGTTCCTGGATGACACGGCCTGCAACCTGGCGTCGATGAACCTGCTGACCTTCCTGAAGGATGGCGAGTTTCAGGCGGCCGACTATATGCACGCGGCCCGTCTCTGGACGCTGACGCTCGAGATCTCGGTGACGATGGCGCAGTTCCCGTCGAAAGAGATCGCGCAGTTGTCTTATGACTTCCGTACGCTGGGTCTAGGCTATGCCAACATCGGCGGCCTGCTGATGAATATGGGCTATGGCTACGACTCGGACGAGGGTCGCGCGATCTGTGGCGCACTGACTGCGATCATGACCGGTGTGGCCTATGCCACCTCGGCCGAGATCGCCGGCGAGCTGGGGCCGTTCGCCGGCTACAAGCGCAACGCCGAGCATATGCTGCGGGTCATCCGCAACCACCGCCGCGCTGCGCAGGGCGTGACCGAGGGGTACGAGAAACTCTCGGTCAAGCCGGTGCCGCTGGATCACGCCAATTGTCCGGACAAGCGCCTGATCGATCTGGCCATGAGCGCCTGGGACGAGGCGCTGAGCCTGGGTGAGAAGAACGGCTACCGCAACGCGCAGGCCACCGTGATCGCGCCGACCGGCACGATCGGACTGGTGATGGACTGCGACACCACCGGGATCGAGCCCGACTTTGCGCTGGTCAAGTTCAAGAAACTGGCCGGGGGCGGCTACTTCAAGATCATCAACCGCTCGGTCCCCGCGGCGCTCGAGAAGCTGGGCTATTCCTCGGCCCAGATCGAAGAGATTGTGTCCTACGCGGTGGGTCACGGCACCTTGGGCAACGCGCCGGGGATCAACCACACCTCGCTGACAGGTCACGGGTTCGGCCCGAACGAGCTGGCCAAGATCGACGCCGCGCTGGAAAGCGCGTTCGACATCCGGTTCGTCTTCAACCAGTGGACGCTGGGCGAAGATTTCTGCACCGGTGTTCTGGGCATCCCGGCCAGCAAGCTGAATGATCCGACCTTTGACATGCTGCGCCATCTGGGCTTCAGCAAGGCGGATATCGACGCGGCCAACGACCATGTCTGCGGCACCATGACCCTGGAAGGGGCCCCGCATCTGAAGCCTGAGCATTACGCGATCTTCGACTGCGCCAACCCGTGCGGCAAGAAGGGCAAGCGGTTCCTGGGTGTCGACAGCCACATCAAGATGATGGCGGCGGCGCAAAGCTTCATTTCGGGCGCGATCAGCAAGACGATCAACATGCCCAATGATGCCACCATCGAGGATTGCCAGAAGGCCTACGAGCTGTCCTGGAGCCTGGGCGTCAAGGCAAACGCGCTGTATCGCGACGGGTCCAAGCTCAGCCAGCCGCTGGCAGCTGCGCTGGTCGAGGATGACGATGAGGCGGCGGAAATCCTCGAAAGCGGATCGGCGCGGGAAAAGGCCGTGACACTGGCCGAAAAGGTCATCGAGAAGGTCGTGGTCAAGGAGGTCATCCGCAGCCACCGCGAAAAGCTGCCGCATCGCCGCAAGGGCTATACCCAGAAGGCGATCGTGGGCGGGCACAAGGTCTACCTGCGTACCGGCGAGTTTGAGGACGGCAAGCTGGGCGAGATCTTCATCGACATGCACAAGGAAGGCGCCGGCTTCCGCGCGATGATGAACAACTTTGCCATCGCGGTCTCGGTCGGCCTGCAATACGGTGTGCCGCTGGAAGAGTTCGTCGACGCCTTCACCTTCACCAAGTTCGAACCGGCCGGGATGGTGCAGGGCAACGACTCGATCAAGAACGCCACGTCGATCCTCGACTACATCTTCCGCGAGCTTGCGGTGTCGTATCTGGATCGTACCGACCTGGCGCATGTGAAGCCGCAAGGCGCAACCTTCGACGATCTGGGCCGCGGCGAGGAAGAGGGCGTGTCGAACGTCTCGGAGGTCAGCGACAGCGCGGCGTCGAAATCGCTGGAGGTGCTGAAACAGATCAGCTCGACCGGCTATCTGCGCAAGCGTCTTCCGCAGGATCTGGTGGTGTTCAACGGAGGGCAGGCGGCCGCGACCGGCATGTCCGAGGCGTCCGTCACCTTCGAGACCAAAAGCGAGACCACCGTCGTTGCCGAGACGGCCACCGGGATGGATGCCCGGACCAAGGCCAAGATGCAGGGCTACGAGGGCGATCCCTGCGGGGAATGCGGGAACTACACGCTGGTGCGCAACGGGACCTGCATGAAATGCAACACCTGCGGCGCAACCAGCGGGTGTAGCTGAGCTAAACGCCCCGGCAACCCGGGGCGCAGGGGCCGGACGCTGCCAATACGGTGCCGGTCCCGACGAATACGGAGACAGGCCGCAAGGCTTACCATCTGGCCTTTCTCCGCCCGGCCGACATGCCCGTGTCGGCCACGAACAGGGTGGGGCGGAATATTTGCTCCTTCCCACTCTTTCACGGGGCGGGTGCGCTCGTCCCATGTGCAGTCCAGGCCGCAGGCAAAAAACACCGGGCGGTCAATGAGAATGAGCCTGGACGGCAAAACTGACAGGGGGCTTCGGCCCCCTTTCTTTTTGGGCGACGTTCTGCCGGATCGGGCCGCCCGCATGAGGGGAGTCATGGCGCAACGTCCCGGCGGAATTTTGCACGGCAAAAGATCGCGCCGCCAGGTGCGCAAAAGGGGCGGGGATCGGCACGAATCGGGCTGTGCGACTCGGCGGGGGTGACATGGGCCGAGCAGGGGTGTTTGGTGCCGGTGTCCGGACAAACTACCACACACCCCTTATTTGGAGATTTGACGATGAAACCTCGCAATCTCGCTCTTCTGGCCACCGTGGCCCTGGGCGTTCCGGCAGTTGTTCTGGCCCAATGCAGCGCCGATGCCAACGGCGACGGCGTTCTGACCATCGAAGAGGTGCAGGCCGTTCTGCCGGACATGGATGCAGACACGTTCTCGGCGATGGATGCAAATGGTGACGGCGCGCTGGATCAGGCCGAAATCGCCGTCGCGCAGGAGGCAGGGTTGCTTCCCCCAAGCAACGGCTGACACCTGTCGGCGGAGCGCGGCCCCGGGGAAACCCGGGCTGCTTTACAATAGGTTATGCGGGTAAGTGAATGTTGAACTTGCTGCGGATCTCGGCGTCCAGCACTGGATCGAACCGGGCTTGCGACGGCTGGCCTAGAATCTCTTCCTTCCGGGCGGTGGCCTTGGCAATCAGGTCGGGCTTGCCCAGCTCGGCCCATTCCTTGGGCGAGGTCCGATCCCCCAGGATGGGATATACATAATCGGCCTGCATCCGGCTGAGCGTGGCATCGGTGCCCAGATAATGGCCCGGCCCGCCCAAACAGACCTCGGCAATCTGGTCGACGGCCAGGGTGTCTTCATTCACCTCGATCCCGCGGACGCAACGCAGGGCCTGCCCGATCAAGTCATCGCCCAGAATCAGGCTCTCGAAGCAGAAGCCCAGCAACGAGGCGTGCATTCCCGCGGCTTCGTAGACCATGTTCAATCCCGAAAGCCCGGCCATGACGTTCGAGCACATCTGCTCCCACCCGGCCTGCATGTCGGGCAGTTTCGCATCCGAAGCACCGGCCGCGGCGCCGCCCGGCAGGTCGTAGAACTTGTGCATCTGGGCGCAGCCCGCGCTCAGCAGCGCCTGCTCGCCCGAACCGACCGACATCGCGCCGGTGCGCAGGTCCAGCCCAAAGGGCCAGGTGCCAAAAACCGCCGGAGCACCGGGGCTTACGGCATTGACATAAACCAACCCGGCCAGGCATTCGGCGGTGGCCTGGACGATCGCGCCCGCGATGGTCGAAGGCGCCGTCGCGCCTGCCATGCCCGCTGACAGCAGCAGCACCGGCATACCTGCCTTGATGCATTCCTCCATCACCTGGCAGCTTTCGGTGGCGAATTTCATCGGCGGCACGACGAAACAGTTCGAATTCGACACGAAGGGCCGCTCGCGCCATTTGTCCTCGCCGCCGGCGATCATGTGCAGCATCTCCATCGCCGGAGCCACATAGCGTGGGTCGGTGAACGAGGTGCCGATATGTTTGTAGGTGCCGGAACAGCAGGCATAGATCGTGTTCAGGTCCATTTCGCGGTTGTCGGCGATGTCGCGGCAGACCATGGGGCGCTGCACGAAATGAATATTGTCCAACTGCTCGCAGATCCGGGCCGCGTCGTGCAGGTCCTGCACGGTCGAATCGCGATAGTTGCGGCCCTGGGCATCGACCATGCTGACCGCCGCCCCGGCGGTGCCGTAGTGCACGCGGTTGCCCGAAAGTTCGAGATCGGTCTTGCCGTCGCGGCTGTAGAGCGTCACCGAGCGGTTGGCACGGGCGATCGTGTCCTCGACCAGCGCGCGGGGAAAGCGGATACGCCCGTCATCGCCCAGCGTACAGCCGGCATTGACAAGGTAATCGATGCCGCTGGGCGGCGCGTCGGCCAAACCGATGGTTTCCAGCGCGTCCAGCGCGGCGGCGTGAATACGCTCCATGTCCTGCTGGCTGAGCGGTTTGTACGTGCCGCCCTCAAGCCCCGGACGAACGGGGCGAAGATGTTCGGGCAGGGCTGCGGCACGGGCGGCGCGACGGGCGGCGCGGCCGCCACTGCGGGACGTTGAGCGGGATTGGTCGTTCATGGTGAGGACTCCAAAATGAAAGTCAGGTCAAAGGGGGGAAGCTTCAACCCGTCACGGCCGTCCTCGTGCCGCACGCCCCCGATCGGCACCAATGGTGCGGCTAATCAGGCAAATCTTCCAGATATCGTTTGGCATGTGGCCCTCAACTCCTGCGACGAATAGTGTCAGGGTCCGAGCAAGCAATCTGTCCCGTTTGCGACCGATGTCGCTTTTGGCCTCAAAAACTCGGAACGTTGATGAACGCGGCAGGAAATCCTCACGCAGATGGCGAAATATGTTATGCTTCCATTACTTATTGTTAAGATTTGCGTGACTTGAATTGATCTGACTGCACCAAAGCACATGTTTAGTAGAGGTGCACATCACCGCATCTGTTTCAATTGCAAAGGGTGCTGAACGAAAACCGGAGGCTTGCATGAAACTGATCCGCGCCTTGCTGTCGGCCCTGCTGATTCCAGCGGCGCAGGTGGCGTTGGCCGAGGATTGGACGGGCGCTTACGCCGGGTTCACCTTCGGTTATACCGACGCGGACGGACCCGGCGGCAGTGGAAGCAATTCGGGCAGCATCGGCGCAAATATCGGATACGATCTGGATCTTGGCAGCTTCGTCGTCGGGGGTGAACTGGAATATGACCGGCTGAATCTCGACCTGGGCGCCTCGGAGGGCAGTTTGGACAGCGTGTCCCGCGTGAAACTGCGCGGCGGATATGAGTTCGGGCCCGCTTTGGGCTACGTCGTGGTAGGTGCCGCGCGGGCGAATACTTCGGGCGACAGCGACACAGCAGCGGTCTACGGAATCGGCGTAGCCTATCCTCTGGGCGATCGGCTGATCATCAGTGGCGAAGCGTTGCGGCAGAATTTTAACGATGTCACACGGTCGCGGGGCGATCTGGATACCAACACCTTTAACCTGCGCGCGACGTTCCGGTTCTGAACGAAACCCGTCTCGGTCACTCGGCCGCTGTCTGACCCGCAAGCCGGTCTGCGAATTCGCATAGGGTCTGAAGGGCAGCGGCGAACCGGTCATCATCGATGGTCATGGCCACGCGCACATGCCCTGCGGCGGCTTGGCCGAAGCTTTCTCCGGGCATGACCGCGATGGCGTGGGTGTCCAGCAGTGCATTGGCGAAGTCTTCGCCGCTTTGCCCTGTCGCGCGGATGTCCAGCATCAGGTACATTGCGCCTTGTGCGGGGATCAGGCCCACCGTGTTCTGTCGGGCCAGAACCTGCATCGCCAGGGCGCAGCGGCGGCGGAAAGGGGCCGCAACCTCTTCTTCAAGTTCGTCCCCCGCGGTCAGCGCATAGCTGGCGGCGTCCTGGATGAAACCCGGAACCCCGTATGTGGTGTGCGTGGCAAGGTTGATCAGATGTTCGATGGCCTCTTCGGGGCCAACGATCCAACCGCAGCGCGACCCGGTCATGGCGTGGGACTTCGACATCGAGCCCACGACCAGGGTGCGGTCGGCCATACCGGGCAGGGCGCGGGGCGACAGGTGCGCGCCTTCCCAGACTTGCGTGTCATAAACCTCGTCCGAGATCAGCCAGATGTCGCGCTCGCGGCACAGATCGGCAATCTCGGTCAGGGTCTCGCGTGAATAGACGACCCCGGTCGGGTTGTTCGGCGTGTTGATCAGCAATGATGCGGCACCCTCGGCCTGTTCTGCTATCGTGGCTGCGTTGGGCTGAAAGGCGTCCTCGGCCCGGGTCTGAACCGCGCGCGCGATCGCGCCCGCCCCGCGGATCGTGCCGGGATAGGTGGCGTAGAAGGGATCGAGATAGAGGCCCACATCGCCCGGGTCGCACGCTGCCATATGCGCGGCGAACAGCGCGGCCTGTCCGCCCGGGGTGATCAGCACGTTGTGGCGCGTGGTCGGAACGCCCGTGCGGGTCTGCACCCGCGCGGCCACGGTATCGCGCAGCAGATCCGTGCCCGGCACCATAGCGTATCCGGTATGGCCCGAGCGCGCCGACCGGTCCATCTCGGCCAGGATCGAGTGGTGGGTGCGGATGTCATGTTCGCCGATGGTCAGCTCGGTCACGGCTTGGCCTTCGGCGATCATGCGGCGCGCGCGATAGAACACGTCCCACCCGTCCGAACCGCCTCCGGTCAGATGCGTGATGCGGTGCGAAAGTTTCATGGCGCGCCTCCGTTGCGGCAAGTCCGCCGAATGGGTCAGAGCCGGGGTGATTTGTCAATCAGCTTCTCCCGCAGGCAACAGAAGTCTTGGCGCGCGGGACCGGGCGTGCTATGCGATGGGCCATGAACCGGAAGGCCTGCATCATTATCTGCTGCATTCCCTGCTGAACTTTCACGCGGGCCGGTTTCTTTCGTTTTCTTCCCTGAGACAAGTTGCTAAGCCCGCGTCAACGCGGACGCTATTGCTGTATCCAGGAGCCAGACGCATGACGACGATCAAACTGCACAACACGCGGACCCGGACGAAGGAAGATTTCGTTCCGATCGATCCCGACAACGTGCGGATGTATGTCTGCGGACCCACCGTGTATGACCGGGCGCATCTGGGCAACGCGCGGCCCGTGGTAGTGTTTGACGTGCTATACCGCCTGCTGCGTCACGTTTACGGGCCCGAGCATGTGACCTATGTACGCAACTTCACCGACGTCGATGACAAGATCAACGCGACGGCCCTGGCGCGCAAGCAGGCCGGGGCCGAAGGAACGCTTGAGCAGTTGGTGCAGGAGCGGTCGGACGAGACGATCGGCTGGTACCTGCACGACATGGGCGCGCTGGGGGCGCTGGAGCCCGACCAGATGCCGCGGGCCACGCGGTATATCGACCAGATGATCGCGATGATCGAGGACTTGATCGCCAAGGGCCACGCCTATGAGGCCGAGGGGCATGTTCTGTTTGCGGTGGACAGCTGGCGCGACGAGTATGGCAAGCTTTCGGGTCGGTCAGTCGATGACATGATCGCGGGCGCGCGGGTCGAGGTGGCGCCCTATAAAAAGAACCCGATGGATTTCGTGCTGTGGAAGCCCTCGGACGATGAACTGCCCGGTTGGGAGTCGCCCTGGGGCCGGGGGCGTCCGGGCTGGCATATCGAGTGCTCGGCCATGAGCTATGAGTTGCTGGGCGAAAGTTTCGACATCCATGGCGGCGGCAACGACCTGATGTTCCCGCACCACGAAAACGAGATCGCCCAGAGCAAATGCGCCCATCCGCACGGCGAATTCGCGCGCTATTGGCTGCATAACGAGATGCTGCAGGTCGAGGGCAAGAAGATGTCCAAATCACTGGGCAATTTCTTCACCGTGCATGACCTGCTGGATCAGGGCGTGCCGGGCGAGGTGATCCGGTTCGTCTTCCTGCAGACCCACTATCGCAAGCCGATGGACTGGACAGAAAAGAAGGCTCGCGAGGCCGAGGCCACGTTGCGAAAGTGGCGGGCGCTGACTGCGGGCATCGAACCCGCAGCCAGCGCGGCGCCCGCGGTGATCGAGGCGCTTTCCGATGACCTCAACACGGCGGGTGCCCTTGCCGAGCTGCATCGTCTGGCCTCGGACGGCGATGCCGCCACTTTGCTGGCCAGTGCGCAGGTACTGGGCCTGTTGGAACCCGAGATGGGGGGCTGGGCCGAGACCGACGGCGTGGATCTGTCGGCCCATGCCGACCGGCTGGCCCGTGTTCGGGCCGAGGCGATGCAGACCAAGGATTTCTCGGAAGTGGATCGGTTGAAGGCCGCCTATCTGTCGGCTGGTCTGGAAGTGCGGATGAGCAAGGACGGGGTCGAACTGGTGCCAGGCGCGGGCTTTGATGCCAGCAGGCTGGAGGGCGTGGAATGAGCAAAGAGCGCCTGTACCTCTATGACACCACGTTGCGCGACGGCCAGCAGACGCAGGGCGTTCAGTTCTCGACCGCCGAAAAGGTCCAGATCGCGCAGGCGCTGGATGCTTTGGGGGTGGACTATATCGAAGGCGGCTGGCCCGGTGCGAACCCCACCGACAGCGCATTTTTCGACGCCGCGCCCAAGACGCGCGCCTGCCTGACCGCCTTTGGCATGACCAAACGGGCCGGGCGCTCGGCCGAGAATGACGACGTGTTGGCCGCCGTCATGAACGCCGGCACGCGGGCGGTCTGTCTGGTGGGCAAGTCGCATGACTATCACGTGACCGACGCGCTGGGGATCTCGCTGGAGGAAAATGTCGAGAACGTCCGCGCCTCGGTCGCGCATATCGTGGCGCAGGGGCGCGAGGCGCTGTTTGATGCCGAGCATTTCTTTGACGGCTACAAGGACAACCCCGCTTATGCCATACAGGTCTGCCAAGCGGCGCTGGAGGCCGGTGCCCGCTGGGTGGTGTTGTGCGACACCAATGGCGGCGCGCTGCCGGCTGAAGTGGGGCGGATCGTGTCCGCCCTGGTCGCCGCGGGCTTCCCCGGCGACCGGCTGGGCATTCACACCCACAACGACACCGAAAATGCCGTGGCCTGTTCCTTGGCCGCTGTGGATGCCGGCGCGCGCCAGATTCAGGGAACGTTGAACGGGCTGGGCGAGCGCTGCGGCAATGCCAACCTGACAGCCCTGATCCCGACGCTGCTGTTGAAGGAGCCCTATGCCTCGGCCTTCGAGATCGGCGTCAGTCGCGACGCGCTGACCGGTCTGACCCGCATCAGCCGCATGCTGGACGACATCCTGAACCGGGTGCCCAGCAAACAGGCGGCCTATGTTGGCGCCTCGGCCTTTGCGCACAAGGCAGGGCTGCATGCCAGCGCGATTCTCAAGGACCCTTCGACCTATGAACATGTCGATCCGGCGACCGTGGGCAATGCGCGGATCATTCCGATGTCGAACCAGGCGGGCCAGTCGAACTTGCGCAAACGCCTGACCGAGGCCGGATTGCAGGTCGAGCCGGGCGACCCGGCGCTGGGGCGCATTCTGGAACGGATCAAGGCACGCGAAGCCGAAGGGTATTCCTATGACACCGCGCAGGCCAGTTTCGAGCTGCTGGCCCGCGATGAACTGGGCCAGCTGCCGCAGTTCTTCGAGGTCAAGCGCTACAAGGTCACGGTCGAGCGGCGCAAGAACAAGTACAACCAGATGGTCAGCCTGTCCGAAGCGGTCGTCGTGGTGAAGGTGGATGGTGAGAAGAAGCTTTCGGTCAGCGAGTCGATGGACGAAAACGGCAGCGACCGTGGCCCGGTGAACGCGCTGGCCAAAGCTTTGGCCAAGGATCTGGGGCAGTACTCGCCCATCCTGGACGATATGCACCTGGTGGACTTCAAGGTGCGCATCACCCAGGGCGGGACCGAGGCGGTGACCCGCGTCATCATCGACAGCGAAGACGGGCAGGGGCGGCGCTGGTCCACGGTGGGGGTCAGCGCGAACATCGTCGACGCCTCGTTCGAGGCGCTGCTGGAGGCGATCCAGTGGAAGCTGGTGCGCGATTGCAGCCCGCAATCGGTGGTGGCCGAGTGAGCGTGCCCTTCGACGACGACGTCAAGGCCTGCGCGGCGCTGGTCCACCGGGCCGACCCCGATCGGTTCATGGCCGCGATGGCGGCGCCGGTCCAAGCGCGGGCCGTGCTGTTTCCGATCTATGCGATGAATATCGAGGTCGCCCGCGCGCCGTGGGTCACCCAAGAGCCGATGATTGCCGAGATGCGCCTGCAATGGTGGCGCGACGCGCTGCAGGAGATCGCCGAAGGGCCCTCTGTGCGGCGGCACGAGGTGGTCACGCCCCTGTCGCGCGTCCTTTCCCCGCATCTGGCGGCGATGCTGGATGAATTCGTGGCCGTAAGGCGTTGGGATATCTACCGCGATCCGTTCGAGGATGAGGAACACTTCGAGGCCTACCTGACCCACAGCGCAGGGTCGCTGATGGTCGCCGCGGCGCAAGCCCTGGGTGCCGCCGACGAAACGGTTCTGCGCGATTTTGGCTATGCGGTCGGTGTGGCGAACTGGTTCCGCGCCATCCCCGCGCTTGAAGCCCGCGGGCGCATTCCCCTGTTGGACGGAACGCCGGACGGGGTGCGTCAATTGGCCGAGCGGGCGCTGGACCGGATGGCCGCGGCCCGAGCACGGCGCGTCGATGTTTCGGATCAGGCGCGCCCGGCGCTTGTGGCCGGTTGGCAGGCCGAATGGGTGTTGCGCCGCGTGGTCGCTGACCCGACAGCGGTCAGCACGGGCGCTTTGAAACAAAGCGAGTTTCGTCGGCGGGCATCCCTGATCTGGACCGCGACCACAGGTCGGTGGTGATCAGGCCGTATCCGCGGCATCGGGTTTGAGCACTAGCCACAGCAGCGCGCCGCCCGCCAAGGTCAGCAATGGTACCATCGCCAGGTTGACGGCCGTCCATCCCTCGACCGGGGAGCCGCCCGAACAGTTCATCAATCCGCCCGAGGCCAGCGACGCAATCGTCACGCCTCCAAACACCAGCAGGTCATTCAGTCCCTGCACTCGGCCGCGTTCATGCACATCGTGCTGGGCCGCCAACATGCTGGTGGCGCCGATGAAACCGAAGTTCCAGCCAATGCCAAGCAGCACGAGGGCCAGAAAGAAGTTCCCGATCTCAACGCCTTGTAGGGCCACAACGCCCGCGCCGCCCAAAATCGCCAAACCGATCGCGACCATTTTCTCGGCCCCGAACCGGGCGATCAGGTGGCCGGTGAAGAAACTGGGAACATACATCGCCAGAACGTGGCTGGTGACCACATCCGCCGCATCACCTTCGGAGAAGCCACAGCCGACGACGGCCAGCGGCGTTGAGGTCATCACAAGGTTCATCAGCGCGTACGAGACCATGGCACAGATGATGGCCACGGCAATACGTGGGGTTTTCAGCAACTCCAGCCGCGACCGGCCTTTGGGCGCATACTGTGACGGACGGTCGGGGGTCGGAATGTCCAGAAACAGGAATAGGACCGACCCTATGACGTTCACTGCGATCACTGCGAAATAGGTGCCCAGGAACGGAATGACATAGGCCTGCGAGGTCAGCTTGACGATCTGCGGCCCGATGATGGCGGCAGCCAGGCCGCCGGCCATGACATAAGAGATCGCCTTGGGCCGGAATGCGTCTGAAGCAGTATCAGCGGCGGCAAAGCGATAGAAGCCATGTGCGCTCATGTAGATGCCGGTCAGCAGGCTGCCGACAAGAAAGACAGGGAACGACCCCAGGTACAGGCCATAGGCTCCTACGCCGCCGCCCACCGCTCCGGCGGTGGCACCGACCAGAAATCCGGCGCGGCGGCCCCAGCGCTGCATGATGGCCGAGACCGGCGTTGCCGCCAGCATCGAGCCCAGAACGATCAGCGAAATCGGCAGCGTGGCCAGGCAGGCGTTGCTGGCCAGCGACTGGCCCGCCAATCCGCCAACGATGAAGATCATCGGCATTTGCGCGCCCAGAATCGCCTGCGCCGCCACCAGAACGGCAACGTTGCGCTTGGCGCGGGTATCGTCGGGGGCTGTGCTGGTCATCGACATGCGCAAATGGGTATCGGCGAACCGGCGGACATACAAGCGGGTTGCATATGCGACAAAGCAGCCTAACCTGCGCCCTGAACCGCCACCTGGAGCCGCCATGACCGTTGGTCGAATTATCGAGACACCAGAATGCGTTGCGGAAGGGGCCGAGTGGCTGTCTGACACCTGTCCGCGCATGGCGCACGCGATCGAACTGACCCGCCCGTTGCCCCTGCGCCGCCGGCCTGACGGTTTCGCGCAACTGCTCAGCGCCATCGTCAGCCAGCAGGTCAGCGTGGCCTCGGCCAACGCGATTTGGGGGCGGATGCAGCAGGCCGGCCTGACCGGGCCGCGCAAGATCAAGTGGGCCACCGACGATGACCTGCGCGCAGTCGGGCTGAGCCGTCAGAAGATCCGCTATGCCCGGGCGCTGGCCGAGGCGCGGATCGACTACAAAGCCCTGCGCGAGGTACCCGATAACGTGGTCATTGCGACGCTGACCCAAGTGCCGGGCATCGGGGTCTGGACGGCCGAGATTTATGCCATGTTCTCGCTGGGGCGCGCGGATGTGATCGCGCCGGGTGATCTGGCCCTGCAGGAGGCTGCACGGATGCTGTACGACCTGTCAGATCGGCCGACCGACAAGGCGCTGCGGCAGATGGCCGAGGCGTGGTCGCCGTGGCGGTCGGTTGCAGCCCGGGTTCTGTGGGCCTATTACCGCGTGGCCAAGGATAGGGAAGGGATCAGATGACAAGGGTTTTGAACGCGCTCCGCAAAGAGCCGGTTTCGGGCGACACGCGCTCGGTCGTGGTGTTCGTGCATGGCTATGGCGCCAACGGGGCCGATCTGCTGGGGCTTGCGGATGTTCTGGGCGAACACCTGCCCGACACGCTGTTCGTGGCCCCCGACGCACCCGAGCAGATCCCCGGCATGCCCAACGGCTTCCAGTGGTTTCCGATCCCGTGGATCGACGGTTCGTCCGAGGAGGAGGCCCGGCGCGGCATGGAAATGGCGGTCGAGGATTTCAACGCCTTTCTCGACGCCCTGATGGTGGACGAGGACGTGCTGCCCGAGCAGGTGGTGCTGTTCGGCTTTTCCCAAGGCACGATGATGAGCCTGCACGTGGCCCCGCGCCGCGAAGACCCGGTGGCTGGCGTGATCGCGTTTTCCGGCCGCCTGTTGGAGCCTGACCTGCTGGCCGACGAGGTGGTCAGCCGGATGCCCGTGCTGCTGGTTCATGGCGATGCCGATGACATGGTGCCGCCGCAATCGCTACCCGAGGCCGCCGAGGCCCTGCAGCGCGCGGGTTTCAAGGAGGTCTATGCCCACATCATGAAGGGCACCGGCCATGGAATCGCACCCGACGGGCTGGGCGTCGCGCTGGCCTTCATGCGCGACAAGCTGAGCCTGTGACTGGGTAGAGTCACCCCCACAGGTGACCCTCGGCAAATTCCACCGAATTTCCGGCCGGGTCGCGCACATAGAGCGACCGGGCCCCGTTGGGCCAGTCGAATTCGGCCTCGACAGGGACGTTCCAGTCCAACAAATGCTTGCGCATCGACGCGATCTGATCGCGCGTCAGGATCAGGCACACATGCCCCGAACCGCGAGCGCCATGCTGCGGCACCGGCAGGTCCGGGTTGGTCGGAGGCTGTTCTGTCTGGTCAGGGTTGAACAAAAGCAACACCGAGGCGCCGACCCGGAAGAACACGTGCCGGCCCTCCACGCGCTGAATGCGTTCCAAGCCCAGAACCTCGCCATAGAACCGTTCGGCTGCATCCAGATCATCGACATACAGCGCGGCCTCGAGAATGCCCGAAGGCGACGGGATTCCGGCTGCTACTTTCATGGCGACATGATATCGGACATCGCCGAAAAAGTCACCGCCGCGGACGCCTGTCCCGCTTGCGTTGGGGGGCGGTTTCCAGAACGGGCAACGGCAGACTGTCCCAGCTGCCGGGGGCGAGGTCGTCCAGGGTCCAGTCCCCGATCTTGGCGCGGATCAGGCGCAGGGTGGGGTGGCCCACGGCGGCCGTCATGCGGCGCACCTGACGGTTGCGCCCTTCGCGCAGGGTCAGTTCCAGCCAGCAATCCGGCACCGTCTTGCGGTCGCGGATCGGTGGGGTGCGCGGCCACAGGCCTTGGGGTTCGTCGATCAGCCGCGCCTTGGCTGGGCGGGTCATGCCGTCATTCAACTCCACCCCGTCGCGCAGGGCCCGAATGGCCGCTGCATCCGGGATGCCCTCGACCTGGACCCAATAGGTTTTGGGAATCTTGTGCTTGGGGTCCGAGATATGGGATTGCAGCCGCCCATTGTCGGTCAGCAGCATCAGCCCCTCGCTGTCGCGGTCCAGCCGCCCGGCCGGATAGACACCCGGCAAGTCTATGAAATCCGACAGGGTGCGGCGCGGCGAGTCGGCGTTTTGCCGGTCGGTGAATTGCGGCAGCACGTCGAACGGCTTGTTGAAACGGATGAACCAGGACATGGGGCTCGCATACCCGCGGTTCATCGCCAGCGCAAGCTGTGGATAACTCTCACGCGCTTGTTACGGCCGCTGCCTATCATGCTCCCGAGATATTGTGGAAACTCAGGGCTTGCCAGAGCTTTGCCACGATATATAGTTGAATCAAGACCGGGGCGGGTGCTCCCCGCTCTGGTGTCCCATACAGGCAGCCGAGAGCGAGGAGCGATTCTGCGATGGACGGAGATTTCAGGACCGAATTTGTCAGGGAGCCGGGTGCGCTGAAGCACCATCCGGCCTTGGTTTTGAACGCCGATTACCGCCCGCTGTCCTACTATCCGCTGTCGCTGTGGCCCTGGCAGGAGGCGATAAAGGCCGCCTGGCTGGATCGGGTCGATATCATCGCCGAATATGACGAGGTGGTCCGCAGCCCCAGCACGGTGATCCGAATACCGTCGGTGGTTGTCCTGAAAGACTACGTGAAACCCAGAAAGCGCGTGGCCTTCACGCGCTTTAATTTGTTTCTGAGGGATGAGTTCCGCTGTCAGTATTGCGGCAGCCGGGGCGAGTTGACTTTTGACCATGTGGTGCCGCGCGCGGCCGGAGGCGTCACCAGTTGGCAGAACGTGGTCGCCGCCTGTAGCCCGTGCAATCTGCGCAAGGGGTCGAAATCGTTGCGCCAAGCCGGGATGAGCCTGCGCAAGCCGCCGCGCCAGCCCGATGCCGAGATGCTGCAGAACATCGGGCGGAAGTTTCCGCCCAACCACCTGCACGAAAGCTGGATCGACTTTCTGTATTGGGATGCGGAACTGGACGCCCAGTAGGGTCAGCGCGCGCGCCAGGCGGCCAGCCAGACCAGAACCAAACCTGCGGACAGCAGTGCATTCCAACCGGCCATGGACAGGCCGAACATCTCCCACGGGATTTCGTCGCAGCGCACCAGTGGGGCGGCCATGATCTGTTCCATCAATTCTTCCGTCGACAGGCCGCTGATGCTGCCCGAGGTGCAGCTGGACGGGCCTTCCCATAGCCCGCGCTCGACCCCGGCGTGATAGATGCCGATGCCCGAGGTGGTAGCGGCGGCTGCCGCGCCGAGAAGCGGCAGGAGGCGTACGCCCGGCAGGGCGAAGGCCAAGGCGCCGATCGCGATTGCCGCGCTATGTGGATAGCGTTGCCAGATGCACATTTTGCAAGGCGCCATTCCACCGATGTATTGAAAGGCCCAGGCCCCCAGCAGCAATCCCAGGGATCCGGTGGCGGCCAGAAGAATGAGTGTGCGTTTGCGCGTCATACGTATTTCACCACCAAAAATCCGCCGATCAGCAGAAAGATGAAAAGGGTGAACATTAAACCCAGACGTTTTTCGATGAAATCGCGGATCGGTTCCCCAAAGCCCCAAAGCAGCCCGGCAACCATGAAGAACCGCAGCGCACGCGCCAGAATGGATGTCGCGATGAAGGTGCCCAGCGGCATGCCCGTCCAGCCGGACATGATCGTGATGACCTTGTAGGGGAAGGGCGTGACGCCGGCGGTCAGAACCGCCCAGAAACCGAAATCGTTGAACCGCTGGTTGAATTCTTCCATGGCGTGGGCCTTGCCCATGGCCTCGAGGATAGGCTGGCCCACGCTTTCGTAGAAGAAGGCCCCGATGGCATAGCCGAGCATCCCACCCAGCACCGAGGCAACCAGGGCCACGGTGGCGATCAGCCAGGCGCGCGACGGGCGCGCAAGAATCATCGGGATCATCAGAACATCGGGCGGGATCGGAAAGAACGAGCTTTCGATGAATGCCACGACGGCCAGCGCCCAAAGGGCATGCGGGTGATCGGCCAGACGGATGGTCCAGTCATACAGCGATCGCAGCATTTGCACCAAATTCCACTGTTCAAGTCTGACGAGGCAAATCATGTGCACGCCCCAGCGTCAACCTCTTGCGCTATCGCGCTGCCCTGTCTTTGGTGATTTTTGCCTCTGGACCTTCGCACGCTTGGGCGGTAATTCAATGCGCGTGGCCCAAGTGGCGGAATGGTAGACGCAGGGGATTCAAAATCCCCCGGTAGCAATACCGTGTGAGTTCGAGTCTCACCTTGGGCACCACGCTGAATTTTCACGAAAACACGAAAATGCGTTGACCAGAGCGGCGTTCGGCCCGCCGTTCCTTGCAACGACAGTTGTGGCGACGGGCATGGTGCGAACGGCCGTGACATAGCGGTGCGCCGGGTCGGCAGGGTCAACGGGCGGTTGCTGCGCCCACTTGCCGCGAAAGGCCGGCGTGCCGAGTCGTGTGGCAGGGGGGAATTATTCCGGCCCATCGTCACATCTGCGGCGGGTAGGGTGCCCCAAGGTCAGAAGGCTTGACAAAGCGTCAAGGTGACACAAACCTCGAACCTGTTGGGAGAAATTGGGAATACAGATGGTTGCATCCGTTGCATGACGCGTCGGATTGCCCTATCCGCTCGATCCCCGGACCGGGTTCTTGACCCGTCTTCCGTCAGAAAGCAAAAAATCTTGGGAGTCCTCAAATGATCAAGAAAAGCAAGCTGAGCCTGGGTGCGGTCGTCACTGCCGCGCTGATGGCCCCCGCGGCCTATGCCGAAGAATTCATCACCATCGGCACCGGCGGCGTGACCGGCGTGTACTACCCGACCGGTGGCGCGATCTGCCGTCTGGTGAACAAGGGCCGCAAGGAACATGGCGTGCGCTGCTCGGTCGAATCGACGGGTGGGTCGGTCTACAACATCAACACCATCCGCGAAGGCGAGCTGGAGTTCGGTGTGGCCCAGTCGGACTGGCAGTACCATGCCTATAACGGCACTTCGAAATTCGAAGAAGCCGGCCCGTTCGAGGGCCTGCGCGCCGTGTTCTCGGTGCACCCTGAACCGTTCACAGTGGTGGCCCGCGCCGATTCCGGCATCAAGAACTTCGAAGACCTGAAGGGTAAGCGCGTCAACATCGGCAACCCCGGTTCCGGTCAGCGCGGCACCATGGAAGTGCTGATGGAAGCGGTGGGCTGGACGACGGATGATTTCGAACTGGCCACCGAGCTGAAAGCCGCCGAACAGTCGGCCGCCCTGTGCGACAACCAGATCGACGCGATGGTCTATACCGTCGGCCACCCCTCGGGTTCGATCCAGGAAGCGACCACCGCATGTGACTCCGTGCTGGTCAACGTGACCGGCCCGGCGGTCGACAAGCTGGTCGAGGACAACTCGTTCTACCGCAAGGCCTCCATCCCCGGCGGCATGTATCGCGGCACCGACGAGGACGTGCAGACCTTTGGTGTGGGCGCGACCTTCGTGACCTCGGCCGATGTGTCGGAAGATGCGGTCTATGCCGTCGTCAGCTCGGTCTTCGAGAACTTCGAAGACTTCAAAAAGCTGCACCCGGCCTTCGCCAACCTCAAGCCTGAGGAAATGATCAAGGACGGCCTGTCCGCTCCGCTGCACCCGGGTGCCGAGAAATACTATCGCGAAAAGGGCTGGATCCAGTAATCCGGCTTTGACCCAAGACCGCGAGGCGCCCAACGGCGCCTCGTTTCCGCCGGCGGGAGGCCGGACAAAAAACAAAGCAGGCCAAGAACCGGCCGCGGGACGGGAGATTTTTAATGAGCGCTGACCCTCAGGGCAATCGTCCGCTATCCGAAGAAGAACTGCAGGAACTGGTCGCATCCTCGGATGCGGGTGCGCGTGATCCAGCGGGCAACGTCGGGCTGTTCTTGGCCATCGTCGCGGCGATCTGGTCGATTTTCCAGGTCATTCTGGCCTCGCCACTGTCGAACGTCATCCTGCCCGGCAGCATCGTCAATAACGCGCGTCAGTTCCACCTGGCTTTCGCGTTGTTTCTGGCCTTTGCGGCCTATCCCGCGCTGAAATCCAGCCCGCGCAACTACATTCCGATCCAGGACTGGATCATGGGCGTTCTGGGCGCTGGCGTGGCGCTTTATGGATATTTCTTCTACGACAAGATCGTGAATGCCGGCGGCCTGGCTGACGACGTGGACAAATGGGTCGCCCTGGGTGGTCTGCTGCTGCTGTTCGAGGCCGCGCGACGTGCGCTCGGCCCGGCAATGGCGATCATCGCGACGATATTCTTGGCCTATGTGTTCTTCGGCTCGTCCGAATGGGTTCCCGAAGTGATCCGCTGGAAAGGTGCCAGCCTCAAAAAAGCCATGAGTCACATGTGGATCACGTCCGAGGGCGTGTTCGGCATCGCCTTGGGTGTTTCGACCAAATTCGTGTTCCTGTTCGTTCTGTTCGGCGCGCTGCTGGACAAGGCCGGGGCGGGGAACTACTTCATCAAGATGGCGTTTGGCGCGTTGGGCCACCTGCGCGGAGGGCCGGCCAAAGCCGCCGTCGTCGGCTCGGCCGCAACCGGCCTGATTTCAGGCTCGTCCATCGCCAACGTCGTCACCACTGGCACCTTTACCATCCCGCTGATGAAACGCGTGGGGTTTTCTAGCGAACAGGCCGGCTCGGTCGAGGTTGCCAGTTCGGTCAACGGCCAGATCATGCCGCCCGTCATGGGGGCGGCCGCCTTCCTGATGGTGGAATACGTGGGCATCTCGTATGTCGAGGTGATCACTCACGCCTTCCTGCCGGCGGCGATTTCTTACATCGCGCTGGTCTATATCGTGCATCTCGAGGCCGTGAAGCGAAACATGCCCACCCTGGGCGATCGCGACGTACATCTGGCGCGCACGGTCGTGGGGATGCTGATGTTCTTCCTGGTGTTTGCGGGGCTGTGTTATGGCTCGCAATACCCGGTCGAAGCGGTCACCGCTTGGGCGCCGTCCAGCGCGGGGCTGATCCTCAGCCTGATCGTATGCGCGATCTATGTGGCCTTGGTCTATCTGGCCGCGCAGGTGCCTGACCTTGAGCCCGACGACCCGAACGCGACCGAAGTGAAGCTGCCGGTGATCTCCGAGATCTACAAGGCCGGCCTGCATTACCTCCTGCCGATCGTCGTTCTGGTGTATTTCCTGATGATCGAACAGAAATCGCCGGGTCTGTCGGCCTTCTGGGCGACGGCGCTGCTGTTCGTGATCCTGCTGACACAGAAACCGCTAAAGGCGATTTTCCGCGGGCAAAGCGATCTGGCGAATGCCTTTGTCGATGGGGTCGCCGATCTGTGGCAGGGCCTGATCGACGGTGCGCGCAACATGATCGGTATCGCGCTGGCCACGGCCACCGCGGGCGTGATCGTCGGCACCGTGACCCTGACTGGCGTGGGGCAGGTGATGGCCGATCTGGTCGAGTTCCTGTCCGGCGGCAACCTGATCCTGATGTTGGTCATGGTCGGGCTGCTGAGCCTGATCCTGGGTATGGGGCTGCCGACCACCGCGAACTATATCGTCGTCAGCTCGCTGATGGCGGGCGTTGTGGTGGAACTGGGCGCGCAAAGCGGCCTAATCGTGCCGTTGATCGCCGTGCATCTGTTCGTGTTCTACTTCGGTATCATGGCCGACGTGACGCCGCCCGTGGGCTTGGCCAGCTTTGCCGCGGCCGCCGTGTCGGGGGGCGACGCGATCAGGACCGGGTTCATCGCCTTCTTTTACAGCCTGCGCACCGTTGCGCTGCCTTTCGTGTTCATCTTCAACACCGACCTGCTGCTGATCGACGTCACCTGGGTCGAAGGGATCATAGTGGCCGTATTCGCCACGATTGCCATCCTCGTGTTCACAGCCGGCACGATGGGATATTTCCTGACCCACAATCGCATTTATGAAAGCGTCGCCCTGATCGCGATCGCCTTCGCGCTGTTCCGCCCGGATTTCTTCATGGATCGAATCTCGCCCTCGCATCTCGAGGTCGAGCCGGCCGGGTTCGTGCAGGCCGTGGGCGAGGCGGAGCCCGGCACGGAGGTGCGGGTGGTGGTCAGCGGGCCGGATTTCGACACCGGCAACTCGACCGAGACCACGGTCGTCGTCACCGTCGGGTCCGAAGCCGATGGCGCGGCGCGGGTCGAGGCAATGGGTTTTCTGCTGATCGAAGAGGACGGACTGGTTAAGATGGACGAACCGATGTTCGGCGCGCCCATTGCTGACAGTCTGGCCAATTTCGACTATTACGGCGACGAGCCGGTGCGCATCGCATCCGCCGATCTGCCTGTCAGCCAGCCGCCTAAACAGCTGATCTACATCCCGGCCATGTTGCTGCTGGGGTTGATCGCCTTCCTGCAACGCGGCCGTGCCGCCAGACAAGAGGTACCCGCATGAGCAAATCGGTTCTGTGCGCCGTAGACATCAGCAACGGCAAGATCGACGCCCCGGTCCTGAAAGAAGCGGTCAAACTTGCCGATCTGGACGGAGCGCAACTGGACGTGGTGACCGTATTACCGGATTTCGGTGAAAGCTGGGTGTCAGGATTCTTCAAGCCGGATTTCCACGAAAAAGCCACGCAAGAGGCCCATGACCAGTTGGTCGCCCTGTGCGAGGATGTGCTGGGCGCCGAGCGCAATGCCTCGATCCGGCATGTGGTGGCCACCGGCACGGCCTATCAAGAGATTCTAAAAACCGCCGAAAGCGCCGGCAGCGATTTGATCGTGATCGGTGCGCACAAGCCGGATTTCAAGGACTACCTGCTGGGGCCGAACGCCGCGCGGGTCGTGCGGCATTCGGATGTTTCGGTCTACGTCGTCCGCTAGGGCGGCGATCCATACCCCGTCATTTCAAGGTAGCCGCGCCCGACGTGGCTGCCTGACACGGTGACCGGCCCCTCCCAATAGGCAAATCGGGTGCCCATCCAGGCGCCGGAGTTCAGGGCGTTGACGCGAATATCGACCCCCTTGGCCGGTAGCGATATCGCCCATTCGGTCGGGATGTCGCGCCCGTCCACCAAACTGGTCTGCACGGGCGTGAACCGGATCTGACCATCGGGCAGGGACTGGCTGGTGCCTTCGGCATCGATCCAGGTCGCGGCCGTGAAATCGCCCCGCCCGCCGCGCAGCCGAAAGGCCATCATCTTGTCGCCCGTGTCGAATGTCAGCGAGAACCAGTCCCACCCGGACTGATCAGCAGCCAGCGGTTGCGAGGACCACTCGCGATCCAGCCAGCCTTCGCCGGTGACTTGCACATCGCGGTCGGGCAGGTGCAGTATCCCTGAAACCGCGTATCTGGGTTGCGAATAGTAATAGCTGGCTTGCCCCTCACCGGATTTGACCGAATACCCACCGTCGCCATGGAACACCAGGGGGCCTTCCGCCGCTAGGGTCAGGTCATAGCCGAAATCGGCCCCGTTGGCGCGCAGGGTCAACGCGTCGATGGTGTCGCCGCGCATGTGCCATTCGTCGATCCAGGCCTCGAACGGGTTGGCTGTGAACCCGGCCTGCCCGATGCCGCCACGCGCCAGGCGTTCGGCAAAGAAGTGGGTGTCCGGTGTCGTCAGGCCGGCATGACCCATCCACAGCTGTGGACTCTGCCAGCCGCTCTCCTCGAATGGCCGCAGCGCCGAACGGAACAGGGTCCACTGGATGCCATACTCCTGCCCGTCCGCGCCGGTCAGGTTGGCGGTCAGGTACCACCATTCGATGCGGAAGGTCGGGTGCGGGCCGTGATCGGCCGGGAAGTCGAAGCGATAGCCCGGCTGCGGGATTTCAAAGCCTTCGGCGCTGCTGCCCAGACCGGCAAAGCCTTGGGCAGATGCCGCAAAAGGGGCCAGCAGCAGAAAGACAAGCGCCTTAACGTTCATTGGCAAAAACCCTCAGCAGGTCGGCAGGTGGAACGCGGCGCAATCGCCACGCGGGCAGGGCGGCGGCCAGCAGGGCGGCGATGGCCGTCAGTACGAAAAGCTGCACCCAGGCCCAGGGAAACAGGAACATGGGCAGACGCCAGCCAAACGCCTGAACGTTGATGACCGACAGCAGGATCCAGGCAAGCACCAGCCCCAAGGGCAAGGCAAGGCAGGCGGTCAGGGCGGCCAGCAGCACGCTGCGCAACAGTTCCAATGCCGCCAGCCGAGGCCGGGTCAGCCCAAGCGCCCAGACCGGAGCGATCTGCGGCAAACGCTGTGTCCACAGTGTCAGCAGGCTGGTGAATATGGCGAATCCGGCGACGCCCAGTGTCAGCACGTTCAACGCCGAGGTCACGACGAACGTCTTTTCGAAGATCGCACGCGACTGCGCCTTGACGGTCGCTTGCGGCACCACGGCACCCGGGCCCAGGTCGAACCGCGCGCGCAAGGTATCGGCCAGAGGGGCAGCCTGAGTCGCGTCGATCCGTACGCCGAACCGGCGGTTTTCGGCCTCGGGCGCGATCTGATCGAACAGGTCCATGGCCACAATGGCCTGCCCAGTCGGATTGCCATAGTCGGAATAGACCCCCGTAATCGTCAATGTCTTGCCGGGCGCAAGGGGCAAGCGGTTGCCGGGCCACAGATCGGCGCGGCGGGCCAGTTGTTCGTTGATCAGAATACCCCCGCCTTGAAACAGCGTGTCCCAGACATCGGGGTCGCCGGCGACCAGCGGCCAGTGTTCGCGATAGGTCGGGTGATCGACGATGCCATACAGGAACAACGGCCCAGTTTCATGGGACAGCTCGACGTTGCGGATCGGCAGAACCGCCTCGGCGCGCGGCTCAAGCCAGGCCTGGATCTGCCGGCCTTGATCCGAGTCCTCGGCCGTCACGTACAGTTCCGACACCAACCGCTGATCGAGCCAGCCAAGGAAGGTCAGCCGAAAGCTGGATACCATCGTGCCCACGCCGATATTCGCCGCCAGCGCCAGCAGCAACGCCATCAACGCCAGAGACAGCCCCGGCAACTGCGTCTGCATGTCCGCCCAGACCCATTGCGCCACCGGCTTTCTTGCGCGCCGGCCAAAGACGCGCAGGGCGGTCGACACAAGTATCGGCAGCAGCAGCGCGCTGCCGGTCAGGATGCCGCCCAACAGGACAAAGCCCGCCACCAGCCCGTCGAACAGGGAATACGCGGCAATTCCTGCCGCACAGACAATCAGCCCGGTCAAGGCGCTGGCGCGGTGGCCGGTTCCGCCGCGCCACGCCTGTACGCCGGGTGCGGCCAGCAGAGGCAGTTTGGCCAGCCGCCACAACGCCTGTCCGCTGGCCAGAATCGTGCCGCCCACGGCCATCGCCAGCCCGGCGGCGGCCCATTCCGGCCGCAGGTGTAACTGCCCCTGGACCGGTGCGCCGTAAAGACCGCGCAGGGTGGCGGCCACGTCGGGCAACAACGCGCCAGCCAGCAGATGCCCCAGAATCAGACCCAGCGTTCCGCCGATCAGGGCAATTACGACCAGCTCGGCCAACATCAGCCGCGACAGTGTAGCCAGCGGCACTCCAAGCGCGCGCAAGGTCCGAACCATACCGCGCCGCTGCGCGAAGGCCAGCCCGACCGTGCCATGAACGATGAACAGCCCCACCGCAAAGGACAACAGCCCGAAGGCCGAGAGGTTCAGGTGAAAACTGTCGGTCAGGCGCGCCGTGTCGACTCGGCTGTCCGGGCCCCGGCGGCGCAGGTCGGGCGCAACCTGATCCAGCAACGGGCGCGCGCGGGGCTGGTCGGGCAGCACCACTAGGCGCGTCAGAATGCCTGACTGACCCAGAATGGCTTCGGCGGTGCCGATATCCGTCAGTACTAGATCCGGCGGCAGCGCCGTGCTGGTCAGGATCGGAGGCAAATCCCGCCGCTCCGAAAGCTGCGCGGCCAGATCGGGTGTAGCAAACAGCCGACCGGGTGTGGTCAGTACGGCTTCGGGGGCGGGTGGGTTCCCCTGCGGATCAGTCAGCGCAGGCAGGGCCGGGTAGGAGACCATGTCGACCCCCATGAGGCGCACGGATCGTCCGCCTGTGTCGATCCGGCCGTCCAGAACCGCGGCGACCTGCCAGCCCGAACGGCGCAGCCCGACGTAGGTTTCCAACGGGATGCGCCCCGAGGGATGGATCAACTCGTCCAGTTGCCCCAGCCCCAGTTGCGTATTGGCCCGGTCATAGCTGGCGCGCGCCTCGGCATTGATGGCCTGAACGGCCGACCACAACCCGGTCGCCAAGGCGATACCGGTCAGCAGGGTAGCCAATTGCACCCGGTGCCAGCGCCAATGCGACCACAGCGCCTGTAGGGCGGTGCCGATCATGCGATACGGCCGTTGGTCAGATGGGCCTGCCTGTCCAAGCGAGCCGCGATGGCCTGGGAATGCGTGACGAGCAGCAACGCGGCGCCGGTTTCCGCAACCAGCGCCAGCATCAGATCCAGCACCGCGGCGCTGGCGGTTTCGTCCAGGTTGCCGGTGGGCTCATCAGCCAGCAGCAGCCGAGGCCGAACCGCCAGGGCGCGCCCGATGGCCACCCGTTGCTGCTGTCCGCCCGAGAGGCCTTCAGGATAACGCTCGGTCAGATCGGACAGCCCCAACCGCCGGATCAGATGCGCCTCCCACTCGGGATCGTGCCGGGCTGCCAGCCGCGCATGGAACGACAGGTTCTGCGCGACTGTCAGCGACGGGATCAGGTTGAACTGCTGGAACACCAGCGCCACATGCGTCCGGCGCAGCGCCGCGCGGTCGGCGTCGCCGAGCCGTGACAAGGCGGTGCCATCCAGAAGGATTTCACCGCTGTCGAACCGGTCTAGGGTGGCCGCGAGGTTCAGCAGCGTGCTCTTGCCGCTGCCGCTTTCGCCGGTCAGGGCGAGGGTCTGCCCATGATCCAGCGACAGCGAAACACCGTTCAGAACCGGGCGCCCGCCGGGATAGGTTTTGTGGATATCGTGAAACTCCAGCAACATGTCAGGGCCTGTCATACTCCACCCCAGAATGTGCGGCACGCGGCGCCGGTGTCCAGTGCCCGAACTCCACGCTTTCATTTCGCCGCACGTGGACGTCCCTTGTGCCGGGCGCTTGATGCCGTCATTCTTCGAGTTCGGGGTTGGACAATTGCCGGAGTGAGACATGACATTGCTGCAACAGATCCTTTGGGGCAGCTTCTATCTGGGGCTGTGTTTCCTGATCGAGATCGGGTTGCTGACCTGGTGCGTTTTGGTGCTGCGCCGGCTGGACCAGAACTGGCAGAGCCGCAGCCGCATCCTGCGTACCGCCGGACCCATCGCCTTTTCCCTGGGTGTGATCGTCGCGGCGCACACGGTTCAGGTCTGGATCTGGGCGGTGGTCTGGGTTCTGGGTGACGTGTTGCCCGACTGGAACTCGGCGCTGTATTTTTCGTTGGTGACCTTCACCACGCTGGGCTACGGCGACATCGTTCTGGGGGAGGGGTTACGCATCTTCGGCGCTTTTGCATCCGTGACCGGGCTGCTGGCCTTTGGCCTGTCCACGGCCTTTCTCGTCGCGTTGATGACCCGGATGTTCGAAGAACACGTGAACCCCTAGAGGATAGGGGCGAACAGGCGGGCCAGCGGGGCCCCATGGCGGATATGCGGCGGCTGTTGGATCAGCCGGCGCGTCAACTCATAGCTGTTCTCGAAATCGGTGCGGAGCATGTCGGCCACGGCCTCGGCCGCGCGTTTGTCGAAGAACAGGGCCATCGCCTCGAAGTTCAGCCGGAACGAGCGGTTGTCGAGATTTGTGGTTCCGACGGCTGCCAGCGTGTCATCGACCACGAAGGCCTTTTGATGCATGAACCCGTCGGTATAGCGCAGGACGCGCACGCCGCAGTCGCGAATCTCGTCGAAATAGGCGAAGGCCGCCAGCCAGGGCAGACGATGGTCGATCGCGTCGGGCAACAGGATGCGCACGTCCACGCCCCGCAGGGCGGCATTCTTCAGCGCGGACATGATGTCGATGTCGGGCACGAAATAGGGCGAGGCAATCCACACGCGGTCGGTCGCCGCGGCAATCGCGGCGAAGAACATCATCGCCCCGGTTTCCGTGTCGTCGCCGGGACCGGTCGCCACCAGCAGCGCGTTCATGTTCCGGTCGGATTCGCTGCCGGCCCAGTCCAGCAGATCGATCAGGTCTTCGCCGCGGGCCCAGTGCCAGTCCTCGGTGAAGATCAACTGCAACTGGCGCACGATATGGCCAGTCATCCGGATGTGGGTGTCGCGCCAGCGGCCGAATTCGGGATCCTGGCCAAGGTATTCGATGCCGACATTGTGGCCGCCGATGAATCCGATCTCGCCATCGACGATCACGGTCTTGCGGTGATTGCGGTAATTCAGCTGGAACCTGAAATTCGGTCCGCGCTGGTCCCGTGGGTCGGCTACGTCCACACCGGCCCGGCGCAGCTCTTCCAGATAGGCCGATGGCAGGCCATAGCTGCCGACCGCGTCGGTCATGAAGCGTACATGCACGCCACGGCTGGCCGCGTCGATCAGCTTTTCCTGAAGTTCGATCCCAAGCGCATCGTCGCGCACGATATAGAACTGGATCAGAACGTATTTTTGCGCCCGATCGATCGCGGCGAAGATCGCCTCAAACGTCGCCTGGCCATCTACCAGCAGGTCCATGCTGTTGCCACGGCAGACGGGCAGGTGGGCTAGGGCCTCGAACGGCCTGGGGTTGATCGAAAGGCCGGTGGGGTCGGGTTTGGCGGCGTCGGAAAAGGCGCGAATGCCTTCGACCACGCGTTCGCTTTCCTTGCGTGCGATGTGATAACCGCGAAACCGGTGATGGCCGAGAAACAGGTACAGCGGAACCGCCAGAAAGGGCGCCGAAAGCAGAAACACCGCCCACCCGACGGCCCCTTGCGGCGTGCGCGCCGTCTGCGCCGCCCGCACCGAGAAAAACACCGCGACGCAATAGACGGCAAAGACCGATAGCGAGGCGATGAATGTCCACATTGGGGGCAACCCTTCCGCGCTTCAGTTCGATCCGGTGAAAACCCGGGACCAGTCCTTGGCCATGTCCACGATAACTCAGCCCATTTCCGGGCCTTTGTCCAGACCGTCGACAAGGCGCCCGATGTGGCTGTCGCGGTCATATGCCCATTCCCGTTCGGCGTCGGTGTGGTGGATCAGAACCCCCATCCGCGGCCCGTCGCCGGCGGTGGTCCATTCGAGCATTGCGAAATCACCTTACGAGTTTCCGACAGCCATGATGGGGCGTTTGCCAATCGTGCGCTCGGTGTTGATGGGCTTGCCCTCGTTGTCGTCGATGAACGCCAGCGCGGGCGTCTTCATGATCGTGGGCGCGCCATCCACCAGTTCGTAAACGCGTTAGGCATTAGTTCCCAGAACCTGGTTGGGGGGTATCCCGTAGGCATCCTGGGTAAAGACGCGCATGAAATGTACCCCGCCACCCGAGACGATATAGGTCGTGAACCCTTCGTCGCGCAGGTCTCTGAGCAGCTCGACCATGGGCTGATAGGTCATCTGGTCATAAGCCAGCCCCGTTTGGGGATGGCGCCCGGTCTGGAACCATTCGGCGACGGCTGCCAGGAACGCCTCGACGCTAAGGCCCGAATGCGTGGCGCTGACGACTTCGATCAGGGCGTCCTCTCCGCCCCTCAATGCGGTCTCGGCGTCGCCCCTGGCGGCGGCTTCCAACGTCGGCGTGCTCAGAATCGACGGGTCGTCGTGCGCCTTCTCAGCCAGTTTATCCATGACATAGATTAACTGGAAATAGACGGGCTGTTCTGCCCACAGCGTACTGTCATTGTCTAACACGGCCACACGGTCGGCGGGGATGACGTATTACTTGGTGCCCGGCGTAGTCACCGTATCGACGAAGGCGATGATCCGCTCTTTGCTGGGGCTATCGGTCCAACTGAGCAAGGGGTCGGCCGCAAGCCCTGCCGGCAGCGCAAGAAGGGCGAATGAAACAAGCTGTCGAAACACGAAATATCCTTTTATTGCAAAATAATGAGGGTCGCCGCTCAGGCCGGCGACCCTCGAGAGTAGAACCGACCTTTATCAGTTGTTGGTCGGCGTCAGCATCGTCTCGATCACCTGGTCCAAGCTGAAGCTAGCTGCTTCCTGCCGCGGCGGGAACTCCCGGAAGGTCGCCAGGAAATTCGCCACATATTGCTGAGCCGGCACCAGCAGATACACGCGGTCGATCATCCAGTCATAATAGGTGTTCGAGGTCCGGTATCCGCGCTCATAGGGATCGCGCCGCAGGTTCACGATGATCGGCACCCGCAGTTCGGTCCAGGGTTCCATCCAGGCGCGCAGGGTGGCCCAGGCCTTCTGCTCCAGAAAGATCAACTTCCAGTCGCCGTAGCGCAGGGCGGTCAGGTCGCCGTCATCCGAGAAATAGAAGATTTCCTTGCGCGGGCTTTGGGTGGTTTCACCGGTCAACAGCGGCAGGATGTTGTAGCCGTCCAGATGTACCTTATAGTCGCGACCCATGGCCGGCGAACTGTAGCCCTGCTTCAGTTTTTCCTTGATCTCGGGATCTCCGGCCGCCGCCAGGTAGGTGGGCAGCCAGTCCATGTGATGCACGATCTCGTTGGTGACCGAGCCGGGTTCGATCTTGCCGGGCCAACGCACCATCGAGGGTACGCGCCAGCCGCCTTCCCAGTTGGTGTTCTTTTCACCCCAGAAGGGCGTGGACGCGGCATCAGGCCAGGTGTTGTAGTGCGGTCCGTTGTCCGTCGAGTAGTGGACGATCGTGTTGTCTGCGATGCCCAACTCGTCAAGCAGGTCGAGCAGCTGGCCCACATGAATGTCATGTTCGATCATGCCGGCCGAGTATTCGTCCATCACACGACCGGTCATGTCATTGGCCTGCTGGCGCATCTCGTCTTTGACGTGAGTGCGGAAGTGCATGCGCGTTCCGTTCCACCAGACATAGAAGGGCTGGCCCTGTTCGTGGGCACGCTTGATGAAGTCGATCGCCGCAGCCACGGTTTCGTCATCCACGGTTTCCATCCGCTTCTTGGTCAGCGGTCCGGTATCTTCGATGGTTCCGTCGGCCTTGGACTTTATGACGCCACGCGGGCCAAAGGCTTCGCGGAAGGTCCGGCCATCGGGTAGAACCGCATCGCCCGGATAATCTTCGTTCTCGGGCTCCTCTTCCGCGTTCAGGTGGTACAGGTTGCCGAAAAACTCGTCAAATCCGTGGTTTGTCGGAAGATGTTCATCTTTGTCACCCAAGTGGTTCTTGCCGAATTGACCGGTGGCATAGCCGTGGTCCTTCAACAGACCAGCAATGGTCGGATCTTCGACCTGCATACCAAGATCCGCACCCGGCAGGCCGACCTTCGACAGCCCTGTGCGGAACACTGACTGACCCATGATGTAGGACGACCGGCCTGCGGTACAGGATTGCTCGCCATAATAATCAGTGAAGATCATGCCTTCATTCGCAACCCGGTCAATATTCGGCGTGCGATACCCCATCATACCCATGGTATAGGCCGAGATGTTCGACTGACCGATGTCGTCGCCCCAGATGACCAGAATGTTCGGTTTCTGATCCTGTGCCCAAGCCGGTGCGGCCAGCGCGAGGGACACCGTGGCCACGGCCAGTCGCCGCAACCCTCTGCGCCATAAATGCGTTAAATTTCCCTGTGATGACATCTTTTTCTCCTTATGTGGTCAGGCAAAAACGGCCTTGCAGGAAAGTCAAAAGGGGGAAAATGCGCCCCCCGATCCGTCAATAATTCAACACGCCCTTTCCAGGTCAGGCGGTTCGGCAAAAAGGGGAATCAAGACAAGCCCCTCTAGGCAATTGAAAACTATCACAAAGACCAATCCAAAAATACTTATGTTGGAAGATAGTTCCCAAGGATTCGGCTCCAATGAGGTTGACGTAGGGTAAGAGGGTGGCAACCGCGTCAGGGATTGAGCTGAGGCAAGCCGGATTGAGAGTGACGCCGCGGGCGGGCGATACGATCAAGACAATCGCGGACCTTGCGCCAGTTTTCCGGTTGGAGATTACCTCTTCCATATCTGGACGCTCCGATTTCGGCCAGAGAAGCCTCGAATTCAGCAGTGTCTGGTGGGTCGGCCAGCCGCCGTTTCCAGTCTTCCAACGTCTGATAAACGCGGGCGATGTCTTGTTGGCGCACAGCTTTTTTGAGTTCCGAAAACGCATGCGCGGCCGAGGCCAGCCTGCTTTGTCTGGCGGCTTCCAAATGTACATTGAAAACCGGATATAGTTTGCGGAAAACAAGCCATAATATTGCGGCCCCAATGGTGAAATAGCCGATCAGACGTATCACCGTTTCCCGGTCCGGAGGTTGCCACGGCGGCGGCGCAAGAACGAGGTCGACGGGATCGGCGCGCGCAGTTTCGATCTTGTTGGTCTTGAGGTTGAACCAATCGATCTCGACAGCAGGCAATTGGGTCTGTCCGCCGTCCTGGGCCACATACGTCACGCGGTCGGTACGTTGGCCGGACAGGACGCCCCGGTCTTCGGTTTCCGACAATCGGGGTTCATTGGGATAGGCTCGCAACAACGGGTCCTCGATCTCGGGCAACAAAGGCGGGATCATGATCGGGGTCGTTCCGGTGATTTTGGCCGTGATGGTGCGGGTCAGTGCGTCTCCGGTTTGAAGGCTGGTATCGCCCTCAATCTCCTGAGACAGTTCGAACCTGTCAGCGATTATCAGGGGATCCAGTCCTCGGGCTGCGTCAGGAACCTCGACTGTCAGGCGAACGGCGGGCAGGGGAACCGAGACCTGAACCGGATCGTTGGTTTCGGGATCGGCATAGGTCACCTGCACCGCGGCCGCTGCAAATTCATACGTACCGGGGGCGAACGGATACAGCCGATAGCTGCGCTGAACCCCAGACCATGTTTCGCCCTCAACGCTCTCGCTGACCGGCCCCGAAGCGCGATCGGGCAAGCGCACCAGAAGGTTTTCCTGTTCAAGCGATGGAAAGACCGGTGGATTTGGCATGTAGGTCGGCACCAGCACCTTCAGGCGAACGATGGCGGGTTGGCCGACGATTGTCGGATCCGGAGGCACTTCGATCGTGACGCGGGGCTGGAAGTCTGTTGCTTGCGCCAAAACCTGAGCGGGGCATAGAAGCATTATCAAGAGCGCAAGGTACCTCATTGGGATCGCTCCTGATTTTCTAGAACAAACCGGCTGCGCAGGAAGTCCTGCATGTCGGTGTCGATGGCACTGATCCACTGGTCGGCCGACAGGGTCGCGGCGTCCCCGGTCTCGGCCGGTTGCGTGGTGTCCGCGCCCAGACCGGCTTCGTTGTCGAACACTATGTCGTCAGCCCCGATGCCCGACGCTTCGCCGGTGTCGGATTGCTCACGGGTGGATTCGACCTCGGCCAGAATGGCTTTGGCGACGGCCAGGTTGTACGCGGCCTCTGGCCAATCCGGGCGGCGCTCCAGCGCGGTTTCAAAGGCCGCGATGGCCGGACGATACTGTCGATTTCGGATGCGGGCCATGCCTTCGGCAAACGCCGCTTCGGGCGTGGAAAGCTGGGTAAAGGTCTCAGACGCTTCCGCATATTGCCCGGCTTTCAACTGGGCGTAGCCTCGGTGATACGGATCCTGAAACAGCGTGCTGGCCGCGGCGTAGTCCTTCCGGTTCATGGCGATCTGGCCTTGCTGGTCCGGGGTCAGGAACCAGTCCCGCCAAGCGTCTGCGCGCGCGCCGGTCGGCGGCAGAAACAGCAATGCCACAAATCCCCAGCGAATGACCCAGCCACGTCTGAACCACAGCAGTGCGATCAAGGCGACGGGCCAGGCCAAAATCCAAGCGCGGTCCTGCCAGTCAACGCGATCGTCCTCGCCCAAGGCCGCGGAAAAACTGCTGGTGATACCGCGGTTCAGTCGGATGATGTCGCGGTCATCGCCCGAGAACGGAACGATCGAGGCATTGCGCAGGCCGTCCAGTTGCGGAATCTGGCGACCATTCGGAAGCATCGTCAGGAAAAACAATGGGATATCAGATTGTCCCAATGCGGAAACCTGCTGCGGATCGACATCGTCGAGTACAAAGAGAACCGCACTTGTGCCCATCTGATCGCCCAGAATGTCCTGCGCCAGCGTCAGCGCGTCACCGGCGGCATCGCCCGCGACCGGCATGACCGCCGGGGTCAACCCTTCGAGCAAGGGGCGCAGGATGTTGGCGTCTTCGGTCAGCGGCGCGACCCGGTGTGCGGATCCGGCATAGGCGATCAGGGCGGTGGGCGCACCTGCGCGGGTGTTGATCAGATCGGTAATCTTCAACTTGGCACGGTCCAGCCTTGACGGCGCGAGGTCGGCCGACTCCATGCTGTCGGTGACTTTGAGCGCGATCACCAGCGGCGCGGTGTCCGCAATCAGAGGGTTCGGCGCCCGTGACCATGTCGGCCCTGCCACGGCAAGGGTCAGAAGACTGGCGGCGAGCATTGCGAGGTCCAGCGGACCGACCCGCCGTTGATCCTCGGCACCCAGACGCAGTACCTGCGCCAGGTGGCGCGCGATGCCCGCAGGCAGTTCCGAGCTGCCGGATCTGCGTGGCCGGGTCAGCCACCAGAAGGCAGCGATCGGCAGCAACAGCAGCAACCAGTAGGGGCGCAGGAAATGAAACTGGGCCAGAGCGTCGATCATGCCGCGCGCCTCTGGCCCAGTGTGAGACTCAAGCCCAAGGTGCTGGCGAGGATGAAGAGCAGCGCCGCCGCCAGCGGATAGTGTGCAAGGCTGATCCTCGGGCGGTAGCTTTGGGTTTCCACCACGCGGGGGTTCTGGGCGTCGATCTGCTGGTAGACCTCTGTCAGGGCGGCCTCATCATCGGCAAAGAAATACTGGCCTTGGGTTTTGTTGGCGATGTCCTTCAGCGCGTCCAGATCGACCCGGTCTTCGCCCCTGGCAGCCGGGTCGCCGACGCCGATCGTATAGATCACGACACCCTTGTCCGCCGCAATCGACGAGGCATTGACCGGCGTCATGCGGCTTGAGGTGTCGGCACCGTCCGACAATACGATCATCAGGCGTTGGTCCACCTCGCTCGACTCGAAGGTGCGGATGCCCAGCCCGATCGCATCGCCCAGCGCCGTGTTCGGACCCGCCATGCCGACAGCGGTCTGGTCCAGAAAACCGTTGAGGCTTTGCAAATCCTCGGTGAACGGAGCCTGAACGAATGCGCGGGTGCCGAAGATGATCAGCGCCATCCGGTCGCCGTTGCGCCCGGCGATGAAGGCACGCAGAACGTCCTTTACGGCCTCCAGCCGCTGCTTGGGCGTGCCGTCTTCTGCCCTGAAATCGCGCTGGTCCATCGAACCCGAGATGTCCACCGCCAGCACCACGTCGCGGGCGGATTTTTCGACGACGATCGGGTCGCCCAACCTTTCGGGCCGGGCCATTGCCAGAACCAGCAGCACCCATATCAGGATCACCAGCCCGGATTGCATCCGCGTGCGTCTCAGGGTTACCGAGCCAGACTGCGGCTCGGCCCCGGCAGCCTGGGCGACGTGGCGAAAGAACGGGATGCGAATGGCATCGACCCGTTGCCGGTGCGGCGGAGCAAGGAAATAGACCAGTGCCGGCAGTGGCAGCAGAAGAAAAACCCAAGGCGCGGCGAAACTGAACATCACGCCGCCCCCTTGGACCGATGCGACTTGATCCAGTACCGCGCCAGTTCAGCGGCATTCGGGTCTGAGATCCCCTTGCGGTAGGGGGCGGCTGCCAGATTGCCGAGGGCAGAGGCGGAAAATCCTGATAGGTCAGCGGTTTGGCCCAAAAAATTCGTCCAGTTTTCACCGGTCAAACCGGCCACCTGAGACCGGGGAAAGGCGGCAAGGGCGGCACGGCGAACGATCTCGGCGGCTTTGGCCGGGTCATTCTGACACCGGTCCAATTCCTTCAGCGCAAGCCGCCGATAGGCATTTGCCCGCCGGTGCCGCCAGATCGTCACGAGGATCAGACCAACCACGAGCAACAGCGCCACCGTCAGAACAACCCAGCCCCAGGTCTGCGGTACCATGGAAATCGGAGCCGGCTCGGGCGCCGGTTTCAGCATGTCCAGCAGTTCGACCAGCGATTTGCCTTCGGTGTCCGGGGTCATGACCGTCCCCCTTGGTGGCCGAACAGCCGGAGTATCTGGGCCAATGCGGGCTCGGCCGTGGTCAGCGGGACGATCGGAAACCCGTATCGGCGCGACCAGGATTGCAGCTGTGCCAACCTCTGCTCCATCGCCCTTGTCACGCGGTCCGACATTTGTCTGTCAGACGCGTCCAGTTCGATCTGCTGGTTGCCGTCCGAGACCGTCAGCCGCAGCTCGGGCGGCATGTGGCGCGAGATCGGGTCGGAAATGTCGAACAGGATCAGGTCATTGGAATGGGCCAGGCGGCGCAGTAGCCGTTCGGACCCGTCGGTCAGGCCGTCAAAGTCCGAGAACACACAGACCAAGGCATTGGTATGTGCGATGCGCGCAGCCTGTTGCAGCACCTGGTTCAGCGAGACCGTGGTCTGTGGGCGCAGCCCGGCATTCAGGCTGCAATTGAGTGCGCCGAGCGAGGACAGAAACTGCCGCAAAGCCGCCGGGCGGCGCTGCGGTCGATGTTCGGCCAGGTCGGTATCACCGAACACGATACCGCCGACGCGGTCGCCCTGTGCCAAAACCCGATGGGCGGCGATGGCCGCGGCCTCGGCCGCCACTACCGATTTCATGTAGACTTTTGTGCCGAAGAACATCGAAACCCGCTGATCCACCAGCAGCAGAGCCGGGCGGTCACGCTCTTCGGTGTAGACGCGCACATGTGGCTCGCCCGTTCGGGCCGTCACTTTCCAGTCGATCGTGCGGATGTCGTCTCCGGGCAGATAGGTGCGCAGTTCCTCGAAATTCAGGCCGCGCCCGCGCAGGCGTGAGGCATGGCGGCCGTTCAGCACCGAACGGGCCGGCTGCCGGGGCAGAAGGCTGAGCGCGCCGGTGCGCCCGCCGAGGCTCAGCAGGTGGCGGGCATCGACGTGGATGCGTGGGTCGCGGGATGTCGCTGCGGTCGGGGACACGCGGCTCTCCTTTGTTACGATCAGGGCAGGGCGACGAGCTTCTGGATCTCGTCGATCACGTCATCGGCGGTCTTGGCGTCGCCCTGCGCTTCGAAACTCAGCGTGATACGGTGGCGGAACACGTCATGGGCAATGGCACGGATGTCGGCCGGGTCGACATAATCGCGCCCGTTCATCCAGGCATGGGCCCGGCCGCACTTGTCCAGCGCCAGCGATGCCCGCGGACTGGCGCCGATCTCGATCCACGCGGCGAGGTCATCGCTGAGCGCGGACGGCGTCCGGGTCGCCTGAACAAGATCGGCCATGTACCGATCCATCGCATCCGAGACATGGATTTGCCCGATCTGCTGCCGGGCGGCAAAAACGGCATCTTGCGGGATTGGTGACGGTTTCTCGGCAGTGGTCCCGGAATTGGCGGCGGTGTCCTCGCCGCGCACCAGACGGATCACCAGCACCTCGTCCTCGACCGGGGGGTAGGTGATCTGAACATGCATCAGGAACCGGTCCATCTGCGCCTCGGGCAGCGGATAGGTGCCTTCCTGCTCGATCGGGTTCTGGGTGGCCATCACGATGAACAGCGGCTCCATCTTGTGGGTGGTGCCGGACACGGTGACCTGCCGTTCCTCCATCGCCTCGAGCAGCGCGGCCTGAACCTTGGCCGGAGCGCGGTTGATCTCGTCCGCCAGGACGATATTTGCGAAGATCGGGCCGGGCTCGAACCGGAAGGTGCCGCCCGCTTCGGTCTGGGTATAGACCTCGGTCCCTGTGACGTCGGACGGCAGCAGGTCGGGCGTGAACTGAATGCGGCTGAATTCGGCATCAAGATTGCGGGCCATCGCCTTTACTGCACGAGTTTTAGCGAGGCCGGGCAAACCTTCGATCAGCAGGTTCCCGTTGGCCAGCAGGCCGATCAGAAGGCGGTCGATGACCTGTGTCTGTCCGATGATCGATCGGGCCATCCGGGCTTTGAGATCGTTGATTTGGTCAAGCGGTGTCATGGCGGTCCAATCATCACAAACGGTCATCCAAACACTTTGCGCCGGACCCGGTGGATCATTCGGCCAAGCCATTGCAATATTTGGAGGCTAGCAGCGCATTCATGGCCGATCCACCCCTGATTTCAGGGTGTTCAACCGAAGTCAGGCACGCGGCGATTTGACGTCCTCGGCCAGGCGCCCGTCCAACGACATCAAAACGGCGACGGGGCGCAGGGCCGGAATGTGGCTGAAGATGATCAGGATGCAAACAGTCAGCGGAACGCTGAGGAACGCGCCGATCAGACCCCAGACCGTGGTCCAGAAGGTCAGCGCCAGAATCACCAGAAAGGTTGACATGTTCAGCGAACGGCCCAGCAGGGCCGGATCCAGGAAGTTGCCGATCAGGAATTGGATCGTGCCGCACCCGAAAACGATCACCAGGAAGGGGCCGAGCGTTTCGAACTGAACCAGGGCGATCATCGCCGGAAAAACAACCGCGATGATCGAGCCGATCGACGGGATGAAGTTCAGCGCAAAGGTCAGAACGGCCCAGGTTTCCGCGTATTCCAGCCCCAGAGCCCGAAAGATGGCATAGCTGATCCCGGCCGTGACAAGGCTGATGAAGGTCTTGACCCCGACATAGCGCTGCAGACTGAAGGTTATCGCATCCAGAACCGTGGAAAGGTCGCCCCCGGTGACGGGATTTCCGGCCGCGATCTTCAGCTTTTTGCGGAAGGCCAGCCGCTCGGCCATCAGGAAGGCGACATACAGGCTGATCAGGAAAAACTGGTTCAGCATCGAGGTGGCGCTGCCCAGCAGAACCCGCGCGACCGAGGCCATGTCGATGCTGATCAGATTGTCGCGCACAAAGGCGGTCACATCGTTCCCGACCAGGCCGGTCACGCGGTTGATAACGCCGTCGAGCTGGTTTTCGTAGTCGCCCGCGGTCCGTGCGAACTGCGTGGCCTGACTGCCCAGGATGTAGGTGATCATGAACAGGCCGGCCAGAACCACCGTGACGGCAGCCAGATTTGCCAACCACACCGGCGCGCGGGTCAGAGCGATCACACGGTCGCTGAGCGCTATGATCAGCACGTTGATCAACAGCGCCATGGTCAGCGGAACCAGAAAACTTGCACCTGCGTAAAGCCCCAGCACCACTAGGGTCAGCACGATGGTGACGTCGCGAACGACACTCAACCTCAGCGGTGTGCGGGTCGGCGGAGCGGATTTCGTCATTCGGGCCTCGGCTGTTCCAGCGCGAGCTGGGTGCAACGGTATTGTCCAATGGCGATCCTGCACGGACGGCAGGCTTTGTGCAATCGGGCCAGACAGTTATTCGGAAAATTCTCGTGCAATTGACGCATTGGCCGGTTCTTTCGTCGTGAGTTGCAGGCTAGGGTTTCCAAATGACACATGTCCTGATTCCCGTTTTGGGCCGCTTCGTTCGGGCGCTTTGGCTGGCCGTCCGGCGCTTCGACGACAAGAACGGGTTCGTCATGAGCAGCCATGTCGCCATGTCTCTGATGCTGGCGCTGTTTCCCTTTGCCCTGTTCACCGTGTCTCTGGCCGGCCTGCTGTCGCAGGACTATGTCACCGACGAGATGATCGGCCTGATTTTCGGCGTCTGGCCCAAGGACGTGGCCGAGCCGATCGTGGCCGAACTTCGCGCGGTTTTGAACGGGGCAGGGTCGGGAACGATTACCTTGGGTGCAGTGCTTGCCGTCTACTTCGCGTCGAACGGAGTAGTAGCCGTTCGGGCGGCCATCAATCAGGCCTATCACGACACCGACAGCTGGCCGTTCTGGAAAACGCGCCTGTTCTGTCTGGGGCTGGTCATTCTGGGTGGCGCCGCGATTTTGATCGTTGCGGCGGTTGAACTGCTGTTGCCGATCTATTCCCGCCTGATGTCCGAGAAGACGTCAGTGAATGTCGCTGACTGGTTGTCGGTCGAACGCCTGCGGTGGACCTTCGCCGTGGCGGTCCCGGCACTGACGGTGCTGCTGGCCCATCTGGTTCTGCCGGTCGGTCGGCATTCGCTGCGCCAGATCCTTCCTGGCGTGCTGTTGACGCTGGGTTTGTGGCTGGCCGGCGGGCTGGCGTTCTCGCTCTATATCGGTCAGTTCGCAAGCTACAGCGCCACCTATGCGGGGCTGGCCGGCGCCATGGCCGCATTGATCTTTCTGTATCTGAGCGCGGCCATCATGATCTTTGGAGCCGAATTCAACGGTGCGCTGATGGATATCGACAATCATGACGAGGTCGGAAACGTATGACGATTTGGCCGCACGCCGCATGGGCATCCGCAATCTCCTTGGCAAGCATCCTGCTTGCCGGGCCAACGGTGGCGCAGGACTATGTCGGCTCGGAAGCCTGCCGGGATTGCCATGACGAACAAGTGCAAGCGTGGATCGGGTCCCATCACGCCAAGGCCTGGACCGCGCCCACGCCTGAAAACGTGGTGGCCGATTTCGACGGCACGACATTCGCGGACAACGGCATGGCGGTCGAGTTCCGACAGGAAGATGGCGTCTACATCGCAGACGTGACCGAGCAGGACGGCCAAACGCGGACATACAGGGTCCACTCCGTCGTGGGCATCGAGCCGTTGCAGCAATATCTGTTCGAAACCGAACCCGGCCGTTTGCAGAGCTTCGACGTGGTCTGGGACACGGTGGAAAAACGCTGGTACCACCTCTACCCGGATCAGGATCTGCCCCCGGACGACGGGTTGCACTGGACGGGCTCCTACAAGACCTGGAACGCCCGCTGCGCTGAATGTCACGCGACCGAGTTCAAAAAGAACTTTGACGTGCAGACGCAGAGCTATGCCTCGACCCAGTCCGAGATCGGCGTGGGGTGCGAGGCCTGCCACGGTCCGGGCTCGGCCCATCTGGAGTGGACCCGTGGCCAGACCATGCCTGCCGGGCTGGACGCGTTCGGGTTTTCTATGCGCTGGGGCAGGGGGGACACCGAGGCCGAGATTCAGCAATGCGCCTCCTGCCATTCCCGCCGCGAGGCGTTCGCGGATGGAAATCCGCTGCCGGGCATACCGTTCCACGATGCCTACAATCTGGCCCTTCTGCGGCCCGGTCTTTACCAGCCCGATGGCCAGATCATGGACGAGGTCTATGTCTACGGCTCGTTTCTGCAATCAAAGATGTACGCGAAGGGCGTTGGCTGTCTGAATTGCCACGAGGCGCACGGGGCAACCTTGAAGGCCGAGGGCAACGCCGTCTGCACGCAGTGCCATTCCCCGGCGGGCAATCCCGATTTTCCGACCCTGCGCAAGGCGCTGTACGACGATCCCGCGCACCATCGCCACACGCCTGGGGGCGAGGGGGCGCAATGCAAAAGCTGCCACATGATCGAGCGGGTCTACATGGGTGTCGATGGCAGGCGCGACCACAGTTTCCGTGTGCCGCGCCCCGATCTGGGCCTCGGCGCGGACGCCTGTACCGATTGCCACAGCGATCGGGATCAACCTTGGGCCGCGGCCACGATCGACGCGTGGTACCCGGACCCGGCCCACCGCCGGCCGCATTTCGGCACGGTCTTCGCGCCGGCCTTTTCCGGTCAGGGCGCCGACCCCCAAGCTCTGATGACGATCGCGCTGGACGCGGATCAGCCGGGCATCGTGCGGGCCACTGCGGCCTATCTGCTGCAACAGCATGGGTCGGCGGATCTGGCGGCGACCACTGCCGGTCTGCTGGCGGATGCCGACCCGCTGGTGCGGGCCAATGCGGTTCCGCTGCAACGGTCCGCCGACCTGCCGGACCGGATCGACCGGCTGTCCCAGTTGCTGTCCGACCCGGTCCGGTCCGTCCGGCTGTCGGCCGCCAAGGAATTCCTGACCATTCCCGGGCAGGCGCTGATCCCGTTGCAGCGCACCAACGCGCGCGAAGCCATGGCTGATTGGCAGCGCACTTTGTCGAACCGGCTGGACTTCCCCGAAACGCATCTGGTCCTGGGTGGCATGGCGCTGACGCTGCGCAACGCGCCGGCGGCCGAACAGGCCTTTCGTCAGGTGGTGACCCTGGATCCCCAGCGCGAAGAGGCCTGGCCGATGCTGGTCCAACTGGCGCAGATCAATCGCGGCGTCGAGGCCGCGCGCGCCGTTCTGCGCGAGGGGCTGAAGGTTCTGCCCGACAGCGCGGCGCTTGGGGCGCTGGCCGATCAACTGGGCCGCTGACCCGGCACCGAACTTCCCCGATCCTGCCATCTTGACGGCAGATTTCCGACCTATCCCTTCGCCGAGGGCAAAAGGCCCGTTTGGTGATGGTTGTACCATGTTGCATTCGACATTCCCGCCCACGAGGTCCGAGAAAGCCTCGATGCCACGCGACCCGGCGCTGGTTCAACGGATCGAATCCCTGCGCAGCCGTCCCGTCGTCTATCTCGGGCATGGCGACGCGTTGATGCTGCTGGGGTTGGCTACCGCATCCCTGCGGGAACAGCAGTTCGCGGGCGCAAAAACCGCGGAAGACATTTAAGCTCAGCCCCGGAACCCGGTGGCGACCACGAATTTCTCGGAACTGTCCGACCGAGACGCCGGCGGCTTGACGTTCGCGACCTTCTCGAACTTCTGTTTCAGCAGTTTCTGCAGGTCGCCCTCGGCCCCGCCTGCCAGAACCTTGGCGACGAAGGTGCCGCCCTGTTCCAGAACGTCAAAAGCGAAATAGGCGGCGGTTTCACACAGGGCGATAATGCGCAGGTGGTCGGTTTGCTTATGCCCCGACGACGCAGCGGCCATGTCCGACATGACCACGTCGGCCTTGCCGCCCAGCCAGGCTTTGACCTTCTCGTCAGCGTCGTCTTCCATGAAGTCCAACTGATGGATCTCGGCACCGGCGATGGGTTCGACCTCTTGCAGGTCGATGCCCAGAACGGTGCCGATCCGCTTGCCCGATTTCTCGCCCAGCGCGTTCACGCGTTTGACCGCGACCTGGCACCAGCCCCCCGGCGCACAGCCCAGATCGACGACCCGCGCGCCCGGCACCAGGAACCGGTATTTGTCGTCCAACTCCATGATCTTGTAGGCCGCGCGCCCGCGATACCCCTCGGCCTGCGCCCGTTTCACATAGGGGTCGTTCAGCTGCCGCTGCAACCAACGGGTCGAGCTGAGCTTGCGCCCGCGTGCGGTCTTGACCTTGACCTTCAGGTCACGCTGCCCGCGCCCCGAGGTGTTTTTGCCGGTTGGTGTCTTCGCCATCAGAACGGTCCGTCTTCCAATACCCCGTCCGCGCTCATCTGGGCATAGAGCAGACCCTCGCGCAGCCCCCGATCCGCAACCGAAAGGCGGTCGGTGGGCCAGCAGCGCAGCAGCGCCTGCAAAATGGCCGAGCCGGACATGATCAGGGCCTGCCGGTCCTCGCCGATGCGCGGATCGCGGCGCCGACCCTGAGGGCCGAGTTCTAGATAGCCGCGTATCACCTTGTCAATCTGATCACTGGTCATGCGCAGCCCGTCCACCTTGGTGCGGTCATAACGCTTCAACCCAAGATGCGAGGCCGCGACCGTCGTGACTGTGCCGCTGGTGCCGACGATCTGGAACCCCTCGCGGGCCTGTTCATCCTTGTAGGGGGCGAAATCGGCCAGGTTTTCTTCGAAGAACCAGCTCATCAGCGCGAACCGGGCGGCGTCGTCCTCGACATCGTGGAATTGGTCGCGCAGGGTGGCCACGCCCAGCGGCACGCTGATCCAGTCCACCACCTTGGCCGCAGGAAAGGGGCTGTCGGCGGTGTGGAACCCGTTGTGCAACCGCATGATCGCCGATGGCCGGTCGCGCCGCGGCACCGAGGACAGGTCGATCCAGACCAGCTCGGTCGAGCCGCCGCCGATATCGACCACCAGCAGCTGCTCGGTCTTGGTGCTGACCAGCGGCGCGCATGAAATCACGGCCAGGCGCGCCTCTTCCTCGGGTTGGATGATCTCCAAGGTCAGGCCGGTTTCGCGTTTCACCTGCCGGATGAAGTCGCGCGCGTTTCGGGCGCGACGGCAGGCTTCGGTCGCCACCAGCCGCATGCGCTTGACCTTGTTGCGCTTCAGCTTCTGCTGGCAGATGCGCAAGGCTTGAATGGTGCGCGCCATAGAGGACCGCGACAGACGTCCGGTCCGTTCAAGCCCCGAGCCCAGTTGCACGGACTTCGAGAAGCTGTCCACCACATGGAACCCGCTGCCCTTGGGCTGGGCGATCAACATGCGGCAGCTATTTGTTCCCAGATCCAGCGCCGCATACAGCGCATCTGGATCGGGTCTTGCCGGCGCGGGGCTTTCGACCACTTTCGGGAACGCGCCCGCACCTTTGGGACGCTTGGGCGCCATCGTCACGCCCTCCGATTTACGAGTTACCCCGACATTAGGTTGCGGGCGTCCGACGTGCAAGATGCTCATTAAGGTCATGAGGATTTTGATGCCCATCGGCACTGGAGAGACGACCCGAGGCGCTGTATCCCAAGGGGGCGAAAAGGTCGCTGGAACAGCGCCGTGTGTCGAAATCCGACCGACCCGGCCCCACATTGCCGTTTAGAACCGGACCATCTGGTTAGGAGGAATCACGATCAATGCCTGACGTCACCATCGTATACTGGCGCGACATTCCCGCTCAGGTCATCGTCGGCAAGGGCCGGCGCGGGGCCAAGCGGCAATTGTCGGAACGGTTCGAACAGGCCATCGACCGCGCCGCCATGAAGGTGAACGCCAAGGACAGCGACGCCTACCTGGCCGAGTGGCGCAAGGCCGAGCCGTTCGAGGTTGAGGGCGACCCGGCCGAGATCGCCGAGGCCCAGGCGCTGCGCCTGGAAACGGAATACGATCAGGATCGCCTCAAGGCCCTGATCGGAAATGACGGTTGGGCATGAGCCCCAGATCTTTATGGGAGGCCGCGATGGCTTTGCTGAACTTCAAAAAACGTGATGCGGCCGAAAAGGCCCCGGTGAACCCTGCCGTCGAAGCCTTTGTGAAAGGGTATTCGATCGAGGTGATGCCGCGCACCGCCGAGAAGGTCGAAGATTTTCGCGATCTGCTGCCCGAAGGCACGCGCGTCTACATCGCCCATATCGAGGGCACGCCGATCGAGGACATGGTCAAGACCGCCAAGCGGATCACGGCCGAGGGCTATCCGGTCATGCCGCATTTCCCGGCCCGCATCATCAAGGACGCGGCGACGCTGGAGAACTGGATCGCCATGTATCAGGGCGAGGCGGGCGTCGATCAGGCGTTGCTGCTGGCCGGGGGCGTGGACAAGCCGCATGGCGAGTTCGACAGCTCGATGCAGTTGCTTGAGACGGGACTGTTCGACAAGGCGGGCTTCAAGCGTCTGCACGTCGCAGGTCACCCCGAGGGCAACAAGGATATCGACCCGGACGGCTCGACCAAAAACGTGGACGAGGCGTTGCGCTGGAAGCAGAAATTCAGCGAAACCACAGACGCCGAAATGGCGCTGGCCACCCAGTTTGCCTTTGACGCCAAGCCGATCATCGCATGGGCCGACGGCCTGAAGGCGGCCGGGATCGACCTGCCGATCCACATCGGCATCGCCGGTCCGGCCAAGCTGCAGACGCTGATCAAATTCGCGATCGCCTGCGGCGTGGGCCCGTCGCTGAAGGTGCTGCAGAAGCGCGCCATGGACGTGTCCAAGCTGCTGCTGCCCTACGAGCCGACCGACGTGATCACCGCGCTGGCCGAACACAAGGCGGCCAACCCCGACTTCAACATCACCAACGTGCACTTCTTCCCGCTTGGCGGCATCAAGACCAATGCCAACTGGGCCATCGAAAACGGCGGCGCCTCGGCGAAGCCTGTAAACGCTTAAGGACCGGACATGACCCGTACAGTCGTAGAATCAAAGACCAAAACCGCGATCATCGGCTTCGATCAGCCGTTCTGCGTGATCGGCGAGCGGATCAATCCCACCGGCCGCAAGAAGCTGGCAGCCGAGCTGGAAGCGGGCGATTTCTCGACCGTTGAGCAGGACGCGCTGGCGCAGGTGGCGGCCGGGGCGACCGTGCTCGATATCAACGCGGGCGTGGTTTACAACTCGAACCCCAACCCGAACGAGACCGAACCGCCGCTGATGAAACAGATCGTCGAACTGGTGCAGGGTCTGGTCGATGTGCCGCTGTGCATCGACAGTTCGGTTCCGGGCGCGTTGGAGGCCGGGCTCGAGGCTGCCGAAGGCCGCCCGTTGCTGAACTCGGTCACCGGCGAGGAGGATCGCCTGGAACTTGTGCTGCCGCTGGTCAAGAAATACAACGTGCCGGTCGTTGCGATCTCGAACGACGATACGGGCATTTCCGAAGATCCCGACGTGCGCTTTGAGGTTGCCAAGAAGATCGTCCAGCGCGCCGCCGACTATGGCATTCCGGCCCACGACATCGTTGTGGACCCGCTGGTGATGCCGATCGGTGCGATGGCAACTGCGGGGCTTCAGGTCTTTGCCCTGGTGCGCCGCCTGCGCGAAGAGCTGGGCGTGAACACCACCTGCGGCGCGTCCAACATCTCGTTCGGTCTGCCGAACCGTCACGGCATCAACAACGCCTTCCTGCCGATGGCGATGGGCGCGGGCATGACCTCGGCCATCATGAACCCGGTGGCGCTGCCGGTGACGCAGAAGAAGATTGCTGAGAAAAGGGCCGAGGTTGCGGCGGCGGGCATCATCCTGCCCGAGGGCATGGACGACGAAACCTTCGTTCAGATGTTCGGTCTGGGCTCGACCAAGCCGCGCGCCGGCAAGGAAATGGAGGCCATCCGCGCCGCCAACCTGCTGACCAACAACGACCCGCATGGCGGCGAATGGATCAAGTTCAACAAGCCGGCCGATGCCGCAGGCGCCGAAAGCGAGGGCGCGCGTGGCCGTCGGGGTGGCGGCCGCCGCCGCCGGGCCTGATGTGGGTTTGACGCTGTTCCGGGGCCGGGTGTTCAGCCCGGCCTTTTTCTGTGGCAATAACGCGTCTTTCCAGCAGATCGCCGCTTGATCCCGGTGCGCATCCGGTGCTATTTCAGCTCCTGCGGCGGGTATGATGTAATGGTAGCCTGTCAGCTTCCCAAGCTGAACGCGCGGGTTCGATTCCCGCTACCCGCTCCATAAAATCCCCTCAACACACTGTAAAACAAAAACAAAAAAGAGGGGCCGCTTTTGCAGCCCCCCCATTGGCCCCCCCACCTTGCAGTATTAGGCCGCTCTTCCTTCGATCAGGTTTTCCAGATCCTCGACCTTCACCAGACTGGACCTGGAGTTCTTCAGAATCGGTCGCGGACTATTCCCATTTCAGCCGTTCTTTCCGGGCCTCGGCCAAGGAGATTGCCGGGAACGAGCCAAGGCCCATTTCCCTGCGCTTGCCCTGGAACCGATAGCGGTAGATCCATTTCCCGCCCGAGTCCGATTTGATGAAGAATAGCCCGTCGCCATCCAAGAGCTTGTCACCCGGCTTGGCGTTTTTGATTTTTACTGCTGATAGACTGCCTGCCATCCGGCCCCCCCTTTAGCCCCCCCTCTTGGGGTGCGTTTGTTTGCGACACTCTGCAACACCGTGCTACAAGCGTCGGTCGCGTTTTGCAACCTACATTGGCCGGATCGGACAATTTGCGACACGTTGCAACAGCAACATGGTGCGCGCTACTCGCTCCAGATTTTTCCCGCTTTGGCAATGTGTTGCGCTCGTTTGAGCGTCAGGCGTGCTCTGCTGCAAACAGCGGTCTAAGCCGTGCCAGCAGTTGGTCACGCACCAGCGCGAACCTAGGAGTGTGGGCAATCTCTTCCAGCATGGCGACCCAAAGGGGCACGGCCATCCCGGGGGGCACTTCGGGGTCGCGCTTTAGTCTGGGGTCAGCGTCTCCGACGAAGGTCGGCAGGAACGTCCTGCCCGCTCCTTCGGCAGCCATCTGCCGCAGGACCAAGAAGCTGTCGGCACCGCTGATGATGGCCGCGGGCGCGATGTTGTCCGCCATCCACTGCGCGGGCTTCGACTTGCCCAGCGCGCCTTGCAGGGCCAGCCATTTCTGGCTGGGCGTGCCATCGTGATAGACGGCAAAGCGCAGTGTACCGGCCATCTGGCCGGTCAGGCCGCCATCCAATCCGGGGGACGGGCGCACCACAATGTCCGCCGTCAGGCGGGTCAGGTCGTGATGCGTATTGTTGCTGAGCAAAGTGAATTCAAGCCCCGGAAACCGTTCCGAGATTCGGCGCAAGATACATGGCAGCACGATCTGGCACAGGCTGTCCGTCGAAGCGATCCGCACTTTTCCGACCGGGGACCGGTCGGCCCCTGCAATCGTACGATCCAGCGCCAGAACCGCGTTTTCGACATCCTCCATTGCGGCGAAGATCTGCTGTGCCTCGGGGCGGGGTACATAGCCGGACGTGGCTTTGCCGAACAGATGGCAACCGTGGCGCTGCTCGAACGCAGCGACCCGGCGCAGGACCGTGGCATGCGTAACGTTCAGGGCCGTCGCGGCAGCGTTCAATGAACCATGGCGACGGACGGCCAGCACGAAGCGGATGTCATCCCAATTTGTCTTGTTCATAAATGAACAGGCTCAGCAAAATATCAAACAATTACAAGAAAAATTATTCAAGCTAGTCTTTGTGTGTTCAACAAGGGAGCAGAATTATGACCAAATATCTTTCTTTTGCGGCGGCCGGTCTTCTGTCGGTTGCGATCGTAGGTACCAGCATGGCGCAAGAGGCGAAGAACCCCGCAGTTAAGGCGCGGCAGTCTCTGATGTCGCTTTATGCGTTCAACATCGGTCAGTTGGGCGCCATGGCCAAGGGCGAGGCCGAATACGATGCCAAGGTCGCGGCGGCTGCGGCGAACAATCTGGCCACGCTGACCCAAGTCGATCAGTCGGCGATGTGGCCGGCCGGAACCGACAATGCGGGCGATCCGTCTTCGCGTGCTTTGCCGGCGATCTGGCAGAATTTCCCTGATGTCAGCGCCAAGGGGCAGGCCCTGGCCGAAGCCGCTGTTGCCATGCAGTCGGCCGCCGGGCAGGATCTTGATGCCCTGAAGGCCGCGATGGGGCCTCTGGGTGGGGCGTGTTCGGCGTGCCACAAGGCCTATCGCGCCCCCAAGGAGTAAGGGTGGAATGCGAAAATGGGGATTCACGGCCGCTGCCTTCGCGGCCGTGATCGTGGGCGCGGGACTTTTCGTGACCCGCCCGCGTTTGGCTGATCCGGCGAGGTTGAGCGGTCTGGCTCCCGACATTGCGCAGGGTGAACAGGCGTTTCATGCCGCCGGCTGCGCGGCCTGCCATTCGGCACCCGGGGCCGAGGGCGATACCCGCCTGGTTTTGTCCGGTGGGCGCAGGTTTTCGACGCCGTTCGGTACCTTCGTCGCGCCCAACATATCCAGTGATCCGGTTCACGGGATCGGCGATTGGACGCCCGTCGATCTGGCAAGCGCGCTATGGCATGGCAGCAGCCCGGACCGACAGCATTATTACCCAGCCTTCCCCTATGCGTCCTACGTCAGGATGGCGCCGCAGGATGTCGTCTCGTTGCATGCCTTCCTGATGAGCCTTCCAGCCGACGCCACGCCCAATGCACCCCACGAGGTAGGTTTTCCGTTCAATCTGCGGCTGGCCTTGGGAGGGTGGAAGCTGCTGTTTCTGCGGTCTGGCTGGATCATGGACGGAGATCTGTCCGGCCAGCAGCAGCGCGGCCGCTACCTTGTCGAGGCTCTGGGCCATTGCGGAGAATGTCATACCCCGCGCAATGCCCTGGGCGGGTTGATCCTGTCGAAATGGCTGCAGGGCGCCCCGAATCCCAGCGGAAAGGGGCGCATCCCGGGGCTGGCCCCCGATCAGCTGGACTGGTCCGAAGCGGATATTGCCGAGTATCTGAGGTCCGGGTTCACGCCGGACTATGACAGCGCCGGGGGCGAGATGGCCGAGGTGGTGCTGAATACCGCGAAGCTGAGCGACGCAGATCGTCTGGCCATTGCCAGCTATCTCAAGGCCATCCCCCAATCGCGCGATTGATTGACATCGAAATCGCGTTGTCTCGGCGTCAGGCCGGTACGTTTGCATCCTGATCGGATGAAAGACCTGTGGGGCAGGGTCCCAAGGGCCGAAAATTCGCCCGACCATGGGCCGATGTTGCCGTGTCCCCAGCCTGTTAGCCTTTTCCCAATAGCGTCAGGAAGGGCGTTTTGACAGGAAAGGATATCGAGATGAGCGTGAAAACGAAAATCGCAAGGTTGTTGAGCACCGCAGCCCTGGCGTCAGCCTTCGCCGCCAGCCCCTATTCGCTGAGTTTTGACTTTGACTCCGGTTTCCATGTGGATCCCTCCTATGCTTTTGCAAAAAGCGGCAAAGGCAAGGATGGTGACGACGACCGCGACGATGACCGGGACGACGATCGGGATGATGACCGCGACGATGACCGAGACGACGATCGGGATGATGACCGCGACGATGACCGAGACGACGATCGGGATGATGACCGCGATGATGACCGGGACGACGACGATGATGACGACGACGACAAGTCCCGCAGCGGCAAAAGCAAGCGCGGCGGATCCGCTGCCGCGTCGGGATCGGGCAATGGCCCGGTGCGCGTGACCAAGATTGAAACCAGCGCCAGCGGCGTCGAGATTCGCTATTCAGACGGCACCAAGGAAGAAATCGAGAACGGGCGCTATGAACGCAAGAACGCGCAGAACCGTACGGTTGAGGAGCGACCGGCGACCGGCTCTGACTTGACCCGACTGCGTTCGCTGGCCGACAGCGTGACCATCAACAGCGTGCCGTCTGGTGGCAACAGTGCCGGTGGCCGGCCAGCCAAGGTGGAACGCCAGGGCAGCAATATCGAGGTGCGCTATACCAATGGCTGGAAAGAGGAAATCGAGGCCGGCCGGTACGAGTTGAAGGATCCATACAACCGGACAGTGGTCGAACGCCCGGCAACCTCGGCCGATATGCAGCGGTTGAACGCGATCACGAACTGAGCAAGCCGTCGAGCAAACCAATTACGGCCTCCGGAATTTCTGGGGTCGTTTTCAGTTGGGCGTCAGGTTTTCCAGGCGTCGTGGGCGATCAGTGCCGCCTCGACCCGATTTCGGGCATGCAGCTTGGACAGAATGCTTGTCATATAATGCTTTACGGTCTTTTCTTGAAGCGTCAGCTCTTCGGCGATTTCGCGATTGCTCAGCCCTTTGGCCACGCGACGCAAGATTTCCTCTTCGCGATGCGTCAGGTCGCTCAGCCCGTCAGGTTCGGCGACCTTGGTCTTGCTCTTTCCGATCGAGAACAGGACCCGCGCGGCCAGCCCGGGGGACACGACCCCTTCGCCGGCGGCGATGCTGCGCAGCGATCCGGTCAAGGCGCTGGCCGTGACGCCCTTTAGGATGTAACCCGTCGCCCCGGCCTCCAGCGCGTCGGCGACGTCGTTGCTGTCCTCGGAGACGGTCAAAATGGCAATGCGCGGTGGATCCTCCATGGCCGCGATCTGCCGCGTGGCGGCGATTCCGCCGCCCGGCATGGACAGGTCCAGGATGACGAGGTCGGGCTTGTGGTCTCGGGTCAGTTGCACGGCCTCATTGGCGCTCTCGCCGGCCGCCAGCACCTTGAATTCACCCGAATCTTCCAATGTCCGGCGCAATCCGTCCCGAAAAATCGGGTGATCGTCCGCCAATACGATTGTCGTGGTCATCTCGGCCTCGCTTGCCTGTGAAACAGAGTCATTTTGATCGTTGTTCCCGCACCGGGGGCGGTTTTGAGCTCGAAACGCCCTCCGATGCTTTCCACCCGGTCGCGCAGCCCCATCAGGCCCTGACCGCCCTCGGTACCCAGCTTGATGGCATCTGACGGATCGAACCCCGGACCATCATCGGCGACCGCCACCGACAGCTCGTCGGGGCTTGAAGTGCAGGTAACGGTGCATTTCGCCCCTTTTGCGTGACGGGCGGCATTCGACAGGGCTTCCTGCACGAAACGGAAAACGCACAGCTTTTCGGCGTAGGACAACGCGGGCATCACGTCGCCGCTGATCGACAACTCGGGGGCGGGCGCGTCGGGAACCGACCGGTCGCTGGCGGCGCGCACGATCACGTCCTCAAGGTCCAGCGTCTCTATGTCGGGGGCCGCCAGCCCGCGGGACAGGGCGCGGATCTCGGTCAGCGCGCGTTGAATCGATTGGTGAACCTCGTGGGCGACCTTGTTGCCGGACCCGTCTTGGGGAAAGGCCGAATCCAACCGCAGCGCTGCCAACGCCAGATACTGGGCCGGGCCGTCATGCAGCTCGGCACCGAGTTTGCGCAGAAAGCGGTCGGTTTGGGCGGTTGACCGGTCCGATGCCTCGATCACCCGCGCACGCAGGTCGGCGTTCTGTTGCGACATCTTCTGGCTGTCGGCCAGACGGGCCTTCAGCAGGTCGGACTGGGTGCGGATCGTCCGGTCGCCGACCGCTACGATCAGGTACAGGATCAGCGTGCTCAGCCCGAAAGTCGTGGCCACCACGAACCAACTGGTGCGTCTGGCCTGCATCAGGTCGGTCTGCAACTGATCCGCGCGCTGGTAGAATTCGCCGACGGCGATGATCTCGCCGGACCAGATCTCGCGTATGGGGCTGTAGACTTCCAGCAGCGGAATGCCCATCGCGGCCTCGGCTTGGTTCTCGGCGCGGTCTAGTTTCTCGAACGAACCCGAGATCTGCCCCGACCAGGCGCGTTTCAGATCGTCGGTGGGGGGAAACGTGCGTCCGATGATGTCGGGGTCTGACGCATGGGCGATCAGCCCGTCCTTTTTCCAGATCTTGTACGAGACGATCCGCTCTTGCATCGATTGCTGATCGAACAGCTCGGACACGGCCCGCGCTGCCGGGTCCGAAAGGCTGTCGCCGTGGGCTAGTTCCTGGCTGAGCGGCGACAGGATGCTTTCCATGTAGAGGGCTGCGGAATTGGCAGAGTTCTGTACGACCGCATCTTCGATCCGGCCCGTGACCCAGCCGCCGATTACGATAGCGCCGGTCCCCATAACCACGACGCTGGCCGCAAGATAGGCGCGGGACAGGGACCAGTTTCCGGAACTGAGATCGGGCTTTGGTAGTTTCATGCTGCCCCCACTATTGCCCGGCCGATCGCCATTTGCCACGGACCTTGGTCGGAAAAGGTCGCCCCAGGATGCGGCATTGGCCGCAATGGGTGCAACGGCCAGGGGCCGCCTTAGGCGGCGCGGCGGGCCTGAAACAGGTTGATGACCGCGGGCAGCCCGGGATTACCATCGACGACGAAGCGTTCAAATTCGCTTTGAACGGCGCGCTGGATGATGCGGGCGTCGTCCTCGGACCCGTCGAAATGCGCGATGACTCGCGCGGCAGGCCCCACGCGGGTACACAGGCTGGCCGTTTCCTCGACGCTGTTCAGGCCGGGCAGGCGCAGGGTCACAGGTTCGCCGGAAACATCGCGCAGCCCGGCCTGGGTCATCAGGCGGGTGACGCGGTCGATGTCCTGAAAGGCCAGCGGGCCGGGCGCGTGGCGTCCGTATTTGGGTGGGTGGCCCAGATGCGCCGTGGCGGCCACATGCGGCACCCGAAACCACGGGTTGTCTGACAGCGGCCCCCAGGCGGCAAAGATCATCCGTCCGCCCGGAAACAGTGCCATTGCGATATTGGCAAAAGCGGCGACAGGATCGTCGAAGAACATCACCCCAAAACGCGAAATAGCCACGTCGCGGGATTCCGGCTCAAACGGTGCGACTTGGGCATCGGCCAGTTGAAACGCGGTGTTGGGCAGGCCGGCCGCGTCGGCACGCAGTGCGGCTCGGTCAAGAAACGGGCCCGAGATATCGGCACCCAGAACGTGCCCCTCGGGTCCGACTGCGCGCGCCGCAGCGACCGTGCTGGCACCGGTGCCACAGCCTATGTCCAGCACCCGCAGGCCGGACGTCAGTTCGGCGCGCTCCAGAACCAGGTCCAGAACCGGGGCCAGCATATGGTCCAGTTTGTCCTCGAAGGTCAACCACTTGGTGCCTGACGCCGAGTTTCCCCAGTATTCAGCTTGGTCTTCATTCGCCAGTTGCAAGGACGCCCTCCGCGTTTCGCTCGACTATGCCTTTCTGCGGCGACGGCGGCCAGTTTTTTCCGCATCGCCCCCGGTGTTGAAGGATGGGGCGGGCAGGCTGACGACCCTTGACAGTTCCGGAAAGGGGTCGGTCTTGTGCGGGATCGCGTTGGCGGCGACGAAATGCTCTTGGAATTTCGGCTCGATCGCGGTTTCGACCTTGGTGATCTCGCGCACCAAGCGCTCGATCTCGGCCCGGGCGGCGATGTTGCACAGCGCGATGCGCGCGCCGGTACCGGCGGCGTTGCCCGCGCTCGAGACCTTGTCCAGCGGCGCGTCGGGGATCATGCCTAGAACCATCGCATGTTTGGTCGAGATATGGGCGCCGAACGCCCCGGCCAGCACCACGCGATCCACCTTGTCCACGCCCATCTCGTCCATCAGCAGCCGCGCCCCGGCATAGAGCGCGGATTTCGCCAGCTGGATCGCGCGGATGTCGCCTTGGGTCACGGTGATGCGTGGGCCACCTTCGGCGCTGGCATCATGAATCAGATAGGAATGAGTGCGGCCCTCGGGGATGCAGCGGCTGGAGCCGGTCTGTTCGGCCGAGCCGATCAGGCCGCTCTCGTCCAGCAGGCCGGCCAAGCGCATTTCGGCCACCGCCTCGATGATGCCCGACCCGCAGATGCCGGTGATGCCGGTGGTGGCGATGTCCGTCTCGAACCCGTCTTCGTCCGACCACTTGTCCGAGCCGATCACGCGGAACCGGGGTTCCTTGGTCACCGGGTCGATCTGAATGCGCTCGATCGCGCCGGGCGCGGCGCGCTGGCCCGAACTGATCTGCGCGCCCTCGAACGCCGGTCCGGTGGGCGAGGAACATGCCAGCACGCGGGTCGTGTTGCCTAGCAGGATCTCGGCATTGGTGCCGACGTCCACGATCAACACCAGGTCCTGCGACTTGCCCGGCTCTTCGCTCAGCGCTACGGCGGCGCAGTCGGCACCAACATGGCCCGCGATGCAGGGCAGGATGTAGACCTGCGCGCGCGGGTTCATCGTGGTCAGATCCATCTCGCGCGCGGGCAGCGAGACGCTTTCGGATGTGGCCAGCGCGAAGGGCGCCTGGCCCAGCTCGACTGGGTCCAGACCCAGCAGCAGGTGGTGCATGACCGGGTTGCAGACGAATACCGTTTCCACGATCAGGGCCGGGTCGATCCCGGCCTCGTCGGCGATCGAGGTGACCAGATCGTTGATCGCCTCGCGCACGGCCCGGGTCATTTCCTGATCACCGCCAGGGTTCATCATGGCATAAGAGACCCGGCTCATGAGGTCCTCGCCGAACCGGATTTGCGGGTTCATCAGGCCGGAGGAGGCCTTGACCTCGCCGGTTTCCAGATCGGTCAGATGCGCGGCGATGGTGGTCGAGCCGAGGTCGATGGCCAGCCCGTACAGCCCGTTTTCGTGCAGGCCGGGCCAGATTTCGACGATGCGCGCCACGCTGTCCTTGTGCCCCTCGTGCAAGGCAACCGTAACCTCCCACTTGCCCTTGCGCAGGGTCGGCTGCAGTTTGGACAGAAGCGACAGGTCGGCGGTGACGGCGTCGATCTGCCACTGCTCGCGCAGGGCACGCTCCAGCCGTTCCAAATCGCCGGTGGGCGAGTGCATGTCCGGTTCCTCGACCACCACGAAATAAAGGCGCGTGGCCGGGTCCATGGTGATGGCCCGCGCGGCGGCGGCCTTGCGCACCACCTGGCGGTGAACCTGGCTTTCGGGTGGAACGTCGATCACCACGTCACCCTGAACGGTGGCCTGACAGCCCAAACGCCGGCCCGGTTTCAGACCGCGCTTGTCGTCATAGCGCTGCTCGACCGCGTTCCATTCGCTCAGCGCGTCTTCGCGGACCGTGACGCCATGTTTTGGAAACTCGCCATAGCTGGGCGTGATCTGGCATTTCGAGCAGATCCCACGCCCACCGCAGACCGAATCCAGGTCGACTCCCAGCTGCCGGGCCGCCGTCAGGATCGGAGTACCCACGGGAAAATGTCCGCGTTTGCCCGATGGGGTAAAGACGACAAGGGGATCGGTGGTCATGACGGATGCCTTTTTGGTGTTCGCGCGTATGGCGGCAAGATATGGGTTTCGAGGCAAAGGGAAAGGCCAATCCGCGGCAGGTTTTGCACGGCTTGCGTCGTTTTCCGCGCCATCGCGGCGGTTTGTGGGCGAACAAGTTGGGGCAGGGGCTTTTCCTTTTGTCGAAACCATGCAATAGGGTCACCGCCAAACGGGGTTTTGCATGGGGTTAGCAGATGCAGATTCGTGAGGCACTCACCTTTGATGACGTTCTTTTGGTTCCGGCGGCCTCGTCGGTGCTGCCGGCAACGGCAGACACGTCCACGCGCGTGACGCGCGCGATCACCATGAACATACCGCTGCTCAGCTCGGCCATGGACACTGTGACCGAGGCGCGCATGGCCATCGCGATGGCACAGGCCGGCGGCATCGGGGTGATCCACAAAAACTTGACGGTCGAAGAACAGGCCCGCGAGGTGCGCCGGGTCAAGCGTTTCGAATCCGGCATTGTCTACAATCCCGTCACCCTGCGCGCCAATCAGACGCTGGCCGATGCCAAGGCCTTGGTCGAGCGCTACAACTTCACCGGGTTCCCGGTGGTGGATGACGAAGGCCGCGTCGTCGGCATCGTAACCAATCGCGACATGCGCTTTGCCACCTCGGACGACCAGCCAATCCGCGCGATGATGACCTCGGACAACCTGGCCATGCTGCAAGAACCGGCCGACCGGGAAGAAGCCATCAGCCTGATGAAGGCCCGCCGGATCGAAAAGCTGCTGGTTGTGGACGCCAACGGCAAGCTGACCGGACTGCTGACGCTGAAGGATACCGAGCAAGCGGTGCTGAATCCAACGGCCTGCAAAGACGATCTGGGCCGGCTGCGCGTCGCGGCGGCCACGTCGGTTGGAGATGCCGGTTTCGAACGGTCCGAGCGGTTGGTGGATGCGGGCGTCGACATCATCGTGGTCGATACTGCGCACGGCCATTCCCAAGGGGTGCTGGACGCGGTGAAGCGGATCAAGGCCCTGTCGAACGAAGTGCAGATCATCGCAGGCAACGTCGCCACCGCAGACGCGACCAAGGCGCTGATCGACGCCGGTGCCGATGCGGTAAAGGTCGGGATCGGGCCAGGCTCGATCTGCACCACGCGCATGGTCGCCGGTGTCGGCGTGCCGCAACTGACCGCGATCATGGATTGCGCAGCGGCCGCCGGAGACGTTCCGGTCATCGCCGATGGTGGTATCAAGTTCTCGGGCGATTTCGCCAAGGCCATCGCGGCGGGGGCGTCCTGCGCCATGGTTGGCTCGATGATCGCGGGCACCGACGAAAGCCCGGGCGAAGTGATCCTGTATCAGGGCCGTTCGTTCAAGTCCTATCGCGGCATGGGCAGCCTGGGCGCGATGGCGCGCGGCTCGGCTGATCGCTATTTCCAAAAGGACGCCGCGAATGACAAGCTGGTGCCCGAAGGGATCGAGGGGCAGGTGCCCTACAAAGGCTCGGCCAGCGCCGTCGTGCACCAGCTGGTCGGCGGCCTGCGTGCGGCCATGGGCTATACCGGATGTGCCACGATCGAAGAGATGCGGCGCAACTGTCAGTTCGTAAAGATCACCGGCGCGGGCCTGAAGGAAAGCCATGTGCATGACGTGCAGATCACCCGCGAAAGCCCCAACTACCGCATCATGTAAAGGCGCCAACGGGTTGCCCGAACGGATCAGCAGATGACACCAGCCGCGCGGGTTCAGGCCGCCATCGAAATCCTTGACGACATCCTATCGGGTGCGCCCGTCGAAAAGGCTTTGACCGGCTGGGCGCGGCGCAGCCGCTTCGCCGGGTCCAAGGATCGCGCGGCCATCCGCGACCACGTGTTCGATGCAGTCCGGTGCATGCGGTCCTACGCGGCGCGCGGCGGAGCGATGACCGGGCGTGGGTTGATGCTGGGTGCGCTGCGCGCCGCGGGCGAAGAGCTGGACGATTTTTTCTCTGGGGATCGGCACGCACCGGCGCCGGTGCAGGACAACGAGGTCGGACGCGCCTTTGCCACCGTGGCCGAGGAACATGATATCCCCGAATGGCTGTGGCCGATCTTCGAGCGGTCCCTCGGTGATCTGGCGCGCCCCACCGCCGTCGCCTTGCAGCGGCGGGCGCCGGTCCATCTGAGGGTGAATCTTGCCCGGGCAGATGTGGAAACCGCCGTCTCGACGCTGCTGTCCGATGGTGTCGAGGTGGTCCCGCATCCAGCCTGCGCAACCGCGCTCGAAGTCGTCTCGGGTGCGCGTCGTGTATCGAACGGCCAGGCCTATGCGCGCGGGCTAGTCGAACTTCAGGACGCGGCCAGCCAGGCGGTGGTTGCCGAGTTGGACCCAAAGCCCGGCATGCGGGTTCTGGATTTCTGTGCAGGCGGCGGCGGCAAGGCCCTGGCGATGGCTGCCTACACGGGGGTTCAGGTGTTTGCCCATGACGCAAACCCGGCCCGGATGCGGGATTTGCCGGTGCGGGCGGGCAGGGCCGGGGTAAGCGTGACACCACTGGCATCGCATGAGGTCGCACGACACGGGCCTTTCGACCTGGTGCTGGTGGACGCGCCCTGTTCGGGCAGCGGGTCCTGGCGCCGCGCGCCCGCCGGCAAATGGGCCTTGACACCGGACCGGCTGACCGAGCTGTCCGGCATTCAGGACGGCATTCTTGACCAGGTGGCGCCGTTGGTCACCGGACAGGGTGTGCTGGCCTATGCCACCTGTTCGCTGCTGGATGTCGAGAATGACCGGCGCGTCGACCGGTTTCTGGCGGAACACCCAGACTGGACGTGCGGGTTCCGAAAATTGTGGCAGGTTGTACACGGAACCGATGGGTTCTTCACTGCTCACTTGACGAGATAGCCACGGGCTGAAAACAACTCAAGGTAGAAGTTAGCGCCGAGGCTTGCGTTAACGTCATATTTACCATCCGTGTGCCCGACTGCACACGGGGCGAATTGAAACAGGCTATTTTATGACTCAGACGGTTGGGGCGGTACCCAGGCTGAACGACAGATCATTGCCCAGTTGGTCGCGGATGCTGTCTTTGCTGGGGGCGGCCGTGGGCGTATGCATGCTGCCGATGCTGTCGACAATCCCTGATGAATGGACGCCCGGCATTCTGGCGGTCGGCGGGTCCTTTCTGGCGGTATTTTTCTTCGTGTCGCTTCGTGGCTTGCTTGAGGAACGCGCGAACAGCAAGGTCAGGGCGATACTGGCTGCCTTTCTGGAAAAGGAACCCGCGCCTGGCTTTATCTCCGATTCCGACGGGACCATTGTCATCGCCAATTCAGCGGCCCGAAGCCGGTTCAACGCCGGTCCTGGCGTCCGGCTGGATCGGTGTCTGCGGTCCGTCTTTGCCAACCCGTCGCCCATTTTGCTGCGCATGCATTCTCGGGCCGTGGCCCATGGCCGGGCGGCCGAAGACATCGTGAGCAAGGGCGCCAGCATTCCGGTCCTGACCGTTGATCTCGGCAACGGCCTGTTTTTGTGGCGAATCAAGGTATCGGGACGCCAGCAATGGGCGCAAGTGTCGGTTCCGGTGGTCACTTTGGGGCACAAGGACAGTGTACTTGCGGCAAATCCGCCTGCGCAAGAACTGCTGAGCCGGGTCCCCGACGCGCTGCAGAAGGTTCTTTCAGCAAGGACTTCGAAGGGCGCTGGCATGGTTCGCATCGAAGGAAACGATGCAGTGAGCCGTATCTGTGTCACCGAACTTAAGCGGACGAACTCGGGCCGAGACCTGGCGTTGATCGAGATCGACGACACCAAACCGGCCCAATGGGCGCCGGCGGTGGACGACTTGCCTGTGCCGTTGTTGCGGTTGTCGCTGACCGGAGATGTCATCGAGGCCAATCACCTTGCTGCGAAACTGTTGGGTGACTTTCCTGTCGGCCAGACCAACATCGGTGAGATCATGCAGGGATTGAACCGCCCGGTATCCGCATTGTTGACGGATGTGGCTCAGCGCGAGGCCCCCCCATGTTCCGAGTTTCTGCGGCTGAGTCGGAAGGACAAGGACATCTATGTTCAGGTCACCCTGTCCCGGGTCGTTAATGATGGTGAGGTCGGTCTGCTGGCCGTACTGCATGATGCGACGGAATTGAAGACGCTGGAAGCACAGTTCGTTCAGGGCCAGAAGATGCAGGCCGTCGGGCAGTTGGCCGGCGGCGTCGCGCATGACTTCAACAACCTGCTGACCGCAATTTCAGGTCACTGCGATCTGCTGCTGCTGCGGCACGAGGCGAGTGATCCTGACTATGCGGACCTGGTGCAAATCAACCAGAACGCCAACCGCGCGGCCGCCCTTGTGGGGCAGTTGCTGGCGTTTTCCCGCAAACAGACGTTGCGGCCCGAAGTCCTGGACCTGCGCGACACCATTTCCGACCTGATCCACCTTTTGAACCGACTGGTGGGCGAGAAGATCCGGCTGGTCCTCAGCCACGACCCGGTGTTGAAGCCCGTGCGGGCGGACAAGCGTCAGTTGGAACAGGTGTTGATGAACCTCGTAGTCAACGCGCGTGACGCCATGCCAGAGGGGGGCGATATCCGCATCGAGACCGAAGTCGTCGTGTTGACCGAAGAATTCAGACGTGACCGGGCAACCGTCGCGCCCGGCGAATATGTTTCGGTCAAGGTCATCGACAGCGGAATCGGTATACCGGGGGACAAGCTGGACAAGGTGTTCGAGCCGTTCTTCACCACGAAGCGCACCGGCGAAGGCACCGGGCTGGGGTTGTCAACGGTTTACGGGATCGTCAAGCAGACCGGCGGGTTCATCTTCGTGGACAGCGTCGAAGGCCGCGGCTCTGAATTCAACGTACTGCTGCCGGTGTGCAGTACGGCCGAAACCGAAAAGCCGCCGGAACACAAGGCCGAGGAACAGGGCGCCAACCATACCGGCGAGGGCGTGGTTCTGCTGGTCGAAGACGAGGCACCGGTCAGGGCCTTTGCGACCCGCGCCTTGCGTCTGAAGGGCTATACTGTGCTCGAGGCCGGTTCCGCCGAGGAAGCGCTGAAACTCCTTGAAGACCCGGATCTGCATGTCGATGTCTTTGTGACCGATGTGGTCATGCCGGGTATGGACGGCCCGACCTGGGTCTCCAAGGCGCGCATCGACAGGCCGGACGTGCGGGTGGTGTTCATGTCGGGATACACCGAGGGCGCCTTTGGTGAGTCCGGTCCGGAAATGCCCGACGCAAGTTTTCTGCCCAAGCCGTTTTCGCTGACGCAACTGGCCGAATCGGTGCAGCAGCATCTGAGCTGAGTCATCTGGCCCGACCGTACAGGTCGAACTCGGCCGCGTGGATCTTGCGAAACCGTCGCTCGGTCTCCGGCGCGATGTCCATCTGGCGTTTTGGCGACACGTTTTCCTGGGTCAGGTTGATTTCGGTTTTCAAACGGTCCTGCAGGAATTCGAGGATTGCTTGCTGGTTGTCATAGCGAAAAATATGGGTCGCACCGCGGCCATTGCTGCGCGTTCTGAAAAATTCGGATTGGCTGCCCACGTCGGCAAAGGCTGGGCGCGGTGTGCGCAAGTAGCCTTGAACGAAGGCGTCGAAGCTGAGTTCATGTGTCGCCTTTTCGTGACCCTGCAATTCAGGCCGCGATCGGTACCTGTACCAACTGCCCAGCCAATCCAGAGGCTCGCGGACAACGGCCATGACCTCGATTTCGGTATCGTACATCTTCAAGAAAATGTTCTGAAAGAACCGGTCGAACCGGCGCACCGGCGCGTGTTTAAGATCGGGAGGGCCGGACACCACGATATCGGCCCGATCACGCAGCGATTTGAAATACGCGGTGCTGCCGGTCTTGGGGACGGACAGCAAAGCCAGTCGTTCTTTGAAGAATATCAGCATGAAACTACTGCCCAACGCTAAACCTGTTTATGGGACAATGTTTGGCCGGGCTTGTCCGCAAGGTCAATGATGCGGCCGGATTCGCAGCGCGAATTGCTGAAAAAAGCGTTATTTTTCAGCGCTTTGCGCGATCATGCCGCGACCCAAGCCTCAAGTAAACGTCTCGTTAACATCTTTTGTTGAAAGTAAATCCTGAAAGTTTTGGTTGAAATGTTCACTTTTTGATCTCATAAGGAACAAGAGGCGAACAAAGCAGCGATTGCCGCCCGGTTTCGGGTGTGACAAAAGGGAAGGCGACAGGACAATGGCGGATCTTCTGACGATGAGCGACAAGAAAAACGCGGACAAGCAAAAGGCGCTCGACAGCGCGCTGGCCCAGATCGAGCGGCAGTTCGGCAAGGGGTCGATCATGAAACTGGGCGACGGCGCCCGACAGGAGATCGAGGCCAGTTCGACCGGCTCTCTGGGGTTGGACATCGCCCTGGGCATCGGCGGCTTGCCGATGGGTCGGATCGTCGAAATTTACGGCCCGGAAAGCTCGGGCAAGACGACCCTGACCCTGCATTGCATCGCAGAACAGCAGAAACGCGGTGGTGTGTGTGCGTTCGTCGATGCGGAACATGCGCTGGACCCGCAATACGCCCGCAAGCTAGGGGTGGATCTGGACGAGCTTCTGATCTCGCAGCCCGATACGGGTGAACAGGCGCTGGAAATCACCGATACGCTGGTGCGTTCCGGGGCGGTCAACATGGTCGTGGTGGACTCGGTGGCGGCGCTGACGCCGAAATCCGAGTTGGAAGGCGACATGGGCGACAGCAATGTGGGCGTGCAGGCCCGGTTGATGAGCCAGGCAATGCGCAAGCTGACCGGCTCGATCGCCCGCAGCAACTGCATGGTGATCTTCATCAACCAGATCCGCATGAAGATTGGCGTCATGTTCGGCAGCCCGGAAACGACGACCGGCGGCAACGCCCTGAAATTCTACAGCTCAGTCCGCCTGGATATCCGCCGCATCGGCGCGATCAAGGACCGCGACGAGGTGGTCGGCAACCAGACCCGCGTGAAAGTGGTCAAGAACAAGGTGGCGCCGCCGTTCAAGCAGGTGGAATTCGACATCATGTATGGCGAAGGCATCAGCAAGATGGGCGAATTGCTGGACCTGGGCGTCAAGGCCGGCGTGGTCGAGAAATCGGGCTCGTGGTTCAGCTATGGCGACGAACGGATCGGGCAGGGGCGGGAAAACGCCAAGCAGTACTTGCGCGAGAACAGCCGGATTGCGCTGGAGATCGAAGACAAGATCCGTGCCGCGCACGGGCTGGAGTTCGACATGCCGCCCGGGGCGGACGAGGACGACATCCTCGAAGCGTGATCGACCGGGTCAAAGACAGGCAGGGTGGTCCTTTGGGCCGCCCTGTTTCGTTTGCGGTGCAGCAATCCTGTGGACTATCGGCGGGCGGGCGGCTAAACCGTCGCGACAGATCATGACTGCGCGCTGAGAGAGCCCAATGCCCACGCTGAACGATATCCGCTCAACCTTTCTGAACTACTTTGCTAAACAAGGGCACGAGGTGGTTGCGTCGAGCCCGCTGGTGCCGCGCAACGACCCGACCCTGATGTTCGTCAACTCCGGCATGGTGCAGTTCAAGAACCTGTTCACCGGCCTCGAGACCCGCGACTACAAACGCGCTACCACCGCGCAGAAATGCGTGCGTGCCGGCGGCAAGCACAACGATCTGGACAATGTCGGTTACACGGCCCGCCACCATACTTTCTTCGAGATGCTGGGCAACTTCTCGTTTGGGGATTACTTCAAGGAAGCGGCGATTCCCTTCGCCTGGGAGTTGATCACCAACGAGTTCGGGATCGACAAGAACCGGCTGCTGACGACGGTCTATCATACCGACGACGAAGCGTTCGAAATCTGGAAAAAGGTCGGCGTTCCCGAGGACAGGATCATCCGCATCGCCACCAGCGACAATTTCTGGCAGATGGGCCCCACCGGCCCCTGCGGCCCCTGCACCGAGATCTTCTATGATCACGGCGATCACATCTGGGGCGGTCCTCCGGGGTCGGCCGAGGAGGACGGCGATCGATTCATCGAGATCTGGAACATCGTCTTCATGCAGAACGAGCAGTTCGAGGACGGCTCGATGCGTGAACTGGACATGCAGTCGATCGATACCGGCATGGGTTTGGAACGGATCGGTGCGCTGCTGCAGGGCAGCCACGACAACTATGATACGGATCTGTTCAAAACTCTGATCGAGGCGTCGGCGGATGTGACCAATGTCGACCCCTACGGCGATCAGAACGTGCATCACCGGGTGATCGCCGACCACCTGCGGTCGACCTCGTTCCTGATTGCGGATGGTGTGATGCCGTCGAATGACGGGCGTGGCTATGTGCTGCGCCGGATCATGCGCCGGGCCATGCGTCACGCGCATCTGCTAGGCGCCAAGGATCCGGTCATGCACCGGTTGGTGCCCACGCTGGTGCAACTGATGGGCGCGCAATATTCAGAGCTGGGCCGGGCGCAGGCGCTGATCGAGGAAACGCTGCTGTTGGAGGAAACCCGGTTCAAGCAGACGCTGGACCGCGGCCTCAAGCTGCTGGATGACGAAGTGGCGGGCCTGCCCGACGGTGCGCCCTTGCCCGGCGAGGCTGCGTTCAAACTGTATGACACCTATGGCTTTCCGCTGGATTTGACGCAGGACGCCCTGCGTGAGAAGGGCCGGACCGTGGACACCGAAGGGTTCGATGCTGCGATGGCCGAACAGAAGGCCAAGGCTCGGGCCGCCTGGGCGGGATCGGGGGAAGCCGCCGATCAGGCCGTGTGGTTCGACGTTCTGGACGCCGCCGGTGCGACCGATTTCCTGGGCTACGAGACCGAGAAAGCCGAGGGCCAGGTCTTGGCCGTTATCCGCGACGGGGCGCTGGTGGAGAAGCTGGAGCCGGGTGAAAGCGGTTGGATCGTCACGAACCAGACGCCGTTCTATGGTGAAGCCGGTGGTCAGGTCGGCGATACCGGCGTCATTCGGCGCCTGGAGGACCGCGACGAGGTTGCCGTGGTCGAAGACACCAAGAAGTTCGCCGACGGCAAGGTGATCGCGCACAAGGTTACAATCGAGCGTGGCCCATTTGCCAAGGGCGAGGCGGTGGAACTTGAGGTCGACCATGCCCGTCGCAGCGCGATCCGGGCCAACCACTCGGCCACGCACCTGCTGCACGAGGCCCTGCGCGAAACGCTGGGGGCGCATGTGGCGCAGCGCGGTTCTCTGAACGCCGCAGACCGTCTGCGTTTCGATTTCAGCCACACGAAGGCGATGACGCCAGAGGAAATCGAAACGGTCGAGCGTGAGGTCAACGCCTTCATCCGTCAGAACTCGCCCGTGGAAACCCGGATCATGACGCCGGACGATGCCCGTAAGCTGGGCGCGCAGGCGCTGTTCGGCGAGAAATACGGCGACGAGGTGCGCGTGGTTTCGATGGGCAAGGCGCCCACGGGCAAAGGTCATGACGGCGAGACCTGGTCGATCGAACTGTGCGGCGGCACCCATGTGCGCCACACGGGTGACATCGGCACCTTTGTCATCCTGGGCGACAGCGCCAGCAGCGCCGGCGTGCGCCGGATCGAGGCTTTGACGGGGGATGCCGCCCTCGAATACCTCTCGACCCAGGATCGCCGTCTTGTGCAGGTCGCGTCCGAACTCAAGGCGCAGCCCGAGGATGTGGTGAGTCGGGTCAAGGCCCTGCTGGACGAACGCAAGGCCCTGCAGAACGAGGTTGCACAGCTGCGCCGCGAACTGGCCATGGCCGGAGGCGCGGGGCAGGCGAACGGTGCCGTGGCCAAGGACGTCAACGGCATCAAGTTCCTGGCCCAGGCCCTGAGCGGGGTCTCGGGCAAGGACCTGCCGGCCTTGATCGACGAACATAAAAGTCGACTCGGCTCGGGCGCGGTTCTGTTGATTGCCGACAGCGGTGGAAAAGCCGCGGTTGCGGCCGGCGTGACCAACGACCTGACGCAGAAGATCTCGGCGGTCGATCTGGTTCGGGCGGCCGTGCAGGAACTGGGCGGCAAGGGCGGCGGTGGACGCCCCGACATGGCTCAGGGCGGCGGACGCGATCCGTCGAATGCAGCCGCGGCCATCAAGGCGGCGGAACTGGTATTGGGAGGTTAGAATGCCAGCACTCTGGATTGCTCATGTCACGGTAACCGATGCCGAAGCATATGGAAAATATGCCGAACTGGCAGGCCCTGCGATTGCCAAGCATGGCGGGCATTTCATCGCCCGGGCAGGGCGGTACGTTCAGCTTGAGGGCAAGGAACGGCCGCGCAATGTCGTGGCCAAGTTCCCGTCTGTCGAAGACGCGGTGGCCTGCTACAACTCGCCGGAATACCAGCAGGCGCTGGATCATGCGCGCGGGGCCAGTGAACGCGAGTTGATCGTGGTCGAAACGACCGAATGACCCGGTGGCCCGAGGCACGGGCCGCCCTTTTCAAACGTCCAGACAACGCAAACCTTGTTTCTTGCGACGCTAACTGACTTGGTTTGTGGGGCTGAGTAGGATTTTGCGCCACCCGCAAATGCCGGCGTTTCGCGCCTAGCGATAAACGGCCTGCCGGCCTCTTGGTGCCCATTTCTGCCATCGTCTTGATCCCAAATTGCCTGATTGACAGACGGATTTTCGCCGTTTTTCGACCCGAATTTGGCGGAAGGTTGCCGTGTTTGGGTATTTGCATGACACTTAGTTGATTGCAGACACCTAGATTTTCATCCGGTGACCAGTGTGCTGTCAAGATCCGGAGGTTGAGATGAAGAAGGCGACCCAATCTTCTGCACTGAAATTGCGATCCGGACCTGTAGTGGCGGCTGGTCGGTGTCGCGCATTGGGTATTTTGGCGGCTGTTGCCATGGCGGCGTTCAGTTCCGCAGCCTTGGCTGACAGCGCTTTCATTACCGGGGCGACCCCTGCTCAGCCGCCATCGGGCGCGTCTCAACTCTGCCAACGATACAGTTGGGCATGCTCGGAAGGATCCAGCCGAACGATTGATGGTCACCGAGAGTTATTGGTCGTGAAGCAGATCAATCGCCACGTGAACGCCTCGACCAGGGAGGTTTCTGACCAGTCACAATACCGGCTGCAGGAAAAATGGGCGCTGCCGACAAAGTTGGGTGGGGACTGCGAAGACTTCGTTCTGCTGAAAAAGAGAAACCTGATCGAAGCTGGCGTTGATCCCAAGCGGCTTCTTATCGCGACCGTACTGGACACGAGACGCCGGGGCCATGCGGTTTTGGTCTATCGGTCGCCGCGCGGCGATATGATTCTGGACAATCAAACCAACCAGATCAAGCCGTGGGCATCGACCAGGTACCTATTCCTGCGCATGCAAGATCCCAATCAACCCCATCGTTGGGTCGGGGTTTTTCGGCGCAGCTGAATTTGCGTCTGGCGCGAATCGATTGACGAAATGGTTGAATGCAGGGCCTCAAATTGAAGCCCTGCATCCGAGTTCAAGCCCCGTCAGCTCTCGTCGTTATTAGCATTGTGGCCTTTGCCTGGGCTGCTTCCCTCGGGCCCATTGCCACCACCATTGTTGCCCGTGCTTCCCTTGCGACCATCGCCGGACTTGTTTCCACTATTTTTTCCATTTCCACCCTTGTCGCCCTTTGTACCTTTTCCGCTTTTCTTGCCTTTTCCGTCGCGATCTGGCTTGTCGTCGTCGGCGTCCGGGGGCCCTGAACAGGTGCAACCTCCATCGTCACCGCCGGTATTGCCCCCATCGCCGCCGTCGGTATTGCCCCCATCGCCGCCGCCGGTATTGCTCCCACCGTCGCCGTCGGTATTACCCCCACCGTCGCCGTCGGTATTGCCCCCATCGCCGCCGGTATTACCCCCATCGCGGCCGTCGGTATTGCCCCCACCGTCGCCGTCGGTATTGCCTCCACCGTCGCCGTCGGTATTGCCCCCATCGCCGCCGTCGGTATTGCCCCCATCGTCACCGCCGGTGATGCCACCATTGCCAACGGTCGTGCTTGCCCCCTGCGCGCCAGAGCTGCCAGTTTCAGGTTCGGACGGTCCGTCGCCACTTTTCTGTTGTTGAAAGCCGATCGAGGCTGTCGGTATATCGGTTAAAAGCACGGCAAGTTGCGGACATTCGGCTCCTAGCCTCGTCAGAATTTGTTCAAAGTCCGCGCGGCGCTGGATGTATCTCAGCATACTTCTTGTGACTTGATCGCATTCACACAGTACTTGAGCGGACGCCCCTGATTGACGAGCTGTTTTCACGGTACACGCCGCGCTTGCCTCAGTTCCGGCCGAAATCCCGGACGTGAAAAAAAGTGAAAAAACAATGAAAACGCGGGAAAATACTACCATGACCAAGCTCCTCGGCACTGGTTACTCAAAAAAACACGCCAACTGCGATGCCACGGCTTGGCAGAGCATACAGAATCGGCGCCACATTCACGCCATGATTACACCCCCGATGCGCCACAATCGCAAGGTTCTGGCCAGGCTGACGGGAGAGTATTCAGACCGTGTTCCCGAAAAAGTACAGTTGAAACAAATGGCCGTTGGAGAAAGCGTGTCTTTTTCGTTTTTCCCAACGAAATCAGAGCGGAAACAATGACGTCAAGCTGACGTCATTGCTTCCGAGTAAGGTCGGTTTGCCGTTCGGATCAGGCGGATTTGGCCATCCGCTTCCGTTCGTGGGGGTCGAGGAATCGTTTGCGAAGGCGGATCGCGTTCGGGGTCACTTCGACCAGTTCATCGTCATCGATATAAGCGATGGCCTCCTCCAGCGAGAACTGGACATGCGGGGTCAGCCGAACCGCGTCGTCCGATCCGCTGGCGCGCACGTTCGTCAGCTTCTTGCCCTTGAGCGGGTTCACTTCGAGGTCGTTGTCCCGCGAATGCTCACCGATGATCATGCCTTGATACACATTAGATTGCGGGCCGATGAACATGCGGCCGCGCTCCTCGAGGTTCCACAGCGCATAGGCGACGGCTTGGCCATTCTCCATCGAGATCAGAACGCCGGCCCGGCGGCCGGGGATCGGGCCCTTGTGCGGCGCCCAGCCGTGGAACACGCGGTTCAAAACACCGGTGCCGCGGGTGTCGGTCAGAAACTCGCCGTGATAGCCGATCAGCCCACGCGACGGGACATGCGCGATGATGCGGGTCTTGCCGGCACCGGCGGGGCGCATCTCGACCAGTTCGCCCTTGCGCGCGCCGGTGATCTTTTCGATCACGGCGCCCGAATATTCGTCATCCACGTCGATGGTGACTTCCTCGATCGGTTCCAGCCGCTGGCCATTTTCCTCGCGGAACAGAACCTGTGGGCGCGAGATGCTGAGTTCGAACCCTTCACGGCGCATGTTCTCGATCAGAACGCCCATCTGCAATTCGCCACGGCCCGCGACCTCGAAGGCTTCGCCGCCCGGAGTGTCGGTAACGCGGATGGCCACGTTGGATTCGGCCTCTTTCATCAGGCGGTCGCGGATGACGCGCGACTGGACCTTCTTGCCGTCACGCCCCGCCAGCGGCGAGTCGTTGATGCCGAAGGTGACGGTGATGGTGGGCGGATCGATCGGCTGGGCGGGCAAGGCCTCGTCAACCTGGGGCGCCACCAGCGAATCCGCCACGGTGGCCTTGCTCATGCCCGCGATGGTCACGATGTCGCCCGCTTCGGCCACGTCGATCGGTTGCTGGCTGAGACCGCGGAAGGCCAGGATCTTGGTGGCGCGGAAATTCTCGATCAGGGTGCCGTCGCGGCTGAGCGCTTTGAGCGCATCGCCCGCCTTGAGCGTGCCGCTTTCGACACGGCCGGTCAGGATGCGGCCGATGAACGGGTCGCTGCCCAAGGTCGTTGCCAGCATGCGGAAGGGTTCATCCTTGCGCGCGATTTGCTTGGGGGCGGGAACGTGATCGACGATCAGGTCGAACAGCGCCGACAGATCCTTGCGCGGTCCGTCCAGTTCCATGTCGGCCCAGCCCGACCGCCCCGAGGCGTACATGGCCGGGAAATCCAGTTGGTCATCGTCGGCGCCGAGGTTGGCGAACAGGTCAAAGCACTCGTCCAGCGCGCGGTCGGGCTCGGCATCGGGCTTGTCGACCTTGTTCAGCACCACGATCGGGCGCAGCCCCAGCACCAGCGCCTTCGAGGTCACGAACTTGGTTTGGGGCATAGGGCCTTCGGCGGCATCGACCAGCAGCACGACGCCATCGACCATGCTGAGAATGCGTTCGACCTCGCCGCCGAAATCGGCGTGGCCGGGGGTGTCGACGATGTTGATGCGCGTGCCCTTCCATTCGACGCTGGTGGCCTTGGCTAGAATGGTGATGCCGCGTTCGCGTTCAAGATCATTGCTGTCCATGGCGCGTTCGGCCACGGCCTGGTTCTCGCGGAACGCGCCGGATTGTTTAAGAAGTTCGTCCACCAGGGTCGTTTTGCCGTGGTCCACGTGGGCGATGATTGCGATGTTGCGCAGGTCCATGAAGTCAGCCTTTGAACGGGAAGTTGCCGCGCGCATAACGCGGGACGCCACAAGTTACCAGCCCTAACGCGAGATCAATGCACCGCCGTGTGCGAAAACAGATGAATGACGAGGATTCCGCCCAGAATCATCGCCAGCCCCAGCACCGCAGGCCAATCCAGCCGCTGTCCGAAAACGAGGAATCCGATCAGGGCGATTAACGTGATGCCCAGCCCGGACCAGATGGCATAAACGATGCCAACGGGCATCACCTTTAAGGTCAGAGCCATCAGGTAGAAGGCGACACCATAGCCGACCACGACCAGAACCGAAGGCCAAAACCGCGTGAATTGCTGGCTGGCCTGTAGGGCCGTGGTTCCGATGGTTTCAGCGACGACGGCCAGCAGAAGGATCAGATAGGCTTTGGGCATGAGGCGGCACCTTGTTTCGAAGTTTGCGAAGGTTGACCACAACCGGAACGGATCTGGCAAGGGCCGGGACGTGGGTTGACGCAGAGGTCAGGTAATCCAGACTATGACAAACGGTGAGTTGATGTATCGTAGTGATAGTTATTGGTGTTTTTGTTACGAGTTTTTCAGATGACGACTTTTGTCAAGTTCGTCCTTTGTGCTTCGGCACTCATTGCGGCGAGTGGGTGGCTTGCTGACGGGGGGTCCGTCGAAACCGACGCAGCCTATTTGGCTGAGAGGTCAAGCAAAACTGAGATTTGATCGCGATGCGACCATGAAAAAGGAGCCCGAGGGCTCCTTTTTTTGCGGCTTATTTCTTTTCGATGGCCTTCAATTTGGCGCGATGTTCCGACAGCTTGCGGATGACGAACTGACGGGCCTTGCGCTCGGCCAGGCGCACGCGGATCTCGGTCAGGAAGGCCTCTTCCAGCGATTGCGAGGCCGCGCCCAGCACTTCGCCAACCTCGACATAGAATCGGTCATGGCCTGTCTCGTCCATGACCTTCATGGTGTCCTCGGCCAGTTTGGCGGCCAAGGTGGTGATGGTATCCGACATCAGCGCGTGTTCTCGGTCAGGCGACGTTTCACATAGTCGGTGACGTTGGTGATCAACGTATCCATGTGTTCGCCCTGGAAGAAATGGTCGGCGCCTTCCACCTCGGTATGGGTGATGGTGATGCCTTTCTGCTCATGCAGCTTGTTGACCAGCGCGGTGGTATCCGCAGGCGGCGCCACACGATCAGCGGTGCCGTTGATAATCAGGCCCGACGAGGGGCAGGGCGCGAGGAAAGAAAAATCATACATGTTGGCCGGCGGTGAGACGCTGATGAAGCCGGTGATCTCGGGCCGGCGCATCAGCAGTTGCATGCCGATCCAGGCCCCAAAGGAAAAGCCTGCGACCCAGCAGTGTTTCGAGTTGTTGTTCATCGACTGCAGATAGTCCAGCGCCGCCGCGGCATCGCTGAGCTCGCCTACGCCCTGATCATACTCGCCCTGGCTGCGGCCGACGCCCCGGAAATTGAAGCGCAGGACCGTGAAGCCCATGTTGTAAAACGCGTAATGCAGGTTGTAGACGACCTTGTTGTTCATGGTCCCGCCGAACTGGGGATGCGGGTGCAGCACGATGGCGATCGGTGCGTCTTTTTCCTTCTGCGGGTGGTAGCGGCCTTCCAGGCGGCCTTCAGGTCCGGGAAAAATCACCTCGGGCATGTGTGCGGTTGTCCTGTCTTTTTCTCGCGGGCGCCGCGATATACTTGACGGTTATCGTCAGGCACCTTAGAACGGTTCTAATTGAGTATCGCAGCGTGAACACGCTGTCCGACGGAGATACGCATTGACTGCGGCGACGTCAATGTTTTCACGCGGTTCACGCCGGAAGGATCGAGGAAATGAAGCTGTCCACCAAAGGTCGTTATGCGATGGTTGCGCTGGCCGACATCGCGCTTCAGCCCGCCGACACCCTGGTGACGCTGGGTGAGATTTCCGAGCGTCAGGACATCTCGCTTCCTTATCTGGAACAGTTGTTCGTCAAACTGCGCCGCGCCGATCTGGTCGCATCGGTGCGCGGGCCGGGCGGCGGCTATCGTCTGGCGCGGCCAGCATCTGAAATTCGCGTAGTCGAGATTCTGTCGGCCGTCGATGAGACCGTGGACGCCATGCACAAGGGCGCTGGGGCGTCTGGGGCGTCTTCCGGCAGCCGGGCGCAGTCGTTGACCAACCGCCTTTGGGAAAGCCTGAGCGCCCATGTCTACGTTTTTCTGCACCAGACCCGGCTGTCGGATGTCATCGAGAACGAACTGGCGCCTTGTCCGGCCGTGCCTAGCCTGTTTTCTGTTGTGGATGATTGATCGGATGAGACAGGCGATGCAACCTGAACGCCTGCCGGAAAAGGTGACTCCATGAAACGTGTTTACCTAGATCACAATGCCACGACCCCGCTGCGCCCCGAGTCGCGCGACGCGATGATCGCGGCGATGGAGGTCTGCGGGAACCCGTCCTCGGTCCATGCCGAGGGGCGTGCGGCCAAGGCGATCATCGAAAAGGCGCGTGCGCAGGTGGCGGCGGCCATTGGGGCTGATGGGGCCGATATCGTGTTCACATCTGGGTCGACCGAGGGGGCGGCGCTGGCCTTGGAAGGCCGCGACCTGCACGGCGCGGCGATCGAACATGATGCCGTAAGGGCCTGGATCGTAGAAGATTTGCCGGTGTCGAGTAAAGGCGCCGTCAACGTGGCCGACCCGGCCCGTTCCACCTTGCAACTCGCGAATTCCGAAACCGGTATCATTCAGGCCTTGCCCAAGGGTCTGGCCGTCACCGATGCAACGCAGGCGTTTGGGAAACTGCCCATCGCCTTCAACTGGCTGGATGTGCAGATGGCGTTGGTCTCGGCGCACAAACTGGGCGGGCCAAAGGGCGTTGGTGCCGTGGTCATGAAACGCGGCACCGATTTGGAGGCCCGGATCAAGGGCGGTGGCCAGGAAATGGGGCGCCGGTCGGGGACGGAAAATGTCATTGGAATCGCGGGGTTCGGCGCTGCGGCTGAAGCGGCGGCGCGGGATCTGGCAAACGGAGTTTGGGAAAAGGTTGCAGAACTTAGAAATATTCTAGAAAAGGCTCTTGAGGCTGGTTCTAAATCTACTATTTTTGTCGGGAAAGATCAGGGTCGGTTGCCCAACACCCTGTGCTTTGCGACGCCCGGCTGGAAGGGCGAAACGCAGGTGATGCAGATGGATCTGTCGGGCTTTGCGATCAGCGCCGGGTCGGCCTGCTCCAGCGGTAAGGTAAGGGCAAGCGCGGTACTGACTGCGATGGGATATGACGAGGCCACGGCGGCCAGCGCGGTACGCGTTTCGCTGGGCCCCGAGACGAGTGAAGAAGACGTGCTGCGTTTCGCCGAAACGTGGCTGGAAAAAGAGAAAAAGCATCGCGCGCGGGCCGCGTGATCTGACGGAGGGTGGAACATGGCCGCTTTGGACCAGACCCAAGTAAAAGAAGGTGTCGATCAGGAAACCGTTGACGCGGTGCGCGAGGTCGGAACCTATAAATATGGGTGGGATACGGATATCGAGATGGAGTATGCGCCCAAGGGCGTGAACCCCGATATCGTCAAACTGATCTCGGAAAAGAACGAAGAGCCCGAGTGGATGACCGAATGGCGTCTGAAGGCCTTCGAGCGCTGGACCCAGATGGAAGAGCCCAAATGGGCCATGGTCCATTATCCTGAAATCGACTTCCAGGACCAGTATTACTATGCGCGGCCCAAATCGATGGAGACCAAGCCCAAGTCGCTGGACGAGGTCGACCCCAAACTGCTGGCTACTTACGAGAAGCTAGGTATCCCTCTGAAAGAGCAGATGATTTTGGCAGGCGTCGAAGGAGCCGAAGATGCCCCGGCCGAGGGCCGCAAGGTCGCCGTGGATGCGGTGTTCGACTCGGTTTCGGTTGGCACGACGTTCCAGGCCGAGCTAAAGAAGGCCGGCGTCATTTTCTGCTCGATCTCTGAGGCGATCAAAGAACACCCCGAACTGGTCAAAAAATACCTGGGCTCGGTGGTTCCGGTGTCGGACAATTTCTACGCCACGCTGAACTCGGCCGTGTTCTCGGATGGGTCGTTCGTCTATGTGCCGCCCGGCGTGCGCTGCCCGATGGAGCTGAGCACCTATTTCCGCATCAACGCCGAAAACACCGGCCAGTTCGAGCGGACGCTGATCATCGCCGACAAGGGCTCGTACGTGTCCTATCTGGAAGGCTGCACCGCGCCGCAGCGTGATACCGCGCAGCTGCACGCCGCGGTGGTCGAGATCATCGTAGAAGAAGACGCCGAGGTTAAATATTCGACCGTCCAGAACTGGTTCCCGGGCGATGAGAACGGCAAAGGCGGCATCTACAACTTCGTGACCAAGCGCGCCGATTGTCGGGGCGACCGGTCCAAGGTGATGTGGACCCAAGTCGAGACCGGCAGCGCCGTGACCTGGAAATACCCGTCCTGCATCCTGCGCGGCGATGACAGCCAGGGCGAATTCTACTCGATCGCCATCACCAACAACTACCAGCAGGCCGATACCGGCACCAAGATGATCCATCTGGGTAAGAACACCAAGTCGCGCATCGTGTCCAAGGGCATCAGCGCTGGCAAGGCCCAGAACACCTATCGCGGGCTGGTGTCGATGCACCCCAAGGCCAAGAACAGCCGGAACTATACGCAGTGCGACAGCCTGCTGATCGGCGATAAATGCGGGGCGCACACCGTTCCGTATATCGAGGTCAAGAACAACAGCAGCCGGGTCGAGCACGAGGCCACCACCTCGAAGGTCGATGAGGATCAGCTGTTCTATTGCCGTCAGCGCGGCATGGACGAGGAAGAGGCCGTGGCGCTGGTGGTCAACGGGTTCTGCAAGGACGTGCTGCAGGCGCTGCCGATGGAGTTTGCCATGGAGGCCCAGCAGCTTGTCGCGATCTCGCTGGAAGGCTCGGTCGGCTGATGGCCCGCTCGCTGCGCAACCGCAGGTGTGATGTCCTGACCGCAGCGTCTTATGCGCTGCCGGTTCTGGGCGGCTTGCTGGGCGCGACCTATGTCAACGTCAACTACACCGATTTCATCAACCCGGTCTGGGCGATCGGCGGCGGGGCGGTCCTGGGATGGATCGCGGCGCGGTTGCTGCGCAGAGTGCCGGGATAGGAACAGATTGGGGCCGGCGCGTCCCTACGATACGCAAAAGGACAAAAAATGCTGGAAATCAAGAACCTGCACGTCAAGCTTGAGGAAGAGGAAAAACAGATCCTCAAGGGCGTGGATCTGACGGTCGAGGCCGGTAAGGTACATGCAATTATGGGGCCGAATGGCTCAGGCAAGTCGACGCTCAGCTATGTGCTGTCGGGCCGTGACGGGTACGAGGTGACCGAGGGTGCGGCCACGCTGGATGGCGCAGACCTGCTGGAGATGGAGCCGGAAGAGCGCGCCGCGGCGGGTCTGTTCCTGGCGTTCCAGTACCCGGTCGAGATCCCGGGCGTGGGCAACATGACCTTCCTGCGCACCGCCGTGAACGCCCAGCGCAAGGCGCGCGGCGAGGAAGAACTCTCTGCTGCGGATTTCCTCAAGCTGGTGCGCGAAAAGGCCAAGTCGCTGAAAATCGACGCCGACATGCTGAAGCGCCCCGTGAACGTGGGTTTCTCGGGTGGTGAGAAGAAACGCAACGAAATCCTGCAAATGGCGATGCTGGAGCCTAAGATGTGCATCTTGGACGAGACCGACTCGGGCCTTGACGTGGATGCGATGAAGCTGGTGGCCGAGGGCGTGAACGCGCTGCGCGACGAAGGCCGCGGGTTCCTGGTGATCACGCACTATCAGCGCCTGCTGGACCACATCAAACCCGACGTGGTGCACATCATGGCCGACGGCCGGATCGTTAAGACCGGCGGGCCCGAGCTGGCGCTGGAAGTTGAAAACAACGGTTACGCCGACATTCTTGCCGAGGTGAACTGATGGCTTTGCCCGACGTGAAACAAACCGCGACCGAGGCGCGGCTGGCCACGCTGCGCATGCCCGAAGCCGGCTGCACCCGCGAGGCACGCGAGGCGGCCTTGGCCCGACTGCGTGCCATGGGTCTTCCCGGGCGGCGCGACGAGTATTGGAAATATACGCGTCCCGATACGCTGAACTCGCCCGAGGCCCCGGCGGCCGAGGTGTTCCACACCGACGAGCCGATGGTCTTTGACGGGTTCGACCGCCTGAAGATCGTCTTCGTCGATGGTGTGTTCAGCCCCGAGGACAGCGATGACCTGACGCTGGAAAGCGTGAGCATCGACCGGCTTGAGGATATATGCTGCAAGGACATCCATTGGGCCAAGCAGCTGTATGGCGTGCTCGAAGAGCGGGGCCAGACCCCGGTTCAGCGCCCGCTGGCGGCTCTGAACACCGCCTTTGCGCAGGACGGCGTGGCGATCCACGTGACCGGCAAGCCGTCCAAGCCTATCAGCCTGATCTATCGCCACGAATCCGAAAGCTCGGATGCGATCCTGCACCACGTGATCCGCGTGGAAAGCGGCGCCGAGGTGACAATCCTTGAGAATGGCCCGGCGGCCTCGCGGTTCAACAAGTGCATCGAGATCGACATTGCCGACGGCGGCACACTACACCATGTGCGGGCGCAGGGCAGGGATCATCAGCGCCGCGCCGCTACGCATATGTTCACCCGGCTGGGCAAGGAGTCCGTCTATAAATCTTTCACCCTGACCGTGAATGGCGTGCTGACGCGCAATGAACAGGTGGTTGAGCTGACTGGCGACGATGCGGTGGCTCATGTGGCCGGCGCCTGTGTAGGCGATGGCGACTTCCACCATGACGACACGGTGTTCATCACCCATGACGCGGTGCACTGCGAAAGCCGCCAGGTGTTCAAAAAGGTTCTGCGCAACGGCGCGACCGGCGTGTTCCAAGGCAAGATCCTCGTCAAGGAAGGCGCCCAGAAGACCGACGGCTACCAGATCAGCCAGTCTTTGCTGCTGGATGATGACAGTCAGTTTCTCGCCAAGCCCGAGCTTGAGATCTATGCCGACGACGTGGCCTGTTCGCACGGGTCGACCTCGGGCGCGATCGACGAGACCGCACTGTTCTACCTGCGCTCGCGCGGGGTTCCGGCCAAGGACGCAACGAATATGTTGACGCTGGCCTTTTTGGCCGAAGCCGTGGAAGAGATCGAAGACGAAGCGCTGGCCGAGGACATCGTCTCGCGGCTGGAAGGCTGGTTGGCGCGGCACAGCTGATGCCGGTGACCACCGATATCGTTGCCACCTATCGCGGCCCCGGCCGCGTGGTGCGCCGTCTTCTGGAGATGGGTCCGCGCGAAGACCGTGCGTTGGTCTTCGTCATGGCCTTCTGCGTGATCGGCTTTGTCGCCCAGTTGCCGGGGTTGGCGCGTCGGGCCCATCTTGAGGGGCTGGATCTGAACATGCTGATGGGCGGGGCCTTGCTGGGCTCGGTATTTATGCTGCCGCTAATGTTCTACGCTCTTGCGTGGGCATCCGGCGGAATCGCCCGGCTGCTGGGCGCGCCGATCACATCCTACAGGGCGCGGGTTGCGTTGTTCTGGGCGCTTCTGGCGTCGTCGCCACTGGTTCTGCTGAATGGCTTGATTGCCGGCTTCATCGGCCCCGGTCCGGTACTGACGGGGGCCGGCCTGCTTTGGGTTGCGGTTTTCGTGTGGTTCTGGTTTTCGGGTCTGGCACAGGCATCGAGGACTGCAACATGAACAGCGCCTTTCTGGGCAACCTCGCCATTCTGACCCTCGCCAATCCGGCCGAGGCCGCGCGTCGGCTGCTGGCGTCCATTCCTCCACGCGAAGTGCTGTGGATCGCACTGGCGCTGGTCGTGGTTCTGAACGCCTTGGCGCAGTCAGCATCGACGCTGGTCTTCCCGGCGCTGGATCCGTCGCTAAGCATGACTTTTGAACCGGTCGTGCAGTCGTTGGCGACTTCGGCCGGGGCATTGGCGCTGAGCATTTTCGCCTTTCTATTTGTCGGGCGGATGTTGGGCGGAACCGCCAGCCTGGATGGGATCATGGTCCTGATGATCTGGCTGCAGTTCCTGCAGATTCTGGGCCAGCTGATCATCTTCGTCGTGGTCCTGGTGATGCCCGCGATGTTTCTGATGCTGTTCCTCGCCATGAGCCTGTACAGCCTGTACATCAGCCTGCATTTCGTGAACCAGGCGCACCAGTTTCACTCGCTGGGCAAGTCCTTTGTGGTGATTTTGATTTCGGGGCTGCTGGCTATTCCGTTCGTTCTGATGATGACCCCCAGCGGGCCGGTCTAGGGAATCTTGTTCATGTATGATGTCCAGAAAATCCGCGCTGATTTCCCGATCCTTTCGCGGCAGGTGAACGGGAAACCCCTGACCTATCTCGACAATGGGGCGTCGGCGCAGAAACCCCAGGTGGTGATCGATGCGGTCACCAACGCCTATGCGCACGAGTATTCGAACGTGCATCGCGGATTGCACTATCTATCGAACCTGGCCACCGAGAAATACGAAGCCGTGCGTGGCACCGTCGCGCGGTTTCTTGGGGTGGCCGACGAGAACGAGATCGTGCTGAACTCGGGGACGACCGAGGGCATCAATCTGGTTGCCTATGGCTGGGCCATGCCGCGGATGCAGGCCGGCGACGAGATCGTTCTGAGCGTCATGGAGCATCATGCCAACATCGTACCCTGGCACTTCCTGCGCGAACGCCAAGGTGTCGTTCTGAAATGGGTGGATGTGGATGCCAACGGCGCGCTGGACCCGCAGGCCGTGATCGACGCCATCGGGCCCAGGACCAAACTGGTGGCAGTTACGCATTGCTCGAACGTTCTGGGCACGGTGGTCGACGTCAAGGCGATCACCGAAGGCGCCCATGCCAAGGGCGTGCCCGTGCTGGTCGACGGCAGCCAGGGCGCGGTGCACATGCCCGTGAACGTGCAGGACATTGGCTGCGATTTCTACGCCATCACCGGGCACAAACTGTATGGGCCTTCTGGATCCGGTGCCATTTTCATCAAGTCCGAGCGGATGGCGGAAATGCGCCCCTTCATCGGCGGCGGCGACATGATCAAGGAGGTCTCGAAGGAGGCAGTGATCTACAATGATCCGCCGATGAAGTTCGAAGCAGGAACGCCGGGTATTGTGCAGACCATCGGTTTGGGTGTCGCGCTGGACTACATGATGGATCTGGGCATGGAAAACATAGCCGCGCACGAGGCGGGCCTGCGTGACTATGCCATGCAGCGGCTGGGTGGGCTCAACTGGCTGCAGGTGCAGGGAACTGTGCCGGACAAGGCGGCGATCTTCAGCTTTACACTGGACGGCGCAGGTCATGCGCATGACGTGTCGACAATTCTGGACAAGAAAGGCGTCGCCGTCCGCGCCGGCCACCATTGCGCCGGACCGTTGATGGATCACCTGGGCGTCACCGCAACCTGCCGCGCCAGCTTTGGCCTATATAACACAAAGGACGAGGTCGACACTCTGGTCGAGGCGCTGGAACTGGCGCATGATCTTTTCGCCTGATCCGGCCGGAAATTGCATTCCGGTCCGTGCAAAATCCGGTTGCACCCGGATCGGAACGAGGTTAGCTAACGGCCAACGCACCTGTAGCTCAGCTGGATAGAGCGCTGCCCTCCGAAAGCCATTTTGGCCGCTTCGGAGACACCCAGGGAAATCATTCAATAAGACTTTGAAAAGTAAAGAAAAGCACCCGTCCTTGAGAGTGTTTTTTCCTTGCTGAGAGGTGCCTTGAAAGGCACCCAAAGTTGCACAGAAATGCTCAAAATAGCACAGAGATGGACACTATTTTGGACAAATTTTGGACACTGATCTCGGGCGGTTTTCGTCGGCTGGCAGAACAAAATTTACCGAGAATACTCCCACCGAAGATCCATTTACCGATTGGCAATTTGGGCTTGCGAATGCAGTCCAAGATGGTACTAACGGGTCAATGCTCGCGTAGCTCAGTTGGATAGAGTGTCGGCCTCCGAAGCCGAAGGTCACAGGTTCGAATCCTGTCGCGAGCGCCATATCTACACAGGTCTTTGTTTTTCGGCGCTCCCATTTGCCCATTTTTTCTGTGGTGCGATATTGGTTGTGTGGACCTTTTGGGCTCGGAAGCCGAAATTGTCTTTGGTCTGCTAGGTTCAGGACCTATGAGCGAGCGACCGCTTCTGTAGACAGCGGACGTTGGCTGAAAACGGGGCAGGGACCACAGTGCGGACAAACCTGCTGACCGGCAGTCGACAGCACGGAAGCGCAAGCATTCATTTTTCCGAAGGAAGTAAATGTCTGCTTTCTGAACCGCATGTTGCGCAATCTTAGAACCGGGTAACCGACCGACACCAACGCCTTGGGCTCACCCTTCTTCAGGGGACGACTGGTGATATTAATAGGCACCGTGCCATTAGTTCCGGAGAACCACTTAACCGAGAAATTAGGCTCAGCCAGGCGTGTACCAGATAGGTGACGTGTAGGCACGTTCTTGCGTCTCCGTCGGTGCATCGTCAGGCAGCGACGCGCCCATTCGGAAAGCATCGTACACCGTCCAGCGCGGGGTCGGGATTTCGATAACCCGGGCGTAATAGAAGGCCGATTGAGAGGGATCAAAGTCAGGATCGGTCCATACCGTTCCCATCTCACCCTGCCCGATCGAGTTCGTCCAGGTGGCACGCTCCACGTCGACGGTGGAACCGATGGAGGGCAATTTGCCGTTTGCGTCCGGCTCCCGATCACCGGCCCAGGCCACGTCATACACCTGTTCGTGTGTCTCGCCGTCGGCATCGAGCCAGCCCTTGACGATCTGAATGCGATCCAAATTTCCGCCGATCGGATCCTTCAGCGCATAGACCATGAAGGTTGGCGCTTCCGAACCTTCGGATGGCGGCGGAAGATCCCCGCCCATCGGAGTGCCCTTGGCATAGCCTGCCGTTGCAGGGGTCCGCGAGGTCAGGTCATCCATCGTGTAGTTCCAGCCGCCGAAGAAACGTACCACGATGCGCGATCCCGTCGTTGCATAGACCTCCTTGCGCTCCATCGCATCGAAGATCGCTTCGCGCGTGTTCTCACTCGCCCATACGGCTGCGAGGCCGGATGCGACCATTTCCCAGCCCAAAATTGCCACGTCTCCGAACTGGCCGACGATATGCCCGGGGCGTTCAGGATTGGGCTCGGCCCCGGAATGCTTACCAAAGAAATTATCCTCCTGAGCAGTGGCGAGTGATGTGTGGCTGTCAGTCGATCCAACCATCCCGAACTTGTAGGGGTTGGTGCCGAGCGACGTTTCCAGAAGCAACCCGGTTTTCAACGCCTCACGCGCGTATTCACCGGCAAGCATGTCGTCGGTCTTCAATTCCGACAAGTTCAGGTTGCCCTTGTCCCAGGTTTCGTAATCGGCGAACTCGTCGTTCGGGCTGAGGAAGGGATGTGCTTCGCCATCCCCTTTGATCTGCGTTACTTCGTAGACGGGTTCCCACATTGCACGGGTCTGCGCATACTCTGCATCCAGTTGCCGGCCATCATACTGCGCGGTTTCAGGAAACATAATGCCGTTTGACAGGTTGCCGTTATGTGCGATGGCAAGCACGTCTCCGCGCGTGACATCTTCATAGTTCGCCATCCATTTCCACAAGTCGCGCGGATTGATGGAACCAAGGGGTGCCTCGGTGGTGAACGGATCCATCATGCCAGCCTTTTCACCTCCGTCGCGGTAAACGACGACGCGATGCATGTTTCCACCCTGGATCAACGAGGTCCATTCATAGCCGATGAAGCTAGTGAAAAGACCGGGTTCGTAAGCTTCTTCTGCGGCCTCAATCTGGCGCTGCCAGACAGAGCGGAAGGGTTTTGATCCTGCCTGGACCGCAAGCACCGGAGAAATCACCTCACCACGCGAATATGCGTCGATGAGTTCCAGAGCGGCTGCCACCCCTTCGTCGCCGCCATTCGCCACCATGGTTGCGATGCGGCTACCCTCAGGATCCGACATGATGGATTGGTCCTGTGCATAGATCATGTCGAAGAGACCCATGTTGTCGGAATGGTCAGCAACCACCAACCAATCGAGCGGGCGTGAAAGCCGCGCCATGAAGCCGGTTGTTGCCTGCACTTCTTGACCCTTGGCAAAGCGATAGGCAGCCCGCGCGTCCAAACGGTTGCCGAAAGCACCTGCATCAAACGAAGTGGACGTATGCAAATGCGTATCCCCCCAGAGAGGCCGGTCGGGTATCCCACGTTGGGCGTAGGGGGAATAGGACTTACCGGGAAAAGCCTTGCTGAGGCTCGAACCGTCGGGCGTCGGCTCGAATGCGAATGCAGCGGCGCCCAGGACCCCTAGTGCCGTTGTCATTGAAAGAAATGATTTCATTGCGAACCTCCCCACACCGGTTTCCGCGGAAATCATATCACGAAACGGCCGCAAATTGATCGACAAAACCGAATTTCTTGGAAACTTTCAGATTGATGCCTGCGTCCAAAGCGGACGTCGGCATCACCTCCTAGGGAAACCGGATGCTGTTTACCCGGGACCTCTTTTGAAGCTTATTCACGTCTGCCTTGGGCTCACTGCCGTCATCTGATGCCTTTCGTCGGATGATCGGTTCGCCGTTCTGAGCGGCCATTGCATTGGCCGATTCCATCGGCAAGGCCGTCATGATTCAAGGGCGGCAGGAGGATTGTCTATGTCGCGCTTGTTCTGGCTCGACCTACAGCACCTGAAACTCGTCCAGCACCTGTTCCCCAAACCGCGTGGGTGGCGCGTTCCGACGACCGTAAGGTTCTCAGTGGTATTATCGTAGTCACCGGGCGTGGTGATGGCCCATTTCAAAATCTGCAAGTGTGGTAACTGATTGAACTTGGCAGTTTCAGAAGTTCAATCTTGCAACCAATTTAGCTTTGGAGCCGTTTCCTACCGATTTAGCACTCTGCCCACATAGGGCAGCGCACTAAGTTGTTTTGGCAACGATTTTAGTGTTTGTTTTCAAATCATTATAAGCTGTGTATTGAACGCAAAATAAACCCTGACCGGACATTCCGGTGGACAAAAATTGGACAAATTCAAAAAGCCGAATGGACAAAACGGCTCGGTCGTACCTCTTTTCCCAAGGAAAGCAAGGGGTTAGATTGTCCAAAAGAGGGCAGCGTGGGCGTAGTTCCCTGCCCTCCGAAGGCAGAGGCCAGAGGTTCGAATCCTCTCAGGTGCGCCATTACTTTCAGTAACTTAGCTGATGAGGGTCTGAGCGGTTGTCGAGCTGGACACCGCTATGGACACCAAAAAGCTGTGGACTGTGCGCACTCATCGCCGTGCAGTATCGCACGGCGCTTTGACTGGACAGGGACGAGTGGTCGGTAGGTTGTCGTGCCAGCGCGCAGCCCGTGTGGTTACACCGTGCAACCCAAGGGCAGCGAACCACGGCGAACCACGAGCTGAGCGGCCCGGGGGCTATCGTTTGTGTGTTTGTGAGAATGCGGGGGTGGAGGCCGAGCCCCCGGGGGGGGTTGGTCAGGGGGGTGCCTGTCTGTGCTTCTCTGTGGGTGTCGTATCAATATGGCCGACCACTTTCCAACCGTCTGCTCTCAGCAAGCATCGGGGCTGCTGGAAAAATAAAATCCAAAATTCACGAGTGTGGTCCGCTGGAATACACTCAGGCCACGCTCTTGCGAAGGTCAGGACGACGACCGCGACCTTTGAATATCTCACCAGGCCAGCCCCGGGCTGCGATGAGCTGCACGCGCATCCGCACAGCCTCGGGCGTCAATCCGGCAAAGCTGCAAACCATCGCGAAGTCGGGGCCGTTGTCGAGCAGCCAGCGACGCGCCTCCTGGATGGTTCTCTCGCGGTGGTCGGCTGGAACTGAGCCGAGGCCCTGCCCGCAGGCATCCGCTATGGTGCGCAGCAAGACCGACTGATAAAGCGACTTCTCGCCGGAGCTGAACCTGAGCGTGCCTGTTTCAATGTCGGATGAATGAACTCGGACGGTGGCGCTCATCGTGGTTGCTCCTGCGAGGTGTCTGGATACCCCACAAGGTTAGGCAGATTTACGGGCTGTGCAAGCTGCGGGGATACAGTGGCGCTATCGTCGTCTGCGCAGCTCGGCCTGGATGTTGGCCAACGCTCGCGCGCAGCTGTGCGTCGCAGCAACGAACAGGTCGTCCTTGGTGGGATGCACGAGGCGGGCATATCCGCCTCGTGTGTGTTCTACCGTGCGGTCGTATTGGCTGGCCAGTCGCTTCAGGTCGCGTAAATACCGTCTCACGGTATCCACCGGCGCAGGATGCGTGCCAGCGTCTTGTGAGCGTAGGCTCGTGCTCGATTGCGCACCACTCTGTCAGCGGCTCGGCCTACGCCGCCACGCTTATATCCACGCGCAGCCACACCCAGCAGCGTGAGCAGGCTCATAATTTTATTAAGCCCGCGCATCACCCGACCTCGCACGCTTGTGCCCACAACGCTCGTGAGCCTGCATCAAGCGCCTCGGCAAACGGACCACCAAAGCCGTTCTTGCGCTCGCGCTCGGCAGCAGCAAACAGGTGCCCAGCCCACCGGGCCAGCTCGTCCATACGCTCCAGATCACGCTCGGAGGGCTGCGTTGTCGGCTCTGGCATTGCGTCCACTGTCTGGGCCAGTGTGGCAGCTGCATCCAGCAGATACTGTTCCTCGGCTCGCAGCGCCTTGCGCCTGGCCTCCTCAGCCTCAGCGGCCGCGCGTCTGTCAGCCTGCATCGCATCGGACCACAGCGAGCTCACGACGGTGGTGAGTTTTGCCCGTAGTCGCGACACTTTCGAGGATGCCTCGCCCGCTCGCTTTGCTGCCAGGTATTCATCGAGCGCAGGGCGCACCAGGGTCATATCGTTGTCGGGCAGCAGCTCCACCAGGCGCTGCTCTACCTCATCGGGGCTGAGCCGATACACACCGCAGCTTTGGGCTACGTTGTAGGCTCGGGCCAGTCTCTCGGTTCTGTCCATACAGGACCTCCATCGTTCGTGTCGTAGGTGGGTAGAGGGCAGCTGACACGAGTTGGGTGGTTACACCGAGTAACGAGCCGTGCGTGTTTTTGTGGTGCCTTGACATTGAACATAATCAGGGGCAGAAAAGTTGTCAAGACACATCGAAATTATATGGTGATAACGTGCGAAAATCTAAAAGCTATATTGAGAAGAACGACCCCGTGAGACGAGGTGCGCGCAGGTTCGCTGCCCGGGTGCGCGACACGGTTGCCGACGACGACTTCTGGGAAAATATGGACGACCAGATACGGCGGCGGCTGGTGCAACTTCTGGCAGAGTGCGTCAGGCTGACGGGTGAAAACCCGTTGCAGCCCGATGTCGTCTCGCAAGTGGAAAATGAGATGGAGCGCCGGGGTATCACGGCGATGGTGGCAGCGGAGGAAATCGGGCTGAGCCGACAGAGGATGGCGCAAATCCTGCGTCGCGATGGTAGTCTGAGCGCGGACGGGCGTATGTTGCTGGAGCGGTGGCTCAGCGCCTGAACCGGCGCGGTGTCACCCCCCATTGGTTGCGCCTTGTTGTCTCGGTCGTCAGGTGCCCCGCACCCATCGCACGAAGTGCCCGGTCCCTGTCGGGCCAGCGCACTTGAGAACTTGCCTCGAACGGAGTGGACAGGCCGCTCTCCTGGCGCTCCGAATACCTTTGGGCGCACTCAGAGGTGCAGAACAGGCTCTCGGCCGCTCTGGCCTCGCTCAGCGTCTCAGAACATCCAGCACAGCGCATTGGTTTGTCTCCTGACTATACAGCCCGCGCAGGGCAAGCACCCGCATTCGCGGCACATATCTCGCGCCCTCGGGCAGCTTCACTTTTTTGGCCAGCCGATGTGGCAGCGTGGTTGAAACCCGCCCTTTGTTGCCCTTGAGGTGGCCCATCTCCAGCAGTTGTCTGCGGGCCTCTCGCGGTCGCCAGCCCATAGTCTCGACAGCATGGTCGAAACAGCTGGGCCAGATGTAGTGGCCCGTCAGGTGCCCGTGCTCATAAACAGCAAAGCCCAGATTTCCCCCAGGCTCGTTGGGTGCAGGTGCTGCCAGCTGCTTTGCGACAAGCTGCCCGTGGGCTGGACGAACGGCCCAGCCGCCCAGCTCAGGCTCTGCCAGCATCTCCACAACCCCGCCACCGGTCTCAACCGGGCAGAACCTGTGTGCCTCGTCTTTGAGCCAGCGTCTGACATCAGCCACGAGCGGATCTTCGCTCTGCCTGGCGCGGATTTGCTGGAGCTGCTCTGAGAAACTGACCATATCCCCGATTACCACACTCAACCGTTTTCGTTCCAGGCTTCGGGGCACAGCAGCATCAGGTGCGCCTGCGGCACGGGCGTCTTGATGCCCATAACCTCGAAACGCCGCAGCACGCTGGGCAGCGCGCGGTATGACTGTTTCTCCTCGACATCCGAGACGTGCGCGCCCGTCGATATGTAGTTTTCACCGTAGTTGACGAGCCCGCTCGAGTGAGCCCAGTAGAACCAGGCGCTCCACTCCGTCGCTCCGACGCCTGCTTTGGTCAGCGGCGACAGGGCGATGCGGGGTGTCGCGAAGGTAGTGTAGTCGCGACGCATCACGAACCAGCACCCATCCGGCCCGCGCAGCACTGAGTGGTCGTGCAGCCCTGCCAGGTCGCAGCCCAGGTCGAACAGGGCGGTCTGGAACTCGCGAAAGACACCCTGCGCCATCTCACGATTGTCCTCAAGGTTCGTGCTTAGTGCCTTCAGCCGCACTCCAGCGTCGTCGAGTGCCAGGGCGGCGTCGAAACTGCCCGCGTGCTCGACGCCAAGCCAGAACGCGAACTGAGCAGCACCAGCGACGCGTTTTGCGACCGTTCTCGCAGACAGGGGGTAATACTCCATATGCGGCTCGCGGTCCGACCACCTCGGGGTCGTGTTACGCGGCACGAATACCTGCCGCAGCTGCCCGAGCTTCTTTTCGGTGAATCCGGCGATGCGCTCGGCCGATGCCAGCTCGGCTGCTGTGGGCACAGGGCACGACAGGAGCTCGCCTGTGGCCGCTTTGGCGTAATCCGAGGGTCTGAGCCTGTCTCGTAGTCTTTGCCGTCCCTGAGCCGACGCGCACTTGCTGAGCCTTGCGCCGTAGTTGTTGGATGGGTGTTTGGTTGGACATCTGCCACCTCTCTTGTTTCGAGTGATGGCAACCTAATTATCCACAGATACGCGGTCTGTCCTAGATAATCGGCTGTCAATTTTAGAACTGACAGCCGATTTTTTGATGCGCTTTGGGTCAGGAACTATTGACGAACGACCGCGTCTCCAAACAGTGACGTTGGTTGAAAACGGGGCAAGCACCACAGTGCGGACGGAGCTGCCGCTCTGGGTTGACGCATCACGGGAGCTGGCGGTTACCCTGTAGCAAAGGTTCGGATAAGAACTTTCATACAATTTACCGACAAACAGCGTCGAACAACTGAGGCCAAAAAGGATTGTGAAATGAGGCGTTCCACCGAAAGAATTCACATGGCGCATGTTACCAAGCTGACAGATGATTTCGTAAAACGCGCAACCAACGAGATTGCGGAGAAGAGGGCTACAGCAACAAAAGAAGAATTTTTGGAATACACAACAGAAATGACAGGCTTGAATACTGCTCTTGCCAGATCACTAAGTACTATGAACAACATTGGTCTGAGGGACGTGCAAGATCGTTGCAACCGGCTTGAAGATCGACTGGAGCGTGTGGAAGTCGCCGCTTGGATTGCGGCCGCAAGCGCAACTTTGTTGGTTTTGGCCACCTTGGGATTGATGGGTTTTATTGGCTACAACGCAGGATGGTTTGGATGATTGGTCCAGAAATATTGTTCGATTGTGACGCTAAAGGTGCGTTGGCTTTTCTGGGCAGATTGTAACCGGGCAAGGTGCTCTTAGGAGACAAGGGGCGCAATGCGGTCTGGTTCCGGGAGACGCTTTCCGTGCAGGGTTTCGATGCGTGCACTCCAGCGCGTCGGGGATGAAGCACTCCTGCCCACCACGACGCCAAGCTTTGTCGCAAACGCCACCGTGTTAAAAACCTGTTTGCCCGACTGACGGATTAGCGGTGTGTCGCCACCCATTATGGCCGATGTGGTGAACTGTTTTGGTCTGCAATTTGCATCGCCATCGCCGTCATCTTTTGGTTGTAGCTTTTGACCCTAGGTAGAGCGATGCAGAATCAGCCTGGCTGTTACCTGTGCTGCCCGGGTGAGCTGAGCTGGATTGCCGTTTGTGTGCCGACACGCTCACGGGCGCGGTAGACACTGCGCAAAGACATCCCCAGCACCTGGGCTGTGGCGCGGGCCGCTGCCTCATCGTTGCCGTGTTCGCTCAGCTGCCGCTGGTATTCCTCGACAACCGCTACAGCCCGGGCGTCTGCTTTCCTGCGCTGTGTCTCTGCCTTGCGGGCCTCGGGCACGCGCAGGCGCAAGTAATCCAGCTCGCGGTATCCCTGCTCGTGGTCGTTGCCGAAAAGGTAGTCGCCCGCACGGCTCAGGTCGTGCCAGAACACTGCGTAGTCGTCGGTCGAAACCCTGTCGCGACCATCTGCGATGTCCTGGGCCAGCGCATCCATAGCTACGAGAAGTGGGTTCATCCCAGCCCCTCCAGTGCCTGCTTGTGCCGCTCGGGTGCCAGGTGGGCGTATCGCTCGGTCAGTGTGATGGAGCTGTGACCGAGCAAATCCTTGACCACATAGAGGTCGGTGCCGTTCTGGACCAAGCGGGATGCAAAGTCGTGGCGCACATCGTGCAGCCGGAAATCACTCAGGTTTGCGCGAGTGGTCAGCGACAACCACGCGGTTTTGATATGCGTGAGCCGCTCGCCTGTCTTGGGGGACGGGCAGACCAAAGCAGAGATGCGATACAGCCCGGTCAGATGCTCTGCCAGCGTCGGGTGCAGAGGGATGTGCCTGGCGCTGCCTGTTTTGGCAATCTCGGGCCGCACGGTTATCTGCCCGCGCTCAAAGTCGATGTCGCCCCACTCAAGGCTGAACACCTCACCTCGTCGCATTCCCGTCCAGTAAGAGACGAGAATAACCGTGCGGGCTGGCTCGGGTGTGTCTGCCAAAGCAGCCAGGAACCTGTCGCGCTCACTCGGGTCGCGCTGACCGAGCCAGCGGATGCGCTTGGCGTCGTTTTCCTTGAGTTTGCGCAGCTCGGGCACATCGCTTATCAGCCCGGCCCGTCGAGCGGAGTGGAGCAGGGCACGCAGGGCGCTCCAGTCGCGGTTGAGGGTTTGCGCATTCAAACCAGCCTGGAGCCGACCACGACGCACGCGCTCAATGTCCAGCACGGTTATCTGCGCCATATCCTTGTCGAGCAGCGAGGCCCAGGCTTTGCGGATGCGGTCGGCAGTGGCATCGCCCGAGCGCGTCGCATCCAGGTGGTTGGGCTGGTATTCGTTTGTGAGATAGGCACCGACTGTTCGCAGAGCTGCTGCGTCTTTTTCGGCTTGCTTTGCTGCCCGGTCGGCCTTGGCCTTGCGTTTGTCTGCTGCCGGGTCGAGGCCGAACTGTCGAGCCGCTTTGCGTGCATCGGCAGGGGAGATGCGGTCGGCGTTGCCAATCTTCACGGCTTGCCTTGCGCCGCCCGGGTCGCGGTATTCATAGAACCAGGTGCGACTGCCCGAGGGCTGCACCCGCACGCACAGGCCGGGCGTTTGCGCATCCCAGGCGCGATAGCGTGTCTGTCGTGGTTCGAGAGCAGCGATGTCGCCGCGCGAGTTGACTGTCTGTCGGTCTGCCATTTGTCGTCCGTTTTCGTTGTCGTAGGTCTGGACACCAGCTGGACACCAGATTTTTCTGGATAGCGGTGCCGTGAGGTAGGTGTAGGCAGAATGAACCCTAAACCCTAACAATACAAGGGCATTGTTTTACTCAGGCTACGCTGTTGGGGAAGCAGGATTGAGGCGCTGTGAGGACTGGGAATTGCCCTCCGAAGGCAGAGGCCAGAGGTTCGAATCCTCTCAGGTGCGCCACTTCCGAGAACCATGATAGCCAATCCGGAAACGGGACGCGTGCCCCTGTCGTCTCCTATGGCGATTGGGCGGGGGGCAAAACAAAAAGCCCCGGGCGCGGGGGCTCCGGGGCGGCAGGTGGAACACCGGGCTGTGGCTTCAGCCGCGCCAAGTGCGGACGTCACCACAATCCATGTGCACGAAATTCGAGCGGTAGTACTGACCAACACCGCCGGCACGGCAGGACATGGCCGCTTTGGCCATCTGCGACACAGAGCGCGATGCCAGTCGCAGATCCGCAGCTTGGCCTTTCATATGCAGTGAATTGCGCGCGACACCACGCGAGCGGCGGCGCAGCATCGCATTTGTCTGCGGCGACCGATAGCCCGAAAGAAGCATGTAAGGCTCATTTACGTCCAACAGGTTGTGTGCGGCGGCCATGATGTCGATGGTGCGCAGGTCGATGTTGGTAGACTGATCTGTGCGCCAATCGCGCATGAAATGATTGATCTCTTTCACGGCGTCTTTGATGTATTTTCCATCGACCCAATAGATCATGTCGATGCGTTCACCGGTGCGCCCGGAATACATGCGGATGCGACGGATGTCACCGCCACCGCGGAGAAATCCTGCTGCATTCGCGTAGGTCGGTGCTGCGGTTACGGCCGTTGCCGCAAATGCGCCCAGAAGGGCACGCCGGGTGATTCCCGATGCACTGCTCTTGGTCATTTCGTGTTCGTCCCGTACTGTTCCTGCCTGCACACGATGTTACGCGCGCTTTCTTAATTTAATTCCATCCCAGATGCCGAAATGTATGCCACACCGGGATTCGGTGGCCAAGAAGTCTTTGGGTCGCATGTACGCCACGGGTAATTTTCGGCAAATTTTTGCGCACGTGATGCAAAATTCACCCGCTTGCGTGTTTCGATGCCTCAAAGATGCAAGCGCGCATCACGCCGAAGCCGATCCGCCCGATCCGGGCTTTGTGAATGGACAATCCGCCACCCGCTGACCAATACTTGGACGGCTCGGGAAATGGTTGCGCAAGTTGTTGATTGAATTGAGGTACGGAATGAATTTCATCCATGAGAAAACACGTCGGTTGCTGATGGTTGCCGGTCTCGTGCTTGCGGTTGGGCACACCCCGGCCACGGCACAGGACGCGGTACAAACCGCATTTCGGATGGCAGTTGCGGAAAGCACGCTTCGCCAGGACGAAATCGCCGCGTTTTATCGGTCTAATGGGTTTTCTTCGATCTGGGTCGGTGACGGGCCCGAGTATGTCGCGCGGCGTACGGCGCTTATCAAGGCCCTGTCCTCGGCGCATCTACACGGCCTGCCAACCGGAACCTATGACGTCGAAGGCCTGCTGGCGCGGATGGAAAACGCGCGGACGCCTCGCGAACTTGGTGCGGTCGAAGCGGCGCTCAGCCTCGCATTTGTCCGGTACGCACGCGACGTGCAATCGGGCGTTCTGCGCCCGTCCGAGATCGACGACGGCTTGGTGCGTCCCGTGGCCGTGCGACCGGCATCCGAGCACCTGTCGGCCATGCTGGCTGATGACGAAGGAGCTTACGTATCGCAACTTGCCCCGCGATCCAGCCAATATCGCGCTCTTATGAAGCAGAAGCTGGCTCTGCAGGAGCTGATCCGCCATGGAGGTTGGGGGCCGACCGTACCCAACGGGAAATACGAACGCGGCGCAAGCGGGGCCGGGGTTTTGAAACTGCGTAACAGGCTGGTTTCGATGGGCTTCATGAAGCCGACGGCCAGCCCCGTCTACGATGACGCGATGGTTTCGGCGGTGCAGGCCTTTCAGCGCGCGCATGGGCTGGAACCCGACGGAGTCGCCGGGCAGGGCACGGTGGCCGAGATCAACAGGTCCCCCGCCGACCGCCTGAAATCGGTCATCGTCGCGCTCGAGCGCGAGCGTTGGCTGCCGGCTGATCGCGGTGAGCGGCATATTCTGGTCAACCAGGCGGATTTCTCGGCCAAGATCGTTGACGAAGGGCGCGTCACCTTTGAAACCCGCGCCGTAATCGGCAAAAACACCCATGATCGCCGCAGTCCCGAGTTTTCGGATCAGATGGAACACATGGTGATTAATCCCAGCTGGCACGTGCCACGGTCGATCATCACCAAGGAGTATCTGCCGAAACTGCGGGCCAACCCCAATGCCGTACGCCATCTGGAAATCACCGACCGGCGGGGGCGACAGGTGGACCGCGGGGCCGTAGATTTCAACCAGTTCTCGGCCAGAAGCTTTCCCTTTGCCATGCGCCAGCCGCCGGGGCAGAGCAACGCCCTTGGATTGGTCAAGTTCATGTTCCCGAACCAATACAACATCTACCTGCATGACACGCCGCAAAAAAGCCTGTTCGCGCGGGAGGTCCGGGCCTTTTCCCACGGATGCATCCGTCTGGCTCAACCGTTCGAGTTCGCCTATGCGCTGCTGGCGCGGCAGGAAGAGGACCCCAAGGCGTTTTTCCACCGGATCCTGAATACCGGCAAGGAAACAAAGGTGGATCTGGACCAGCCCGTTCCGGTGCATCTGATCTACCGCACTGCTTATATCGCGCCGAAGGGCGATGTGCAGTATCGTCGCGACGTCTATGGCCGGGATGCCAAGATCTGGGACGCGCTGCAAAAAGCGGGGGTGGTCCTGCCCGACGTTCAGGGGTAATCACGGGGCAGATCCTGTCACGAGGAAGCCCGCGATGCAGTTTACCTTGCAGCAAATCGCCAACGCCCTGGGGGCGCCGGCCGAAGGAAACACCAGCCTGACGATCCTGCGGGCGGCCGAACCGGCCGACGCCGGTCCTACCGATCTGGCCATGGCGATGGCACCGAAATATGCCGAGGCTCTGGCAAAGGGTGCGGCGCGTTGTGCCGTGGTCTGGGAAGGCGCCGACTGGAAGGCCATGGGCCTTGAGGGCGCAATCTTCGTGACCCGCCCGCGCATGGCGATGGCGGGCATCACCACGATGCTGGACCGGGGGCAGGGTGTCGAGCCCGGCGTGCATCCCTCGGCCGTCGTGGATCCGACCGCCGAGATCGGCGAGGGTGTCTCGATCGGCCCGCTCTGCGTCATCGGCCCGCGCGCGCGGATCGGCGCGGGGTCCGTGATCGGTGCGCAATGCCATGTGGGTATGGATGCGGTTCTGGGCGAAAACTGCCTGCTGCGCGAGATGGTCAGCATCGGCGCGCGCGCGGAGATCGGAGACCGCTTCATCGCCCAACCTGGCGCCCGGATCGGCGGCGACGGGTTCAGTTTCGTCACGCCCGAGGTCTCGGGCGTTGAAAACGTGCGTAAGACGATGGGAGATGCCGGCGACGCCAAGGCCCAAAGCTGGCTGCGTATCCATTCGTTGGGCGCGGTCGAAATCGGCGACGATGTCGAGGTCGGCGCCAACTGCACCGTCGACAACGGCACAATCCGCAACACCGTGATCGGAAGCGGGTCGAAACTCGACAACCTCGTGCATGTGGGCCACAACACCCGGGTCGGGCGCGACTGCCTGCTGTGCGGCCAGACCGGCGTCTCCGGCTCGGTCGAGATCGGCAACAACGTGGTTCTGGGCGGGCAGACAGGCGTCGTCGACAATATCTTCATCGGAGACGGGGTGATCGCGGGCGGCGGAACCAAGATCCTGTCGAACGTGCCGGCCGGGCGTGTGATCATGGGCTATCCGGGCGTGAAAATGTCCACCCATACCGAGATCTACAAGGCACAGCGCCGCCTGCCGCGCATCGCGCGTGACGTTGAGGCGTTGAAAAAGGCGGTTTTCAAACAGCCGCCGAGCGACTAAATCAACGCCAACGCGACAATCAGGGGAATGACATGAGCATCAGCGACCGCGTCATCGCAATCATTGCCGAGCAGGCCGTGCTGGAGCCATCGGACGTGACGCCCGAAAGTACGCTCGAGGATCTGGGGATCGACAGTCTGGGCCTGGTTGAAAGCATCTTCGCGATCGAGGAAGAGTTCGACATCTCCATCCCGTTCAACGCCAATGAGCCCGAGGCCAGCGATTTCGACATCTCGAACGTGGCGGCGATCATTGCCGGCATCGAAAAGCTCGTGGCGGAAAAGGTCTGACACGAGGCCATGAAACGGGTTGTCATCACCGGCGCGGGCACGATCAACGCGTTGGGCCATTCGGTGCCCGACACGTTCGAGGCCATGCGCGAAGGTCGCTGCGGGATTTCCGAGCTTGAATTTCGCGATGTCGAACGCCTGGCGATCAAGATCGGCGGGCAGGTGCGCGGGTTCGAGGCCGAGGGCCGTTTCAACCGGCAACAGATGTCGCTGTACGATCGTTTTACCCAGTTCACCTTGACCGCCGCGAAGGAGGCGATCGATCAGGCGGGCCTCACGTTTCATGGCGACCTGGCGGCGCGGTCGGGCGTTGTGCTGGGAACGGCCGGGGGCGGCGTCTCGACCTGGGATGACAACTATCGCTCGGTCTACGAGGACGGCAAAAACCGGGTGCATCCCTTCGTGGTGCCCAAGCTGATGAACAACGCGGCCGCAAGCCATGTTTCGATGGAACATAACCTGAAGGGCCCCAGCTTTACCGTTTCCACAGCCTGTGCGTCGTCGAACCATGCGATGGCACTGGCCTTCCAGATGGTGCGCAGCGGCGCGGCGCCGGTGATGATTACCGGCGGCTCGGAATCCATGTTGTGTTTTGGCGGCGTCAAGGCCTGGGAAGGGCTGCGGGTGATGTCTAAGGACGCCTGCCGCCCGTTCAGCGCCAACCGCAACGGCATGGTTCAGGGCGAAGGTGCCGGAGTTTTCGTGTTCGAGGAATACGAACACGCCCGCGCCCGTGGCGCCGAAATCCTGTGCGAGGTCGCGGGTTTTGCCATGACGTCGGATGCCTCGGACATCGTGATGCCCAGCAAACAGGGTGCCGCGCGCGCCATGGCGGGTGCCTTGAAGGATGCCGGGCTGAACGCCAGCGATGTCGGTTACATCAACGCCCACGGCACCGGAACCGCCGCCAATGACAAGACCGAATGCGCCGCAGTGGCAGATGTGTTCGGCCCGCATGCCGATGAGCTTATGATTTCGTCGACCAAATCCATGCACGGGCACCTGATCGGCGGCACCGGGGCGGTGGAGCTTCTGGCCTGCATCATGGCGCTGCGAGATGGCATCATCGCGCCTACGATCGGCTATGAAGAGCCCGACCCCGAATGTGCTCTGGACGTGGTGCCGAACGAGGCGCGCGAGGCCAATGTCGACGTCGTTCTGAGCAACGCCTTTGCCTTCGGCGGGCTGAACGCGGTGCTGGCCCTCAAACGGATATGAGAAAGCCGCCCCAAAGGCGGCTTTGCCGATCCAAGCGTGTCCGGATCAGTTCTGGTTGATCGGCAGGCCGTCGAATCCCGAGGTGAAACCCGACAGCGACATGTCCATGTTGATGATCTGATCCGGCGCGCGGGCCGGAACCAGTGACAAAACGGCCTTCGACCCGGCCTTCATCGCGTCGATGTCGCCTTGCGTCAGCCCCAGCTGCGCCACGCAGCCGACCGGAACGCAGTGGTGATAATTATACAGTTTGCGCGGCGCGCCATCGACCGAAATCGCCAATTGCGCCTGCAGAAGGGTTTCCAGAGGAACGATGACATTCGCCCAGGCGACTGCGGCACCGCCTTCGGGCAGCTTGCCGATGGTGATCTCGGCAATCGGTTCGCCCTGAGGGCCGTTCAGGATCTGGACCATGGCACAGGGGTCATTGCCTTCCTGCGTCTTGATGCAGGACACCTCCCAATCGCCGGACTTTTCCCTGATGTACTGTTCGCCCACCCGCGGACCGGTTTCGCCCAAATCCAGGTCCGAGCCGGTGGGGGCCGGGGTTTCCGACCCGCTCGATGCTTCCTGTGCCAGCGCCGAACCGGTCAGGGCGACACCCGCCAACAGGGTCAGTGGAAGAAGTTTCTTGATCATGTCTGCCTCACGGTGCTCAAACAGCGTTTGCCTTCGTCTAGCATCCAACACGGGCGGTGTCAGGCGGAAAACTCGCCCAGCGGCGCACGCCAAACGGATTTCCGCCGATTGGTACAGGTATGGTCATCAAAGGAAAAGGGAGCCGTTCGTCCGGCTCCCTTCGATCGATGTATCTCCCCGTCGGACTGGCCGACTTAGTTATGCGGGAACGTTACGAGAGGCAGCCGCAGCGGTCAACTGCTATCGTAGATTTTTAATGTGGTATCAGACAGAAAACTCCACCGGACAAAAAAAGGCTGTGCCCGAAGGCACAGCCAGTCGACAGGGAGGAAGTTTGCATCCCATCCGGGATGCCAAATCAACTATGGCAGTCAAAGGTTAAGTTAGTATGGTGGCCTCAGATCGGTAGGTTTCAGGGGTTTGGAAACGTATGACGGACGAAATTTTCATCGGCGGTGGTGGCAAGGACTATACGCAGCCGCAAGGCCTGCGCCTGAAATATGCCAACCGGCACGGCTTGATCGCGGGTGCGACGGGGACGGGCAAGACCGTGACCCTTCAGATCCTGGCGGAAGGCTTTTCCAAGGCCGGGGTGCCGGTGTTTCTGTCCGACGTCAAGGGCGACCTGTCCGGTCTGGCCAAGGCTGGAAGCCCCGATCACAAGCTGCATCAGGCCTTCATGGAGCGTGCGGCGCGGATTGGGTTCTCGGACTACGCCTATGACCGCTGTCCAGTGACCTTCTGGAACCTGTTCGGTGAACAGGGCCACCCGGTGCGCACCACCGTTTCCGAGATGGGGCCGCTTCTGCTGTCGCGCCTGATGGAACTGAGCGAGGCGCAGGAGGGCATCCTGAACATCGCCTTTCGCGTCGCCGACGAAGAGGGGATGCCCCTGCTTGACCTGAAAGACCTGCAGGCTCTGCTGGTCTGGATCGGGGAAAACCGCGCGCAGCTGTCTTTGCAGTACGGCAACGTGTCTACCGCCTCGATCGGCGCCATCCAGCGCCGGTTGTTGGTGCTGGAGAACCAGGGCGGCACGAACCTGTTCGGCGAGCCGGCGCTGGAACTGGCCGATTTGATGCGGACCGATGCGACCGGGCAGGGCATGGTCAACATCCTGGCCTCGGACAAGCTGATGGGGTCGCCACGCCTGTATGCGACCTTTCTGCTGTGGCTGCTGAGCGAACTGTTCGAAGAACTGCCCGAGGTCGGCGACCCCGAGAAACCCAAGCTGGTCTTCTTCTTTGACGAGGCGCATCTGCTGTTCGACGACGCGCCCAAAGTGTTGATCGACAAGGTCGAGCAGGTTGCGCGCCTGATCCGGTCCAAGGGCGTGGGGGTGTATTTCATCACCCAGAACCCCGCCGACATCCCCGAGGACATTCTGGGCCAGTTGGGCAACCGGGTTCAGCATGCTCTGCGCGCCTTCACCGCGCGCGATCGCAAGAACCTGCGGCTGGCCGCGGAAACCTATCGCGAGAACCCGGAGTTCGATACGGAAACCGCGATCCGCGAAGTGGGTGTGGGCGAGGCGCTGACCTCGATGCTCGAGAAGAAGGGCGTGCCCGGCATGGTGCAGCGGACCCTGATCCGCCCGCCCGGCTCGCAGCTGGGGCCGATCACCCCGGCCGAGCGCCAGGCGGTCATGGCGGACTCGCCCATGGCCGGAAAATACGACACGTTGCTGGATCGAAAATCAGCGTTCGAGATCCTGAAAGCGCGCGCCGCGCAGGCCGCGAAGGAGGCCGAGGCCGCCGAAGACGAAGAAGAGGTGGAACCTCAGAGCCCGGCCGACCGCGAGTATGCCTCGGCCCGGCGGTACAGCGGCAGCCTTGTCGGGCGATCATCCGCGCGAAGGGATCGAAAACAGGACAGTTTCGCCAGTGCCTTGGGTGAGGCCGTTATCAAGGAGCTGAAGGGAACCACAGGCCGCCGCATCGTGCGCGGCATTCTGGGCGGCCTGTTCCGAAACCGTTGAATTTAGGTGGTGATGTCAGCGCCCCAGACGGCGCTGGCCTTCCTGCTGGCAATAAGCATCCGCCTCGGGGACGGTCATCTTGGTTGCCGGAAAGTCAATCGCACGATCCCAGTCGACCCGGTCCTGCCTATACAGCTGACAGGTGACGACGCCCTTGGGTGTCTGAACCTTGACAGGGGTTGTTTCGAGGTCGCGGGGCGATGGAATGCATCCGGCCAGAACGGCCAGCCCGGCCAACAGAACGGTTGATTTGACGTTCGTAGAAGTCATGGTGTTCCAATACTTTAGAGGTCTGGGTTGGTATCCGCTGGTGGTGCGGGCAACGGCTGAAAGATCGGACGCGCCTGATTTTCCTATTCATTTCCGGGCCCAGAATCAACAAGCCGCGCCAGAAGGCCGGCGCGGGTTGTGCAATTTGCAGGCGCTGGCGCCTATTTCTCGGGGATCAGGCCCCTTGGACTGAATCTGAGAACAATAAGCAGGATCAGCCCCATCGTGAACAGGCGCATATGGGCCGCACTGTCCAGAAGATGCGTCTTGAGCGCGCTGCCGTCCGGCATACCGGCGGTGATCAGATCCATCAACCACAAACCGATCGGTTCGACCTGCACCCACAGGAACCAGATCAGAAACGCCCCAAGGACCGAGCCGAAATTGTTGCCCGATCCACCGACGATCACCATCACCCAGACGAGGAACGTGAACCGCAGCGGCTGATAGGCGCTGGGGGTCAACTGCCCGTCCAACGTGGTCATCATCGCCCCGGCAATGCCGCAGATGGCCGAGCCCAGCACGAAAATCTGCAGATGGCGGCGGGTGACATCCTTGCCCATGGCCTCGGCCGCCACCTCGTTGTCGCGGATGGCCCGCATCATGCGGCCCCACGGGCTTTTGAGCGCCATCTGAGCCATCCACAGCAGGACCAGCAGCACGACGAGGAACAGGAAGGCATAGCCGGTCTTGACCCACAGCGTCGATGCGGTGACCGGGTCCAGGCCTAGACCCGCGGCACGTTCGACAAAGGACGGATCGCTTTGCAGGTCGATCTCATAGCCCACGAACGGGGTGGGGCGCGGGATGCCATAAACGTTCTTGACGCCGCGCGCCAGCCAGTCCTCGTTCTTCATAATGGCAATGATGATTTCAGCGATGCCCAGCGTGGCAATGGCCAGGTAATCCGACCGCAGCCCAAGGGCCGTCTTGCCGATCAGCCATGCGGCTCCGGCGGCCAGAAGGCCACCGGCGGGCCAGGCCAGAAGCACCGGAAGGTTCAAACCGCCGATATTGCCGGCCACTGCGGGGTCGATCGCCTCGACGGCTGCGACGCTGGGGTCGAACACGGCGCGATACACGAAGAACCCGACGACGAGGATCGCAATGATCGCAAGCGTTTGAGTGCGTCCCTTGGGCAGTTTTCTGGCCGCCATGACCGCCGCAACCACGGTGGCCGCCCCCAGCAGAAGCGCAAGCACGATCCCGTACCCGCCGGCGGACCAGGCTCCTGGCGTCGGCGGGGTCGAGACCAGAACCACCGCCAGCCCGCCCAAAGCGACAAAGCCCATGACGCCGACGTTGAACAGGCCGGCAAAGCCCCATTGCAGGTTCACCCCAATCGCCATGATCGCAGAAATCAGGCCCATGTTCACGATCAGGATCGCCGTATTCCAGCTTTGCATGAAGCCGGTCAGCAGGATCAGCCCGCCGACCAGTGCAAACAGCAGGGTGTTCTTGACCGTTTCGCTCATACCGCTTTCCCCTTGAACAGGCCCGTGGGCTTGAACAGCAGCACGATCAGCAGAATGACGAAGCTGACCGCGAATTTGTAATCAGTTGACAAGAGCTGCACCAAACCCGACGGCTCAAGGTTTTCGGGCAGAAGATAGGTCAGGACCTTTTTCCAGGCATAGGTGATGGTCACCTCGGAAAAGGCGATGATGAATCCACCGGCGATGGCGCCGATCGGATTTCCCAGCCCGCCGACGATGGCCGAGGCAAAGATCGGCAGCAGCAGTTGGAAATAGACGAACGGCTTGAAGCTTTTGTCCAGCCCGTACAACACGCCCGCCGTGGTTGCCAGCGCGGCGACGATGATCCAGGTGATCATCACCACGCGTTCGGGGTTGATGCCGGACAGCAGGGCCAGATCCTCGTTGTCGGAATAGGCGCGCATCGACTTGCCCGTGCGGGTCTTGTTCAGGAACCAGAACAGCAGTGCCACGGCCACAACGGCCACGATTACGGTAAGGCCTTGCGAGGTTTTGATAGCAAGCCCCTCGTTCAATCCGGTCAGAGCCTTGAAATCCCGCGCGGAGATAAGGAATCGCGCGCCATCGGAAAACCGCTGGTCATCGGGGCCGATGATGAACCGCACCAAGCCGTTCATGATGAACATGACGCCCATGGATACGATCACCAGAATGACGGGTTTGGCCTTTTGATCGCGATAGAAGCGATAGACCAGCCTGTCGGTGATCAGTACCAGCGCGATGCAGCCCAGAATGGCAAAGGGCAGGGCCAGCAGCGCAGTCGGCAGGGGGCCGAACCCGATGCCCGCGGCCTGGAAACCCCAGGTGACCAGCACGGCGATCATGGCGCCAAAGGCCATCGTGTCGCCATGGGCGAAGTTGGAAAACCGCAGGATGCCATAGATCAGGGTGACCCCCAGCGCCCCAAGCGCCAACTGGCTGCCATAAGCGATCGCGGGAATCAGAACGAAATTCGAAAGCGCCACGAGGGCGTTGAGGAAGTCCATTCGTTACACTCCTCTCCAGCGACAGGTTCCCTGAATGACGCCTCCCGCATAGTCCTCCCGAACGTTTCCTTCGGGCCCGATCCGGTGGATTGCCCAAACAAAAGTGGCCGTTGGGTTGTCAGAAAAAGGCTCAGAGTTGAAGAAAAACAAGTTTTTGCCTTGTTGGTCGTCCCATAGCAGTGTGTCCGCTACTCCAAACTCACTGACTTCTTTCAACTCATGTTCCTTTATGATGTACACATGGCGATCAGGCGCTCCAATTCGGCCGTGTCCTACAAATCGAATTGTTAGGTCGGAGAATTCTTCGCAAGCCTCTTGATGGCGGTAAATAACTTGAGCCTGACACGTTAGAATCTGCCCCTCTCTATTGATACGAGCCAACACGTCTGTGGCGTGACCCGCGGTCAACAAGAAAGTGGCTGTTGAAACTACGCTGAATTTCATCCTTACCCCCCCAAAAAGCTTTTTCGCACTTCGGGATCGGCCAACAGCTCTTTGCCGGTTCCGGTATAGGCGTTACGCCCCTGAACCAGCACATAGCCCTTGTCGGCAATCTCGAGTGCCTGGCGGGCGTTCTGTTCCACCATCAGGATCGGCAGGCCGGTGCGCGAAACTTCGATGATGCGGTCGAACAACTCGTCCATCACGATGGGCGAAACGCCCGCGGTGGGTTCATCCAACATCAGCACCTTGGGCTTTGTCATCAGTGCCCGGCCCACGGCCACCTGTTGCCGCTGCCCACCCGACAGTTCACCGGCGGGTTGGTTGCGCTTGTCCCGCAGGATCGGGAACAGCTCGAAAACCTGCTCCATCGTGTCCGAGAAGTCGTCGGTGCGGATGAAGGCCCCCATCTCGAGGTTCTCCTGAACCGTCATCGAGGTGAAGATGTTCGAGGTCTGCGGCACGAAGCCCATGCCCTTGACCACCCGGTCCTGCGGGCTGAGGTTGGTGATGTCCTCGCCATCCAAACGCACAGAGCCCGAGCGCACATCCAGCATCCCGAACACTGCCTTCATCGCGGTGGATTTGCCGGCGCCGTTGGGGCCGACGATTACGGCGATCTCGCCCTTGTCCACCGAGATGGTGCAATCGTGCAGGATGTCCGGGCCCTTGCCATAGCCGCCGGTCATGCTGTCGCCGATCAAGAATGGGCCACCGCCCACATATTCAGTCTTGCCGCTGACGCGGTGCGCCGGGGTCATGGTGCCCATGCCGCGGGTATTGGTGATCGAGGCGTCTTTGTTGCCCTTGTCGTCCTGGTAGGGGTTGTCGCTCATGCCCCTGCCTCCAGCTTGTCCTTGTTCTTCAGGCCGGTGCCCAGATAGGCCTCGATGACTTGCTCGTTGGCCTTGATCTCGTCCAGCGTACCCTGCGCTAGAACCTTGCCCTCGGCCATGCAGATCACCGGATCGCAGATCTTGCCGATGAAATCCATGTCATGCTCGATGACCACGAAGGTATAACCGCGCTCTTTGTTCAGACGCAGGATCGTATCGGCGATGGTCATCAGCAGGGTGCGGTTCACGCCAGCGCCGACTTCGTCCAGGAACACGATCTTGGCGTCCACCATCATCGTGCGGCCCAGTTCCAGCAGCTTTTTCTGGCCGCCCGAGACCTGACCCGCCTTGTGATCGGCCAGATGTTCGATGGTCAGGAATTCCAGCACCTCGTCCGCCTTGGCACGCAGGGCGCGCTCTTCGTCGGCGATCCGCTTGCGGCCGAACCAGGTGTTCCACAGCGATTCCCCCGACTGGTTGCCCGGCACCATCATCAGGTTTTCCCGGCAGGTCATCGAAGAGAACTCGTGCGCGATCTGGAAGGTGCGCAGCAGGCCTTTGTGGAACAGTTCGTGCGGGGGCAGACCGGTGATATCCTCGCCATCCATCCAGACCTTGCCGCTGGTCGGTGGCAAAACACCCGCGATCACGTTGAAAAGAGTTGTTTTTCCAGCCCCGTTCGGGCCGATCAGGCCGGTAATCGAGCCTTTTTCGATTTCCAGCGACGCCCCGTCCACCGCATGGAAACCGCCGAAATGCTTGTGCACGTCCTCGACGACGATCATGTGTTCCCCTGTCCGCGGCTTTCGCGGCTCTTCCTGTTGCCCCATTCCCGAAAGGGTGGCGCTTTTTGTCATTGAAACAGCCCGGACACAAGGCCCGGGCTGTCTGATCTCATGTGGTCAACCGAACGATCAACGGAACTTGACGGTCACGTTCTTGCCGTCCTGAACCTCGATCTCGCGATACGAGCCGGCGCTTTCGCCCGGTCCGATCAGCTCGACGCCCGAAGCGCCGACATAGTCGATGTCCTGACCGGCGGCCAACAGTTCCAGCCCCTTGGCCAGTTCACCCGGATAGATCTTCTCGCCGGGTGCATTGGCAACCTCCATCACCTTGCCGGCATAGTCGGCCGGATTGGTCGAGCCCGCGGCCTGCATTGCCAGCATGAACAGCGCCGCGGCGTCATAGCTTTCGGGCGAGTAGGGCGACGAGCCGTCAAAACCAGCGGCTTCGGCCATGGCGAAATACTTCTCGGCGCCTTCACCGCCGGACCCGGCGATCTGACCGAACGAGCCGTTCAGGTCGGGGCCGACATTGGCAGGCAGCGAGTCACCGATCATGCCACCGGGCAGGCCAAACGTGTCGAACGCGCCGCTGTCCAGCGCCGACTGAATGATGCCAAGACCACCCTGGTCGAGATACCCGGCAACCACCAGGATGTCGCCACCGGCCGAGGCCAGCGCACCCACTTCAGCCGAGTAGTCGGCCTTGCCGTCTTCATGCGCGGCGACGATGGTCACTTCGCCACCCACCGCCTCGAACGACGACTGGATCGCGTCGGCCAGACCCTTGCCATAGTCGTTGTTGGTATAGGTCAGGGCAATCGAGTTGATGCCGCGCTCTTTCAGGATGTCGGCCATCACCTGACCTTCGCGTGCATCCGACGGGGCGGTGCGGAAGAACAGGCCGTTGTCCTCCATGGTCGACAGGCCCGGCGAGGTGGCCGAGGGCGAGATCATGACCATGCCGTTCGGAATGGCGACGTTTTGCAACACGGCGCCGGTCACACCCGAGCAGTCGCCGCCGATGATGCCGGCCACGCCATCCGCAATCAGGCGTTCACCGTTCGAGGTGGCCAGACCATTGTCGATACAGCCGGTATCGGCGCGCATCGGGGTGACGGTGGATCCATCCAGCAGCTTGCCGGATTCGGACACTTCGGCGATTGCCAGTTCGGCGCCCGCGCCCATGGCCGGGGCCAGCGATTCAATCGGTCCGGTGAAGCCCAGCAGAATGCCCAGCTTGACGTCGTCGGCCATTGCGGCACCGGCCAGCAATGCGGTTGCTGCAGTTGCAGTAAGCAGCTTTTTCATAAGGTTACTCCCTGTTTGGAACGATGTCGTTCTGGCCCGACCCTAGGCAAGCTGTCGGAAAAAGAAAAGTCCAAACAAAGATGTGCCTTTGGTGGCGTTAACACTATTTGATTTGATGGGCTTGGTATGGGCCATCGCCCACCCAGACAGCATGTGAGGCTTCATCATGATCCGGATTTTCGCGATTCTCTGGCTGATGGCATCGACTGTGGCCGCGGCGGCGGACGGCTTGCGGACATCGTTCGGCCCGTTGACTGCAACCCGGATGCTGGGTGGGTTGGACACGCCCTGGGCCATCGGGCTACTGCCCGACGGCAGCTTTCTGGTGACGGAACGCGACGGAGACCTGCTGTTGGCCCGCAATGGTCAGGCACAGCGCGTGCGGGGCGTGCCGAAGGTTGCAGCGCGGGGGCAGGGCGGGTTGCTGGACGTGACCGTGGCCCGTGATTTCGCGAGCAGTCGCGAGATCTTTCTGACCTTTTCCAAACCGCAACCTGGCGGGGCCGGAACCGCGCTTGCCGTGGCACGCCTGTCCGAAGACGGCCGCCGCCTGACCAACCTGCGCGTGATCTTCGAGGCCGTTCCCGGCGGCTCGGGCGGGCGGCATTTCGGATCGCGCGTGGTCGAATCGCCAGACGGCACCTTGTTCGTGACACTGGGCGACCGTGGAGACCGGCCGAGCGCGCAGGACCTGACGACCCATATGGGGACGGTGGTGCGCGTCAATCGGGATGGCACGGTCCCGGCTGACAACCCCTTCGTCGGGCAGGCTAATGCCCGCCCCGAGATCTGGTCGTATGGCCATCGCAACCCGCAAGGCGCCGACATCGATGCGCGAGGTCGCTTGTGGGTTTCCGAACATGGCGCCAAGGGTGGAGACGAGGTGAATCTTGTCAAACCCGGCGCCAATTACGGCTGGCCGGTGATTTCCTACGGCACGCATTATTCAGGGGATAAGATCGGCGAGGGCACCAGTAAACCCGGCATGGAGCAGCCGCGCCTGTACTGGGATCCGTCCATCGCGCCTTCGGGGTTGTTGGTCTATTCGGGCGACATGTTTCCCGAATGGCGCGGTGATATTTTCGTGGGCTCGCTGAAATTCGACTATATCGCCCGGCTGACCGGAAACCCGCTGCGCGAGGTCGAGCAGATCAAAGGCCCCGAAACCGAACGGGTCCGCGACATCGTGCAGGCCCCAGACGGGGCGATCTGGTTCATCTCGGTCGGGCAGGGTGCCGTTTACAGGCTAGCGAGATCATCCTAGGGGTGTAGCGATACACTTCAAAGCGGATTGACATGGTCCGCCTTCTCGAAGCCAAAGTCTTTTGCCTGTCGCCCCTTCCCGCCGCGGCCGACAAGGTTTTTTTGCGACCTATGCCGATTATGAATCCTTCGTCGACACCAAGATGAAAAAACCGCGAATTCTCGAACGTTATCAGCCGATTTGGGGGGCTGACGCATACACGCCGCAGCAGATGTAAACCCTGCAAGGTCAGCTGCGTGACCTTGTTCCGTATTGCCTGACGAATGCAGATGTGGCCAAGCGGATAGAGCTCGAGAATGGTTTTTCGCAGGAAATGCGGATCTATTGGAACGGCAAGAACAGCTATCTCTACCAATAAGCCCTTCTGCATCAACGCAACGACGGCGTGACGGTTCTGCAGTTCAGTATCAACACGCCCGACGAGCTCATTCTGGACAAGTTCTAGGCGCTCAGACCGACAGCCGTCCGCTCTGCGTCCCACGCTCGCGATAGGGCGTGGTGTTGTAATGTGCGCGGTAGCATTTCGAGAAATGGCTGGGGCTGGCAAAACCGCAGGCCAGCGCCACGTTGATCACGCTCATGTCGGTCTGCATCAGCAGGTTGCGCGCCTTGTGCAGCCGCAACTCCATGTAATAGCGCTTGGGTGAACGGCTCAGATACCGCCGGAACAGCCGCTCGAGCTGGCGGGTGGACATGCCGACCTCCTTGGCCAGGATCGAGGGCGAGATCGGCTCCTCGATGTTCTTTTCCATCATCAAGATGACCTGGCTCAGCTTGGGGTGCCGCACGCCGATCCGGGTGGGTGTCGACAAGCGCTGGGTGTCCTGATCGGTGCGGATCGAGGAATAGATCATCTGGTCGGCCACCGCATTGGCCAGTTCTTCGCCGAAGTCATCGGCGATCAGTTTCAGCATCAAATCGATCGACGAGGTACCGCCCGCCGTCGTCATCCGGTTGCCGTCCAGCACAAACACCGATTTGGTCAGTTCGACGTCTTCGAATTCCTCGGCGAAACTGTCGGCGTTTTCCCAGTGGATCGTGGCGCGTTTGCCGTCCAGCAACCCGGCCTTGGCCAGGGTATAGGCTGCGGTGCACAGCCCGCCGATCCGCAGCCCCTTACGGGCCTCGCGGCGCAGCCAGTTCAACACCTTCTTGGTCGTGGCGGCCTGCACATCGACCCCGCCGCAGACGATGATAACGTCATCGCGCTGCAACTCGTCCAGATCGCGATCCAGCTGGAACGTGGTTCCGGCCGAGCATTGCACCGTCTCGCCGCCTTCGCCGGCGAGGCTCCAGGCATAGATCTGCCGGTCCGCCATGCGGTTCGCGATGCGCAGACTGTCCAGCGCCGAAGCGAATGAGAGCAAGGAAAACTTGTCCAACAGAACAAAAACGAAATTGCGCGGCTTCGCCGCGTCCGTGTCCACGGTGACAACTTGGCGTTGTTCTTGCATGGCGAACTGTCCTTGATTCGGCGGGCCGAGGCACGGGGCCTGCGGCGAATTTGACCGCCACCATGCTCAAAGCTTGTTTCCGACGTCAAGAGGCGCAAATCGGTTATGGTCTCTGGTCCGTTGATTTTGTATAGAGACCACCTGAAATACATCAGCGGAGATCAAAGCTATGACCGAGTGGCAAAAATCGAACTGGCGCAGCAAGCCGCGGGTTCAGATGCCAGACTATACCGACAAGGCCGCCTTGGCCAAGGTCGAGGCCAAGCTTTCGCAGTATCCCCCGCTGGTCTTTGCAGGCGAGGCGCGGCGCCTCAAGCAACATTTGGGTGCCGCCGGTCGCGGCGAGGCCTTTTTGCTGCAGGGTGGGGATTGCGCCGAAAGTTTCGACCAGTTCAGCGCCGACGCGATCCGCGACACCTTCAAGGTGATGCTTCAGATGGCGATGGTGCTGACCTATGGCGCCAAAGTTCCGGTGATCAAGGTCGGCCGCATGGCCGGCCAGTTCGCCAAGCCCCGCAGCGCCCCGACCGAAGTCATCGACGGGGTCGAGCTGCCCAGCTATCGCGGCGACATCATCAACGAGCTGGCCTTCACGCCCGAGGCGCGTGAGCCCAAGCCTGAGAAGATGTTGCAGGCCTATACCCAGGCCGCGGCCACGCTGAACCTGCTGCGCGCATTCTCGACCGGCGGCTTCGCCGACATGAGCCGCGTGCATTCCTGGACGCTGGGCTTCACCGACGAACAGGATGTGCAGAAATACTCCGAGATCGCCGACCGCATTCAGGACACGATCGACTTCATGGAAGCCGCCGGCATCACCGCCGACACCACCCATGAATTCTCGACCGTCGAATTCTACACCAGCCATGAAGGGCTGCTGTTGGAGTACGAAGAAGCGCTGACGCGACTGGACTCGACCTCGGGCAAGTGGCTGGCCGGCTCGGGTCACATGATCTGGATCGGTGACCGCACCCGTCAGCCCGACGGCGCGCATGTTGAATTCTGCCGGGGCGTGCTGAACCCGATCGGCCTGAAATGCGGCCCGACCACCACGGTCGAGGACCTCAAGGTTCTGATGTCCAAGCTGAACCCGGACAACGAAGAAGGCCGTCTGACCCTGATCGCGCGCTTCGGCGCGGGCAAGGCGGGCGAGCATCTGCCGCGCCTGATCAAAGCCGTAAAGGAAGAGGGTGCCAAGGTGACCTGGGTCTGCGATCCGATGCACGGAAACACGATCAAGTCGGCCACCGGATACAAGACCCGGCCGTTCGAATCGGTCCTGCGCGAGGTGCGGGATTTCTTCGGCGTGCATCAGGCCGAGGGCACGATCCCCGGCGGCGTGCATTTCGAGATGACCGGTTTGGACGTGACCGAATGCACCGGCGGCGTCCGCGCCGTCAGCGAAGAGGACCTGTCGGACCGCTACCACACCGCCTGCGACCCGCGCCTGAACGCGTCGCAGTCGCTCGAGCTGGCGTTCTTGGTGGCCGAAGAGCTGACCAACCTGCGCCGCGAACGCAAGAATCGCGCAGCAGGCTGATCTCGGTTGATCCGAAACGGGAACGGCGGGCCTCGGCCCGCCGTTTTTCGTTCGACCCAGCAGGGATCAATCGTCTCGGGAATAGACAAGCTTCAGATGGCCAGACGGGCCCTTGAACTCGGTCTGTTCCTCGGCAAACCCGGACTCGAGCCGGGGTTTTTCAGCCCGCCGCCGAACCGCGACCAGCGGCCGGACGTGGCTGGCTTCGATCGTAAAACGGCGGGGCGTGGCGCCGATTGCGCCATCACTGACCAGAACGCCAAGAATCCGGCTGACATCGCCCAGGTCGCTGCGCAGCGGCAGCAGGATCATCCGCGCCTCGAGCCGGACCCGACCCAGCTTGCCTTTCGAAACCAAGGCGAACTCTCCGATCGCGGGTTCCGAAAAAACCGTCTCCAACTCCTCGGTGATCCGGTCGCGCGACGAGGGCTCTAAAAACGCGGTCAGCGGCATGCCGCGCACTTCCATGCCGGCGATCTTGCTTAGATGGCTTCCGGCCAGCCGGAACCGGGCCAGCCCGGGGGCGATGCGTTCGAGGATGAACGTGTATTCCAGAATGTTTTCCAGTCCGCGCGGATCGATCTGCGACCGCCGGGGAACCCCGTCGTCGCCCAGCAGCGCGGTCCAGTAAGATTCTGCCTGACGGATCGGCGACAGACTGCGCCCACTGCCAAAGCGGTCCATTGCGATGATCTTTCCAAGTTTCGGCCCGGAACCGTTCCCGAAGAAGGTTTTCATTTCATCACCTCGTGTCGAATGGCCGTCCTTTGGTCTGCTGCGGCGCTGCGGCCAACTGCAACCGACCTGTCCTTGTGACTGACAGATTGACACGGGTTTACTTAAAATTGGAGCAAATCTTTAACGAATGGTTAACTTGTCCGGATGAAGTCAGCCATCAGCAAACCCTTGCCCTGACCGGTGCGATGGCATTAGGTGCAGCAGCGCAGGGCGAAAGTCGGAAAGGGCAGGCATGATCAAATCCATGACGGGTTTTGCTTCGGGCAAAGGGGGCTGCGGGCCGCATGGCTGGAGCTGGGAACTGCGCAGCGTGAACGGCAAGGGGCTGGACATGCGGCTGCGGGTGCCCGAGTGGCTGACCGGGCTCGAAGCGGCGCTGCGGGCCGAGCTGTCGCGCATGATCAGCCGCGGCAACGTAACGCTGAACCTGCGCATCACGCGGCAGGAATCGGCCACCGACCTGAGCCTGAACGAACCGGCGATGCGCGCGGCGCTTTCGGCGATCGCGCGGGCTGAGGAACTTGCGGCGCAACAGGGCGTTTCCCTGGCTCCCACGCGGGCCGGCGACCTGTTAGCGCTGAAAGGGATGCTGGATACCAGCGCCGAAGACGATGACCCCGCGCCACTAGTCGAGGCGCTGAAGGCCGCGTTCGGAAAACTGCTGGCGGATTTCATCGAGATGCGCCGTACCGAAGGCGAGGCCCTTGCTGCGGTCCTGGCCGAACATCTGGACCGGATCGAGGCGCTGACCGCGAAAGCCGTCGATCTGGCCCAGGCCCGCGCCGACGCGATGGCCGTTGCGCTGCGTCAGAATCTGGCCCGAGTTCTGGACAACGCCCAGGGTGCCGACCCGGACCGCGTGGCCCAAGAACTTGCGCTGATCGCCGTGAAATCCGACATCACCGAAGAGCTCGATCGGCTGACCGCCCATGTCGCCGCGGCACGGGCGCTGCTGGCGCAGGACGGCCCGGTGGGCCGCAAGCTGGATTTTCTGGCGCAGGAGTTCAACCGCGAGGCCAACACTTTATGCTCCAAATCGCAGAACGCCGAGCTGACGGCGGTTGGCCTGGAGTTAAAGGCGGTGATAGACCAGTTGCGCGAACAGGTACAAAACGTTGAATAAACAAGGACAATCACAGATGGCGGATCGCCGGGGCCTTCTCATCATTCTGTCGTCGCCTTCGGGCGCGGGTAAATCGACGCTGGCCCATCGGCTGATGAACTGGGACCCCGATCTTCAGTTCTCGGTTTCAGCGACGACGCGCAAGCCCCGCCCGGGCGAGGTTCACGGGACGGACTACTACTTTCTGTCCGAGGACGAGTTTCGTCAGCAGGTTGCCAGCGGGCAGATGCTGGAACACGCGCATGTCTTCGGCAATTTCTACGGCTCGCCCGCCGACCCGGTTCGCGAAGCGATCCAAAGCGGCCGGGACGTGCTGTTCGACGTGGACTGGCAGGGCGAGGTGCAGATCCGCAACTCGGAACTGGGCAAGCACGCGCTGTCGATCTTCATCCTGCCGCCCTCGATCAAGGAACTGCGCCGCAGGCTTGAAACACGCGGGCAGGACGCGCCCGAGGTGATCGCCAAGCGCATGATGAAAAGCTGGGACGAGATCAGCCATTGGGGCTATTACGACTATGTGCTGATCAACGACGATCTGGATGCGACCGAGGACAAGCTGAAAACCATCGTCAGCGCCGAGCGGATGCGGCGGATCCAGCAACCCAAGCTGCAAGAGCACGTCCGCGCCTTGCAGCAAGAATTCGAGAGCATGAAATGACGATCTATGCCCTGGGCGATTACGCCCCGCAAATCCACGAGGACACCTGGGTAGCCCCCGATGCCAACCTGATCGGCAAGGTGGTGCTGGAACAGGGCGCCTCGGTCTGGTTCGGCTGCACGATCCGCGCCGATCACGAGGAGATTCGCGTGGGGCAGGGCAGCAACGTGCAGGAAAACTGCGTGATGCATATCGATGCCGGGTTTCCGCTGACCATCGGCAAGAATTGTACGATCGGCCACAAGGTTATGCTGCACGGCTGCACGATCGGCGACAACAGCCTGATCGGGATGGGGGCGATCGTGCTGAACGGCGCCAAGATCGGGCGGAACTGCCTGATCGGGGCCGGCGCCCTGATCACCGAAGGCAAGGAAATCCCGGACAATTCACTGGTCATGGGTGCGCCCGGCAAAGTGGTGCGCGAACTGGACGAGGCGGCAGCGCAGCAGATCGCGCTCAGCGCGCTGCACTATCAGAACAACATGCGCAAATTCCGCGACGGCCTGAAACCCGTGCGTGCCGGAGACTAAACGCAAGGGGCCATTCATGTCCGATGCCAACCTTGCCGAATTCGTTTCGGCCGTGCCGATGCCAGCGCTTGTGATCGACCAGACCGAGCGGATTATCGCCGCGAACGCCGAAGCCAGAACCCTGTTGGGGCGCAATCTCGACAACCGGCACTTCGCCACAATCCTGCGCCAGCCGCCGGTCGTCGAAGCGATCGAGAAGAGCCTGCGCGCCAAGGGGTCGGCCAGCGCGCGGCACCTGGCCAATGACGGGGCGCAGGACACCACCTTCCAGGTCCACTGCCGTTACATTGATGGTGTCGGCGCTGTGTCGGCCGGTGCTGTTCTGGCCAGTTTCTTGGACGTGACCCATCTGGAACAGGCGCGGCAGATGCGCCGGGATTTCGTGGCCAATGTCAGCCATGAGCTGCGCACGCCGCTGACGGCCCTGATGGGGTTCATTGAAACCCTGCGCGGCCCGGCCCGCGACGACCCTGCCGCGCGGGACAGGTTCCTGCAGATCATGGCCGACGAGGCCAGCCGCATGAACCGGCTGGTCGGGGACTTGCTGTCGTTGAACCGGGTCGAAAGCGAAGAGAGGGTGCGCCCGACGGAACGGCTGAACCTGACCGAAGTGCTGGAGTCCACCTTGGCCACTCTGCGCCCCCTGGCCGAGAGCGCGGGCGTGACGCTGGCTCTGACGACGCCCGAGGCGCCGGTGCACCTGCCCGGAGACGCCGACCAGTTGCGGCAGGTGTTCACGAATCTGGTCGAGAACGCGATCAAGTATGGCGGCAGCGGCGGCAGCGTCGAACTGCGGGTTGCGGTTGCCGAGCGCGATCCGGCGGTCCGCGGCGCTGCGGTTCGGGTTCAGGTCATCGACAAGGGCCCGGGCATCGACCCGGTACACCTGCCGCGCCTGACCGAGCGGTTCTATCGCGCCGACAGCCACCGGTCGCGGCAACTGGGCGGCACGGGCCTGGGCCTGGCCATCGTGAAACATATCGTCAACCGGCATCGGGGCCGGCTGCGGGTCGAGAGCGATCTGGGCAAGGGCGCGGTGTTTACGGTCATTCTGCCGCTGTGATCGATCCGATCCCCGCACAAGCGGCAAAGCTTGACCTTTGACCGCCCGGCATGCGATGGCCCGGTTGCGGGGGACGCCCTTTCGGCAATGTGCGTCTTTACCTGCGGCAACCGGATAAACTGGCGCGAGCGGAGCAGGAAGTGGGCGAAAAAACGATCAAGATCTCGGCGCGGGACGTCAATGTCCACTACGGCGACACGCATGCCATCAAGGACGTGAACGTCGAAATCGAGGACAAAACGGTCACGGCCTTCATCGGGCCGTCGGGCTGCGGCAAGTCGACGTTCCTTCGCTGCCTCAACCGAATGAACGACACGATCGACATCTGCCGGGTTGAAGGTGATATCCGGCTGGATGGCGAAAACATCTATGACAAGAGTGTCGACCCGGTGCAGTTGCGGGCGCGGGTGGGAATGGTGTTCCAGAAACCCAACCCGTTCCCCAAGTCGATCTATGACAACATCGCCTACGGCCCGCGCATCCACGGCCTGGCCAAGACCAAGGCCGAGCTGGACGAGATCGTGGAAAAATCCCTGCGCCGCGGTGCCATCTGGGACGAGGTCAAGGACCGCCTGGATGCGCCCGGCACCGGGCTGTCGGGCGGCCAGCAGCAGCGCCTGTGCATCGCCCGCGCCATCGCCACCTCGCCCGAGGTGCTGTTGATGGACGAGCCATGCTCGGCACTGGACCCGATCGCCACCGCGCAGGTGGAAGAACTGATCGACGAACTGCGCGAGCGGTTCTCGGTGGTGATCGTGACCCATTCGATGCAGCAGGCCGCCCGCGTCAGCCAGAAAACCGCGTTTTTCCACCTGGGCAGCCTTGTCGAATACGGTGACACCGGCCAGATCTTCACCAAGCCCCAGGACCCGAGAACCGAAAGCTATATTACCGGCCGCATCGGCTGAGGACAGGAATACGCCATGAGTGAACAACATATCGCCTCTGCATTCGACCGCGATCTTGAAGCTGTCCAAGCCCATATCATGAAGATGGGCGGTCTGGTCGAAGTCGCCATCAGCAACGCCGCCCGGTCGCTCGAGACACGCGACGAAGAACTGGCCCAGCAGGTGCGTCAGGGCGACAAGGAGATCGACGCGCTCGAGGACATGATCAATGAAGAAACGGCGCGGTTGATCGCCCTGCGCGCGCCCACGGCCGGCGACCTGCGGCTTGTGCTGTCGGTGCTGAAAGTGTCGGGCAACCTTGAGCGCATCGGCGACTATGCCAAGAACATCGCCAAGCGCACGACCACGCTGGTCGAGGCCCCGCATATCGGCAGCAGCGCGGCCGCGCTGCGCCGTATGGCGCGAGATGTCGAAACGATGCTGCGTGATGCGCTCGACGCCTATATCCAGCGCGACTCCGAACTGGCGCAGGACGTCATCCGACGCGACGAGGACGTGGACCTGATGTACAACGGCCTGTTCCGCGAGCTTCTGACCTTCATGGCCGAGGACCCGCGCAACATCACGGCCTGCATGCATCTGCATTTCATCGCCAAGAACACCGAGCGCATGGGCGACCACGTGACGGCGATCGCCGAGCAGGTGATCTATCTTGTCACCGGCGAGCGTCCGACCGAGTCGCGGCCCAAGGCGGACACGACATCGCAAACCGTCTGAACGCGGCGCGATCAGCGGGGCAGGGTTTCTTCGTTTTGGGCCTGCGATCCCAGCCAGTGCCGGAATTCGCGCAGCGACGGATCGCCTGACTTCGTGCTGGGCCAGACCAGGAAATAGGCGCCCATCGTCTCGACGGCGCCCGAAAAGGCGGTGATCAGCCGCCCGGTGGCCAAATCCTGCTCAATCAGATAGCTGGGCAGCAGCGCCACACCCAACCCGTGAACCGCCGCCTGGTTGATGGTGGTGAATTGGTCATGGACGGTACCGGGCAGGGGGCTGGGCGCTGTAATGCCCTGCTGGGCGAACCAGTCCTGCCAGGCGCGCGGTCGGGTCTGAATGTGCAGCAAAGGCAGTTTCAGCAACTTTGCCGCATCCTTCGGCGCACCGGACGGCAGCAGCGCGGGCGCACACACCGGGACGACACGCTCGACCTTCAGCAGCAGCCGCTCGGTTCCGGGCCAATCCGGTTCGCCGAAATGTATCGCTGCATCAAAGGGTTCGGCGGAAAAATTGAACGGGCGCAGCCGGGTCGACATATTGATCGTGATGTCGGGATGCAGCCGCGCAAAATCGGGCAAGCGTGGTACCAGCCAGCGCATTCCGAAGGTCGGAAGAATGGCCAACTGCAATGTGCCGCCCGCCGGCGTCACATGCAGCCGCAACGAAGCCTGCGCGATCTGGTTCAGGCTTTGACGGATCTCGGCCACATACTCCCGAGCCGCCGAGGTCAGCGTCAGCCGTTTCCGGTCACGCTGGATCAAGCGAACGCCCAGCTGCGCCTCGAGGGTCTGCAATTGCCGGCTGACCGCACTTTGGGTCAAGGACAGTTCGTCCGCGGCGGCCGAGGCCGAGCCAAGCCGATCCAGTGCCTCGAGCGCGCGCAGGGATGAAATCGAAGGGAACAGGCGGCGTTTGGTCTCCATCCATGCGTTTTACTCATGAAACCTTGCAAATGTCTCGCTGTATTTTGCGCAAATTGCGGGGTAGGGTGCGGCAAACCTTGAAATCCGGAGCGAAGACATGAATGCCCCCGATACAAAACCTGCGCTGCGCGCCAAGGATGCGCCCGATCTGGGCCGATTTGCCTGGGATGATCCGTTCCGCCTGAACGATCAACTGACCGAGGACGAACGCCTGGTGGCCGACAGCGCCCGCGCTTATGCGCAGGAAAAGCTGCAGCCTCGGGTCACGGCTGCTTTCCAGAATGAGGAAACCGACCCCGAGATCTTTCGCGAGATGGGCGAAATGGGCCTGCTGGGCACCACGATCCCCGAGGAATATGGCGGCATCGGCGCGGGCTATGTGACCTATGGCCTGGTCGCGCGCGAGGTCGAGCGCGTGGATTCCGGCTATCGCTCTATGATGTCGGTGCAAAGCTCGCTGGTGATGTATCCAATCTATGCTTATGGCAGCGAGGAGCAGCGCCGCAAATACCTGCCCAAACTGGCCAGCGGCGAATGGATCGGCTGTTTCGGACTGACCGAGCCGGATGCCGGATCGGATCCGGCCGGGATGAAGACCCGGGCCGAGAAGATCGACGGCGGCTATCGGTTGACCGGCAGCAAGATGTGGATTTCGAACGCGCCGATCGCCGACGTGTTCGTCGTCTGGGCCAAGTCCGATGCGCATGACGGCAAGATCCGCGGTTTCGTGCTGGACAAAGGCGCCAAAGGGCTCAGCGCGCCCAAGATCGAGAACAAGCTCAGCCTGCGTGCTTCAATCACCGGCGAGATCGTTCTGGACGGCGTCGAAGTCGGCGAGGACGCGCTGTTGCCGCATGTTCAGGGTCTCAAGGGGCCGTTCGGCTGTCTGAACCGCGCACGCTATGGTATCAGCTGGGGCGTGATGGGCGCGGCCGAGTGCTGTTGGCACGCGGCACGGCAATATGGGCTGGATCGCAAACAGTTCAACCGTCCGCTGGCCCAGACGCAGCTGTTCCAGAAGAAGCTGGCCGACATGCAGACTGAGATCGCGTTGGGCCTGCAGGCCAGCCTGCGGGTCGGGCGCCTGATGGATCAGGCCGAAGCCGCGCCCGAGATGATCTCGATCATCAAGCGCAACAATTGCGGCAAGGCGCTGGACATCGCGCGCATGGCCCGCGACATGCATGGTGGGAACGGGATCTCGCTGGAATTCCAGGTGATCCGGCACATGGTCAACCTGGAAACTGTGAATACCTATGAAGGCACGCATGATGTCCACGCCTTGATCCTGGGGCGGGCACAGACCGGTTTGCAGGCTTTCTACTGATCCCACACGAATTACGCGTAATCGGTATTATGGTAAATTTAGGTAGTGTCAACGCCGCCACGTCCACGTTGGCGGCGTGATTTCATGCTGTTACCGTCGACAGCGAAACCAATGAAGGCGGAACACGACATGGAATTGCAGGACAAGATCGCTGTCATCACCGGCGCGGCCCATGGAATTGGCAAAGGATTGGCCGAGCGCTTCGCCCGCGAAGGCGCCCGGGTCGTCTGCGCCGATATTGATCTGGATGGCGCCCAGATGGTTGCCAGCACCATTGGTGGTCATGCGATCCGATGCGACGTTGCCAATGAGGATGACATCCGCGATCTGATCGACAACGTCGAGGCCTCGGTCGGCCCGATCGATCTATTCTGTGCTAATGCCGGGATCCTGACCTTGGGCGGACTGAACGTGCCCGACGACCACTGGGACCGGATTTGGAAGATCAACGTGATGTCGCATGTCTGGACGGCCCGTCATCTGGTGCCGCGCATGGTCGCGCGCGGTGGCGGCTATATCCTGACGACCGCTTCCGCCGCCGGTCTGCTGAACCAGCCCGGCGCGGCGCCTTATGGCGTGACCAAACACGCGGCCGTGGGTTTTGCCGAATGGCTGGCGCTGACCTATGGCGACAAGGGTATCCGCGTTTCGGTCCTATGCCCCCAGGCGGTACGCTCGGAAATGACCAAGGGGTTCGAGGACTCGGTCGCCTCGATCGACGGAATGCTCGAGCCCGAGGACGTGGCCCAGGCCTGCGTCGAGGCCATCCGAGCCGAGACTTTTCTGGTGCTTCCGCATCCGCAGGTTCTGGACTACATGCGGCTGAAAATCGCTGATTATGACCGCTGGCTGAGCGGAATGCGGAAGCTTAATCAAAAGTTTGTCGGAGATATCTAACGCGGTTTTCGGGTGCGTCGCAGCAGGCCTTCCTGCGCGACCGACGCCACCAGCGTGCCGTCCTGCGCATAGATCGCACCGCGGTTGAAGCTGCGCCCCTGCCCCGTCCACGGCGCATCCATCGCGTAGAGGTGCCAGTTCTGGAATTGCACCGGCGCGTGGAACCAGATCGCATGGTCCAGGCTGGCGCCGTTGATCTCTCCGGAGAACCAACTCAGACCATGCGGCCTCATCCCCGAGCTCAGCAGCGCCATGTCGGAGGCATAGGCCAGCAGAAGGTGCTGCGTGACGTGATCGGCCTGATCGGCGGCGCCCATGCGGAACCACAGGAAATTGCGGTCATCGGCCTTTACGGGTTGAAAGATGTCCAGCGGATCGACCTCTCGCACTTCGATCGGGCGTTCACGCAGCAATTCCGCGCGCAGATGGTTCGGTACGCGGGTAAGATACCGCTGCCGCAGGTCATCGCGCGAGGGGTGCTTTTCGGGCGGCGCGACATCCGGCATCGGGTGTTGGTGCTCCCAACCCTCATCCTGAATGTGGAACGAGGCCGACATGTTCAGGATCTGCTTGCCGTGCTGAATCGCCACCACGCGACGGGTTGTGAAACTGCCTCCGTCTCGTGCGCGATCCACTTGATAAACAACCGGAATATCCGGGTCACCGGGGCGGATGAAATAGGCGTGCAACGAATGGCACAGCCGGTCCTCGACCGTCTTGTAGGCCGCCGCCAGAGCCTGGGCGATCACCTGGCCGCCGAAAATCCGCGTTGGCGTTTCTCCGCCCGAGCCCACGCCGCGGAACAGGTCCACCTCGAGGCGTTCGATATCCAGCAGATCCAGCAGAATGCGTTCGGCTTCGGTCATGGGCTTGTCTCCGGAATCACGGTTAAGGCCTCGCCTAGCAGCCCCGCGACGGTCATTCAATCAGGGCGGCCTGGACCAGCGCCTTCAACTGAGATCGCGACGGATAGGAACTGGACGGTGCCAGTTGCGTGAAGAACACCACGGTCAGATCGAGAACCGGGTCGATCCAGAAAAATGTGGACGCCATGCCGCCCCAACTGAAATCTCCGACCGAGCCGGGCGTGCGGGCGCGGGCCGGGTCCAAAACCACTGCACCGCCGATGCCGAACCCCATGCCCTCCATCGGCTGTTCGGCGAAACTCTGCGGTCCCATTGATGCAATGTCGCCCGGCAAGTGGTTGCGCAGCATGAAATCCACGGTTTTCGGCCCCAGCAGGCGATTGCCGTTACCGGTGCCCTGGTTGCGCAGCATATCGGCGAAGCGGGCATAGTCGTCGATGGTACCGACCAGCCCGCCGCCACCGGAAAACAGCGTAGCTGCCTCGAAGGCCGACTCGCCGGGCTGATCGACCAACCGCAGCGTCTCATTGCCTGCTTTGGCGGCATTCAGCGCCATCGCGTCGCCCTCAAGCGGGGTGTACAGGGACGCGAACTGCTCCCCTGCCCCCGTGGGAACGGAAAACCCGGTTTCCGTCATGCCCAGCGGCGCAAATACGTTTTCAGCCAGGAACCGGTCCAGAGTCTGGCCCGATGCAACCTCGATCACGCGCCCGATCACGTCGATGCCAACCGAGTATTCCCATCGCGCGCCCGGTTGAAAGGCCAGCGGCAGGTCGGCCAGCGCCTGCACCTGATCGGCAAGGCAGCCTTGATCGGGCTTGAACATCAGGTCGCGCGCGTCCATCTCCGCCGGCAGAAGGCCCGGATTGAACGGGTAGCTCAGCCCACTGGTATGGGTCAGCAATTGGTGCAGCGTCGGCGACGGCGCCGGTTCGGTCTGATCCAACCGCGTCGCATTCGGGATCAGCGCCTGCATGTCCAAGAATTCGGGCAAAAACTCGGACACCGGGGCATCTAGGTGAAACAGTCCCCGTTCTGCCAGCATCATCAACGCAACCGAGGTGAACGGCTTGGTCATGGAATAGATGCGCACGATCGTGTCGCGCCTGAAAGGCAAGCCCGCCTCGATGTTGCGCTGACCGCAAGCGTGAAAATGCACCTCGTCGCCGCCGTGGCGCAGCAGAACCGAGCAGCCGGGATATTTTTTCCTATCGACATAGGCTTGCATCCAGGAATTGATGCGTTCCAGCCGTGTAGGGGCAAAGGTCATGGCGCGACCTCCCTGATAGTAAATCCACCAATGCAGGGGCGTGTGGCAACCGTCATGGCCGCAGACTCAGTTGCCTGGCCGCGTCGATCAGCTTGGCGGCGTGTTCAGAGGCAAGTTCTTCGGGCGTCACATAAAAGCTCGGGCCGCCGATGTTCAGGCCGAACACCCGCCCGTCATCCGCCGAAGGAACCGGCACCGAAATTGCGTGCACGTCATCCCGCCACAGCGAAAAACCGGTGCAATATCCGCGCGCAACATATTCATCCTGCGCCATTTCTATCGATCGCTGCAGATCGTCGCGTTGCAGCCCCAGATCCTGCTGGGCCGCTTCGACGGCGGCGGCGCGTTGATCGGGGGTCATGCCCACCAGAATGGCGCGCCCCATCGCCGACGAGAACAGCGGCAACCGTGAACCGACATGCATCGTCAGCGCGACGTTCTGGGTGGATCGGCTGACGGCTACATAAACGACCTCGGCCCGGTGCGCTTCGCCCAGGGCCGCCGTCAGATATGGGTTGGCGCCGGCGCGCAGTTCACGCAGAACCTCGCCAGCGCGTTCGCAGATATCGGTGCTGCCCAGAACGCCGAAGCCCAGCCGCAGAACTCCGACCCCCAGACGATAGGCGCCGCCGGGCTGATCATGCACCAGGTACCCCAATTGGCACAGCGTATGCGTCAACCGGGAAATGGTCGGCTTTGGCAGGCCGGTGCGGTCGGCAAAGTCGGTATTGGTCAGCGCGGTATCGCCGTGCCGGAATGCCCGCAGGATCTGCAGCCCCCGAGCCAGGGCCGTGACGAAGTTGCGGTCCTTTTCATCTGGTTCCAGCTGTGCCCGACGGGTGGTCACTGGTCAATCGCCCCGCGATTCCAGGGCCGCAAGCCCGTGTTGGGCGAAGATCGGAACATATGCGCCGAAAGCCTGTGCGCGGGTCGGGTCGGATGCATTGCCGTCCAGCGCCCGTTTGTAGACCCCCTGAAGGATGGCCGCCATCCTGAAGAAATTGAACGCCAGGTAAAAGCCGAAATTGTCGATTCCTGACAACCCGCGCCGGGCACAGTATTCGGCGATGAATTCCGCATCGGACGGAAGTCCAAGCGCTGCGCGGTCTATGCCGGCCAGGCCGCGCCCCTCTTTTCCGGGCGGCATCTGCCATTGCATGATGACCGCGGCCAGATCGGCATAGGGGTGGCCGATCGTCGACAACTCCCAATCCAGAACGCCCACGCAGCGGGTGCCGACGGTGTCAAACATCAGATTGTCGATACGGTAGTCACCGTGAACAAGCGTTCTCTGCCCGTCCTCCTCGGGGATCGAGGCGGTCAGCGCGCCGATCAACCGATCCATGTCACCGATGGTACTGGTCTCGGATGCGCGGTACTGTTTGGTCCAGCGCGAGATCTGCCGTTCATAGTAGTTGCCCGTCGGCCCATAATCTGACAGGCCGACCGCATCGATGTCGACCATGTGCAACTCGGCCAGCACCCGGTTCATCTCGTGCAGGATCGCGGCGCGGGTTTCGTTGCTTTCGCCTTTCATCGTGGGTTCAAGGAAGATGCGCCCCTCAAGCCGCTCCATGACGTAGAAGGCCGAGCCGATCACCGACTCGTCTTCGCACAACAGCAACATGCGCGGCACAGGCACATTGCTGTCGGCCAAAGCGCGTTGCACCCGGTATTCGCGGTCAACGGCGTGGGCGGATTTCAGCAACGCGCCCGGCGGTTTGCGCCGCAGGACATAGCGCCGTTCCGGTGTCCGCAATTCGTAGGTCGGGTTGGATTGCCCGACCGCGAATTTGGTGGCGTCGAGCGGGCCGCGATAGCCCGGCAGATGCGCGCCGAGATAGGCATCGACCGCAGCGAGGTCCAGTTCGTTGGAGTCTTGGGTCATGTCACCCGTCCTGTTCCGCGACCGTTACATGGCTTCGGCAAAGATGTTCCCGCCGGTCAGAACGTTGATACCGCCCGAGACGGGAATCACGGCGCCTGTCACATAGCTGCCGCCGCGCCCGCACAAAAACAGCATCGATCCCGCGATGTCCTCATCACGACCCACACGGCCCAGCGGCACCGATTTCCCGACCTTCTCGCGTTTGTCCTCGTCCGCCGTAGCAAAGGCGGTCATCCGCGATACGAACGGCCCCGGTGCCAACGCATTGACGGTGACGCGGTGGGGCGACAGCTCTTTGGCGAGGATCTTGGTCAGGTGGATCACCGCCGCTTTCGAGGCCGAATAGCTGTAGGCGCCATCGCCCATCGGAACCTCGCCCATGACCGAGCCGACATTGACCACCCGGGCCGGGTCATCATCGGACCCGGACTTGATCAACAGCGGCAGCAGTTTCTGCGTCAGGTGAAACACACCGGTTACGTTCACCGACATGACCTTGTCCCACGCGTCATAGGGGAACTGCCCCAAAGGTGCGCCCCAGGATACGCCCGCGTTGTTCATCAGGATATCAAGACGTTGCGTTCGGGTGTTGACCTCGGATACCAGCGCGTCGATCCCGGCCTCGCAGCCGACGTCCCCGGCAAACCCTTCGGCGCGACCCGGCGCATCCAGCGCGTTGAGTTCATCGGCCACGACCGCGCAGTCCGCGCCCTTGCGCGAGGCAATCAGCACGCGCGCGCCGGCGCGCACCAAAGCCTCGGCGGCCATGCGCCCGATTCCCGTGGCGCCTCCGGTAACCAGCGCCGTTTTTCCGTTCAGAGAAAACAGGTTGTCTGGTGTCATGGCTCTCCTCCCCAATCCGAATTTTTCGATCCGTCCTGCCGATCGGCCGCGATCCGTTTCACTGTGCAGAATTGCATTTCACAACTTCCTTGACAACATCGCGCCGCAATCGGACCTTCAAGCCAACAGATGACGAGGATCGGAATACCAAATGCAAGCTTTACTCAGCGTCGCCCCGGGCGGTCCGGAAACCCTGAAACTGACCACCCTGCCCGATCCCGCGCCGAAAAAGGGTCAGATTGCTGTCCGCGTCCGCGCCGCCGGCGTTAACTTTCCCGACACGCTGATCATCCGCGATCTGTACCAGATGAAGCCGCCCCGCCCATTTGCCCCCGGCGGCGAGATTGCGGGCGACGTGATCGCGTTGGGCGATGGCGTGTCGGATCTGGAGGTCGGCGACCGTGTGCTGGCCCTGACCGGGCATGGCGGCTTTGCCGAACAGATCTGCGTTTCGGCCGCCAGCGCCGTCAGGTTTCCCGATTCTATGTCCTACGAAGACGCCGCAGGCTTCATTTTCACCTATGGCACCTCGTATCATGGGCTCAAGGACCGCGCGGCGTTGCGGCCTGGCCAGACCCTGCTGGTGCTGGGCGCCGCGGGCGGCGTCGGTTCGGCGGCGGTGGAACTGGGCAAAGCCATGGGCGCACGGGTGATTGCTGCGGTGTCCTCGCAGGACAAGGCCGATTTCTGCCGCGACCTGGGCGCAGACGAAACCCTAGTCTATCCCCGCGACATGGATCGCGAAGCCCAAAAAGCCCTGTCTGCCGAGATCAAGAAACTTGCGGGTGGTGAAGGCGTCGATATCGTCTATGACGCGGTCGGCGGCGACTATGCCGAACCCGCCTTGCGGGCGATGGCGTGGAAAGGCCGGTATCTTGTGGTCGGGTTCCCGGCCGGCATTCCCAATATTCCCCTCAACCTGCCCCTTTTGAAGGGCTGCGAAATCGTCGGCGTGTTCTGGGGCGCGTCGGTGTTTCGTGACCCCAAGGGCCATGCGGAAAACGTCAACGAGCTGTTCGGACTGTACCTGGCAGGCAAGATCCGACCGCGTATAACCGCGAAATTTCCGCTCGAAGAGGCGGGCAAGGCGCTTGAACTGATCGAGGATCGTTCGGTGCTCGGGAAAGTTGTGGTCACGATGGAGACAGCCTGAACGCCTACGCGGCCATACCGAAAAACAAAAATGCCAGTGCGATTCTCCTTGTTCGCCTCATGCGAGCAAGCTTTGTAGACGCATGCGCGATTCAAGGTTATGAAAAGGCATGGGGACAGGATGATAATGCACAGTATTCTTGTATTGAACGGGCCGAATTTGAATCTGCTGGGCAGCCGGCAACCCGAGGTCTATGGCCATACGACCCTGCAGATGCTGGAAGACCAGTGCGTTGCGCATGGCAAAGCCATCGGCGTGACGGTCGAAACCTTTCAGTCCAACCACGAGGGCGCGCTGATCGATGCCATTCATGCCGCACGCGGTGTCCATGACGGCATCATCCTGAACGCCGGCGCCTACACGCACAGCTCGATCGCGTTGATGGATGCGATCTCATCCGTCCAGTTGCCGGTGGTCGAAGTGCACATGTCCAACATCCATGCACGCGAATCCTTTCGGCACAGATCCTACATCGCGCCGGTCGCGCTCGGGCAGATCTGCGGTTTCGGCGCACAGAGCTATGTTCTGGCTTTGGACGCCCTTGCCGCTCATTTGCAGGACACGGGGGGCGCATGAACCTAAGCGAGTATCTGAATTTCCTGAGCTATGTGAAAACCCTAGAAGAGCTCTGGGCCGCTCATACCGACCAGATGGAGCAATACGGGTTCGATCGGCTTTTGTATGGCCATACTCAATACCGCACGCCTACATCGCTGGGAGATCCCGAAGATTTCGTGATCCTGACCAACCACTGCAAGGAATACATGGACGGGTTCCTGCGCGATGGGCTGTATTTCCACGCGCCGATGCTGAAATGGGCCCTGAATCACGAAGGTGCGGCCAGTTGGCGCATGATTCAGGATATGATGTCCAGCGGCACCATGACGGCCGAGGAGCGCAAGGTCTACGATTTCAACAAATCCAAGGGAATAACAGTCGGTTACACGGTCAGCTTTACCTCGGTGTCGGTTCGCTCGAAGGGTGCGATCTCGCTGGCCTCGCTGAGCCGCACGCAGGACGAATTGGACGCGATCTGGGCCGAGCATGGTGCCGATATCCTGCTCATGAACAATGTCGCGCATCTCAAGATCCTCACCCTGCCCTATGTTCCGCCGAACCGCGCGCTAACCAAACGGCAACGAGAGGCGCTGGAGTGGGTCGGAGACGGCAAGACGACGCAGGACATCGCGCTGCTGATGGGGCTGACCTCGGCCACGGTCGAAAAACACCTGCGTCTCGCGCGCGAGGCGCTATCGGTCGAAACCACGGCCCAGGCCGTGCTGAAGGCGTCGCTGCACAATCAGATATTCGTCATGGAAGCCTAACCTGCACACCCGCGCCCAACTTCAAGTTGACGCTGGGTAAGGAATACATGACTTTCCCGAACGCCCCCAAAATCGCACAGTAATATCGTTCCGTGAGTGGTGGCTTTGGCCAGGGAACATTGGGTCGGATCCTTGTATTTCCAAGGCAGTTCGACCACCTCTGGCGACGGGCGCTTATTCGTCCGCGATCCGTTGTTGGTAATCACGGGGGGCCTCGTCCATCCCCATTAGTAGCGAGGCCTCCCGACATTCTTCTTCCGACTTTCGCACTATAAAAAACCGGCTGCGCGGGGCGCAACCGGTTCGGTCTGGTTGGCCCGGCACAATTGCCGGGCGCTGGCCGGGTCAGCCTTGCGCGGCCTTGGCGACCTCGGCGGCAAAGTCTTCTTTCTCGACCACGATGCCTTCGCCCACTTCCAGGCGCACGAAACCGGTGATGGTTGCGCCGGCTTCCTTGGCCGCGGCTTCGACGGTCAGGTCCGGGTTCACCACGAACTGCTGGTTCAGCAGGGTCGACTCGGCCACGAACTTCTTCATGCGGCCTTCGATCATCTTTTCGATCACCTGCTCGGGCTTGCCGGATTCGCGGGCGATGTCCATCTGAACCTGCTTTTCCTTCTCGACCACGGCCGGATCCAGATCGGCTTCAGACAGAGCGGCCGGGTTCACGGCGGCGATGTGCATAGCAATCTGTTTGCCGATTGCTTCGTCACCACCCGACAGAGCAACCAGAACACCGATCTTGCCCATGCCGGGGTTTGCGGCGTTGTGCACATAGGACACCACGCTGTCGCCTTCGATCTTGGCCATCCGGCGCAGCGACATGTTCTCGCCGATCTTGGCGATCTTGTCGGTCAGGATGTCGGCAACGGTCTTGCCGCCCAGATCGGCGGCCTTCAGCGCTTCGACATCGTCGACATTCAGCGCCGCTTTTGCGATCTCGCCGACCATTTCCTGGAACTCGGCATTCTTGGCGACGAAGTCGGTTTCGGCGTTGACTTCGACGGCAACACCCTTGCCCCCATCGACGATGACGGCCACCAGGCCTTCGGCCGCGGTGCGGCCCGATTTCTTGGCCGCTTTGGCCAGACCCTTGGTGCGCAGCCAGTCGACGGCGGCCTCCATGTCACCATTGGTTTCGGTCAGCGCCTTCTTGGCGTCCATCATGCCTGCGCCCGTCGCGTCGCGCAGTTCTTTCACCAGTGCTGCTGTGATTGCCATGGTTCGGCTCTCCTCAATTCAAATGGGATTGGGGCAGGTCATACCCTGCCCCATATGTCAGTCATGTGACAGGCAGCTTACGCCTCGGCGGGGGCTTCGCTGGTTTCGGCCACGGCTTCTTCTGCCGGAGCTTCCTCCAATGCGCCCAGATCGACGCCAGCGGCACCCAGCTGCGCCGACATGCCGTCCAGCGCCGCGCGTGCTGCCAGGTCGCAGTACAGCGCGATCGCGCGGGCTGCGTCGTCGTTGCCCGGGATCACATAGTCCACGCCATCGGGCGAGCAGTTGGTGTCAACCACGGCCACGACCGGGATGCCCAGCTTGTTGGCTTCGGCAATGGCCAAGGCTTCTTTCTTGACGTCGATGACGAACAGCAGATCCGGAACGCCGCCCATCTCGCGGATACCGCCCAGCGAGGCCTGCAGCTTGGCTTGGTCACGCTCCATGCCCAGACGCTCTTTTTTGGTCAGGCCTTCGGCGCCCGATTCCATGGCTTCGTCGATCTGGTTCAAACGCTGGATCGACTGGGAAACGGTTTTCCAGTTGGTCAGCGTGCCGCCCAGCCAGCGGTGGTTCATGTAGTATTGGGCCGATTTCTCGGCGGCTTCGGCGATCGGGCCAGCAGCCTGGCGCTTGGTGCCCACGAACAGAACACGCCCGCCCTTGGCGACGGTGTCACGAACGGCCTGCAGCGCCTGGTCCAGCATCGGAACGGTCTGGGTCAGGTCGATGATGTGGATGCCGTTCCGCGCGCCGTAGATGTACGGAGCCATGCGCGGGTTCCAACGTTGGGTCTGGTGGCCGAAATGAACGCCAGCTTCCAGCAGCTGACGCATGGTGAACTCGGGAAGAGCCATGCTGTGTTTTCCTTTTCCGGTTTACGCCTTGGCGGGGGTGAAAGAAGCGGTTGCTCCAACCGGCGGCCGTGATGAGGATGTCTCCCTCAAAACGGCCAAACCCCGCCTGCGGGTTTGAATGGCGCGCGTATACGGCAGGATATCGGGCAACGCAAGGGGTAACCGCCCCTATTTTTCAGGGCGCGCCAAGGCGTGCGCATGGCGGATGGCCTCTTCGCAATGGGCCGCCAGCGCCTTGCGGTCGGGAAAATCGCTGACCTTGGCCGGCGCGTGATAGATCAGTTCGACCCGCCCCTGACGCCGCGCGCCCAGTGTCTTGAGCAGATGCGGCCCGAAATCCATGTCGCCCCACCAGCCATAGAACCTGACCGGTTGCCCGGCTGGTGCATGATAGATCACCGTCACCGGCTGAACATACATGAAGTCACGCAGTTCCTCGGCGAAGAACGCCGCAAAAAGCGTTGTTTTGAAGGGCAGAACCCGCAACCCGTCGGTCGAGGTGCCTTCTGGGAAGAACAGCAGCTTGTGCCCGGCTTTCAGGCGCTCTTCGAACAGCTTGGTCTGCGCGTGGGCCTTTCTGCGGTCACGTTCGATGAACACGGTCCCGGCGGCGCGGGCTAGAAAGCCGATGCCGGGCCATTTGGCCACCTCGGCCTTGGACACGAAATACACCCGCTTTCGGGCATTGAGCGCGAAGATGTCCAGCCACGATGAATGGTTGGCCACAACCGCGCCGTGCTGTCGCATCAACGCGCCCGAGGTCTGGAAACCGATGCCCAGGATACGAAATGCGTTGCGCGACACGAATTGCGGGACAAAGGCCGAAACCGGGCGGCGTATCCCGCATAGGGGGCGTTCGAACAGGCGGATGGTCAGCAGAACGATCAGCCCAACGAACACCAACAGCGCCAACGGCAGCCCGCGCACCAGCACCAGAACCCAGCCCAGCGGGCCCAGCCGGACCGGATCGGGGGCGTCGTCGCTGTACCAAAGCGCCTGGTTCGTCACGTCACGCTCCGCCATAGATGCGCCTCTGCCGGTCGTTCATGCGCCTGGTGTCCAGGATCAGGCAGACATCGGTGGTGTTGAAGGCGTGGTCGATGAAGGCCCCCTCCCCAACGAACCCGCCCAGCCGCAGATAGGCCTTGATCAGCGCGGGCACCTGCACCATCGCCGCGCGGCGGTCCAGCTTGTCGGGGGCGACCAGGTCCATGCTTTGAAACACGTCTGGTTGCGCCCGCACGCGCAGTTCTGGCGGGGCCAGGTGGTTGTGGTGCAGCATCGACAAGGGCTGCGCCAGCGCCTGCACGTCGGTTCCGTGGAAACTGGCGACTCCGAACAGAACCTCGATGTCCCGCTCGGCCACATAGCGCGCCAGCCCGTTCCACAGATGATACATCGCGGTTCCGCCGCGATAATCGGGATGCAGGCATGACCGGCCCAGCTCCAGCAGCTTGCGCCCGCTGCGCTTCAGGACCGTCAGGTCATATTCGTCTTCGGAATAGAACTGGCCCAGTTCGGCCGCCCGGTCTCCGGGCAGCAGGCGATAGACGCCGACAACCGCACCGGTCGAGTCGTCATAGGCCAGCATGTGATCGAAATACGGATCGAACCGGTCGCGCTCAAGGCGTTCGGCGTGATCGACCATCTCACCACCGCCGCCCAGTTCTCGCACGAAGACGTCATAACGCAGTCGCTGCGCAGCGCGCAGTTCGTCATCGGTTTCGGCAAGTTTGACTTTGAATGAAAGGCCTGCGTCCGGCATGTGACAAGGTCGGTTCCCAGTTGCGATCTCAGCGCTGATACCGCAGCCGCACGGCGAATGGCAACACGAACCGGGTGGCGAGCAATGTTAACCTTTCCTAAACCAGTTTCAGGGATCAAGAACCGGCATCAAGGCGATGCGTGTTCCGTCAATCACCACTTTGCCCTGGTCGCGAAAGTTCACGGTGATCTTGCCCGCGATGTTGGACTGGACCTGTCCAACACCCCAATCGGGGAAATCGGGGTGGCGGACATACATGCCCGGTGCAAGAATGGCATTCATATCTGTCATGCGGCGGCTCCGGGTCGTGCATGGTCGGATATTTCAGGAGGTACGCATGGGCGACACCAACGTCAACCTGGCCGAGTTGATCGGCTCTCGGATCTGCCACGATCTGATCAGCCCGATCGGCGCGATCACCAATGGGCTGGAGCTGTTGGAAATGGTTGGCGGCACCCAAGGCCCCGAGATGGAGCTGATCACAGGCAGCGTCGGCAGCGCCGGGGCGCGAATCCGGTTCTTCCGCGTGGCCTTTGGCGCGGCCAGCGATCAGCCGCTGGGCCGCAGCGAAGTGACGGACCTGCTGCGTGATGTCGAGCGTGCGGGCCGTGTCCGGGTGCATTGGAACGTCACCGAGGCGATGCCGCGCAATCAGATCAAACTGGCCTTTCTGGCCATCATGTGCTGCGAAAGCGCCATGCCGATGGGCGGCGAGGTCAAGATCGACAGCGTGGGCGACAAATGGACGGTCACTGGTACGGCCGACCGCATGAATGTTGATCCGGACCTGTGGAAAAGCCTTCCGACCGGCACATTCGCCAACAAGGTTACGCCGGCGCAGGTGCAGTTCGCCCTGCTGCCGCAGACGGCGGCCGCACAGGGCCGACGGGTCACGGCCGAGACGGGCGCGACCCGCGTGGTGCTGCGGTTTTGACGCGGCGACTCAGGCGCGCGTCGTGCCGTTGCCGCGCACCAGGTATTTGAAGCTGGTCAGCTGCGCCGCCCCCACCGGGCCGCGTGCGTGCATCTTGCCCGTGGCGATCCCGATCTCGGCGCCCATTCCGAACTCACCTCCGTCGGCAAACTGGGTCGAGGCGTTGTGCATCAAGATCGCACTGTCGACCCGTTCAAAGAAGCGGTCGGCGGCGGACGGATCCTCGGTCATGATGCAATCGGTGTGGTTCGATCCGTATTGGCGGATATGCGCGATTGCCGCGTCGATATCGGCCACCGGTTTTGCGGCGATGATGCTGTCCAGAAACTCCTTGCCCCAATCGTCATCGCTGGCCGGCACAGTGCCGTCGGTGGCCAGCGCACCTGCGGCATGCACCTCGACGCCCGCGGCCAACAGCGCGGCGATTACGTCGCGCCCCAGCGTTTCCGCGATATCCTGATGCACCAGCAGGCATTCTGCCGCACCGCAGATGCCGGTGCGGCGGGTCTTGGCGTTCAGCACCACGTCCAGCGTTTTCTGCGGATCCGCTGCCTTGTCGATGTAGATGTGCACGATCCCTTCAAGATGGGCAAAAACCGGCACCCGCGCCTCGCGCTGAACCAGCCCGACCAGCCCCTTGCCGCCTCGCGGAACGATGACGTCGACATAGTCGGTCATGGTCAGCAATTCCTGCACCGCCGCCCGGTCACGGGTCGGGACCAGCTGGATCGCATCCTCGGGCAGGTTTGCGGCCTTCAGACCCTCGACCAGACAGGCGTGGATCGCGGTCGAGGAATGAAAGCTCTCGGATCCGCCGCGCAGGATCACGGCGTTGCCCGATTTCAGGCACAGCGCCCCGGCATCCGCGGTCACGTTCGGGCGGCTTTCATAGATCACGCCGATCACGCCAAGCGGGGTGCGTACCCGGCGGATGTTCAGCCCCGAGGGCATGTCCCATTCGGCCAGAACCTCACCCACCGGATCGGTCTGTTCGGCCACGGTGCGCAACCCGTCGACCATGCCCTGAATGCGCGCCTCGTCCAGCATCAGACGGTCCATCATGGCCGGGCTCAGACCCTTTTCGCGGCCATAGTCCAGGTCTTTCTTGTTGGCCTCGATGATCTGTGCGCGCTTCTTCCACACGGCTTCGGCGGCGGCCATCAACGCCGCGTGTTTGCGTTCGGCCGAGGCGAAGGCCAGGTCCCGAGACGCATCCTTGGCGCGCTTGCCAAGATCGGCCATCAGGGCGGGAATGCTGTCAAAGTCCTTCATGTCATCTGCCTTTCCGGTCGTCGGACCAGCCAAATCTATCAGTTTTCGCGGCTACAAAGCCAGATCGTCACGGTGGATCATCACCGCACGGCCGGGATAGCCGAGGGTGTCCTCGATCTCGGAGGATTTGCGACCCTTGATGGCGTCGGCCTCGTACGCGGTGTAGCGGCTGAGCCCCAATCCCATGCGTCGGCCCTCGTGGTCCTTGATGGCCACCGGGTCGCCCCGTCCGAAATCGCCCGTCACCTCGACGATGCCGGCCGGCAACAGGCTTTTGCCATTCTCCAGCGCCCGCGCGGCCCCTGCATCGACCGTGATCTCGCCCCGCGGCTTCATCGCCGAGATCCAGCGTTTGCGCGCCGCATGCGGGTCCAGCTTGGCCTTGAACCAAGTGCTGTTCGCGCCATTGTTCAGCAGCTTCAGCGGGTTCAAAGGCGATCCTTCCGTAATCGCCATGTCGCAGCCCGCCGCCGTCGCCATCTGCGCGGCCATCAGCTTGGTCTTCATGCCGCCCTTGGACAGCCCCGAACCGGCGTCACCGGCCATCGCTTCGATCTCGGGCGTGATCGCGTCGATCACGTCAAACCGGGTGGCAGAAAGGTCCTCGGCAGGGTTGCCGGTGTAGAATCCATCGACATCGGACAGCAGAATCAATTGGTCCGCACCGACGGTCACGGCGATCTGCGCGGCTAGGCGATCATTGTCGCCGTAACGGATTTCATCCGTGGCCACCGTATCGTTCTCGTTCACGATGGGCACAACACCCAACCCCAGCAGAGTTTCCAGCGTCGCGCGCGAATTCAGGTACCGGCGGCGGTTCTCGCTGTCTTCGAGCGTCACCAGAACCTGCGCCGTGGTGATGTTGTGCGGTGCCAACGCCTCTTCATAGGCCCGCGCCAGCCGGATCTGCCCGACGGCGGCAGCGGCTTGAGATTGCTCCAGCGACAGTGCGGTTGCGGGCAGGCCCAGAACACCGCGCCCCAGGGCGATCGAACCGGAAGAGACCAGAACCACATCCGTCCCCTGCCCTTTGAGCCACGCCACGTCCTGCGCCAGCGAATGCAACCAGTCCGAACGCAGCTTGCCGGTCGCACGATCGACCAGCAACGCCGAGCCGATCTTGACCACCAGGCGCTTTGCGTCGGTCAGGGCTGCCACGTCTCGCGCTCCTCGGTGGGTTTCTGGCGCAGGCGGTTCTCGTCGATCTGGGCGCGCAGGGCCCGCAGAACTTCGGTCACGCCCTGCCGGGCGACGCCCGACATGGTCATGACAGGGCCACCCACAGCCTCTTCCAGCTCGGCCTTGGCCAGTTCGAGCTGTTCTTCGTCCAACGCGTCAATCTTGTTCAGCACGGTGATACGGGGCTTGTCGGCCAGCGCGCCGCCATAGGCCTCAAGCTCGTGGATGATGGTGTGATAGTCCTGCGCGATGGTCTCAGACGTGCCATCGACCAGATGCAGCAACACCGCGCAGCGTTCGACATGGCCCAGGAAACGGTCGCCGATGCCGCGGCCTTCATGCGCGCCTTCGATCAGGCCGGGAATGTCGGCCACCACGAACTCTACGTTGTCCACGCCGACGACGCCCAGATTGGGGTGCAGCGTGGTAAAGGGATAATCGGCGATCTTGGGCCGGGCGTTCGAGGTGGCGGCCAGAAAGGTCGATTTGCCCGCATTCGGCAGGCCCAGCAACCCCACATCGGCAATCAATTTCAGACGCAGCCAGATCGTACGGTCCACGCCCGGCTGCCCCGGATTGGCCCGGCGCGGCGCCTGGTTTGTGGCCGATTTGAAATGCAGGTTGCCAAAACCGCCATTGCCGCCCCGCGCCAGAAGGACACGTTGCCCCACCTCGGTCAGGTCGGCGATCACCGTCTCCTGATCCTCGTCCAGGATCTCGGTTCCCACGGGCACACGCAGAATGATGTCGTCGCCATCCTTGCCGGTGCGCTGCTGGCCCCGGCCGGGCTGGCCGTTCTTGGCAAAGAAATGCTGCTGATAACGGAAGTCGATCAGGGTGTTCAGCCCGTCCACGACCTCGGCCCAGACGGACCCGCCCTTGCCGCCGTCCCCGCCATCGGGGCCGCCGTATTCGATGTACTTTTCGCGTCGGAAGCTGACGCACCCGCTACCGCCGGCCCCGGACCGGATGTAGACCTTTGCAAGATCGAGAAATTTCATGTCAGTCCCCTACTGCAAAGGCCCCATCGGCCACAAGTCAGAGTTTTTTGCTGTACGTCCAGGTGGGCACATTTGCGTCGCGCGCCACCGAGAAGCTTTCGGCATCGCCAAGATACTGGAACCCGCAATGGGTCAGAACACGCGCCGAGGCGGGATTGTCCTGAAACACGCTGGCAAACATCGTGGCGTTTTCCAGCGGGTTCGCCTGAACCAGCGCTTCCACCGCCAGCGAGGCGATGCCCGTGTTCCAGTACAAGGGCGCGACCCAATAGCCCACTTCGGACTGGTTGCGATCAAGCCGCTTGAGCGAGATCACCCCGATCAACTCGGGCCCGCCATCCTTGGTGGCGTCCATGGCCCAGACGTCCTCGTCCCGATCCTCGGCCATGGCGCGGGTTACGAAAGCCTCGATCGAACCGGGCGGCAAAGGGTGCGGGATCGACGTGGTCATGCGCGCCACGCGCTCGTCCCCTGCGTAATGCTCGATCAGGCCCATGTCCGACCGGCGCAGCGGGCGCAGGTCGAACCGCTCGGTTTCAATGACCGGCTGATTTATGATTGCCTCAAGTTTCATTGGTGTGTTCCTCCTCCGAACAACACGAAAAGTACGGATGCAACAGTCAGACCCGCGAGAGTCCACATCAGATATTTTTCCGCCGGCCTTCCCGCAACCACGCGGGCAATTCTATCCCCCGCAAAGGTCCAGATCGGATGCAGGACCAACTGGCAAGTCAACAGAACGAGCGCGATCGTGAGCGTCGCACTCAGCACCGATGTCCCCGCTGCGACGAAACTGGTGAACCCTGCGATGATCATCGCCCACGCCTTGGGGTTCAGTGGGTGCACCACCAACCCGGCCCAGAAACCCGGAACCGCCTCCCCCGTACCCTGATGGGACAGGCGCAGGTTGGCGATTTTCCACGCAAGCCAGCAAATATATGCCGCCGAAGCATATTTCAGAACCGCAAACGCGGTGGGGGCCTGTTCCGCCAGTTGCAGAAGGCCAAAGCCCAACGGCCAGATGATCAGCTGCTTGCCCAGAATCACGCCCGCCACGAAAGGCAGTGCCGCGCGGAACCCATAGCGCGCACCCGTTCCCAACAGGACCATGTTGGCCGGTCCCGGCGTGCCGACCTGGCTGGCGGCAAAGATCAGGAAACTGGTGGTCGCAACGGGCATCGGGGTTTTCGATCACATCTGCGTCAAAACGAAAAAGGGACCGGCACTTTGTGCCGGTCCCCCATGAATTTTTTTTAAACCTTCTGGGTTTCGGCTTACTCTGCGGCCTCCGCCACTGGCAGGACCGAAATGAAGGTGCGGTTTTTCAGTCCCTTGTGGAACTTCACGGCGCCATCAACGGTTGCAAAGATGGTATGATCCTTGCCCATGCCAACGCCTTCGCCCGGCCAGAACTTGGTGCCGCGCTGACGCACGATGATGTTGCCTGCAACGGCAGCCTGGCCACCATACAGTTTCACGCCAAGGCGACGACCCGCTGAGTCGCGGCCGTTACGGGAGGAACCGCCAGCTTTTTTATGTGCCATTCTCTCTCTCCTTAGCCTTTGGCCAGCTCTTTGGCCTGCTCAACCCATTCGGGTTTCACTTTGACCGTTTCGATAGCAGCAATCTGCTCGTCCGACAAGGCGGCCAGAGCGGCAAAGCTTTCGATACCGGCCTCGGCCAGTTTCTTGGCAGCTGCGGGACCAACACCGGTGATCTTGGTCAGATCGTCAGCGGCAGCAGCGGCCGGGGCTTCTGCCTTGGCAGCGGCTTTTTTGGCGGGTTTCGCTGCTTTCGCGACTTCACCTGCCGGAGCCGAACCGGTTGCGGCCTTTACGCCCGACTTGTCCGCGCCCGAGGGCAGGATGTCGGTGATCTTGACCAGGGTCAGCTTTTGACGGTGGCCAACGGTGCGCTTCGAGCTGTGCTTGCGGCGGCGCTTGACGAATTTGATGACCTTGTCACCTTTGATCTGTTCGATCACTTCTGCCTGAACGGCCGCGCCATCGATGAACGGCGCACCGACAACGGGGGCATCGCCACCCAGCATCAGAACGTCGTTGAATTGGACTTTTTCACCTGCGTCGGCAGCCAGTTTTTCAACGCGGAGCACGTCGCCCGCCTGAACCTTGTACTGCTTGCCGCCAGTCTTGAGGACTGCAAACATGCGTCTTTCCTTTTTCTACCGCGTTCTGTGGTCCCCGTCAGACGGGTGTTTCGGCCAAAGCCACCTCGAACAGCGCGCCCTTTTCGGGCGGATGAACGACCATCAGGGCGCACCCGTCCGGCCAGCAATAACGAGACCCGGCGCGGAGGTTCCGGCCGGGATGCGCGCTTATCCATGCATACCGGCCCAAAGTCAACACCAAACCGCGCCTAAAGATCTGATGCGTTCAGAAACTGCCCCACCGTAAAGCCAACCTGATAGGAAAGATCCTCGTACATGTCGCCAAGCCCCGCAAACAACGCGCGGTTCAGCGCCCGGCCGGCCTCGGTCCGGGAAAAGGCGATGTTTTCGCGCAGCTGCGCCGGATCAAGCGGACCATAGGCCAACATCAGGAATGAAGACAGCCATTCGCGCGTGTCATCCTCGGTTTCTCCGGCCTGTTCGAGCAGTTGCGCCAGCATCTGGTCACTGTCCGCGACCACGCCCTGCCCGTCGGCGAGCCCGCGCAGAAACGCGTAATCCGCGCCGAGGGTGCCGGCGACATTCTGGTCCACTAGATCATTGATCTGGACAAATTCGTCGATCAAGCGAAAGAACTCGGCCTCCTGATCCGCCCCGGCAAGGGCGTCCAAGGCCGCCTGCCGGATCGATTCTTCCGAAAAGGCCCGCCGGGCGGAATTCTCGAGCCGAACGACCGTCCGGCCGGTCTCGCCCTCGAAAAACACGGCCGCCTGTGTCATCTCGGTCGCGGTCATCCCGGCGGCCAGGGACTCGATCAGCCGATCATGCATCCACGCAGGGTCATAGAGGTCCTCGATCTGAGCCCGCAGATACGAGCCGCCCCGGCCCTCCAGCGTGGCCGCGTCGATGTCACCGACTTGCTGAACGCCCTCGTTGCTGAGGATCTGCGCCACCTCGCGCAGGTGCAGCGCTGCAGCCAACCGCTCGGCCGTCTCGGACGTTGCCGCGGCGGCCGCCCATCCGGCGCAGATCAGCCACAGGGTCAGAACAACCCGCATCAGATGTCCTGAACCGGGCGCAGCTCGGCCATCCGCGCGGCCAGCGTCTCGAACCGGTTCGCCATGATCTCGTACTGCACCGCATTGAGCAGTTCATAGACCTGCTGCATCAACGGATGCTCGAGCGCGCGGGTGTAGGTCTCGAGATCGGCGTCCGAGAAGGTTTGATAAGTATAAGCGGCATTGGCCAACGCCGACTGCTGCATTGATTGGCGCATCTGGGTCTCGTTCGCCTTCATCATCGCGCGCAGGCCGTCGGCGTCGAGTTGCAGATCGATGACACCGGCCGCACTGGCAGCCAGAAGAAAACGCACCTGGATTTCCTGGACCGCCCGCAGCGCCGTTTCGCTGGCGTCGATCGCCCTGTTCATCCGCTTGAGGATCTCGACCCGCATCGACCCCTCTCGGACCAGATCGGCCACGATCCTGAGACCCTCGGCCTGCTTGGCGTCATCGTCCTCGATCATGTGCGAGGCGTTCTCCGCCTCGACCAGTCGCTGTCCCAGATCCGAGGCATAGAACTCGACCGCATGGGTCAGGGCGTCGTCGCTGAGCGTCTGCTCCAGTATGGACACAGCGGTTTCGTGCATCTTTTCGGTGTCGAACACCTCTTCCGACAACCGTGTCCATTGCGAACCGAACCCCTCGGGGTCGATCCCCACCATCTGAGGCGCCGAAGCGGACGCCAGCGCGATGCTCTCCAGCGCCACGTCGAATCCGGTGGTTTCCAGGAAGGCCTCAATCCGGTCTCGGCTTGCGGCCTGCGCGGCCTGCCCAAGCGCAAACAGCAGACCCAGCGAGAAAATAGTGATACGAGCGATGAAGGTAATGGAGTATTGCATGGGCTTCAGCCTAGGATATTTCACCGCTCAGGCAATGGAAAATCGGCCGGATGCGATATTGACGAATTTTCTGCTTGCACCCTCCGGCGATCATCACTAAATCCCCCCCTCACAGACCCCCGCGGAGAGGTGCCGGAGTGGTCGAACGGGGCGGTCTCGAAAACCGTTGTGGGTGCAAGCCCACCCAGGGTTCGAATCCCTGTCTCTCCGCCACTACCCCCAATACAAGAGCGCATTGCAGTACGCGGCGTGGATGAATTGATAGCGCCCTTTTCCCGCGACGGCGTGATCTTGCCGGCCCAGCTGCGCCGATCAGCGCCCGGCGGCTCAAACGCGGATCGGGGAAGGAAAACACGGGTTTTCCCTTTTGAACTCAACTAGTTTGAGCACATCTCGATACCATGCATCCAAAGAGGAGACCCGTGATGTCCCGCCTGATCCTTGTCGCCGTCATCGCCGTTCTAGGCGTCGGCGCCTACATGTATTTGAACCAACCCGAACCCACTCCGGCCGAGAAACTTGAATCGGCCGCGCAACAGGCCGGAGAGGCCATCGGCGACGCCGCGACCGCCGTGACCGAAGCCGCAGAGCAAGCACTTTCGGAAGCTGGAGATCAAGCCAGCGAAGCTGCGTCTTCAGTCGTCGAGCAGGCCTCGGAAACTGCCGAGCAGGCGGGTCAGGCCGCCACTGACCTTGCCGATCAGACCAGCGATCAGGTGGCTGCGCTGACGGCTCAAGGAAGCGAACTGATCAACGCTTGGGTTCAGGAGGGCATGCTGACCGCGGATCAGTTCGACTATGACAAGATGGTTGACGAGGTGCGCAACAGTCAGCTGAGCCAGGACATCCAGGCCAAGGTCATTGCCATTCTGGACGAGATCAAGGCCGCCCCGGAAACCGCCGCCCTGAAGCTGCAGGAATTACGCAACCTGCTGATCCAATGAGGTTTTCCTGGGCCGCCCGGCAGCCTGGCCCAGGATGTCCGGCCATGCCGAGTGGCTTCCGTAACGTAACGGAACGGGTCGATTGACGGACAGGGCCGCATTTGCTTGGCTTGGCTTCAACAGGCTGCCCTGATCGGCTGTGGCCTTGGTTGATCCCAGCGTGCGGGCAATCCACCCGCTTGGGACGGGCCACAAACAATCGGGTAACGACCCAAGAGGAAGAGCAAAGTGACCGAGTTGCCCAAAACCATGTTCGCCGTGGTGCAGAAATTCGAAGGATACGCCAAAACCGCCACCGGACCTGTGATCGAGCAAGCCTCGGACTGGCTGGACGAGGTCGAAATCCCGGTGCCCGCTGCGGGGCCCGGTCAGGTTTTGATCCGTCTGCGCGCCGCTTCGGTGAACCCGTCCGACATCCACTTCATCAAGGGTGAATACGGCCAGCCACGCGTCAAGGGCGCCCCGGCTGGCTTCGAGGGGTGCGGTGACGTGGTCGCCACCGGAAAAGGGGCCGAGGCGCTGATGGGCCAGCGCGTGGCTTTCGTCGCCTCGGGTTCGGGGGCCTGGGCCGAATATGCGCTGACCCAGGCACAGATGTGCATCCCGTTGCGCGCCGAGATTTCGGATGACGACGGGGCCGCGCAGATCGTGAACCCGCTGACTGCGATGGCGATGGTCGATATCGCCAAATCGGCCGGAGAGTCCTTTGTCGTATCGGCGGCAACCAGCCAGTTGGGCAAGCTGATGTGCGGGTTGGGGCGTGATCTGGGGCTGAAGCCCATCGCCATGGTTCGCCGGGCCGAGGCGGTCGAATTGCTGAAATTCCACGGCGCGGCCGAGGTTCTTGTGACCACCGACAGCGATGTTGTCGAGAAATTCGCGCAGACCAGCGCAACCCTGAAACCGCGCGTATTTCTGGATGCGGTCTGCGACCAGCTGTCCGAGCAGATCTTCTGCGCCATGCCCAACGGCGCGCGCTGGGTCAGCTATGGCAAGCTGAGCACCGAGGCCCCGCGACTGACCCAGATGGGGCAATTGATTTTCATGAGCAAGCGGATCGAAGGGTTCTGGCTGACTCAGTGGATGATGTCCACGCCGCCCGAGGACCAGATGCGCGTGGTGGCCGAAGTGCAGGCCCGGTTTGCCGACGGACGCTGGAAAACCGACGTGTCCGCGCAACTGTCGCTACGGAACATCCTATCGGGCCTGGCCGATGCGCTGAAAAAGAGTGACGGGAAGGTCATCATCACGCCATAGTAGAATAAGCCCCCCGGAGATTGGAGGAGATCCGGGGTGCGCAAAAGACGCCGGGCCAACCGGCAATTGGGAGGAGAATTTGGACAACGCACAGCTGCTGATCAGCGGGCTGGCGAATGGCTGTGTCTACGGCCTGATCGCGCTTGGCTTCGTGCTGATCTACAAGGCGACCGAAGCGGTGAACTTCGCCCAGGGCGATTTCATGATGCTGGGCGCCTTCGTCACCATCGGGTTGACCAATACCGAATATATGGGCCTGCCCTTCTGGCTGGCCCTACCCATCTCGCTGGGGATCATGGGCGCGCTGGGGTATCTGCTGGATCGGCTGATCATCCGCCGCCTGTTCGGAGAAAGCCAGACCGCCGTGGTCATCCTGACCATCGCCCTGGGCTTCGTGATCCGCTTTGTCGCCGGGCTGATCTGGGGCCACGAGCCGCAGACGTTGGAAAATCCGCTGGCCGGCAAGGAGGTCCGCTTTGGCGGCCTGGTTCTGGGGATGGAGGACGTGGCGGTCATCGTCGTGACCGTGCTGCTGACCTGGGCGCTCTACGTGTTTTTCAGCAAGACCAAGCTGGGTCTGGCGATGCAAGGCGCCTCGCAGAACCAGCTGGCAGCCTATTACATGGGGGTGCCGGTCAAGCGTGTGCAGGGTTTCATCTGGGGGCTGGCCGGTGTCGTGGCCGGAATCGCGGGCATCCTGTTTGCCGCCAAGGGCTCGGTCGATCCAACCACCGGGCTGCTGGGGATCAAGGCCTTTGCGGCGGCAGTCATCGGCGGGTTCGGTAGCCTGCCCGGAGCCTTGGCGGGCGGCCTGATCGTCGGCGTGATCGAACCCTTCGCCAGCCGCTACATCGCCGCGGGCTACAGCCAGATCGCGCCTTACGCGCTGTTGCTGGCGGTGCTGATCTTCCGTCCGCACGGCCTGTTCAGCCAGGTCCGGGTCAAGAAGGTCTGAGCGCATGAGGATCGTTTTCAAAACCGACTACATGCAGGACATCCGCCCGTGGAAGGACGGATACCAGTTGTCGCTCTATCTGATCCTGCTGGCGGTAGTCATTGCCGCGCCTTGGTGGCTGGACGCGTTCTATCTGGGAGAGCTGACGAACGTTCTGATCTGGGCCATCGCCGGGCTGGGCCTGATGATCCTGACCGGGCATACCGGCCAGGCCAGCCTGGGCCACGCGGCGTTTCTGGCCTTTGGCTGTTATGCCAACGTGATCCTGATCGAGGCCGGCGTGCCGTTTCTGGTGGCATTTCCGCTGGCCGGCATTCTGACCGGCATCGCCGGGGTCACGGTCGCCATTCCTGCCCTGCGGCTGCACGGCATCTATCTGGCGATCTTCACCCTGGCTCTGTCGATCCTGATGGACGACCTCATCGTTCTTGCCGAACCAATCACCGGCGGCGTGGCGGGCAAGTACATGGGCGGAGTCGAAATATTCGGCCATCTGGTCGATCGTTGGGGCACGCCCGAGCAGTTCTACTGGCTGGTGCTGGCCGTCACGGTTCTGGTCACGCTGGGCTATATCAACCTTTTGCGTACGCCGCTGGGGCGCAGCTTCATCGCGGTGCGTGACTCGGAAGTGTCCGCGCAGGCGATGGGCATCGACATCGCGCGCACCAAGACAGTGTCCTTCGCCCTGTCTTGCGCCGTTACCGGATGGGCGGGTGCGCTGATGGGCCTCTATGCCGGGGCCTTCAACAACGAAACCTTCAGCGTGGTGATCTCGATCCAGCTGCTGATGATGATCGTGATCGGCGGGCTGGGCTCGATCCACGGCGCGTTTCTGGGCGCCATCGTCATCGGGTTTCTGCCGCAGTTCCTGTCGATCGCCAAGGAATATGCAGGCGCCCTGTTCGGTGGCGGAACCGTCGCCATTCCGGGGCTGGAATTCGGCATCTTCGGCATGATCCTGATCGGGTTCATCCTGTTCGAGCCGATGGGCATCTATGGTCGCTGGCTGAAAATCCGCACCTGGTTCGAGCTGTTCCCCTTCTACCGCAAGGACATGTTCAAGCGGCAGAAATCCTATCTCAAGACGGAGCGCCTGAGATGAGCCTGCTGGAATTCGAGAACGTCACCCTGAAATTCGGTGGCCTGACGGCGGTGAACGACCTGTCCTTTTCGGTCGAGGAAGGCGAGGTCTTTGCCATCGTCGGCCCGAACGGGGCGGGCAAATCCACGGTGTTCAACCTGATCTCGCGCTTTTACGACCCATACGCGGGCCAGATCCGGTTCGACGGGCACGATCTGCTGCAGGTCAAGCCCTCGGGCGTGGCCGCCTATGGCGTGGCGCGCACCTTCCAGAACATCGAACTGTTCGATCATGCAACCGTGTTGCAGAACCTGCTGGTCGGGCGGCACCGCCACCGGCGTACCAACCTGCTGTCTGAGGTATTCTTTACTCCCTCGGCCCGCCGGCAAGAGCTGGAGAACCGCGAGAAGGTTGAAGAGATCATCGATTTCCTCGACCTGCAGGCCTATCGCGACAAGATGATCGCCGGCCTGCCCTACGGCGTCCGCAAGGTGGTCGAGGTCGCGCGCGCGCTGGCCACTGACCCCAAGCTGCTGCTGCTGGATGAACCGGCCTCGGGGCTGTCGGTCGAAGAAACCACCGACATGCGCTGGTGGATCGACGACATCCGGCGGCAGATGGGGATCACAGTGCTGATGGTCGAACATGACATGGGGCTGGTCTCGGGCGTATCCGACCGGGTCCTGGCCATGGCCGATGGGGCGAAACTGGCCCTAGGGACACCGGCGCAGGTGCAATCGCACCCCGCCGTCGTCGAAGCCTATCTGGGGAAAGCCTCATGAGCGCACCGATTCTGAGCATCCGCAACATCGAAAGCTTCTATGGCCCGATCATGGCGATCCGCGGCGTGTCGCTGGACGTGCACCCGGGCCAGATCGTCTCGATCCTGGGCGCCAACGGGGCGGGCAAGACGACGCTGATGAAGACCGTCTCGGGCGTGATGGACCCGGAAAAGGGAACCATCACCTTCGACGGCGAGGAAATCCAAGGGTTAGAGCCGCACAAGATCGTCCAGAAGGGCATCGTGCATGTGCCCGAGGGGCGCGAGGTGTTCCCGCTGCTGACGGTGAACGAAAACCTCAGCCTGGGGGCCTATACCCTGCACGACAAGGCCCAGATCGAGCGCGACCGCGAGTTGGTGTTTTCTTACTTCCCGGTCCTGAAGGAACGCCGCAATCAAGAGGCCGGCACTTTGTCGGGTGGGCAGCAGCAGATGCTGGCCATCGGCCGCGGCCTGATGGCCAACCCATGCATCATGCTGCTGGACGAACCCTCGCTGGGCCTGTCGCCGCTGCTGGTCCAAGAGATCTTTGGCATCCTCAGACGTTTGAACGACGAGCAAAACATGACCATGATGCTGGTCGAGCAGAACGCCAACGCCGCGCTGGAACTGGCCGATCATGGTTATGTCATGGAGGTCGGGCGCATCGTGATGGACGGCCCCGCCGACGTGCTGATGCGGTCCGAGGACATCCAGAACTTCTATCTGGGCGTGCAGGAGGAAGGCGCGCGGGAAAACCGCCGCTGGAAACGCAAAAAGACGTGGAGGTGAGCCGGATGAACATGACCACCCTGCCCCCGCAGACCACCATCAACGGCGTTCAATTCAACGCCACGCCCGGCCAGCGCCCCGTGAGGGTCGATGGCTGCGTTACCATCCCCGAGCTGTTCCAGAAACGCTGCGCCGCCCTGGGCGACCGCACCGCGCATCGGGAAAAGGATCTGGGCATCTGGAAATCCTATTCCTGGGCCGACTACTGGCAGCACGCCAAATGGATCGGGCTGGCGCTGCGCAATCTGGGACTGCAACGCGGTGAGGTCGTCTCGATCCTGTCCGAGGACCGCAAGGAATGGGCCTGGTTCGATCTGGGCATCCAATGCGTCGGCGGCATCGCCTCGGGAGTCTACACCACCGATTCCGCCAGCCAGCTGAAATACCTGGTCAATGACAGCGACAGCCGCTTTCTGATCGTTGAGGACGAGGAGCAGCTGGACAAGTTTCTGGACATTGAAGACGAGGTGCCCGGCCTGTTGAAGGTCATCATCCTTGAAGACGAAGGCCTGCACGACCTGGCCCATCCCCGCTGCATGATGATCAAGGATCTCTATGCCCTCGGCCGTGAGGCCGAGCGCGAAGAGCCGGGCCGATTCGAAGCCGAAATCGCGCTGGCCACGCCGCAGGACACGGCGCTGCTGATCTATACCTCGGGCACCACCGGCATGCCCAAGGGCGCGATGGTTAGTAACGAAAACATCATGGCCGCGATCGAATGCGGCGCACGCTGCCTGCCCGCGCTGGAGACGGATGAGCAGCTTTGCTTTCTGCCGCTGTGTCATATCCTGGAACGCGATGTTTCGATTTACTTCCCGCTGGCCTCGAAATGCACGGTGAACTTCGCGGAAAGCCCCGAGACGGTCTTTGCCAACCTTCAGGAAGTGTCGCCCTCGACCTTCACCGCCGTTCCGCGCGTGTGGGAGAAGATCTATTCGCAGGTGCTGATCATGGCGCAAGAGGCCACCCCGGCCGGGCGTGCCGCCTTTGGCATGGCGCTGAAGGCCGGGATGAAACGGGCCGAGTACATCCTGCAGGGCAAACCGGTGCCGCCAGCGGTGGCCGCGAATTTCTGGCTGTGGGACCGGCTGGTGCTGCGCAACCTGCGCCGGATGCTGGGCATGGACCGGCTGCGGCGCGGCGGGTCGGGCGCGGCCCCGATCTCGCCCGAGCTGCTGAAATGGTACTGGGCCATCGGCGTGCCACTGGTCGAGGGCTTTGGCATGACCGAGACCTCGGGCATCGCCACGCTGAACACGCCCGAGGCCAACCGCATCGGCACCATCGGCAAGCCCGCACCGGGGATCGATCTGCGCATTTCGGACGGGGACGAAATCCAGATCCGTGGCCTGAACGTGTTCCAGGGCTACTGGCGCAACAATGCCAAGACTGCCGAGACCTTCACCGCCGACGGCTGGCTGCGCACCGGCGATATGGGGCATCTGGACGCGGACGGCTATGTCACCATCACCGGCCGCCTAAAAGACATCATCATCACCGCCGGTGGCAAGAACATCACCCCGGCCGAGATCGAAAGCCGGTTGAAATTCTCGCATTACATCTCGGACGCGGTGATCATCGGCGATCGCCGCAAGTACCTGACGGCGCTGGTAATGATCGATCAGGAAAATGTCGAAAAATTCGCGCAGGACCGCAAGGTGCCGTTCTCAAACTTCGCCTCGCTCTGCGCCGCCGCCGAAGTGCGCGAACTGATCGGCGCGGAAGTGGCCGCGGTGAACAAGGAATTCGCGCGGGTCGAACAGATCAAGGATTTCCGCCTGATCGACGTGCTGCTGACCGCCGAAGATGACGAACTGACCGCGACGATGAAACTGAAACGCAGCCTGGTGGAAAAGAAACACGCGCATCTCATTGAAGACATGTACAAATAGAACAGGGATCAATCCCAAGGGAGGAAGACACATGACCAAAGCAATCAGACGGCTGGCGGCAGCAACCGCCCTTTCCGCCCTGGCCTCGATGGGCTGGGCCGAAACCCAAGGCGTGACCGACGATGAGATCGTCATCGGCTCGGTCAATGACCTCAGCGGCATTTTTGCCGCCGTGGGGGTTCCGGCCACCAAGGGCGCGAACGTGGTGTTCGACCGGGTCAATGCAAATGGCGGCGTGCATGGCCGCAAGATCCGCTATGTGGTCGAAGACAACGGTTACCAGATGCCGCGCGCGATGCAGGGCTACAACAAGCTGCTGAACCGCGACAAGGTGTTTGCGATGCTGCAATCGCTGGGCACGCCGATGAATCTGGCCGGGTTCAAACTGCTGGACCCAAAAGGCATTCCCAATGTCGCCCCCTTGTCGGCCGCGCGGCAGATGCTGCAGGAACCGATGAAGAACAAGTTCACCTCGTTTTCCAGCTATTATGACCAGGCGCGCGCGGGCGTGAAATATCTGGCGCAGGAATTCGGCGGCGACAAGGTCTGCACGATGTATCTGCCCACCGATTTCGGCAAAGAAATCCTTGAAGGCAGCCAGGAAGGCGCCAATGAAGCCGGCATTACCTTTGCCGCGGAAACCACTCATAAACCTGACGAAACCGATTTCGTGGGCTCGCTGAGCAAGCTGAAGGAAGAAGGTTGCGACATCGTAACAATCGCCTTGGGCGTGCGGCAGGCCATCACCGTGGTCGGCACCGCCAAGAAGATGGGCCTGACCGACATGAAGTTCCTAGGCACTTCGGCCAGTTTCCTGACCGTGGTGGCACAGGTGCCGGGTGGCGTGACCGACGGCTTTTACGCCGCCGCTTCGTGGCAGGACCTGTGGGCCCGCGCGGATGAACCCGCCCCCAAGGCCTTCATCGAGGAATACAAGGCCGCCACCGGCGAAGATCCGGTGGGCTTTTCGATGCTGGGCTATGCGGCGGCCGAAATGATGGTCAAGGCGCTAGAGGCCGCCGGCCCCGAGCTGACACATGACAGCTTTATCGCTGCGATGGAGTCACTGGATTATCAGGATGATCTGGTGGGCAACCACATGACCTTTGGCCCCGACGACCATCAGGGCGCCGATACGGTCTATGTCAGCGTGGTGGAAAACGGGGCGTGGAAGAAGATGCACGAGGAATAACACCAACTTCCGACCACGAAAAAAGGGCTCGCGGATGCGAGCCCTTTCCATTTTGTGCCCTCGGAAGCGATTAACGCTTCGAGAACTGGAATGAACGGCGGGCTTTGCGCTTGCCGTATTTCTTCCGTTCCACGACGCGGCTGTCGCGGGTCAGGAAGCCCGCGGCCTTCAGCGCGCCGCGAAGGCTGGGATCGTACAGCTGCAGCGCTTTCGAGATGCCGTGCTTGACCGCACCGGCCTGACCGGTCAGGCCACCGCCTTTGACGGTTGCGACCACGTCGAATTCACCTTCGACACCGGCAACCTGGAACGGCTGGCGCAGGATCAGCTGCAGAACGGGCCGTGCGAAATACACGTCCTGGTCTTTGCCGTTCACGGTGACCTTGCCGGAGCCCGGCTTGATCCAAACGCGGGCAACAGCGTCTTTACGCTTGCCGGTTGCATAGGAGCGACCCAGCTCGTCACGCACAGGCTCGCGCACGACGGTTTCTTCGGCCACGGTTTCAACGCCTGCGACGGCGCTCAGCTCTTCGAGAGTATTGATCTGATCAGCCATCGGTCATTAGCTCCGGGTGTTTTTCTTGTTCATGGATTTGACATCCAGAACTTCGGGGGCCTGGGCTTCGTGCGGGTGCTCGGCACCGGCATAGATGCGCAGGTTGGTCATCTGCTTGCGCGACAGACGGTTGCCCGGCAGCATGCGCTTGACGGCCTGGTAGACCACGCGCTCGGGGTGCGCGCCTTCCAGGATCTGCTGCTTGGTGCGCGACTTGATGCCACCCGGATGGCCGGTGTGCCAGTAGAAGTGCTCGTCGCGCTTCTTTCCGGTCATCTGGATCTTGTCGGCGTTGATGACGATGACGTTGTCGCCCATGTCCATGTTCGGGGTGAACGACGGCTTGTGCTTGCCACGCAGGCGCATGGCGACGATCGAGGCAAGACGGCCCAGAACAACGCCCTCGGCGTCGATCAGGATCCACTTCTTGTCGATGTCTGCAGGAGTTGCAGAGAAGGTTTTCATGTCAGGACAATCCTGTTTGATGTGAAAGACCGCCCCTGCCGAGGCGGCCCGAATTCGATGGATGGGTATCTAGACGCAAGGAAACTTCAGGTCAAGCGCAACCGAAGTGTTTTAAGCGAGGAATTTCAATAACTTGCAAAATAGGTATTTATTTACCCCACAAAGTCAGACGCTGATTTGCTCCGGTGGATTGTCCAGCAGGATACGCAGGCGCAACATTGCTTCTTCGAATTTCCGCAGGGAGACGTGTCCGTTCATCGCGATGCGCACAGCGTTGGGTGCGCGCCCGTCCCGCAGGGCGAATTCATCGGCGGATCGAATCTGGATCCCCTCACGCTCGGCCGCGCGACTGAAAGCAGCGGCGCGCCAGCCTGACGGCAGGTGCAGCCACACAAAGGGAATTTCCGGGTCCCAGCTCAAATCGAACCCGCCCAGAGCATTCACCGCCACACGCACATACTCCCCCATCTTCACCCGCACATCCCGTGCCAGCCGACGGGCCGCGGGATCGGTCAGCAGCAGACGGGTCAGCTCGGCCAAAGGCTGGGCAAGGCCAAAATAGCCGTACTCGGCCGACCGACGTAGATCACTGCCGCGGTCACGCGGAGCGATAGCAAAACCCACACGCAGGGCCGGAGTCAGGGTCTTGGAAATGGACGAGACATGCCAGCCGCGATCGGGCGCCAGCGCCCGATAGCTGGGCGCACGCGCCTCGCCCATGCGATAGCAATCGTCCTCGATGATCTGCAGGTCGTGCCGTCGGGCGATCTCGACCACTTCCTGACGCCGCTCCAGTGGCGTGTGGCTGCCGGTCGGGTTCTGCACCTCGGGCGAGACGCAGATCGCCTGCGCCGGAGTCTGGCGCAGTACATGATCCAGCGCTTCGGGGTCGATGCCCCACTTGTCCATCTTTACCCCGACGACCTCGGCCCGCATCAACTCACCGGCGCGGCGGAACCCGGCATAGGACAGGTCCTCGACTAGAACCACGGGTTTCGGCCCGCGCAATAGGGTCTGGAACACAACGCACAACCCGCTTTGGCCACCATGGGTCAGCACGACGTCGTCGGCGTTCAAAGCGCCAAGCGGCAGGTCGGAAAGCCAGTCGACCACCGCCTGCCGCACGCCCTGATAAGCGTCGCGGGTGGGATAGTTCATGAACAAGGCCGGATCGCTCTGCGCCACGCGGGCAAGGCAGGACCGGATCAGGGCCACCTGCCCCACATCCGGCAGACGGGGGCTGAATAGGCTCACATTCTTTTCGTATTTGTCATCGCGCAAATGCAACTGCCGCGACCATACGTCATCCAGCAGAGGCGTCTTGGGCGGCGCCACGAATGTACCACGTCCGACCTCGGCGCTCAGCAATCCCTCGTCGGTCAGGATCGAATAGGCCCGCGCCACCGTACCGGGGGTGATCTTCAGCCGATAGGCCAGCTCGCGCACCGGCGGCAGTTTCGCTCCAACCTTTAGCGTATTGTTTTCTATGGCCCTTCGGATTGTGTCCGCCACAAGAGTATATTTGGGTCCCTTGGATTCAGGCAACGCCTGCGGCCAAATTGTATCCATTACAATTCTTCCTTTGCCTTCATCACAATCCCGAGTGTACCACGACAATGTACCGAGCATTTAAGTTTTGTGTCAATACAATTTTGGAAGGATACCCAGATGACACGCGCAATGCACACCTCCGCCCTTCTGCTGCTGAACGACAGCCCGCGGCTGCCGTTGGTCGCCGCATTGGCCGTACGGTTTGCGGCGACTGTCACCAAATGGGAACGCCGGCGCCGCAGCCGCATCAATCTGGGCAAGCTGGATGATCGCCTGCTGCGCGATGTCGGGCTGAACCGTTTCGAGGCGGACCGCGAAAGCCGACGCCATTTCTGGATCGAATAAAGCATCCCCAGTCCCGTTCGCGGGACCTCTTCCTGGGCCGGGGTCAGTCCCCGGCCTTTTTTTCATCCGAACGCCGCCGCAGCCGAGCCCGCGGGGGGCAGCGAATAGGTCATGCTGGCCCGGGCGCAGGGGGCGTCGGCCCCGTCCGAATACATCAGCACGTCCCCCACGGCCAGCGACCGCCCCAGCTTGAGCAACCGGCAATGCGCGATCAGATCGGTGCCGCCTTCGGGCTTGCGCAGGAAATCCATCGAACTGTTGGTGGTCACCGCCAGCGATTGCCGGCCCCTTCGCGCCAGAACCATCGAATAGACGCACACATCGGCCAGGGCGAACATCGAGGGCCCGGACACGGTGCCGCCCGGGCGCAGGTGCCGGTCTTCGACAACCAAGCGCATGGTGATCGTGTCCTCGGTCAGGGCTTCGATCACGAAATCCCTGTGTACCTGCGGAAAGACCTGCGCCAGGTACTGCGACAGTTCTTCCTTGTTCATTGCCAATGACATGCTTCCCCTCCTCGATTTGCCGACCTAGAGTTGGCCCGACAGCCAGCGGGAGGGCAAGATGGCAATTTTGGAACGTAGCGACACCGGGGCGATCGCCCATCTGAAACTGAACGCGCCCGAGCGACTGAACGCCCTGAGCGACGAGATGCTGGCCGCGATGCAAACCGAACTGGACGCTCTGCGCGATGACCGGTCCATCCGCGCGGTGATCCTGTCGGGCGCAGGCAAGGCTTTCTGCGCCGGCCACGACCTGAAACAGATGACGGCGGGCCGTCAGGCCGAGGACGGCGGCAAGGCCTATTTCACCGACCTGTTCAACCGTTGCGCGCGGATGATGATGTCGATCCAGTCGCTGCCCCAGCCGGTGATCGCGCAGGTTCACGGGATCGCTACCGCAGCGGGATGCCAGTTGGTGGCGACCTGTGATCTGGCCATCGCGGCAGACAGCACCCGGTTCGGTGTGAACGGCGTGAATATCGGCCTGTTCTGCTCGACGCCGATGGTCGCGCTCAGCCGCAACATCCCGCGCAAACAGGCCTTTGAAATGCTGACCACCGGCGACTTCATCCCGGCCCAACGCGCAGCCGAGTTGGGCCTGATCAATCGCGCGGTCCCCGAAACCGAGTTACAACAGGAAACATGGGCCCTGGCCGAAAAGCTGGCCTCGAAACTGGGGGCTGCCGTCAAGATCGGCAAGCAGGCGTTCTATGAGCAGATCCAGATGCCGCTGGAACAGGCCTATGCCTATACCGGAGAGGTAATGGCACAGAATATGATGCATCGCGACACCGAGGAAGGAATTTCCGCCTTCATCGAAAAACGACCGCCCAATTGGACGCAATGACGCAAAGGTGATGAACAAAATTCTCGAATGTTCGCATTTTTTCACTTTCCAAAAGGGCAACTCTGTGGCAATGCTGGGACAGAGCCGAGGCTCTGACATTCTTTTGGGTCGCCGTGGGCGGAAGGTCCCTCCAGCCGGTCTCTCTCACTGGCGCTAAGATTCCCGCAGCGGCGACCCCAAGATTTTCCCTTTTTTCAATGGCTTGCCGCAGCAGTGCGTGTAACTGTGGCTGACCGTTGCGCAATCGGCCAGCGTGGCTTATGTGAACGCGCATGACACAGAAATTGCATATCGTGGGCGGCGGCATGGCCGGATCCGAGGCCACATGGCAGGCCGCCGAGATGGGCGTGGACGTCGTGATTTACGAAATGCGCCCCGAAACTGGCACCTTTGCGCACCAGACCGGCAACCTGGCCGAGATGGTGTGTTCGAACTCGTTCCGGTCGGACGATGACGAGCAGAACGCCGTCGGCCTGCTACATTGGGAGATGCGCGCGGCCAACGGGCTGATCATGGCCAGCGCTGATGCCCACCGCCTGCCCGCCGGCGGTGCCTTGGCCGTCGACCGTGAGCCTTTTGCCGAGACCGTCACCGCGCGCCTGAAAGCGCACCCCCGGGTCAGCGTCAGCCATGAAGAGGTGACAGAGCTGCCGGACCAAGGCCACTGGATCTTTGCCACCGGCCCTCTGACCTCACCCGCCCTGGGTCAGGCAATCCAGCGCGAGACCGGCGCCGAAGCGCTGGCCTTTTTCGACGCGATCGCCCCGATCGTCTATGCCGACACGATCGACATGAGCAAGGCGTGGATGCAGTCGCGCTATGACAAGGGCGAGACCGAGGAAGAACGAACCGCCTATCTGAACTGCCCGATGGACCGCGACCAGTACGAAGCTTTTATCGATGCGCTGCTGGCCGCCGACAAGACCGAGTTCCACGAAGGTGAGACCGCCGGCTATTTCGACGGCTGCCTGCCGATCGAGGTGATGGCCGAACGGGGCCGCGAGACCCTCCGCCATGGGCCGATGAAACCGGTGGGCCTGACCAATCCGCACCAGCCGGACGTCAAACCCTATGCGGTGGTACAACTGCGCCGCGACAACGCTTTGGGCACGCTGTTCAACATCGTGGGATTCCAGACCAAGATGAAATACGGCGCGCAGACCGAGGTGTTCCGGATGATTCCGGGGCTCGAGAATGCCAGCTTTGCCCGGCTGGGCGGCATCCACCGCAACACGTTCATCAACTCGCCCACCCTGCTGGACGCGCAGATGCGGCTGAAAACCAGGCCGAACATCCGGTTCGCCGGACAGATCACAGGGGTCGAAGGCTATGTCGAAAGCGCCGCGATGGGTCTGCTGGCCGGACGTCTGGCGGCTGCCGAGATTCTGGGCCACTCCCTGCCCCCGGTTCCGCAGGACAGCGCCATGGGCGCGCTGATCCATCACATCACCGGCGGGGCCGAGGCCAAGACCTTTCAGCCGATGAACGTCAACTTCGGCCTATTCCGGCCGGTCGACGGGTTGAAAGGCGGACGGCGTGGCCGCAAGGACCGCTACAAGGCCTATACCGACCGCGCCAAGGCCGCATGGCAGGCGTGGCTGGCCCAAGCCGACTGGACGCAGGACGCCGCGCCCGCCTAGACTGAGCGCATGAGCAAAAAATACCTCGACAAGACCTATGAGCTGAATTCGCCCCAGGAAACGCAGGCGCATTATCAGAAATGGGCCGCGTCCTACGAGGATGAAGTGGCCGAACACGGCTATGCCACTCCGGGCCGCGTGGCCGAGGCGCTGTGGGACAGGTTTCCGCACCCGCAGGAACCCGTACTGGATTACGGATGCGGCACGGGTCTGTCGGGCGTTGCGTTGCACAAGGCCGGATTTCGCGTGATCGACGGTATGGACCCGACCCCGCGCATGTTGGAGGGGGCCGAGGCCAAGGGAGTGTATCGCAGCCTGACCCCCTTCGAGATTACCGACCCCAGCCCCGTGCAAACCGGCGCTTATCGCGCCATCACGGCCATCGGTGTGATCGGCGCAGGCGCAGCGCCGCCCGAAACCTTCGACATGCTGATGAAGGCCTTGCCCAAAGGGGGCCTGTTGGCCTTTTCGTTCAACGATCATACCCTGCAGGACCCGGCCTATACCGTCCGCCTAAGCGAATGGCTGGACATCGGCGCCGCGCGGCTGCTGTTTCGCGAACACGGGCCACACCTTCCGGGTCTGGATTTGAAGTCCGACGTTTATATCGTTGAAAAACTGTGACATTCATCACCCGTTTCGCCCCATCTCCAACCGGCCCCCTGCATCTAGGGCACGCCTATTCCGCGCTGCTGGCCCATGACATGGCCCACGCCAGGGCCGGGACGTTTCTGCTGAGGATCGACGACATCGACCAGAGCCGCGCCCGCCCCCATTGGGAGGCGCAACTGAAAGACGATCTGGCTTGGCTGGGCCTCAGCTGGCCCGAACCGGTCATGCGGCAATCGGATCGGCTGGACCTGTATCACCGCGCGTTGGACGCAATGTGGGCGCGCGGCCTGCTGTATCCCTGCACCTGCAACCGCCGCGACATCGCCGCGGCCGCCAGCGCGCCGCAGGAAGGCCAGCCAATGCTGGGCCCGGACGGGATCGTCTATCCCGGAACGTGCCGCTCACGCTGGACCCCCGAGTCCGCGCGCCAGCCGCGACCGACCGACCTGCCCTTGCGCCTGAACATGGCCGAGGCCTTGAAACAGATCAACTCCGCCCTCCAACCATCTGCTAAAACGACTAATTCTGCGCTGGCATTCATCGAGCAAGGTCACGGTCCCGGCGGAGAGACCGGGGCCATCACCATCGAGGCTGATCAACTGCGCAGTGCCGTCGGTGACGTGGTTCTATCCCGACGCGGAATGGGCACCTCGTATCACCTGTCGGTGGTTCTGGACGATGCCGCGCAGCAGATCACCCATGTGGTGCGCGGGCAGGATCTGTTCGAGGCCACCTGCATCCACGTTGTGCTGCAACGTCTTCTGGAACTGCCGACGCCGATCTATCACCATCACCGCTTGATCCGCGATGACACGGGCAAGCGGCTGGCCAAACGCGACGACGCCCGCGCAATCGCGAAATATCGCGAGGAAGGCGCCTCGCCGCAGGACATCCGCGCAATGGTCGGGTTGTGAGGCACCGCCGTCAGGCCAACGGCGCCATCAATTCGACCTCATCACCATCGCGGACGGCGGTGTAGAAGCAGCTGCGCCGATTGGTGTGACAGGCCGGGCCGGTCTGATCGACCAGAACCAGCAGGCAGTCGCGGTCGCAATCCACCCGCAGATCGACCAGCTTTTGCACATGGCCCGAGCTTTCGCCCTTGATCCAGAACGCTTGGCGCGAGCGAGACCAATAGGTCACGCGCCCGGTCTCCAGCGTCTTGCGCACGGCCTCGGCATTCATCCAGGCCATCATCAGCACCTCTCCGGTGTCGTGCTGCTGGGCGATGGCGGGGATCAGCCCCGTTTCGTTGAATTTCAGCGTTGACGGGTCAAATGAGACGGCGCGCGACATGGCAAAAACCTTTTGCATCCCAGAACATGGCCACTATGTATGGGGAACACGCAGCGAGGGGAACCCATGTCCGGCGAAACCGATCTGATCAAGCTTTATTCCGGCCGCATTCTTGAACTGGCCGCCGACATCCCGCATTTGCAGCGCCTGGAAAGCCCCGGTGCAACCGTCAAGAAACGCTCGCCCCTGTGCGGGTCGACCGTCACCGTGGACGTCAAAGTGAAGGATGGCCGGGTTTCCGAGTTCGGGCAGGATGTGAAAGCCTGCGCGCTTGGCCAGGCCGCGGCCTCGGTGGTCGGCGGTGCCGTGATCGGTGCGACGCGCGCTCAGATCGAGCAGGCGCGCGATCAACTCAAGGCCATGCTCAAACAGGACGGCCCCGCCCCTGACGCGCCTTTTGACGGGCTCGAGGTGCTGATGCCCGCGCGCGACTACAAGAACCGCCACGCCTCGATCATGCTGGCGTTGGACGCCACCGCCGAGGCCATGGCGCAGGCGGAACAGGCCAATTGCGCCTGAACATGGCATTTTCAGCACGTTGCATTTAACCTCCGGCCATATTTGCCGGAGATTTCAATGGAAAACCTGCTCGAACATTTCGTGACCCTGTGGGTCGTCATCGACCCGATCGGCACCATTCCGGTTTTCATCGCCGTAACCGCCGGCATCGATGTCGCCGCGCGCAGACGGACCGCCCTGCAGGCGGCCCTTGTCAGCGCGGGCGTCCTGCTGTTCTTCCTGGTGTTCGGCCAATTGTTGATCGAGGCGCTCGATATCGGCCTGAACTCGTTCCAGGTGGCTGGCGGAATCATCCTGTTTCTGTTCGCCCTGTCGATGATCTTTGGCGAGAGCAAACCCGAGGTCGACCAACGCGTGGCCGAGGAAGACCGGCAGGACCAGCTGCACCAGCACAACCCCGCAATCTTCCCGCTGGCGGTGCCGTCTCTGGCCTCGCCCGGAGCGATGCTGGCCATCGTCATCCTGACCGACAATCACCGCTACAGCCTGGTCGATCAGGGCATCACCGCGCTGATCATGCTGACGGTGCTGGCGGCCGCCTTTGTATTGATGCTGCTGGCCGAGCCGATCATCCGCCTGATCGGACATTCCGGCGCTGCCATCATCAGCCGCGTGATGGGCATGATCCTCGCCTCGGTCGCGGCCAACTCGGTTCTGTCGGCGCTGCTGGAAATCATCAAGACGGGACAATTATAAAAAACCGCCGCTCCTTCCGGGCGAAAGGGCGGCGGCAGTCATGCGTGTCTCGTGTGGGGTCCGGGTTCCGCGCGGGGCCGAGGCACGGCCCCTTCAAGGGGTTTGGGACAGGCAGGTCACCCTTGACTGAGATGGGGATGACAGCGCGGTGCTATCGGCACGAGATCGCAGGCAGAAAGGGTCAGAACCCGACAGGCAGATGCAGCGCCACCATCAGCATCACGATCAAGGACGCCGCGCCGGCTGCATCTTGCAGCAGCGTGCTCTGCGAACGGCTGATTGCGGTCTTGATCTGGCTCAGCATGGCGTCTCCTCCGGTCTGGCTTTAATGCTTTGTTGACCTTTTGTTCTCATATTTCCCCGAGTCGGTAAAGAACTTTTTGAGAACATTTGTGAACTATTCGGGGAATCAGACCCTAACCCACTGAAATCAAACGGATCGCTTGATCCTGTTTCATCAGCCACAGAAGAACGCGCGCCGCCTTGCCGCGCTCGGTGGTCAGCTTGGGGTCGATGGCCAGCAATGCACGGGCATCCGTCTGGGCGATTTCCATCAATCCGGCCTGCCTCTCCAAGTCGGCGATCTGGAACCGGGGCAAACCGGACTGCGCCGTCCCGATCAGGTCGCCTGCTCCGCGCATTTCAAGATCGGTCTGCGCGATGCGGAATCCGTCCTCGGTTTCGCGCAGCACTTCCAGCCGCCTGCGACCGCCCTCGCTCAGCGGGGCTTGGTACATCAACAGGCAGGTCGAGGCCCCCTCGCCGCGCCCGACCCGCCCACGCAGCTGGTGCAGCTGCGCCAGGCCAAAGATCTCGGCGCGTTCGATAACCATGATCGTGGCATTGGGCACGTTAACGCCGACCTCGATCACCGTCGTGGCCACCAGCACCTTAGTCTGCCCCGCCTGAAAGGCCGCCATGGCCGCGTCTTTCTCGGACGGAGGCATCTGGCCATGCACCAGCCCGACCACGCCTTCGTCCAATTGCGCCCGCAGATGTTTGAACCGCTCCTCGGCGGCGGTTAGATCCGAAACCTCGGATTCATCCACCAGAGGGCAGACCCAATAGCACTGCCGCCCCTCGCCGATCGCACGTCGCAGATGGTCCACAACCTCGTTCATGCGTTGCGTGCTGACGATAGCGGTCTTGACCGGTTTGCGCCCGGGCGGCTTTTCATCAAGCACCGACACGTCCATGTCGCCGTATTGCGACAGCGCCAGGCTGCGGGGGATCGGCGTGGCGGTCATGACCAGAACATCGGCACCCCTGCCCTTTTCCGACAGTTCCATCCGCTGGCGCACCCCGAACCGGTGTTGTTCATCCACGATGGCCAGCCGCAGATCCTTGAACGCGACATCGCTTTGGAACACCGCATGGGTTCCGACCAAAATCTGGATGTCCCCGGCCTGTAAGGCCGCCAGTTTCGCGCGCCGCTCGGCGCCCTTGTCGCGCCCGGTCAGGATCTCGAGCACCACACCGGCATCTTCGGCCAGCGGGCGCAGCCCTTCCAGGTGCTGACGGGCCAGAATCTCGGTCGGCGCCATCATCACACCCTGACCGCCGGCCTCGACGGCGATCAACAAGGCCATGAAGGCCACCAATGTCTTGCCCGCGCCGACATCGCCCTGAAGCAACCGGTTCATCCGCGCGTCCGAGGCCATGTCGGCCGCGATCTCGCGGATTGCGCGCTGTTGTGCCTGCGTCGGTTGATAGGGCAGTTTTTTCAGCACCTTCGACTGCAAAGCGCCGGTGCCGACGCTGACGATCCCGCGCGACTTGCGCTCACGCTGCCGCGCCAGGGCAAGGGTCAGTTGGTGGGCGAAAAGCTCATCATAGGCCAGACGCTCGCGTGCGGGTGCGAATGGGGCAACGTCATCGGCACCGCGTGGATTGTGGGCGTCGCGGATCGCTTCGGGCCATCCCGGCCATCCCCGGCGCTGAACCAAGGCCGGGTCCGCCCATTCTGCAAGATCCGGCACCCGGGCCAGCGCGCTTTGCGCCGCCTTGAAGGCGGTTTTCTGCGTCACCCCCTGGGTCAAGTGATAGATCGGCTCGAATTCCGGGATCGACCCGGCCTGATCGATCGGCACAACATGATCGGGGTGAACCATTTGGGCCGTACCGTCAAACAGTTCCAGCTTTCCCGAAATCACCCGCCGCGCCCCTTCCGGCAGGATTTTCTTCAGGTAGTCGCCGCGCGCATGAAAGAACACGAGTTGGAAATCACTCTGGCTGTCCTGCACAAACACCCGATAGGCGCCGCCCCGGTTGCGCGGCGGACGATGGGCACCCACGGTCACTTCGACGGTCAGGGTCGCCGGCAGGTCAACGCCGTGGATCGTGTCACGTCTGCGCCTGTCGATCACCGCATAAGGCAAGGCGAACAGCAGGTCGCGCGGCGTCTCGAGCCCCATCTGCCCCAACAGACGGGCCGTCTTGGGGCCGACGCCGTCCAGCGTCTCGAGTCCCGCAAACAGCGGGAAGAGCTGCTCGGGGCGCCCGCTCATGCGTCCCCGATCAGGTGCAGCCATTCGTCTTCATCCAGGACCTTGACGCCAAGTTCGGCCGCCTTTCTGGCCTTGGACCCGGCACCCGGACCCGCAACCACGATATCGGTTTTCTTGCTCACCGAGCCGGACATCTTGGCCCCCAATGCCTCGGCCCGGGCCTTGGCCTCGGCGCGGGTCATTTTCTCGAGCGTTCCGGTAAACACGATGGTCTTTCCCGCGACCGGGCTGTTGCTTGTATCGGGCCGGACCGCATCCAGCACGTTCAACTGCGCCACCAGGTCGTCAATGGTTTTCCGCTCGGCCTCTTGCGCGAATGTCGAAACCAGGGTGCGGGCCATTACCTCGCCCACGCCATCGATACTCAGCAGTTCCTGCCATTCGGGGCCCTCAAAATCGGCGGCGGCGGTCATCGCTTTTTCAAACGCCTCCCACGAGCCATAGTGGTTGGCCAACAGGTTCGACGCAGCTTCGCCCACATGGCGGATCCCCAGTGCAAACAACAGCCGGGCCAGCGGAACGGTGCGCTTTTCGTCGATCGCGGCCCACAATTTTGCAACGCTCTGCCGGCCCCAGCCCTTGCGGTTGGCCAGTTTGTTCAGGTTCTTCGCGTCGCGTTGCTGCAGCGTGAAGATGTCCACCGGAGTTTTCACGGGCAGATCAGGATCTTCATAGAACATCTCGATCTGCTTGGCGCCCAAACCTTCGATGTCGAAAGCCTTGCGCGAAACGAAATGTTTCAGCTTTTCAACGGCCTGCGCCGGGCAGATGACCCCACCTGTGCAGCGGCGCACTGCGTCGCCCTCCTCTCGGATGGCATCGCTGCCGCATTCGGGGCACTTGGTCGGAAACTCGAAAGGCACGGCCCAGTCGGGGCGTTTGCTCAGATCGACGTCGGCGATCTTTGGAATCACGTCACCGGCACGATAGACCTGCACCCAGTCGCCGACGCGGATATCCTTGCCATCGCGGATCACGTTGCTCTTGGCGTCACGCCCGGCGATATAGTCTTCGTTGTGCAGCGTGGCGTTCGATACAACCACGCCCCCCACGGTCACCGGGTGCAGGCGCGCAACCGGGCTGAGCGCGCCAGTTCGGCCGACCTGAATGTCGATTGCTTCGAGCCCGGTCCAGGCCGTTTCGGCCGGAAACTTGTGCGCGATCGCCCAACGCGGCGTTGTCGAGCGAAAGCCCAACCGCGCCTGCAGCGCCAGGTCGTTAACCTTGTAGACCACGCCATCGATGTCATGGCCCAGTGTCGCGCGCTGCTCTTCGATCGCCCGGTAGTGGGCCAGCATCTCATCAACCGAGCGGCACAGTTGCGTCAATTCATTGGTGGCAAACCCCAAGGCGGCCAGCCGGGACAGGCCATCGACCTGGGTACGCCCCAGCGGTTCGGACAGCTCGCCCCAAGCATAGGCGAAGAACCGAAGTGGGCGCGAACGGGTGACTTCGGGGTTCAACTGGCGCAGCGATCCCGCCGCCGCGTTTCGGGGGTTTGCAAACAGCTTGCCCCCGATTTCAGTTTGTTTCTGGTTCAGCCGGGCGAAATCCTCATGCGACATGTAGACCTCGCCCCGGACCTCCAGGATCTCGGGCGCATCGGTGAGAGTTTTCGGAATGTCGCGAACGGTCATCGCGTTGGCAGTGACGTTCTCGCCTACCTCACCGTCACCGCGGGTCGCGGCCTGAACCAACGTGCCGTTTTCATAGCGCAGGGACAGTGACAACCCGTCAATTTTCGGCTCGGCGGTAAATTCAGGCACTTTGTCTTCTTGGAGCCCCAGGTATTTCTGGACCGACCGAACGAAGTCCCGCACATCCGCCTCGTCGAAAGCGTTGCCCAGCGACATCATCCGAACCGCGTGACGAACCTTTTCGAACCCGTCCGACGGGCGAGCCCCGACCTGTTCGCTCGGGCTGTCCGGGCGTTTCAGATGCGGAAACCGCGCCTCGATTTCCTGATTTCGGCGCTTCAGCGCATCATATTCCGCGTCGGAAATCTCTGGAGCGTCCTCACCGTGATACAAATCATTCGCCCGCGTCAACTCGGACGCCAGGCGCGCCAGCTCCTCCTTGGCCTGGTCTTCGGTCAGGTCTTGCACGGGAATCGGATTGCTCATGGCCTCGCCCTGTCATGTCTGGTTGGCACCAGTGATAGGGCGAGGCCATGGCTAGGTCCAGACGTGCTGAGCCGGGAGTGGAATTGCCGCCCTGGACCTCCGGCGGCGTGCTCGAGGCCGATCAGGCGCCGACGGCCAGGCGGTTTTCCTCGATACCGTCCTTCTGGGGGTCGCGCAGCACGTATCCCCGCCCCCAGACCGTCTCGATATAGTTGTCGCCACCGGTGGCATTGCTGAGCTTCTTGCGCAACTTGCAGATGAAGACGTCGATGATCTTCAGTTCCGGCTCGTCCATCCCGCCGTAGAGGTGGTTGAGGAACATCTCCTTGGTCAGGGTCGTACCCTTGCGCAGGCTGAGCAGTTCTAGCATCTGGTATTCCTTGCCGGTCAAATGAACCGCCTGCCCGTCCACCTCGACGGTCTTGGCATCCAGGTTCACCGCGATCTTGCCGGTGCGGATAATCGACTGCGAATGCCCCTTCGACCGTCGGATGATTGCGTGGATCCTGGCCACCAGTTCTTCGCGGTGGAACGGTTTCGTCAGGTAATCATCGGCCCCGAAACCGAACCCTTTGATCTTGCTTTCGGTATCATCGGCCCCCGACAGGATCAGGATCGGCGTTTCAACTCGGGCGATGCGCAGCTGGCGAAGCACTTCATGACCGTTCATATCCGGCAGATTCAGGTCCAGAAGGATCAGATCATAGTCATACAGTTTCGCCAGATCGATCCCTTCCTCGCCCAGATCCGTCGCATAGACGTTCAGGTTGGCGTGTGTCAGCATCAGTTCGATGCTTTTCGACGTTGTGGGATCATCCTCGACAAGAAGTATGCGCATTCTGCTGCTCCAGTTCAGGTCTGTTCATTCCGGTTTGATCCGAGCCTGACCACAAATGGTTAATCTGACGTTACCGTTGATTCATTTATTCGCTTTCGCCTTTAGGGCGTCTATATTTTTTTAAGGCCGTCACCTTCAGCGCATCGATTCCGTGTTCGGCCACCGCCGCAACCCAGCTGTTGAACTCCTCGTCGCTCAGCCCATAGCGTTTCTTGGCGTCCGACAACGTGATCAGGCCATACAGTACGCCGCGCACTACCATGGCCTTCCTAGAGGCGACCCACCGACTGGTATCGGGCGGCGGCAGATCGGCCCGCGACAGAACCGTTCCATCCGGCAGGGTTATCGACCTTGGTCCCTCAACTTTGTGCAAATACATCCTGCGACCCTTTTTCTTTTGTCACAAAGCTGGCGTCAGTCTACTTAATGCGGCGTGAAACCGCCTCTTGAGAGTGCGTAGAATTTTCTTATATTCTGCCGGTCTTTCTTAACCCGGACTGGAACAGCCCATGGCCCTCGACACCGAGACTCCTCTGAACTCGCTTGGCTTTGCCAAACCCCCGTCGGAAACGCGGGTGGTCGTTGCCATGTCGGGCGGTGTCGACAGCTCGGTCGTGGCGGCTTATCTGGCGGATCAGGGCTATGACGTGGTCGGTGTGACGCTGCAACTGTATGACCACGGGGCGGCGCTGGCCAAAAAGGGCGCTTGTTGCGCCGGGATCGACATCCACGACGCCCGCCGCGTGGCCGAGGAGCGCGGCTTTCCGCACTACGTTCTGGATTATGAAAACATCTTCAAGGACGCCGTGATCGACGAGTTCGCCGACAGCTATCTGGCCGGCGCGACTCCGGTGCCCTGCATCCGCTGCAATGAGCGCGTCAAGTTCAAAGATCTGCTGGAAACGGCCAAGGATCTCGAGGCCGACTGCATGGCCACCGGCCACTACATCCAGCGCAAGATGGGCCCCAATGGCCCCGAATTGCACTGCGCCGAAGATGCCAACCGCGACCAGTCCTATTTCCTGTTCTCGACCACGCCCGAGCAGCTGGAATTCCTGCGCTTTCCGCTGGGGCACTTGCCGTCCAAGGACGCGACCCGGCAAATGGCTGCGCAATACGGGCTGAGCGTGGCGGACAAGCCCGACAGCCAGGACATCTGCTTCGTGCCCAACGGCAACTATGCCAGCGTGATCGAGAAACTGCGTCCCGGCGCGTCCGAACCCGGCGAGATCGTTCACGCCGACGGCCGCGTTCTGGGTCAGCATGAGGGCGTGATCCACTACACGATCGGCCAGCGACGCGGTCTTGGCATCGGCGGGCTCAGTGAGCCGCTCTATGTCGTCAAGCTGGACGTGGACCGCAAACAGGTCGTCGTCGGCCCCAAGGAGATGCTGGCCACCCGCACCATCCCCGTGCGCGAGATCAACTGGCTGGGCGACGAACCCTTTACTTCGCAAAAGGAATGGCATGTCTCGGTCAAGGTACGTTCGACCCGCCCCCCGCGCGAGGCGATCATTCGCCCTCTGTCGAACACTACTGCCGAGGTCGAATTGCTGACGCCAGAGGAAGGTGTTTCTCCTGGGCAGGCCTGCGTGTTTTATGAAACCGGGGGCAGCCGCATTTTTGGCGGTGGCTGGATCTGGCGCGGTTACTGAACCGCGTCGGTCCACGAGTTGCTGAGGATATAAAGCCCGGCGCAGATCATGACATAGGGCACAAAGTATTCCAGACGTTGTGCCAGACGTCCCGTCATGATCTGGGCGCGCCCACCGATCAGCCCCACAACCGCAAGAAAGAGAGCGGCCAGGCCGGCCCCTAGCACACCTGCCAGCCGGAAATCGGGGGTCGAGTCGGCCAGCAAGGGGGCGAGGACCGCAAACGTGTCCATCGAAAGACTCGTGAACACCAGCATGGTCACCAGTGCCGAGGCGCTGCCCGGCACAGCGGGGGCGGCCTGCGCCTTTGCACCGCGAAGCTGTCGAAAGGCTCCGAAAAGCCCCAAGGCCAGAGGGATGGTGCCGAGGTAGCCAGCCCGGTGCGGCACCACATCCTCGACCCCCAGTGCCAGCAGGAAGGCCACGCCGATCACCAGCCCCTGTGCCAGCAGGAACCCCAGAACGGCGCGCTGCGGACCGGTGACGATCATCAGGGCGACCAGAGCCATGAGGTTGTCGAGATTGGTCAGAACCTGTGCCATGAAGGCCGAGGCCGCAAAGACCACATGGTCCAGCATCACGGCTTCATCCGCTCCAACACCGCGCGTGCAGCCCGAAGACCGGGCGCTTCGCCACCGCGGCCGAGACGTTCCATCGTGACGGCCATTGCCTGTTCCTGCGCGCCCGGCGCGGCCGACACGGCGCCAAGCGCGGCGGCGATGGTTTCGGGCGTGCAATCATCCAGCAGGCATTCCGGCACCGTTCGGGTCTCGGATACGAGGTTGACCAGTGTGACCGTATCCAGCTTGACCATGCGCTCGGCGATCTTCTGGGTCAGCCAAGTCAGCTTGTAGGCAATCACCATCGGCGTAGATTGGGCCGCCAGTTCCAGCGAGACCGTGCCGGACGCGGCCAGGGCGATCTCGGCTGCGGCAAAGGCCGCGCGCTTGCTGGCCACCGCCTGATCCGTGTCGATGTTGCGGGGGTCCACCACGACCGGTTGACCCGGCCAGGACCGGACATGGGCGGCCACGGTATCGGCCACATGCGCGACCGCAGGAACCACCACCCGCATGTCGGGGCGGTCTTTCAGGTATAGTTCAAGCGCCGCGCCAAATACGGGCGCCAGCCGATCGACCTCACCACGGCGCGAGCCGGGCAAGGCCAGCAGGATCGGCGCGTCGCCAAGACCGTGATCGGCGCGGAACTGCGCGATCTGCGCGTCGGTTGCAACCGGCTCGCTGGCCACCGGGTGGCCGACGAAGTCGCACTCCATTCCGGCGTTTTCCATATAGGGCGGCTCGAACGGCAGCAGGGCCAGAACATGGTCGATGACCTTGGCCATCTTGTCCGCCCTCTTGGGGCGCCAGGCCCAGACGCTAGGCGCGACATAGTGCACGGTCCGTATATTGCTGCGCGCCTTGACCTGCTTGGCCACGCGCAGCGAAAAGTCGGGGCTGTCGATGGTGATCAGAACGTCGGGCTGGGTGTCCAGAACGGCCTGCGCGGTTTCGGCGATGCGGCGCTTGAGGTGAAAGAACTTGGGCAAAACCTCGACTAGGCCCATCACGCTGAGCTCGGACATCGGAAAGCGGCTGACCAGACCCTGGGCCTGCATCAGCGGCCCGCCGACCCCGTCGAATTCGACATCCGGAACAAGGGTCTTCACCCCCTCCATCAGCGCACCGCCGAGACGGTCGCCCGACGGCTCACCGGCGACCAGAAACACCCGCATCACATTGCCCGCTCGTGCACGTGGAGAAACAAGCCCAGGCGGTCGCATTCCGAGATCACTTGGGGCCGGTCCAACACGATCACCCCGCCCTTTTCGACGACGATACCGGTCAGGCCAGCCGCAACCGCGCCGGTCACCGTGTCTGGCCCGATGGCGGGCAGATCGGCGCGCCGGTCCTGACCGGGTTTGGGCCCCTTGAACAGAATGCCGCCGCCGGCATCGGGGCGCGCAGCCAGCGACTGCAGCATCCACGCCGTACCGAATGCGCCCTCGACCGCCAGAACCTGCCCTTGATGCACCACGCAGGCCTGCCCGATATCGGCGGCCCCCATCGCCCGCAACACGCCGACGGCCCGGTTGGCATCGGCCAGCTCGGCCTCGGTCGGTTGCGCCTGGGTCAGGCATCCCAGAGGGGGCAGCAGATCGGGCGCGATCTGGTGCGCGGCCTGCACCTGCAGACCGGCATCCTCGAGAACACCGATCACCGCCCGCAACGCGCCATCGTCGCCCGACACCAGCGCCTGCTGGATGATCGGAACCAGCGGCGCGGTCTGCGCGTCGATGCGGCCCGGGTCGATTTTTGGGCGGCGCACCGCACCGGCCATGCAGATATTGGTCACGCCGCGCGCCTTCAGCTCGGCAATGAAACTGCCGAGATGCTCCAGGGGAAAGGTGATGTCGGGGCGCAACCTGTCGGGCTCGAACCCCTCAAGGGCGCAGATCAGCGGACGTTCGGCCAGATGCGAGACCAGTTCATCCGGCAAAACGCCCGTCCCCGCGATCAAGGCCAGCATCGGCTCATTTCCTCGGCGTCAGGAACGACCGGTCGGACTCGCCGGTCACGAATTCCACGATCCGGCGGACATAGTCGCTGTCGGTGTCGTCCCCCAGCCGCTTGACGCGGTCCAGGAACGTTCCGTCGCCTTGCGCCATCTCGCGGAACGCGGCACGCAGGGCCGAGATGTCCGCACGCGGTACCCCGCGCCGCTTGAGGCCCACCAGGTTCAGACCTTCCAACTCGCCCCGCGGAGCCTGAACCAAGCCATAGGGGATGACATCGTTGGGCACCATGGTCAACGCGCCGATGATGGCGCCGCGGCCCACGCGTACCCATTGATGCAAGCCGGAAATGCCACCGATGATCACGTCATCCTCGATGATGCAGTGACCGGCGGCGCCGGAATGGTTCACCATGATCACCCGGTTACCGATCTGTACGTCATGGGCCACATGAACTCCGGCCATCAGCAAGCAGTCATCGCCGATACGGGTCACGCCGCCGCCGCCCTCGGTGCCGGTGTTGATCGTCACGTGCTCGCGGATGCGGTTGCGTTTGCCGATCTCCAGCCGCGTGTCCTCTCCGCCGAATTTCAGATCCTGCGGGATTTCACCGATCACGGCGAAGTTGAAGATTACGCAGTCCTCTCCGATCGAGGTGTCGCCGGTCACGATCACGTGCGATTTCAACTCGACCCGGTCGCCCAGCCGGACCTTGGGGCCGATATGGCAGAACGGACCGATCACGCAATCCTGACCGATCTGCGCACCGTCTTCGATGATGGCACTGGGATGAATGCGGCTCATGCTGTCTTTTCCATGTCCCAATCGACATAGGCCGAGAACTCGGCTTCGGCCGCCACTTCACCGTCCACGGTCGCGCGGCCGCTGAACTTGAAGATCTTGCCGCCTTTCTTGCCGCGCACGGTTTCCACATGCATCTTCAGCACGTCGCCCGGCACTACCTTGCGGCGGAATTTGCACTTGTCGATGTTCATGAAATAGATCAGCAACTCGCTGTCGATCACGTCCATGCCGACACCCAGCATCACGCCAGCGGTCTGGGCCATCGCCTCGACGATTGTCACGCCGGGCATGATCGGCGTTCCGGGGAAATGACCCTGGAAATGCGGCTCGTTCATGGTGACGTTCTTGATGCCGACCGCCGACTGATAGCCGTTGATCTCGACAACCTTGTCAACCAGCAGGAACGGATAGCGATGCGGCAGGATCCGTTGGATCAGCTGGATGTCGGCGCT
>NZ_JBXWRS010000005.1:0-191494 GCF_059612985.1 Ruegeria sp. BHSC043 | reverse complement strand
ACACCGCCGTGGAAGAAGCGCTGTTCCTGACCAATTTCGCCAGCAAGGTCACGCTAATCCACCGCCGGGACGAGCTGCGCGCCGAAAAGATACTGCAAGACCGCCTGTTCAAGAACGAAAAGATCGAGCCGCTGTGGTTCCACGAACTGGAAGAGGTGTTCGGCACCGAGGATCCGCTGGGCGTCGAAGGCGTGCGGGTGAGAAACGTCAAGACCGGCGAGATCACCGAGATCCCCTGCAAGGGTGTGTTCGTCGCCATCGGCCACGCGCCCGCCAACGAGCTGGTCAAGGACGTGCTGGAAACCCATATGGGCGGCTATGTCAAAACCAAACCCGGCACCACGCAGACCTCGATCCCCGGCGTGTTCGCGGCCGGCGACCTGACCGACCATGTGTATCGGCAGGCGGTGACCTCGGCCGGAATGGGCTGCATGGCGGCGCTGGATGCCGAACGGTTCCTGGCCGAACAGGAATAACCCCTAAAACGCGGCACGCAGGTGCCGCGTTTTTTTTTCGTTTTGCCCTACGCTTGACCCGGGGTACCCCCGCGCCGCAGACTTACGGCACGCACGTAAGAAACGGGTGATAGATTGGGCAACCCTCTTTGGCAGGGCAGTTGGACGACCCGCCTGCGCATCGCTAGCGGCTTGGTTCTGTTCACCTTCGCCTTCTTTCATTTCCTGAATATAGGGCTGGGTCTGTTTCACACCGACCACCTGCACGGGATGCAGGATGCGCGGCAGGAGGTCACCCGGCATGTTCTGGGCGGCGTTCTGCTGTATTCTGCACTGCTGACCCATGCCGGGCTTGCCCTGGTTTCGATCGCCCGGCGCCGGACGCTGCGCATGCCTTTTCAAACAGCCCTGCAAGTGGTGCTGGGACTGTTGATCCCCCTACAGTTGATCTCGCATATCGTGCACACGCGCTATGCGCATGAGGTTTTCGGCGTCAATGACGAGATGGGTTACATCATCATCCTGATGTGGCCCAACGTGGCCATCTGGATGCAGAGCACGTTGATGCTGGTGGTTTGGATCCACGGCTGCATCGGGCTGCACATGTGGCTGAGACTGACCCGCTGGTGGGGCAAGCTGGTGCCCTATCTGATCGGCGTCGCCGTGTTCATTCCCGGCTTTGCCTTGGCCGGCCTGCTGACCGAGGGGAGGCGCATCTGGGCCGATTTCGCCGATCCCGACCTGCGCGAGCAGTATGTCGAACATTACAACTGGCCCGGCCCCGAAGCCTTTGAAACCATGCTCGGCGTGAAAGACAACGTGCTGATGGTGTTCTGGGTGGCGCTGGGCGCGGCGCTCGCGGTGCATTTCGGGCGCAAGATATGGCGCAGGCGGCATTCGGTCCGGGTGCGCTATGTGGACGGCCCCGAGGTGGTGTCGGAAAAAGGGCTGACCCTGCTGGAAATCTCGCGGGCCAACGGCGTTCCCCATACCGCCCTGTGCGGCGGCAAAGGGCGATGCACCACCTGCCGGGTGATCGTCGAAGACGGCGCGGACCGGCTGCCCGCGCCCAGCTCGTCCGAAGCGCGCAGCCTGAAGGCCGTTGGTGCCGCCGACCGCACGCGCCTCGCCTGCCAGGTCCGCCCCCAGGATCCGCTGACCGTGTTCCGGGTGTTCCGGCCCGACGGCGGGCGGCAACGCGCCCATGCCAGCCAGGGGCAGGAACGGAAACTGGCCGTGCTGTTTCTCGACATGCGCGGCTTTACGGCGCGCACTACCGGGCAACTGCCCTACGACATCGTGTTTCTGTTGAACCGGTTCTTCGATGCGATCGTTCCGGCCATCACCGCCGACGGGGGCACCGTCGACAAATACATGGGCGACGGGTTGCTGGCGGTCTACGAAACGGCGGATGCGGCCAGTTCGGCCCGAGCCGGATTGAAGTCCGCAGCAAATATCAGCCGGGCCCTGCAGCGGTTCAACCATAAGCTGGCTGCGGAAAACAGCCCCGAGATCCGCATCGGCATGGGCCTGCATCTGGGCGATCTGGTCCTGGGCGAAATCGGCGCTGCCGGTCATGCAGCCCGCACGATCATCGGCGACGCGGTCAACGTGGCCAGCCGCTTGGAGAGCGAAACCAAAGCCCTTGGGGTCGAGCTTCTGGCCTCGGAGATCGTGTTGCGCGCGGCGGGGGTCGCGACCGATGCGCTGACCTTGCGAAGTTTCCTGCTGCGCGGCGTGTCGGAACCGCTGGCCGCGCTGGCGGTTGAACGTGCCAGCGATCTGAACACTTTGCTGGCGCCCGCGGAACAAATCATCGCCGACTGACCCGATTGTCGGCGATTTGCAGAAATCTGGCTACGTTCGCGAGATTTTCGGGGAAAATTCTTCCAAAACCGGCAAAAACCGCGCATATCCTCCTTTGTTTCATGAAACGGTGTGGACTTTGCTCACCGACCGGGGCACATGCCCCCACGGAACGCACCTGAATCACCAAGCAACCACACTGCGACAAGAGTATTGCAATGACGATGTTGAGTAATCTGGCCCCGATCCCGGAGCTGTATGTTTCTTATGAATCCGCACAGAAGCTGAAGGTCGAAGCCGCCGACCTGACCAGCTGGGATCTGACCCCGCGCCAGATTTGCGACCTGGAACTGCTGATGAACGGCGGGTTCAACCCGCTCAAGGGTTTCCTGACCGAAGCCGACTATGACAGCGTGGTCGAGAAAATGCGCCTGGCCGATGGCAGCCTTTGGCCGATGCCGATCACACTGGATGTCAGTGAAGAGTTCGCCGAACAGATCGAGCTGGGTCAGGACATCGCCCTGCGCGACCAAGAAGGCGTGATCCTGGGCACCATGACGGTGACCGACCGCTGGACCCCGGACAAGTCGCGCGAGGCCGAAAAGGTTTTCGGTGCTGACGACTTGGCGCACCCGGCCGTCAACTATCTGCACAACGTGGCCGGGAAGGTTTACCTTGGCGGTCCCGTGACCGGTATCCAGCCGCCGGTGCATTACGACTTCAAAGCCCGCCGCGACACGCCGAACGAGCTGCGCGCCTATTTCCGCAAGCTGGGCTGGCGCCGCATCGTCGCGTTTCAGACCCGCAACCCGCTGCACCGCGCGCATCAGGAACTGACCTTCCGTGCCGCGCGTGAGGCGCAGGCCAACCTGCTGATCCATCCGGTCGTAGGCCTGACCAAGCCCGGCGATGTCGACCACTTCACCCGCGTACGCTGCTATGAGGCGGTGCTGGACAAATACCCGGCCTCGACAACTACGATGAGCCTGCTTAACCTGGCGATGCGCATGGCAGGCCCGCGCGAAGCGGTCTGGCACGGCCTTATCCGCAAGAACCACGGCTGCACCCATTTCATCGTCGGCCGCGACCATGCCGGCCCGGGCAAGAACAGCCAGGGCGAGGACTTCTATGGTCCCTACGACGCGCAGGACCTGTTCCGCAAATACCAGGACGAGATCGGCATCGAGATGGTCGACTTCAAACACATGGTCTATGTGCAGGAGCGCGCCCAGTACGAACCCGCGGACGAGATCGAGGACAAGGACAACGTCACGATCCTGAACATCTCGGGCACCGAACTGCGCCGCCGTCTGCGCGAAGGGCTCGAGATCCCCGAGTGGTTCTCGTTCCCCGAGGTGGTCGAGCAGCTGCGCCGCCGCTATCCGCCGCGCAGCCAGCAGGGCTTTACCGTCTTCTTCACCGGTTTCTCGGGCTCGGGCAAATCGACCATCGCCAACGCTCTGATGGTCAAGCTGATGGAGATGGGCGGCCGTCCCGTCACGCTGCTGGACGGTGACATCGTCCGCAAGAACCTCAGCTCGGAACTGGGCTTCTCGAAGGAACACCGCGACCTGAACATCCGCCGCATCGGCTATGTGGCCTCCGAGATCACCAAGAATGGCGGCATTGCCATTTGTGCCCCGATCGCACCCTACGCGGCCACACGCCGCGCCGTGCGTGAGGAGATCGAGCAGTTTGGCGCCTTCTGCGAGGTCCACGTGGCCACCAGCCTCGAGGAATGCGAGCGCCGCGACCGCAAGGGCCTGTACAAGCTAGCGCGCGAAGGCAAGATCAAGGAATTCACCGGAATTTCGGACCCCTATGACGTGCCCGAAAACCCGGAACTTCGGGTCGAGACTGAGAATGTGGACGTGGACAACTGCGCCCACCAGGTTCTGCTGAAGCTGGAAAGCATGGGGCTGATCGCGGCGTCGTGATCCGAGCTGCCCCAAAGTTCAGAGGCCCCCGGTTTCCGGGGGCCTTTCTTTTTGGTCCGGCGCCAAAGGTGATCGTCAGCCGCGCAAGGCGTCACGCAGGGCCTGTGCCGCGCGGGTTTCGAAATCGCCGAACCACGCCGCCTTGTCCTGTATGGCCCGCAGATGCGGCAGGCGTGATTGATAATCCTCTTCGGACGCCGATTGAATCGCACGCTGGATATCGGCTTGGCTGTTACACAGGATCATGCCCTTGGTATCGAAAAAATCACCGATATTCGGGCAGCCCCAATAGATCGGCACGGTCGCGCACAGGATCGCGTCAGTCAGTTTTTCTGAAAAGTAGTTCCGCTCACGCACGTTTTCGATGATGACCGAATAGCGATAAGGCGCCAGCCCGTCGGATTTGCGCTCGAACGGGTTGTAGCCACGGCCCATGATGTCGACATCGGCCCCCGCTTCGCGCGCCCAGTCGATCACCGCATGGCGTAGCTGATGCCCCTCGAGATCGCGCTTGGCCGAGGCGATCAGCGAGCACGACCGGTGCTTGGTCACGTCCAAGTCGCGCCAATCGGGCACCTGGGTCACGCCATAGGGCAGGAACACCGCGTTGGGCAAGCTGTCCAGCAACACCTCGTGGAAGGTGAACACCCGGAAGAATCGCCGCCAGGTCCATCGCAGCATCCGGTCATGCTTGCCATGGATGGCCGACGGCTCGCCCATCATCAGAGATATCCGCGCCCGCGTGCCGCGCCGCAGCCGCAAATGCACAGTCGAGTTGGGATACATGAGCAGATGGTCCGATGGTGTCAGGTCGCCCACGGTCTTGCCCGTCAACCGCTCGGGGCAGCCCAAAGGCCAGATCAGATCGGACAGCGGCACCGATGTCAGTTTCGGCCCCAGACGGTGGCCGTAGGGCAGAATCGCGATCGCAGATTCGGTCATTGCAGGGTGTCCGGCAGGTCGGTCTGGCCGCGCATCAGGACGAACCCGCACCCGGCGACCTTGATGCCCGTCATCGCATCCGGCGGCCCCACGCGGGTGACGACGGCCTGCCCCGGGCGGCCCATGTCGTGGCCCTGTTCGGCGACAAAGCTGTCCTTGGCCATAAGCCCGTATTTCCACAGATACGCCGCCATGGCGCCGGTGGCCGATCCGGTGAACGGGTCTTCCGGCGGGCTGGGCGGGGCCAGTAGCAGGCGCGAGAACGTGTCGCCCGCCTCGGTTGCGCCTTGCAGCGTCACCAGGAAAGGTTCGGCCATGTCGGCGCCTGAATAGCCCGCCGTCTGCGCCACTTGGCGCAGCGCATCCAGGTTCAGTTGTGCCGCGCGCAGGGCCGCGTGATCGCGCAGGACGGTAATGCAGAACGGCAGCCCGGTCGAAACCAACTGCGGCGGCGAAACGATCGCGCTGGCGGGCAGCCCGATGGCGGCCGCCACCAGCTCGGGCGCGACATGCGGGCCGAACTCCGGCGCGACCTGCGTCATCTCGATCTGGTCGCCATCCAAACGGATGCCCACGATCCCCGTACCGGTTTCCAGGGTCAGGGTGTTGCCCAAGATCAGCCCGCGACTGCGCATCGCCGCCACGGTGGCTATGGTCGGGTGACCGGCAAAGGGAATTTCACGGCTGGCCAGGAAATAGCGCACCCGGACATCGGCCACGTCCGAAGGGCCGGTAAAGGTGCATTCCACCAACGAGGTTTCGCGGACGAAAGCGGTGCAAACGGGCTCCGGCAGATGCGCGCCCTCATGCACGACCGCACATCCATTTCCGCCAAAGGCGCGGTCGCTGAAGGCGTCCACCCAATCGAATTCGAACCAGCTCATATGCCCTCGTGCCCTGTCGGTCTGTGCTCAGGGCCGGGCCCTGCGGGTGGGAGTATGTCCATTCGCGCGGCCTGAACTGCGCCGTCGCGGGCCGTGTCAGTGCACGGCCACCGGCGACAGGTCATGCTGGCGGGCCAGAACGAAGGCCAGCTTGCGGTCGGCAACCAGCGCCAATTGCTGCCCATCCGAGTTGTGGACGGCATAGAGATGTTCCAGATCTCCGGCCTGCGCGCGCACCTCATGCGGCAGCTTGGCCACGTCCACGGCTTTCACATAGACGATCCGATCGCCTTCGGTGTTGATTTCATACGGTGTATTCATGGCTTACCCTTTCCTGATGTTGATCGTCTGCACCACGGCTTCCGGCACGGCGCGGGTCAGGTCGATGTGCAGCAGACCGTTTTCCATGATGGCCTCGCCCACTTCGACCCCGTCGGCCAGAACGAACATGCGCTGGAACTGACGGGCCGCGATGCCGCGATGCAGGAACACGCGCCCCTCGCTGTCGTCGCGTTGACGGCCCCGGATCACCAGTTGCCGATCCTCGATGGTGATCGACAGGTCGTCTTCGGAAAACCCGGCCACGGCCAGGGTGATGCGGTACGAGTGATCGGATGTCTGTTCGATGTTGTAGGGCGGATACCCTTCGTTTCCGGCCTTTGCGGACCGTTCCAGAAGGCGTTCCAACTGCTCGAACCCCAGAAGATGCGGGTATGAGCCAAGAGTAAGTTTTGACACGTTTTCTCGTCCTTCTTTGTCAAAGCGACGTGATGCGCGGCCCCAAGTCGGCAACCGCACACATCAGAATATGGGGTGAAATACGGCCGACCACAAGGTCTAGGAGATTTCACCCGAACGCACTATTCTGTGGGTCACGCTCCACCAGCCACGAATGAGTCGCCCATGAATGCGCCCACCGACATTTCGATGAAAACCGACGAGGTTCTGCGCGTCGAACTGGAGGTGTTCCGCCAGCAGCACCGCGACTTGGACGAGGCGATCAAGGCGCTCGAGGCGACCGGCACCGCCGATCAGCTGACGGTGAAGCGGCTGAAGAAACAGAAGCTGCGCCTGAAGGACATCATCCGGCTGATCGAGGATCGCCTGACCCCTGACATCATCGCCTGATCCGGCGCGGTCAACCGCATTGCCACGCAAGCGGATTTCACTATAGTGCGCGCTTCCTAACGCAGGCGGGGAACAGGGCAGATGAGCGAGATCAAGGTCGGAATCATCATGGGCAGCCAGTCGGACTGGCCCACAATGAAAGGCGCTGCAGAGATACTGGACGAACTGGGTGTGGCCTACGAGGCCAAGATCGTCTCGGCCCACCGTACGCCGGACCGTCTGTGGGAGTACGGGAAGAGCGCCGTGCAGCGCGGGCTTCAGGTGATCATCGCCGGCGCTGGCGGTGCCGCGCACCTACCGGGCATGATTGCGTCCAAGACGCGGGTGCCGGTGATCGGCGTTCCAGTTCAGACGCGGGCGCTGTCCGGTGTCGACTCGCTCTATTCCATTGTGCAGATGCCCAAGGGCTTTCCGGTTGCGACCATGGCCATCGGTTCGGCCGGCGGCGCCAATGCCGGCCTGATGGCCGCTGGCATTCTGGCCCTGCAGGACGCAGCCCTAGCCGACCGGCTGGACGCCTGGCGTGCGGCACTGTCGGACTCGATCCCCGAGGAGCCCCGCGATGAGTAGCCCCTTGCAGCCCGGCGCGGTGATCGGAATTCTGGGCGGCGGCCAATTGGGCCGGATGCTGTCGATGGCCGCGGCGCGACTGGGCTTCGTGACCCATATTTTTGAGCCGGGCGCCAACCCGCCCGCGGGCCAGGTGGCGCATCGCGTGACCACCGCATCCTATGAGGATGCCGAGGCGCTGGCCGCTTTTGCGCAATCCGTCGATGTCATCACCTACGAGTTCGAAAACATCCCGACCGAGGCGCTGGACGTTCTGGAGTTGTACCGCCCCATCCGGCCCGGCCGCGAGGCGCTGCGGGTCAGCCAGGACCGGTTGACCGAAAAGACATTCCTGCAAGGTCTGGGCCTGAACACCGCACCCTTTGCCGATGTGACCGACCTGGACAGCCTGCAGGCCGCCATCGAACGGATCGGCACGCCGGCGATCCTCAAGACCCGCCGCTTCGGCTATGACGGCAAGGGGCAGGCGCGGCTGAAGACGCCCGAGGACGCCCGGGCCGCGCTGGCCGACATGCAGGGTGCACCCGCGATCCTGGAAGGCTTCGTGAATTTCAGCCACGAGGTGTCGATCATCGCCGCCCGCGGGCTGGACGGCCAGGTGGCCTGTTTCGACCCCGGCGAGAACGTGCATCGCGACGGCATCCTGCACACGACCACAGTGCCCGCGCGCCTGTCCCCCGCCCTGCGGACCGACGCGGTGCTGCTGGCCGCGAATATCCTGAACGCGCTGGATTATGTCGGCGTCATGGGGGTCGAACTGTTCGTGACACCGCAGGGCCTGATCGTGAACGAGATCGCGCCGCGCGTTCACAACTCGGGTCACTGGACGCAGAACGGCTGCGCGGTCGATCAGTTCGAGCAGCATATCCGCGCCGTTGCCGGCTGGCCGCTGGGCGACGGGCAGCGTCACGCGGATGTGGTGATGGAGAACCTGATCGGCGACGACATGGACCGCGTGCCCGAGCTTGCGCAACAGCGTGACGTGGCCCTGCACCTGTACGGCAAGGCCGAGGTCAAGCCGGGCCGCAAGATGGGCCATTTCAACCGGATCAAACGCTAGCGCGCCGCGGCGACGAACCGCCCGGCGATATCCCCCGACAGGAAACTGACCCGGCCGCCGGCGATGGTTGCCGCCACGCGCTGCGTTTCAGCGTCCAGAATGACCAGATCGGCGCGTTTGCCGGGTTGCAGCGACCCGCGGTCTTCAAGGCCAAGTACCCGCGCGGGCCCCGACGACACCAGCGCCCATGCGCCCGCCAGATCCATCAGCCCCGATTTCATCAGCGTCAGCGCCGCCCTGCGCGGGCTGGGATAGTGGTAATCCGACGCCAGCACATCGCACAGCCCCATGGCGAGCAGGTCCAGCGCGCTGACATTGCCCTTGTGCGATCCGCCCCGCACCACGTTGGGCGAGCCCAGAATGACGTGATCGCCCGCAGCCTTGGCTGCCTCGGCCGCCTCGAGCGTTTCGGGAAATTCGGCGATATGCACGCCGCGTTTGCGCCAGTGGGAACGGGCCTCTGCCGTCGCGTCGTCATGGCTGCCCAGACGCACGCCTTGCCGGGCCAGCGCCGCGCACAGCGCATCAAGCGCAGAGGGTACCTCGGAGGTCCGGGCATGCATCGCCTGCAGCATCTTCAGGTGCGCCTCGGGGCTGCGACCGGCCTTGAGCGCTTGCCCTGTCAAACGCGGCGGGGTGCGCCCCTGCGCCAGACGGTCATGCGGCAGGTGATCGTTGAACACGACATAGGGCACCTGCCACTCGGCGATGCGCCTCGGCAGGTGGGCATAATCGTCCAGCAGGTGGGTTTCGAACCGCAACTGCGGGATCAGGTCAGTGACCACACTGCCCTTCACCGCCGCGATCGCGCGGAACACGTCGGCGGCGAAACGAGGGCCGCGCACGCCGCCCTCCCAGCTGTAGAATTGCGCCAGCACGGCGGTGGTGATGCCATTGGCCGCCAGCTCGGCCTCGGCGGCACGGATGCCCTCGTCCATCTGCTTCATGGCCCCCCGGCGCGGGGCGATGTGACGCTCGAACCCGTCGCCGTGCAGGTCGATGATGCCCGGCAGGACCAGATAGCCGTTCAGATCAACGACCTGCGCACCGCCGCCTTCTTGGATCAAGCCATCGGCGATCGAGAGGTCGTCACCGACAAGTCCGCAGTCAGGGTGCAGGACCTGCGCCCCGGTAAAGGTCAGTTCCAATGCGGTCACCGCGTGGGCTCCGAGTTGGGTTCGCCGCAGTCCTGGCCGATGCAGATCTCATCGATGATATCGAGAACACCGTCCAGCCAGGTGATGCTGCGGTCGAAAGATCCGTATTCGATGAAATGCAGCGCCTGGGCCATGACCCGCGGGTTGTTCATCATGAAGGTGTGTGTCACCGGCAAGACGATGTGGTCGGCCATGCCTTCGACCTTGGTTTCCTCGACCGCGACCTTGCCGTCGTCCGGCCCGTCGACCAGCGCCGAAAAGACAGGGTTCAACGAGTTTTCCCCGGCGATCACCCCGAGTTTGAAATCCACCGGTGGCAGGCGTCGGGGGATGCCCTCGGAGCCTGTTCCCAGCTGCAGTCCCGCAGGCCCGTTCAACAGGCCGAACGCCTCGAGATCGCCTAGTTCGTCGACCAGCTGGCTTCCTTGATTGGGCGGGCCCAGCATGACCACGCGGCCCAGGTTTTCCGGGCGATGATCCTGCAGCCAATAGCGCAGCAGGATGCCGCCCATCGAATGCGCCACCACGTTCGCCGTGTCGCCGTTGCAGGCCGAAAAGGCCGCTGGCAAGGTCTGGTCCGCCAATTCGGGAATCGGCAGGTCGGTGGAAGGGTAGCCCGGGCGCACGACGTCATAACCGTGCAGTTCGAACAATTCCTCCATGACCGAAAAGGATGCCTCGGTCCGGGCAAGCCCATGCAGAAGAACCACGCATTTGGCGTGCGCCAGCGAAGGCGCCAGGCACAGAAGGATGACGATCAGAAAACGCATTCCCGCCAGATAATGCTTTATCCCGACCGAGGAAAGGTCTGGCTGGCTTTCGGCTGCAAGACCGCCACCAGAATACCGCCAAGAACAAGACCGGCGCCCAGTACAAGCCGCGCTCCGGGCGCCTCGTTCAGCAAAACCGCCCCCGCGACGATGGCGATCACCGGCACGCTGAGTTGCACGACCGCCGCCTGAGCCGGGGCCATCAACGGCAGGATGCGATACCACAGAGCATACCCCAGCCCCGAGGCGACACCGCCAGAGAGAGCGGCCAACGCAAAACCCCAAGGGGTTAGGTGCCATGTGCCACCGATCGCCAGCAGCACGGTCGCAGTGACCGGAAGCGCCCATACGAAATTGGCGGCCGTACCCGCCAGCGGATCACCTTCAGTGCGACCCGCAAGGGAATACGCGGCCCAGCCGACCCCCGCGGCGGCCATCAGAGCCGCGCCTGTCGGATCCACCCGAACAGAGCCCGATGGCCACAGGACCCAAGTCAGCCCGGCCATCGCGACCACCGCTCCCGCCACCTGCCGCCTATCCGCAGCCGCCCCATTAAGGCTGCTGGCCGCGAACATCGACAATTGCACGACGCCAAACAGAATCAGTGCCCCAAGCCCGGCATCCAATGTCAGGTAGGCGGTGGAAAATCCGACCATGTAGAGGGACAGCGCCCCTGCCCCGACGATGCGGCGGGGATGCCACAGCCGCAACCGGTCAGAGCGCAGCATCACAAGGCAGGCTAGAACCACGGCTCCGGACATAACCCGCACGACCGCGAACCCGGCCGGGTCGCTGGCGCCACCGTCAATGGCGGCCCGGGTCAGGACCGAGTTGGCCGCAAAGGCGCACATGGTCAAAGTGGTCAGAGCAATCAGTCGCATGCCCCCTCCTTAGCCGTTTCATCGCCGACACTCACCCCATTCCTTTCGCCCGCGACATCTTCTGCTTTCGACCGGTCCGCCGCGTGCATCGGTGCGCGGCAAAAAAACGGGGTCGCCCGAAGGCGACCCCGCATCATCTTCAGCAGATGCTCCCTGATCGGGAGGTCGAATTCGCCGAGGCGAATTCGATTGCTTACATCATGCCGCCCATGCCGCCCATGTCGGGCATGCCGGCACCGGCGCCAGCGCCTTCCTTGGCGGGCTTGTCGGCAACCATGGCTTCGGTGGTGATCAGCAGACCGGCAACCGAGGCTGCGTCTTCCAGAGCGGTCCGCACCACTTTGGCCGGGTCGATCACGCCGAACTTGAACATGTCGCCATACTCTTCGGTCTGGGCGTTGAAGCCGAAGGCCGGATCGGTCGATTCGCGGACCTTGCCGGCAACCACGGCACCATCGACGCCTGCGTTCTCGGCGATCTGGCGCAGCGGAGCCTCAATGGCCTTGCGAATGATGTTGATGCCTGCGTCCTGATCGGCGTTTGCGCCTTTCACGTCGCCCAGCGCCTTGCCGGCCTGAACCAGGGCAACACCGCCACCCACGACGACACCTTCCTGAACGGCCGCACGGGTTGCGTTCAGAGCGTCGTCCACGCGGTCCTTGCGCTCTTTCACTTCAACCTCGGTCATGCCACCGACGCGGATCACGGCAACACCGCCGGCCAGCTTGGCAACGCGCTCCTGCAGCTTCTCGCGGTCATAGTCGCTGGTGGTTTCTTCGATCTGGGCGCGGATCTGGGCAACGCGTGCCTCGATCTCGGCCTTCTCGCCAGCACCGTCGACGATCGTGGTTTCGTCTTTCGAAATGGTGACCTTCTTGGCCGAACCCAGCATGTCGATGGTGACGTTTTCCAGCTTCATGCCCAGTTCTTCGCTGATGACCTGACCGCCGGTCAGGATTGCGATGTCCTGCAGCATGGCCTTGCGGCGATCGCCGAAGCCCGGAGCCTTGACGGCAGCAATCTTCAGGCCGCCACGCAGCTTGTTGACAACCAGGGTTGCCAGCGCTTCGCCTTCAACGTCCTCGGCAATGATCAGCAGCGGCTTCTGCGACTGGATCACCTGCTCCAGCAGCGGAACCATCGGCTGCAGCGACGAGAGCTTCTTCTCGTGCAGCAGGATCATGCAGTCTTCCAGCTCGGCGATCATCTTGTCGGCATTGGTCACGAAGTAGGGCGACAGGTAACCGCGATCGAACTGCATGCCTTCGACGACGTCGGTCTCGGTTTCCAGACCTTTGTTCTCTTCGACGGTGATGACGCCTTCGTTGCCGACCTTCTGCATCGCGTCTGCGATCTGGCGGCCGATTTCAGCTTCGCCGTTGGCCGAGATGGTACCAACCTGCGCAACCTCGTCGCTGTCCTTGACTTCGCGGGCAGCGGCTTTGATGGCTTCGACGACCTTGGCGGTTGCCATGTCGATGCCGCGCTTGAGGTCCATCGGGTTCAGGCCGGCTGCAACCTGCTTGAGGCCTTCCTTGACGATGGCCTGAGCCAGAACGGTTGCGGTGGTGGTGCCGTCACCGGCTTCGTCGTTGGTGCGGCTGGCGACTTCCTTCACCATCTGCGCACCCATGTTTTCGAACTTGTCTTCCAGTTCGATTTCTTTGGCGACCGAAACACCGTCCTTGGTGATCCGCGGCGCGCCGAACGATTTGTCCAGCACCACGTTGCGGCCTTTGGGGCCCAGGGTCACTTTGACGGCATCAGCCAGGATGTTGACGCCCTTCAGCATGCGGTTGCGGGCATCGGTATCGAATTTGACGTCCTTTGCAGACATGTCTCTCTCCGTATCTTCGGTAAATTGCGTGTCTCAGATGATCCGAGGCGTTCAGGCGGCCTTCGCGGCGGACGACGCCTCGACAATGCCCAGAATGTCGCTCTCTTTCATAATGAGCAGCTCTTCACCGTCGACGGTGACTTCGGTGCCCGACCATTTGCCGAACAGGATCTTGTCGCCTTCGGAAACGGCCATCGGGATCAGCTCGCCGCTGTCCTTGCGGGCGCCTTCGCCACAAGCAACGACAATACCTTCGCTGGGTTTTTCTTTTGCACTGTCGGGAATGATCAGACCGCCGGCGGTCTTCTCTTCGCTTTCCACGCGGCGCACCAGCACCCGGTCATGAAGTGGTTTGAATGCCATCTTTGCAGCTCCTTGAGGCTCAAAGGTTGTTAATCCCCTCCTCGCGGCTTAGCGAGGCGTTAGCACTCACACTCGGCGAGTGCTAACGGCGTATAGCTAGGCGGTCGCCCGGAAGCTGTCAACAATCCCGATGAAAAATTTTTTCGCCGCGCCCAGCGCGGATTAGTCACCGTTTTCCCAGCTGCAGGCCCAGTGTTTCAAGCCCGCACGCCCTGCGGCTGAAAGGGCATAAATGCCCTTCTCGACCTTCTCGAACCAGCCATAGTGATTGTCGCGCATCAGGCGTGTGGCGTGGGGCACTTGCGCGGCGCGGGCCACCTCGGCGCCCTTGGTGGCACCGTTTTCGGCCAGATGGGCAGCGCATTTCAATGCGTCCTGGCGATAGGCTGTCACGATGCCATGGCGGGTGGCGCCCCCAGCATTCGGATCGCCCTGCAACCGATCGAACTCGCGCAGCAGGCCGGCAGCCTTGCGCTTGGCCTTGCGCGGCGAGTAAGGCCCCGGATCACAATGGACATCGACCGCACCGTCGCCGCGGACGGTCATCAGACCCAACCCCAGCCGCCGGCACAGGGACAGGTTGTCCCGCAGCGCGCGCCTTGCCGTCCGCCCTGTCGGTCTGCAAACGGCGATATAGACATGATCGGTGATCTTCTGGCGCGCTACTGCCTGATGGAACAGCGCCAGCGAGAATCGCAGCTTCAACTCGACGATGACGGGGTCCTCAGCGCCCCGGACGGCGACGATGTCGGCCGCGCCGACTTCGCCCTTGACGACGTAGCCCTGGCGCTCGAGAAGCGCTTTGATCGGGGGATAGAGGTCCTGCTCGCGGTTCATGCGCTCATGCTACGGGGAATCTCGGGGAATGCCAGTGGATGGGTTGCGCATGGCGCATGCGCGGGGTCTAAGGACGGGCGAGATTTCCTGCAATCGGATCGTTCCATGCGCCTGTTCCTGCTTGCACTGTTTCTGTTGTCCCCTGTCGTGGGCAAGGCCGCCTGCGACGGGCGCGATCTGCGGCTGGCCATGGCGCCTGAAACGCGCGCCGAACTGGAGGCCGCCGTCAGCCAGACGCCATTTCCCGAAGGCAACCACTGGATTGCGCGCAAGGGGGACACGGTCCTGCACCTGATCGGAACGCTCCACATCAACGACCCGCGCATGGGCCCGATCATCGAGCGGCTGACCCCGACGCTGAGCCGGGCCGACGCATTCTATTTCGAGATCACCCAATCCGACATGGCTGAATTTGAAAAGACCTTGGCGACGGATCTTAGCCCGGTTCTGATCACCTCCGGCCCCACCCTGATCGAGATGATGAGCGAATCGGACTGGGCGCGGATCTCGGCCTCTCTTGCCGCGCGCGGCATACCTGGGTGGATGGCGGCCAAGATGCAGCCCTGGTTCCTTTCGATGATGCTGGGCATGCCGCCTTGCATGCTGCAGATGCCCGACGCCGACTACGGTATGGACGTGCGCCTGGCCGAACTGGCGCAGGCGCGAGGGATCCCGCAATATTCCCTGGAAAGGATCGAGGACCTGATCGCAATCTTCCAGAGCCACCCCCTGGAAGACCAGGTGCAGTCGCTGGTTCGCATGGCCGATGCATTGCAGGCCGAAGACGACCAGATGGCGACGATGGCCAACGCGTATATCGAGGAGAAACACGCCGAAATCCTGCAATTGGCGAAAATTCTGGGGCGCGATGCTTCGGGGCTGTCGCCCGAGGTGTTTGCCCGCGAATGGGCCGGTTTCGAAGATCAGATGCTGGTCCAGCGCAATGCCAACTGGATGCAAAAGATTCTGGCGCTTGACAGCCAAACCGCAGTGGTTGCGGTTGGCGCCGGACACCTGCCCGGGCGGCACGGGCTGCTGAACCAACTCTCACTCGCCGGGTACAGCCTGACCCGGGCGCCGTTCTGATCAGGCGCGGCGGGCGTCAGACCAACGGTCGCAGGCCCTTTTCTGCCGGGTGACAAGGCCCGCCCCGCCTTCTATAAGGCGCGCAAACATCCAGCATCAGGAATCCAAAATGACCATCCAAGTATTTGGCCATAAATCCCCCGACACCGACTCGACCGGATCTCCGATCCTGTGGGCCTGGTATCTCAACGAAGTCAAAGGCGAAAAGGCCGAGGCCGTCCTGCTGGGCGAACCCAACACCGAGGCCGCCTTCATGCTGCAGCGCTGGGACCTGCCCAAGCCGCGCATCATCGGGGATGTCGAGACCGATGCTCCGGTTGTCATCGTCGACACCAACAACCCGGCCGAGTTGCCGGCCAACGTTAACAACGCCGATATCCGGGCCATCATCGACCACCACAAGCTGGTCGGCGGGCTTGAAACCAAAGGCCCGATCGACATCACCGTGCGTCCGCTGGCCTGTACCGCAACCATCATGATCGACCTCATGGGCGACGATGCCGCCAAGATGCCCGACACCATCAAAGGCGCCGCTCTGACCTGCATTCTGTCGGACACACTCGAATTCCGCTCTCCAACCACAACCACACATGACCGAGACGTTGCCGAGAAGCTGGCCTCCGACTTGGGCCTGGACATCTCGGCCTACGCCGCAGAAATGTTCGCAGCCAAATCCGATGTGTCGTCTTTCTCGGACGCCGAGTTGATCCGCATGGACAGCAAGGAATACGAAGTCGACGGCACCAAGTTCCGCGTCTCCGTTCTGGAAACCACCGCGCCGAGCGTGGTGCTGGACCGCAAGGACAGCCTCGCCCAGTCGATGCTCGAAGTGGCCAAGGAAGATGGCGTGGACCAGGTTCTGCTCTTCGTCGTTGACATCCTGAATGAAGAGGCCACCCTGCTGGTGCCCAACGACTTGGTCAAATCCGTCGCCGAAAAGAGCTTTGGCGCCTCGGTTGACGGCGACACCGTCGTTCTGCCGGGAATCATGAGCCGCAAGAAGCAGATCATTCCGAACCTGAAGGTCTGACTTCGCCGAAACACAAGGATTGGCACCCGCTGTGCGGGTGCCATTTCATTTGCGAGGCTCTGCCTCGCGCTCCGGGATATTTTGGGCCAGATGAAGTCAAGGTGTCGCCCCTCATCTGGCGGCAAATATCCCGGTGGAGCCGTCCCAAGGCGGCGGGGGCAGAGCCCCCTCTGGCAAATTCGGTCCGGCTCTGCCATAGGCTTGGGTTGATGCGAGGCCCAAGCCAGAAGAGACAATCATGACCCAGATCATCCCTGCTCTCGACGCGGTATCCGACCGCTACAAAGCCCTTTTTGTGGACCTGTGGGGGTGCGTGCACAATGGTATCACCGCCTTCCCAGAGGCCGTCGACGCGTTGAAAGCCTACCGCAGCAAAGGGGGAAAGGTGGTTTTGGTGACCAATTCACCAAAACCGCGAGCTGGCGTAGCCGAGCAACTGAAACAGTTCAACGTTCCTTCGGATGCGTACGACACGATCGCGACCAGCGGTGATTCCGCGCGCTCGGCAATGTTTCGCGGTGCAGTTGGTGAAAAAGTTTATTTAATGGGCGAATGGGATCGGGACGCGGGCTTTTTCGAGCCACTGAAAATTCTGGATCACCCGATCCACATCGAACGCGTGCCGCTGGACCAGGCCGAGGGGATCGTCTGCTGTGGCCCGTTCGATCCGATGGCCGATCCGGCCGTGAACCGGCCGGACTTCCTGTACGCCAAGCAGAAAGGCCTGAAGCTGCTGTGCGCCAACCCTGACATCGTCGTCGATCGGGGCGAGGTGCGGGAATGGTGCGCCGGTGCGCTGGCCAAGCTCTACACCGAGATGGGTGGAGAGAGCCTGTATTTCGGCAAACCGCATCCGCCCATCTACGATCTGGCACGGCGCCGCCTTCGCGCGCTGGGAGTGGACATATCAGACGACGAGATCCTCGCGATCGGCGACGGGCCGCATACCGATATCGCGGGCGCCATGGGTGAGGGCATTGATTCCCTTTTCATCAGCGGCGGGCTGGCGGCATCGGAAACAAAAACGTCGCACCAGCCGGATCCGGATGCCTTGAGCGATTATATTCTCAAGGAAAAGATTAACCCAACCTATACGATCGGCCGCCTACGCTAAGCAGAAAACGCTTGATTTTCTGCAGTTGCGAAGTAATAAAGTTACCAATCTTGGGTCGTTGGTGATTTTTTGTTGCCGGACCGATGCATAGTGAGGGCGACATGTTGGACAATCTTCCGCGCGGAACGATCTGTATCGAAGACATCGAAATGGGTATGACCCGGCACCTGCGCAAAGTGGTAACGGACGAAGACATCGAGATGTTCGCCCAGGTCTCGACCGACCGGAACCCGGTGCATCTGGATGACGACTATGCCCGCGATACGATTTTCGAAGGGCGCATCGCCCACGGGATGCTGACCGCTGGTCTGATCTCGGCCGTGATCGGCGAACAGCTTCCGGGCCATGGGACTGTCTACATGGGTCAGTCGCTCAAATTCCTTGCGCCGGTCCGCCCCGGCGACATGGTCTATGCCGAGGTCAAGGTGATCGACATCGACTTTGCCAAGCGCCGAGTCAAGCTGGACTGCCACTGCTCGGTCGAAGGCAAGAAGGTCCTGGTAGGCGAGGCCATGGTTCTGGCCCCCTCGAGGAAGTTCGACTGACGGCAGGTTTTATTGACCAGCCAAGCCCCGGTCTGGAACTGCCGCTTGAACCCGGTGGACAGTCCCGCTAGGCAAGCCCCATGCAGATCATCCGGGACTACAAGTATGTCGATCCAGAGGACCGCGGCGCCAGCGCCGCGATCGGGAATTTCGATGGCGTTCATATTGGCCACCAGTCGGTGATCGATCTGGCCCGGAAGGCATGCCCCGATGCGCCCTTGGGCGTTCTGACCTTCGAGCCGCACCCGCGCGAATATTTCGCCCCGGAAGCCCCGCCCTTTCGTCTGATGCGCGGCAATGCGCGTGCGCACCGGCTGGAGAAGCTGGGTGTGCAGAAACTGTACGAACTGCCGTTCAACGCAGCGCTCGCCGGGCTGACGCCCGAGGAATTCGCCAGCAACGTGATCTGCGAAGGTTTGGGTCTGGCCCATGTGGTGATCGGGGCCGATTTCTGTTTCGGTAAAGGCCGCAGCGGCACCGCGCAGGATATGGTGCAGTTCGGCCGGCAGATGGGGTTCGGCGTCACCATCGCCCCATTGATGCAGCAATCCGCTCACGTGGTCTCGTCCACCGCGATCCGGCAAGCCCTGAGCGATGGTCGCCCGCGGGACGCGGCGGCCATGCTGGGCCACTGGCACCGGATCGAAGGCGAGGTGATCGGCGGCGAACAGCGCGGCCGCGAATTAGGCTTTCCGACGGCCAATATGTCGATCGAAGGAATCCACCCCCCGAAATTCGGCGTCTATGCGGTTCTGGTCGACGTGCTGGATGGCCCGCATGCCGGCAGCTATCACGGGGCGGCCTCGGTCGGGGTGCGGCCAATGTTCCATGGCGAGGTCCCGAATATCGAAACCTTCCTGTTTGACTTCTCCGGCGATCTCTATGGTGCGACCCTCTCGGTGGGCCTGGTCGAATTCCTGCGCCCTGAGATGACCTTTGACGGCCTCGATGCTCTGATCGCCCAGATGACCGAAGACTGCGATCGCGCGCGCAAGATCCTGGCCGCGACATGAGCAAGGATCCGATCGACCGCGCCGGGCTGACCCCACGTTTTTGGGAGCGCAAACCCCTGCAAAAGATGACTCCGCGTGAATGGGAAGCCCTGTGCGACGGCTGCGGCAAGTGCTGCCTGAACAAACTCGAGGACGAGGACAGCGGCGAGGTTGCCCTGACCCGTGTCGCCTGCCGGCTGCTGGATGACGCGACTTGCCGCTGCACCCAGTATGACATCCGCCACCAGTTCGTACCGGAATGCATCGTCATGCGCCCGGACAACATTCACGAACACGCTTACTGGTTGCCGCAGACCTGCGCCTACCGCCTGTTGTGGGAGGGCAAGCCCCTTTACGATTGGCACCCGTTGCTGTCAGGGTCGCCCGACAGCGTCCACGCCGTTGGCGTTTCGGTTCAGGGCCTGACCGTGTCCGAATTCGAGACGCCCCAGGAAGAGTGGGAAGACTATATCATCGAGGAGCCAACCTGATGCATTTCGCCTCTGACAATTCCGGGCCCGTCCACCCCGAGGTCCTGACCGCTCTGGCCGAGGCCAATCAGGGCTATCAGATGGCTTACGGCGCCGACGATCTGATGAACGAAGTGCGCGACCGGATTCGGGCCATCTTTGAGGCGCCCGGGGCAGCGGTCTATCTGGTGGCGACCGGAACGGCGGCCAACTCGCTGGCCCTGGCGACCCTGTCGCAACCGTGGGAGACCATATTCTGCTCGCCCGTCGCGCATATTCATGAGGACGAGTGCAGCGCGCCCGAATTCTACACTGGCGCCAAGCTGACGCTGGTTCCGGGCGGCGACAAGATGCAGCCGGATGCACTGCGCCGCACCATCGCCGCAGAAGAGACCCGCGGCGTGCACGGTCCTCAGCGTGGCCCGGTGTCGATCACGCAGGTGACCGAGCGGGGCTCGGTCTATTCGCTGGCCGAGCTGCAGGCGCTGTGCGGGGTCGCCAAGGAGTTCGGCCTGCCCGTCCACATGGATGGCGCACGGTTCACCAATGCGCTGGTCACGCTGAACTGCTCTCCGGCCGAGATGACGTGGAAGGCGGGCGTGGATGCGGTCAGCTTTGGCGGCACCAAGAACGGGCTGATGGGGGTCGAAGCGGTGATCTTCTTCGACGAAAGCAAGGCCTGGGAGTTCGAGTTGCGCCGCAAGCGCGGGGCGCATCTGTTTTCCAAGCACCGGTATCTGTCGGCCCAGATGGCGGCCTATCTGCGCGATGATCTGTGGCTGCGATCGGCCCGAAAGGCGAACGCCAACTGTGCGCGTCTGGCCGATGGGCTGCGGGCTGCGGGTGCGCAGTTTCTGCATGAACCCCAGGCCAACATCATCTTTGCCAGCTTTCCCCGCAGCCTACACAAGCGGCTACACGCGGCCGGTGCTGTCTATCACCTGTGGGGCGACTCGCTGGACGGCCCGGACGAGGACGAGATGCTCGCCTGCCGGTTCGTCTGCGACTGGTCGACACCGACCGAAGAAATCGACCGGTTCCTGGCGCTGCTCTAGGCGCGCCAGAACGCCTCGACCTGCGCTGCCGTCTCGCCCGGGTGCGAGATGGGCAGCATGTGCCCTGCCCCCTCAAGAACAGCCTGCAGCGCATCGGGCAAGCGGGCGCGCAGCCCGGCATTGACCACGGCCATGATCGGGTGCGAGGCCGAACCATGCAGCAGCAGGATCGGCATCGTAGCCCGCGCCATGGCCGTCGGGGCCAGCAGGCCAGTGGTATCGCGGAACAGCGGCCCCTCGACCGCGCCAACCACGCCAACACCCCGGATCATCGCATTTCGGGTCCGCTCGGGCAGATCCGGCCAGCGCGGGCTACGGTCGGTCGTGCCCCACATGCGGTTGAACAGGCGGGCGGCCCGGGGCGCGTCGCCTTCAGCAAGGGCGGCTTTGTAGGGCTGAGACTCGGCCGCGTGTTGCGCCGCAAGCGCAGGCGCGTCTTGGTGGGCGACGGCAAAGAACACGGGTTCGATCAGAACGGCGCTGCGCACCAGGTCCGGGCATTCGATGGCCAGCCGCAGCGCGACCATCGCACCGAAACTATGCCCGATCACGTCCATCGGCTCGCTCAGCTGCGCCCGCGACAGGGCTGTGGTCAGGTCGAAGAAATCTCCCTGCCCGTCCCAATCCGGGCTGCGCCCGTGCGACAGCATGTCGGGTGCGATCAGCGTGGCCCGGTTGCCCAAAGCGGCCGCCAGACCCGACCACGCACCGGAATGCGCGATCGTGCAATGCAGCGCCAGCGCCATGCGGGTGCCCGCCCCAAGAGTGCGAACGTGAACGGGCGGCAGCACGGGCTTGGCCTTGGTCATGCCTTGAGCGTCGCCAGATGCTGGTCCAGATCCTCAAGCCGGTCCTGCCCCCAGAACCTTTGGTCGTCTTGCGTGATGTAGAAAGGCGCGCCAAACACGCCGCGGTCCACCGCTTCTTCGAGATTGGCGGCGTAGGTCTCGGCCCCGATCAGCAGGCCGCTGTCGGCCAGCGCCGGGTCAAAGCCCGCCCCGGCCAGACAGTCGCGGATCACGTCATCCTGCGCGATGTCCCTGTCCTCGGCCCAGCAGGCGCGCAGAAAGGAATGGCACAGTTTGCCCACGTCGCCCGATCCATCCTGAATGGCCGCGATGATGGCGTATGAGGACGGCGCTGCGTTGGTCGGCCAATGTGCAGGTTGCAGGTTGAACGGCAGGCCCGTCTTCTTGGCTTGGCGCACCAGTTCCTGCGCACGATACTCGATGCGCGACGGGTGGCGGTCCTTGGGGGGCACGCCGCCGGTGCGCCCGAACAGCGCTATGATGTCAACAGGCTTGTACGCGATAGTGGCGCCGTGCTTGGCCGCGATCTCCTCCAGCCGCAGTCCGGCGAGGTAGGAATAGGGCGACAGTGTCGCAAAAAAGTAGTCAATGTCGGCCATGTGCACTTTCTCCACCCTGTTATCTTTGCGTGACGGTAAGGCCATGCTAAGCGGTGTCAACATCACGAATCTGTCACATTGCCACTGCTGCCCGGGGACCTCAGCCGATGCCGACACGTCACGAACCCAAGCTTATCGCTGGGAACGCAAACCTTCCGCTTGCCGAATCCATTGCCCGCCGCATGAGCCTGCACCGCGGTGTCGAGCAGGGGTTGGTCGATGCCCGCGTCGAACGCTTCAACGACGGAGAAATCTTCGTCGAGGTGTTCGAAAACGTCCGCGGCGAGGACATGTTCATCATCCAGCCGACCTCGAACCCGGCCAATGACAACCTGATGGAGCTGCTGATCATCGCCGACGCATTGCGCCGGTCTTCGGCGCGTCGGATCACGGCTGTGATCCCCTATTTCGGCTACGCTCGTCAGGACCGCCGCACCAAGGCCCGCACCCCGATCAGCGCCAAACTGGTGGCCAACATGCTGACCGGTGCCGGGATCGAGCGGGTTCTGACCATGGATCTGCACGCCGCCCAGATCCAGGGCTTTTTCGACATCCCTGTCGACAACCTCTATGCCTCGCCGATCTTTGCGCTGGACGTGAAAAACCAGTTCAAGGACCGGCTGGACGAAATCATGGTCGTCTCGCCCGACGTGGGCGGCGTGGCCCGTGCCCGCGAACTGGCCAAACGCATCAACGCCCCGCTGTCGATCGTGGACAAGCGCCGCGAAAAGGCCGGAGAAGTGGCCGAGATGACCGTGATCGGCGACGTGACCGACAAGATCTGCCTGATCGTGGATGACATCTGCGACACCGCCGGGACCCTGTGCAAGGCGGCGCAGGTCCTGATGGACAACGGGGCCAAAGAAGTGCATTCCTACATCACCCATGGCGTCATGAGCGGCCCCGCCGTCGAGCGGGTATCGAACTCGGCGATGAAATCGCTGGTTCTGACCGACACGATCCAGCCCACCAAGGAAATCCAGGATGCCAAGAACATCCGCACGGTTCCGACCGCGCCGATCTTTACTCAGGCGATCCTGAACATCTGGAACGGAACCTCAGTGTCGTCCCTGTTCGAAGACAAAACCCTGACCCCGATCTACGAGACGCTGTACCACACGAGCTGACCGGGCGGTCGCCTGGACCTTCACGACCCCAAAGCGAAAACCACTCAGCCGGTTTTCGCTTTTTTTCGTTGCCCGACAAAGCCGGTCACGAGATGTCCCAGTCATCCGGATGCGAAACCTCGCCGGTTGCCGTCCATGCGACCCGAATTCGGGCGATGCGGGTGTCGGACCATGTGCGAAACACAGCGTCAAAACCTTGCGGGGTGATGTTCTCGGCCAACAATTCGGCGCGCAGGGCCGAAGACGTATCGACATCCCAAAGAGAAACGCCAATCTGCACGACCGGGGCCGAGCGGAAAGCTTCGTTGAAGCGAATGGCGGCGCGCCGCTCGCGCGGCCCTTCGCCTGTCCACATATCGCCGCCGTCGGCGAATTCCGAAAACAAGACCGTCTCGCCTTGGTCAATTCCAATAGGGTGAGTCAGAAATTTCTTCATCATTCTTCTTTGGCTTGAATTTCCGAAGCTTAGCCCTGCACCCTGACAAAATCACGACAAAAAAACGGCCCCGCAGCAGCAGGGCCGTTTCCAATTCCGATAGTGCAGTGGCCTTACAGGCTCATATGCGTTCCCAGCGCTTCCATGTCGGCCAACAGCTTGGCTGCCTCGTCGACAATGGTCTGCTCGCCGTTTTCCTTCGCCGCCTCGTGCGAGGCGCGTGCCTCGGCAATCAGCTCGTCCAGATGGGTGCGGGTCACTTCGTCAACCGGGATGGCCTTTTCGGCCAGCACCGACAGGGCATCGCCGTTGATCTGGGCAAACCCGCCGGTGACCAGGTATTCGCTGGTCCCTTCGGGCGCTTCGACCTTCAGGATGCCCGGACGCAGCGTGGTGATCGTGGGGGCATGATCGGGCATCGCCGTCATGTCCCCGTCCGCGCCGGGAATCTGGACCGCGCTGGCCTGAAGCGAAGCAAGGCTCCGCTCCGGGCTGACGAGGTCGAATTGCATCGTGTTTGCCATCGGGGATACTCCTTAGGCAGCTGCTGCGGCCATCTTCTCGGCTTTGGCGATCACTTCGTCGATGCCACCAACCATCAGGAAGGCCGCTTCGGGCAGGTGGTCGAATTCGCCGGCCACGACGCGCTCGAACGAGTCGATGGTAACTTCCAGCGGAACCTGAACACCCGGCGAACCGGTGAAGACTTCGGCCACGTCGAACGGCTGCGACAGGAAGCGCTCGATCTTACGGGCGCGGGCCACGGTCAGCTTGTCCTCTTCCGACAGTTCGTCCATGCCGAGGATGGCTATGATGTCCTGCAGCGACTTGTAGCGCTGGAGGATCTGCTGAACGTCGGTCGCAACCTTGTAGTGACGCTCGCCGACGATGGCCGGGTCAAGCAGGCGCGAGGTCGAGTCGAGCGGGTCCACGGCCGGGTAGATACCCTTTTCCGAGATCGCACGGTTGAGAACGGTGGTTGCGTCCAGGTGCGCGAACGAGGTTGCCGGCGCAGGGTCGGTCAAGTCGTCCGCGGGCACGTAGATCGCCTGCACCGAGGTGATCGAGCCCTTCTTGGTCGAGGTGATGCGTTCCTGCAGGGCGCCCATGTCGGTGGCCAGCGTCGGCTGGTAGCCCACAGCCGAAGGAATACGACCCAGCAGAGCCGACACCTCGGAGCCCGCTTGCGTGAAGCGGAAGATGTTGTCGACGAAGAACAGAACGTCGGTACCGGACTGGTCGCGGAACTGCTCGGCCAGGGTCAGACCGGTCAGAGCAACACGGGCACGCGCCCCCGGAGGCTCGTTCATCTGGCCGTAGACCAGGGCCACCTGGCTTTCCGACAGGTTGTCGGGCTTGATGACGTTCGATTCGATCATCTCGTGGTACAGGTCGTTCCCTTCACGGGTCCGTTCACCAACACCGGCGAACACCGAGAAGCCCGAGTGCACTTTCGCGATGTTGTTGATCAGCTCCATGATCAGAACGGTCTTGCCCACACCGGCGCCGCCGAACAGACCGATCTTACCGCCTTTGGCGTAGGGGGCCAGCAGGTCAACGACCTTGATGCCGGTGACCAAGATTTCCGACTCGGTCGACTGTTCGTCGAACGAGGGGGCGGGCTGGTGGATGGCGCGGGTTTCAGTCGCTTCGACCGGGCCTTTTTCGTCGATCGGCTCGCCGACCACGTTCAGGATGCGGCCCAAGGTGGCGTTGCCGACCGGCACCGAGATCGGTGCGCCGGTGTCAACAACCTCGGCCCCGCGGACCAGGCCTTCGGTTGCGTCCATCGCGATGGTACGGACGGTGTTCTCACCCAGGTGCTGGGCAACTTCCAGCACCAGGCGCTTGCCGTTGTTTTCAGTTTCCAGCGCGTTCAGAATTTCAGGCAGCTGATCGTCGAAGTGCACGTCGACGACGGCCCCGATGATCTGTGTGACTTTGCCTTTTGCATTCGCCATGTTTCGTCTCCGGTTTGTCTCTACAGCGCTTCGGCGCCGGAAATGATTTCAATCAGCTCGTTGGTGATCACGGCCTGACGCGAGCGGTTGAACTGGATCGTCAGCTTGTCGATCATCTCGCCCGCGTTGCGCGTCGCGTTGTCCATCGCGGACATCCGTGCACCCTGTTCCGAGGCCCCGTTTTCAAGCAGAGCCGAGAAAATCGCCGTGGCGACCCCCTTGGGCAGCAAATCGGCCAGAATGGCCTCTTCGCTGGGCTCGTAGTCGAACACGGCGCCGCCGTCGTCCCCTTCGGCATCCTCGAACGAGGCGGGGATGATCTGCTGGGCCGTCGGGATCTGGGTCACGACGTTCTGGAACTTCGCGTAGAAGATCGTGGCAACGTCGAACTCGCCCGCGTCGAAACGCGACAGGATGTCCTTTGCGATGTCCTGCGCATTGGCATAGCCGATGCGCTTGACTTCGCTCAGGTCGATGTGACCGACGAACAGATCGCCATAGTCACGCTTGAGCGCGTCGCGACCTTTCTTGCCTACGGTCAGGATCTTGACCGTCTTGCCCTTGCCGCGCAGCTCGTCCGCCTTGGCGCGGGCCAGGCGGGCGATGTTCGAGTTGAAGCCGCCGCAGAGCCCACGCTCGGCCGTCATCACGACCAGGAGGTGGACATCGTCGCTGCCCGTGCCGCGCAGCAGCTTGGGGGCGCTGTCGCTGCCCCCGACCGATGCTGCCAGCCCCGCCATCACGGCATTGAACCGCTCGGCGTAGGGGCGCGACTGTTCCGCAGCTTCCTGGGCGCGGCGCAGTTTCGCGGCCGCGACCATCTGCATGGCCTTGGTGATCTTGCGGGTCGATTTGACCGACTCGATCCTGTTTTTAAGGTCCTTAAGACTTGGCATCGCCGCGTCTCCTTAAGCGAAGGTTGCGGCGTATTCGTCCAGCGCAGCCTTGATCTTGTCGGCAGCCTCGCCCTTGATCTTGGGATCTTCGTCGGTGATCCACTGCAGCAGATCGGCATGCTTGCCGCGCAGATGCGCCAGCAGACCGGCCTCATAACGGCCAACGTCCGAAACGTCGATCTTGTCGAGATAGCCGTTGGTACCGGCGAAGATCACGCAGACGATTTCCGCGTTGGTCAGCGGCGAGTACTGCGGCTGCTTCATCAGCTCGGTCAGACGCGCACCACGGTTCAGCAGCTGCTGGGTTGCGGCATCGAGGTCAGAGCCAAACTGCGCAAAGGCAGCCATTTCGCGATACTGGGCCAGTTCCAGTTTCACCGGACCGGCAACCGACTTCATCGCGTTGGTCTGAGCCGACGAACCCACGCGCGAAACCGACAGACCGGTGTTCACGGCGGGGCGGATACCCTGATAGAACAGCTCGGTTTCCAGGAAGATCTGGCCGTCGGTGATCGAGATCACGTTGGTCGGAATAAAGGCCGACACGTCCCCACCTTGGGTTTCGATGACCGGCAGGGCGGTCAGCGAACCGGCGCCGAAGTCCTCGTTCAGCTTGGCCGAACGCTCCAGCAGGCGCGAGTGCAGGTAGAAAACGTCGCCCGGATAGGCTTCACGCCCCGGCGGACGGCGCAGCAGCAGCGACATCTGACGATAGGCGACGGCCTGTTTCGACAGGTCATCGTAGATGATCAGGGCGTGGCGGCCGTTGTCGCGGAAGTATTCAGCCATCGCGGTTGCGGCATAGGGTGCCAGGAACTGCATCGGCGCCGGGTCGGACGCGGTTGCGGCCACGACGATCGAGTATTCGATGGCGCCGGATTCTTCCAGTTTCTTCACCAGCTGGGCCACGGTCGAACGCTTCTGGCCGATGGCCACGTAGACGCAGTACAGCTTTTTCGATTCATCGTCGCCGGCGGCGTCGTTGTAGACTTTCTGGTTCAGGATGGTGTCCAGAGCCACGGCGGTCTTGCCGGTCTGACGGTCACCGATGATCAGCTCGCGCTGGCCGCGGCCGATCGGGATCATAGCGTCAACCGACTTCAGGCCGGTCGCCATCGGCTCGTGCACCGATTTACGCGGGATGATGCCCGGCGCCTTGACGTCGGCGACGCCGCGCTGCTTGGCATTGATCGGGCCCTTGCCGTCCAGCGGGTTGCCCAGGCCGTCAACAACGCGGCCCAGCAGTTCGTCACCAACCGGAACGTCCACGATCGACTTGGTGCGCTTGACGGTGTCACCTTCCTTGATGTCACGGTCCGAACCGAAGATCACGACACCGACGTTGTCGGCCTCGAGGTTCAGCGCCATGCCCATGATGCCGCCGGGGAACTCGACCATCTCGCCTGCTTGCACGTTGTCCAGGCCGTACACACGGGCGATACCGTCACCGACGCTCAGCACACGGCCGATTTCGGCCACTTCGGCTTCTTGACCAAAATTCTTGATCTGGTCCTTCAGGATCGCAGAAATCTCTGCAGCTTGGATACCCATTTATCCGACCTCTTTCATTGCATTCTGTAGGGAGTTGAGCTTGGAGCGGATCGAGCTGTCGATCATCTGCGAGCCCACTTTGACGACAAGACCACCGATGAGGCTTTCATCGACGGTCGCATGGATGGTCACGTCCTTGCCCACGCGCTCGGACAGTGTCTTGGACAGCTTTTCAAGCTGGGTCTTGGTCAGCGATTTGGCCGACACGACTTCGGCAGTGATTTCCCCGCGCTCCTCGGCCAGCATCTCGCGCAGGACCTTGATCAACTGCGGCAGCACGAACAGCCGGCGTTTCTGCGCCATCAGCGCCAGCGTGTTGCGCAGGATCGGGTTCAGCCCCATCTTGTCGGCAACGGCAGTGATCGCCCTCTGCTGGTCGGCGCGCGAAATCAAAGGTGAAGAAATCACGTCGCGCAACTCGGCGCTTTCGCTCAGGGCCTCCGACAGGTCGTTGATGCCGGATTCCAGGCCCGCAAGGTCATTGTTCTCTTTTGCGATCTCGAAGATCGCCGTGGCATAGCGCTTGGCGATGCCCGTGGAAATCGAAGCTGGTTCGGACACGTCCACCCTTCCGATATATTAGGCCCCGGATCTGCACGGCAACAGCCAGCCCGGGGGCGTGAAGAAACCCCGTCCTTGAAGGGCGGGGATCAAAATCACCGGGGATGTAGCAGAGCCAATCCAACCTAGCAATATGTTATGCCGGATGGCAGTTTATCCACAAAACCTTTGATTTCATGCACTTACGTCAAGTGCGACCCTTTGAACCCATCTAGCGCGGTGAAAAATGTTACCAGGTTGCGGGTTTTTGCGATTCCTGTGGCCGATTTCCCTCAGCTTTTCGCCTCTGTGCCTGACCTTCCGCGCCCAGGCCATCACGCCGGCTTCAACAGCCCGTCCAGCGCTTTGATCGGGCGTTTTTGCCGATCTTTCGTGACGCTGCCGCTGGGGGGAAACACCTGCTTGCCGGCCTCGACCATCAGCACCCCGCCGGCCATGATCGTCGGAATGCGCTGGCCGGCTTTCTCGATCAGACTGCCCGAGCGCAGCCAGAAGCGCCGAAACGACGGCGGCATGTAGAGGGCCGAGCAGTGTTTTTCGGGCAGGAAATGGTGAGCCCGCAGCTGTTTGTCCAACTGGGTCGCCGAGTACGGGTGGCCATACCCGAACGGCGTGCGATCGGTCCGCGACCACAGCCCGGCCCGGTTGGGCACTACGAATATGGCGCGTCCGCCAGGGCCCAGCACGCGCCAGCATTCCTCCAGCAACTGGCTGGGCCGTTCCGAGGTTTCCAGCCCGTGCATCACCACCAGCTTGTCCACATGTCCGGTCTCAATGGGCCACGCGGTTTCTTCGGTCAGCACCGACACATTGGGCATTCCCGCGGGCCAGGGCATCACCCCCTGCGGGCCGGGCATCAAGCCCACCACACGCCTCGCATCCGCCAGATACGGACGCAACAGCGGAACGGCAAAGCCGAACCCCGCAACCGTCTGTCCTTTGGCCTCGGGCCAAAACTCGACCAACCGCCCACGAATGGCGGCCTGCGCGGCCCGCCCCAACGTGCTGCGATAGTAGAAGTTTCTCAGATCCTGCACATCGAGATGCATTGCGGACACCCGGTCAATCGGCTTAGCTGGCCGCAGTCTAGCAACGAAAGGGCAAAAGGCCATGCCTCTTGAAATAGTCACCGTTCCGTGCCTCAGCGACAACTACGCCTTTCTGGCCCATGACGCGACCACCGGCGAAACGGCCCTGATCGACGCCCCCGAGGCTGGCCCGATCTTGTCCGAACTCGACGCACGCGGCTGGCGCCTGACCCATGTGCTACTGACCCATCACCACTGGGACCACGTCGATGGCTTGGCCGACATACTGGACCGGCACCCAGCCCAGGTCGTCGGCGCCGCGGCCGACGCGCATCGTCTTCCCAGCCTGGATATGCAGGTGGCCGAGGGCGACCTGTTCGAAATCGGCGGCGAACCTGTCGAGGTCTTTGACGTTTCGGGACACACGGTGGGCCATGTTGCCTATTACATGCCGCAAAGCCATGCGGTGTTCACCGCCGACAGCCTGATGGCGCTGGGCTGCGGCCGCCTGTTCGAGGGCAACGCCGAGCAGATGTGGTCCTCGTTGTCCAAACTGGCCGCCCTGCCCGACGATACGCTGGTCTGTTCCGGGCACGAATATACCCAGTCCAACGCGCGGTTTGCCTTGACCGTCGATCCGGAAAACCCCGCCCTGCAACGACGCGCTGCCGAAATCGACGCGGCGCGGGCGGCAGGCCGACCGACCGTTCCGTCATCATTGGGCCTGGAAAAGGCAACGAACCCGTTTCTGCGCGCCAGGGATCCCGCGATTCAGGCGCATCTGGGCATGGTCGGCGCAGACCCCGTCCAGGTTTTTGCCGAGATCAGGGCTAGAAAAGACCATTTTTGATGCCTAAATGCCCTTCATCACGGACACGGTCGCAGTAAATGTGACTGTCAAGTGAAAGAAAACCCTTGAAGCGTCGGCCTGATCAACCAAACTCTAATAGTATGAGGTCATGGTTGGGATGGGGATCCGACCCATTCTCGAACCCCCTGTCCGGCCCAATACTAGAGGAGCACCCGCGTGCCTTCATTCTCGAGCACACTTGAACAAGCCATCCATGCGGCCCTGGCGGCGGCGAACGAACGGCGTCACGAATTCGCAACGCTGGAACATCTTCTGCTGGCGTTGCTTGAGGAGCCTGACGCGGTGCGCGTCATGAAGGCGTGCAGCGTGGATCTGGAAGAATTGCGCCGGTCTTTGGTCGAATTCATCGACGAAGACCTGTCGAACCTCGTCACCGACATCGACGGGTCCGAGGCGGTGCCGACCGCGGCATTCCAGCGCGTGATCCAGCGAGCGGCGATTCATGTCCAAAGTTCGGGTCGGACCGAGGTGACCGGTGCGAACGTGCTGGTGGCCATTTTCGCCGAGCGTGAAAGCAACGCCGCCTATTTCCTGCAAGAGCAGGACATGACCCGCTATGACGCGGTGAATTTCATCGCGCATGGTGTGGCCAAGGACCCGGCCTATGGCGAAAATCGCCCGGTCACCGGGGCTGATCAGGGCGAAGAGGAAACCCAGTCCTCTGCCGGCGAAGCCGACCAGAAGGAAAGCGCGCTGGGCAAGTATTGCGTGGACTTGAACGCCAAGGCCCGCGCAGGCGATGTCGATCCGCTGATCGGTCGCGCCGACGAGGTCGAGCGCTGCATTCAGGTTCTGTGCCGCCGACGCAAGAACAACCCGCTGCTGGTGGGTGATCCGGGTGTGGGCAAGACGGCGATTGCGGAAGGACTGGCCTACAAGATCGTTCAGGGCGACGCGCCCGAGGTGCTGTCGAACACGACCATCTATTCGCTGGACATGGGCGCGTTGCTGGCCGGCACGCGCTATCGCGGCGATTTCGAAGAGCGGCTCAAGGCCGTGGTGACCGAGCTTGAGGACCACCCCGACGCCGTACTGTTCATCGACGAGATTCACACCGTGATCGGTGCGGGTGCCACGTCGGGCGGGGCCATGGATGCCTCGAACCTGCTGAAACCCGCGTTGCAGGGCGGCAAGCTGCGCACCATGGGCTCGACCACCTACAAGGAGTTCCGACAGCACTTTGAGAAGGACCGCGCGCTGTCGCGCCGGTTCCAGAAGATCGACGTGAACGAACCCTCGGTCGAGGACAGCGTGAAGATCCTGCGCGGCCTCAAACCCTATTTCGAAAAGCATCACGACATCAAATACACCGCCGACGCGATCAAGACCGCGGTCGAGCTGTCCGCGCGTTACATCAACGACCGCAAGCTGCCCGACAAGGCGATCGACGTGATCGACGAGGCCGGTGCCGCTCAGCATCTGGTGGCCGAAAGCAAACGGCGCAAGACCATCGGCGTCAAGGAAATCGAGGCCGTGGTGGCCAAGATCGCACGCATCCCGCCCAAGAACGTCACAAAGGACGATGCCGAGGTTCTGAAGGACCTTGAGAACTCGTTGAAACGGGTGGTGTTCGGGCAGGATCAGGCAATCGAAGCTCTGTCCAGCGCGATCAAGCTGGCGCGGGCCGGTCTGCGCGAACCGGAAAAACCCATCGGCAACTACCTGTTCGCTGGTCCGACCGGTGTCGGCAAAACCGAGGTCGCCAAGCAACTGGCCGACCAACTGGGCGTGGAACTGCTGCGTTTCGACATGTCGGAATACATGGAGAAACACGCGGTCAGCCGTCTGATCGGCGCGCCTCCGGGTTATGTCGGCTTCGATCAGGGCGGACTGCTGACCGACGGCGTCGACCAGCACCCGCATTGCGTGCTGCTGCTGGACGAGATTGAGAAGGCCCACCCGGACGTGTTCAACATCCTGCTGCAGGTGATGGACCACGGCGAGCTGACCGATCACAACGGCCGGACGGTGAATTTCCGCAACGTGGTTCTGATCATGACCTCGAACGCGGGCGCGCAGGAACAGGCTAAGGCCGCCATCGGCTTTGGCCGCGACCGGCGCGAGGGCGAGGATACGGCCGCCATCGAACGGACATTCACGCCCGAATTCCGCAACCGTCTGGACGCGGTGATCTCGTTCGCCCCGCTGCCGAAAGAGGTCATCCTGCAGGTGGTCGAGAAATTCGTTCTGCAGCTCGAGGCGCAGTTGCTGGATCGTGGCGTGACCATCGACCTGACCCCGAAGGCTGCCGAATGGCTGGCTGACAAGGGCTATGACGACAAGATGGGCGCCCGCCCATTGGGTCGCGTGATCCAGGAGCACATCAAGAAGCCCCTGGCCGAAGAGCTGTTGTTTGGCAAGCTGGCAAAGGGCGGCGTGGTTCGCGTGTCGGTCAAGAAGGGCGAGTTGGATCTGGAGATTCTCGGCCCTGAAAACCCGCGGATTTCCGGCAACAAACCGCCACTGTTGACAGCGGACTGACCCCGATGGGACATCAGACATGGGACCCGGCAGCGCTGCTGCCGGGTTTTTTCATTCGTTGCTCCCGTTTGGCGGGCCCAGCGACGGATCGGCACCAGCCAACCGTATAATCCGAAACAGCCATCCAATTCGGAAAACGGTATGACCCGCCAAATCGCAATTATCTGGACAATTGCCCTTGCGACCACAGCCATAGGCTGCATTGCCATGGCAGGAACCGGCCCAGGCGATGCGCCTAGGACCATCGCGACGTTTTTCTTCGAGATGCAACTGCATTGAGACGAACAACCCGCTGCCGACGTCCGTTCGAAATTCGCCGTGTCAGCGTTCGGTCAGCTTCAGCTCGATCCGGCGGTTTCTTGCGCGGGCTTCGGACGTGTCGGCGGTATCCACTGGCTGAAACTCACCAAACCCGTTGGCGGCAAGCCGATTGGGCGGGATTCCCAGTTCGTCTACCATGTAGCGCACGACCGACAAGGCCCGCGCCTGACTCAGCTCCCAATTGTCGCGATACTGCCCGCCGGGCGTCACCGGAACGTTGTCGGTATGACCGTCCACGCGGATCACCCAGTTCAGTTCCGATGGGATTTCCGCCGCCACGCTGCGCAGGATGTTGGCCACCTTGGCTACTTCGCGCTTGCCGTCTTCCGACAGGACGGCCGACCCCGGCGGGAACAGAACTTCGGAGGAGAACACGAAACGGTCGCCCTCGATGCGCACCCCTTCCTGGTTGCCCAGAACGTCCCGTAGCCGGCCGAAGAACTCGGAACGATAGCGTTGCAAATCCTCTGCCTGCCGCGCAAGCTCTTGGTTCTGGCCGGCCAGTTTCTCGGCCTCGGCCTCAAGGCGGATCCGTTCCGCCTCTTCCAGAAGCCGCCGTTTCCTCTCCTCCGAAGCAGCCCGCGCCAGCGCCGCGTTCAGGTCCTGCCCAAGCGTCTGAATCTGCACCTCGGCGGCAGCGTTGCGTTCCTTGTAGTCATCCAACAGAGCCTGCAGCGACCCCAATTGATTGCGCAAAGCGGCTATCTGCTGGTTCAGCAGAGCCGTCTGGCGCTGCGCCTCGGTCGAAATGGCCTTTTCCTCGGCCAGCGTCTCACGGGCTATCTCCAACAGGGCCACGCGCTCAGCGGCCAGCCGCCGTTGTTGGTCGGCCTCTGTCTCGGCCTCGGTTCGGGCGGCCAGCGCCGCCTCCAGCCGGGCCTTGAGTTCCTCGAGGTTCAATTCACCGAATTGCCGCTCCAGCTCGGCCTTGGCGGCCTCGGCCGCCGCCAGCAGAGTCAGGGTTTCTTCGGCCTCCTTCCGCTGCGCCTCGAGCGCCAGCGTCATCGCCGTCAGTTCGGCATCCGCGTCCTGCAGTTTCTCACGCAACGCTTCGGCGGCCGCAGCCTCGGCCAAGCGGGCGGCTTCTTCGTCGGTCAACCGGGACTGCAACTCGGAAATCCGTGCCGCCTGCTCATCGCCGGCCTGTTCCAGATCCGCCACCATCGCCTCGAGCGCCTCGCGCCGCGCCGCCGCCAGCCGCGCGGCCTCGGTCTGGGCGTCGATCTCGTTTCGGCTTTGCGCCAGCGCCAGGTTCAGCGCCTCCTGTTCGGACAGCAACTGTTGACGTTGATCTTCCAACGCGCCGATCCGGGCCTGCGTGCGCTGCTGTTCGGCCAGCAGGGCGGCCACCTGCGCCTCGAACCCGGTGATCCGCGTCTGGGCGGCCTCCAGTTCGGCGGCGCGCTGGTCGCGCTCGGCGGTCAACGAAGACACCAGCGCCTGTGCCTGTGCCAGATCCTGTTCCGTCTGCGACAGGGTTGCATTCAAGGCGCCCAGGCGGGCCTGAAGGCGACTGTTTTCCCGCTCTTCCAGCCCCAGCGCGTCGGCCAGCGCCGCAACCTTGTCCGACAGCAGGGTCAGTTCATCCTCCTGCCCCGAAATCGTTTCGCGCAGAACGAACTGGACCACCATGAAGATGGTCAGCATGAAGGTCAGCACCATCAACAGCCCTGTCATCGCATCAACGAATCCGGGCCAGACCGAGCCCTGAAAACGCTGACCGGTGCGGCGGGACAGGGCCATTATCTAGTCTCCTCCCGGGGCCGGTCGCACCCCCCCGCGCGAGGAGGTCAGCGCCTTGATCAGTACCTCGAAATCCTTGCGCAACTCGTTCATGCTGTCCTGGCGGCCGGCCGAAATCTCTTCAAGAATGCGCAGCAACTGCACGTCCATCGACCGCAGGCGCATGCGGCTTTCAGCATCGATCCCCTCGCCCGTGCCATGTTCGCGCATGTGGTCCAACAACGCCTCTTGCCCCAGCGCCACACGTTCCAGCGCGGCGGTTACGTCCTCGCCCTGCGCCTGGCGCTGGTTCATCTCAGCAATGACCTCGACCAGGCTGCTCAACCTGGCCGAGACCTCGGCCCGGTCTTCCTGCTGGGCGACGAACAGATCCTGCAGCGCGTCCATCTGTTCTGACATCGCATCCAGAACCGGCGTCAGAACGGCCAGTTCTGCGCCGCCTTCGTCGCCGGCGGCAAACCCCACCCGGGTGATCGAGGACAACCACTCCTCAAGCTCGCGGTAGAACCGGTTCTGGCCGTGGCCCGCAAACAGCTCGAGCAGCCCGACGATCAACGACCCCGCAAGCCCCAGCAGCGATGATCCAAAGGCCACGCCCATGCCCTGAAGCTGGCTTTCCAGACCGGACATGAGACGGTTGAACACGGCCAGGCCTTCTTCACCTTCCTGCGGGTTCAGGCTGCGGATCGTATCGACGATGGCCGGAACGGTCGTGGCCAGACCGAAAAAGGTGCCCAACAGCCCCAGATAGATCAGAAGGTTGGTGATGTAGCGGGTGAACTCGCGCTCTTCCTCGATCCGCACGGCCACCGAATCCAGAATCGACCGGGCCGAGCTGGCATTTAGCTGGGACCGCGCCCCGCGTGACCGCAGCAGCGACGCCAACGGGGCCAGCAATTGCGGGGTCTGGGCGTCCTCGCGGACGACGCCGCCGACGAAGGCCTCGATCCAGCGAACCGAACCGATCAACTGCGTCACCTGATAGAAACAGGCCAACACCCCGATGAAAAAGACCAGAAGGATGAATCCGTTCAGATAGGGGTTCGCTTCGAAGACCGGCCGCACATAGGGAAGCGCCAGAAACACGCCCAGCCCCGAAAGCCCGATTGCGATCAGCATCATCACGATTTGCCGGATCGGTTGCGAGAAATGTGGTCTCGCGCCGTGCTGTGCCTGCGCCATGCGCGTTGTTCCCGGTTTTTGCCTGCTTTGTCGAGAATCTACAGAATTTCCGCCGGCGACGCCAAGGCTTTATGCGGTCAGGTTGCGCACGCGTCTCGACAACCACTCGAGTTCCGGGTCGTGCAGGCCGATCTCGGCCAGATGTGCGGCGGTGTTGTACAGATATTCGGTGTTGGGGCCGCGCCCGCCGACGGCCACGGCTATGATCTGCGCCTGCTCTTCCAGCGGCAGACCGCCGCAATACTGCACATGGTCGGGGTCGATCACATAGGTCACCGCATTCACGGTTCCTCCGGCATCCAACTGAACGTCCAGCATCTTTTCCACGTAGGCCGACGAGATCAACTCCCGCTCGCGCAGTTCGTCCAGCGTGCGCGCCTCGTGGCCCGGCTCGACCGCCAGCGCCAAACCCTTGCAGTGCGCACTGGGATGTTCATCCAGCGCCAGGACCAGCCCGGGGTTTTCTTCGGTTCCCCGGTGGTGGATCGACCGCATGCAGAACGACCGGGCATAGCCATGCAGCGTCGCGTGTTCGCGCCGGGCTACCGGAAAGCCCGGATTCCACAAAAGCGACCCGTATCCGAATACCCACATCGTCATAGTTCTGGCCCTTGCCCGTTTGGGCCTATAAACATCAATTCCGAGGCAGGAAAAAGGGCCATTCCCCATGCGCCGACTGATACGAGTTCTGATTTTTCTTGCGGTCGTCTGGAGCGCGTATTGGGCCATCGCCGGGTACGGGTTGCGCAGCGCGATCACCGGATGGTTCGACCATCAGCAGGCCCGGGGCTGGCTGGCGGATTTCGCACAGGTCCATACCTCGGGCTATCCACTGCATCACCGCACCCGGTTGGACAGCCCGGCGCTGGCGGATCCGGCGACAGGCACGGCCTGGAGCGCCGACTGGATCGAGTTGCAAAGTCCCGCCATCTGGCCCGGGCGGCAAGTGTTGCGGTTTGCCGACACGCCGCAGAGGCTGTCGTATTTCGACCAGACGGCGACCATTCAGGCCCGGGACCTACAGGCCGAACTTCACCTGCGACCGGGCGTGGCGTTGGAGTTGGAACGGATGGCCCTGTCAGTGGGTCCGTGGTCGGTCATGCGCGATGGAACCGAGTCCGCGGCCGCCGGATCGCTGCATCTGATGATGGAGCAGGTCGAGACACCTGAGAGCTATGCCGTCAAGATCAACTCGGATGCGTTCTCGCCCGGGGACGATCTGCGCGCACTCATGCGCTCGGCCACGTCCCTGCCGCAGGCGTTCGAGACGCTGAAGCTGGACATGAACGTAACCTTCGACAAAACCTGGGACCGTTCCGCGCTGGAGCAACGCCGTCCGCAACCCCGCCTGATCGACCTGCACCTTGCCGAGGTGCAATGGGGCGAACTGCGGCTGCTGGCAACCGGCGCGTTGGAGGTTGATGAACAGGGTATCCCAGTCGGCGAAATGGCGATCAAGGCCGAGAACTGGCGCGACATGATCGCCATGGCCAATGCTGCGGGTGCCCTGCCCGATCAAGCCGTTGATCCGGTCACGCGGGCACTGAACCTGCTGGCCGGACTGGGGGGTAATCCAAATGCGCTGGATCTGCAGCTGAATTTCCGCGACGGGTTCGTGGCGCTCGGCCCGTTGCCGTTGGGGCCTGCTCCGCGCCTGATCCTGCGTTAGCGGCAGTAGGGGCCGCGGCGGTAACGGGCGGTATCCAGATGGAAATGATCCCGGTGATAACGGTCGGAATTCGGCCCCAGAACCGTTCCGAACGGCCCGCACGCTCCGCGCCAGATCTTGGTCAGCTGCTTCTTCGAGGGGTTCTTGCGCCACCCGTCCAGAACTGTCACCACCTCGCCATCGGCCATTTTGAACCCCGAGATATCAATGGCCCGACCCTTGCCATGTTCCGAGATCCTGGCGCCTTTCCGGTTGTTCCGGGTGCGGCAAGCGTAGTGTGCGGCAACCTGCAGTTCGACCACTGGACCGCGCCGTTTGAACGTCGGTTTGACGGTCTTGTCGACCCATTTGTTCAACGCGATGGCCGTGCCGCAATCCATCTTCGACGGCCGGCTGAGCGCCACGCCCGACACGGACGTGATTTGGACCGCATCCTTGATCCCGCAGGCCTGGATCTTGCCGGGTACGGTGCCGACCGGCTTGCCCTGTATGGCAATGTCGCCGCACACCGATCCCTTTTGCAGTTTGCGTTTCCTGAAAAGGATTTCCTGTTCCAGCGTTTCGGGTCGCAGATAAGGTTTCAAGGACGAATCCGGCGCGAGGAACGGCAGTGCAGCCGGGCGCGCGGCAACAGCCAGAAACTGAGCGGAAACGGGCCGCAACACGGGTCGCGTCCTTTCTGAAACGGTGATCGGGGTTGCGGTCCCTGCCGGGACATAGGCCGCCGTGACCAGGTTCGTGTCGGGCACAGGCCGTGCAATCGGAACCAAGGAAGAATCGGGCGCCGCGGCGCTGGCAGCCTGGGCCAGAACCGCCGCCACCATCGACAAGATCGTTCCCCGAGCCGCCCTCATGACTTGGCCTTTACCCGTCCGAAATCGGGGGCGTCGGTGTCCTGACCCGCGTCGATGATGCCGCGCCGGATCGCCCTGGTGCGGGTGAAATAGTCGAACAGCTGCTGACCATCGCCCGTGCGAATCGCGCGCTGGAGGGCAAACAGCTCTTCGGTAAAGCGACCGAGGATTTCCAACGTCGCGTCCTTGTTGGTCAGGAACACGTCGCGCCACATGGTCGGGTCCGAGGCCGCGATCCGGGTGAAATCACGGAAACCGGCGGCAGAGTACTTGATGACCTCGGAGTCGGTGACGCGCCGCAGGTCGTCGGCCACACCCACCATCGTATAGGCGATCAGGTGCGGCGCGTGGCTGGTGACGGCCAGAACCAGATCGTGGTGATCAGCATCCATCTCGTCGACATTGGACCCCATCCCTTCCCACAAGGCGCGCAGGCGGGCGATGGCGCCGGTGTCAGACCCTTCGACCGGAACCAGCAGGCACCAGCGGTTGTCGAACAGCTCGGCAAAGCCGGATTCGGGGCCGGAATGCTCGGTCCCGGCCAGCGGGTGGGCGGGGACGAAATGCACGCCTTCGGGGATATGCGGACCGACATCCTGAATAACGTGCCGCTTGACCGAGCCGACATCCGACACGGTCGCGCCGGGCTTTAGCACCGGCGCGATGTCCTTGGCGACGGCGCCCATCGCCCCGACCGGAACACACAGGACAACCAGATCGGCGCCCTCGACCGCCTCTTGCGCGGTGTCGCAGACCCGGTCGCAAAGCCCGATGCGCCGCGCAGTGTCGCGGGTGGCCTCGGACCGGGCATAGCCTGTCACCTCGCCCGCCAGCCCAGCGCGCTTGATCGCCCAGTACATCGAAGAGGCGATCAGGCCCAACCCGATCAGCGCCACGCGATCATAGATCTGGCTCATGCGGCGCCCCCTTTGAACGCGGTGATGGCCGCAACCACGCGGCGACAGGCCTTTTCGTCGCCCACGGTGATCCGCAGTGCGTTGGGCAACTTGTAGCCCGCAACCCGGCGCACGATCAAACCTTTCGATTGCAGATAGGCGTCGCAGGCCTCAGCCTCGGCCTGATCCACGAACCGCGCGAGGATGAAATTGGTGCAGGACGGATCAGACGGAACGCCGATCTTGGCCAGTTCGGCCGACAGCCATTCGCGCAAGCGCGCGTTCTCTGCCCGACAGAACTCGACATATTCCACATCGGCCACGGCGGCCTCCGCTGCTGCGATGGCCGTCAGCGACAGGTTGAAGGGCTGGCGAACGCGGTTCAGCACGTCGATGATTTCGCGTTGCGCATAGCCCCAGCCGACCCGCATGCCGCCCAGCCCGTAAATCTTCGAGAAGGTGCGGGTCATGATTACGTTCTCGAACCGGTCCACCAGACCGGCGCCGCCGTCAAAGCCCGGTACGAATTCCGCGTAGGCGCCATCCAGGACCATCAGGCAGGTCTGCGGCAGGCCCTCGGCCAGGCGCGTCAGTTCGGCGTCCGAGATCATGGTAGAGGTCGGATTGCCCGGGTTGGTCACGAAAACGATCCGGGTGCGGTCGGTCACCGCGGCGAGGATCGCATCGACATCGACCTTGCGGTCGCGCTCGGGCACCTCGACCGGGGTCGCGCCGGCCATACGGGCGATGATCGGGTACATCGAGAATCCATGCTCGGTATGGATCACCTCGTCCCCCGGCCCGGCATAGGCTTGGGCCACGAATTGCAGCACTTCGTCACTGCCCACGCCACAAATGATCCGGTCGGGGTCCAGCCCGTGCCGCTCGCCGATCGCGGCGCGCAGGTTGTAGTGATCGGTCACCGGATAGCGATGCAGCATCGTGGCGCTGTCGCGCACGGCTTCGATCGCCTTGGGGCTGGGGCCAAAGGGGTTTTCGTTGGAACTCAGCTTGATGACGTTTTCCACGCCCTCGACATGCGACTGGCCGCCCTGATACAGCGCGATGTCCATGATGCCGGGTTGTGGGGTGATCTTGTTCATGAGGGGCTCCGTTCGTTGCGCCCCTCATACAGGTCTCAAGGCCTTGGGAAAAGCGGCAATTCCGTCACGCCGCCTTGAAGCGGGCGGTTGCCGGATCGGCGGCGTAGAACGGGGCGTATTCCTGCGTGCGGCGCGACAGGTCATTGACGCTGTCGATGATGAACTTAACCGTGTCCTCGGTCATCATGTACGAGAAGTTCAGCCGCACCCAACCCGGTTTCTTCATCTCTTCCCCGGCCGACAACGCCGCATGCAGCGCCTCCGAGGCCGCCTTGTCGATACCCAGCAGCCGATGCGCATAGGGGCCGGCGCAGGCACACCCGCCGCGCGCCTGAATCCCGTAGATGTCGCTGAGCATCCGGGTGAATAGCTGTTGGTGCACCGGTTGCCCGGTGTTGTCGCGCACCAGGAAGGAAAAGATCGGCAGGCGGTGCGGGTGATCCACACCCAACAGTGTCAGGTTCGGGTTGTCACGCCATCCCTCCAGCGCCATGCGGTTGTACAGCGCCTCGCGCCGGGCGATCTCGTCGGTGCCCACGGCATCCTTGACGATGAAGGCCAGGGCTGCGCGGATGTCGCCGATCACGTTCGGGGTTCCCGCCTCCTCGCGGGTGGCCAGATCGGAGCTGTAGTCGTGGCGCCAGGGCGAAACGAAGCTGACCGTGCCCCCGCCCGGCCAGCTGGGACAGGTGCGGCGCACGGCGCTCTGGGTCACGATCAGAACACCCGAAGCCCCCGGCCCTCCCGGAAACTTGTGCGGAGAAACGACGATGGCATCCTTGCGCGCTTCGTCCGGCCCCATATCCATCGGCAGATAGGGCCCACCCCCGGCGTAATCCCAGACCGCGCGCGCCCCGTGCCGTTTCAGCAGCCGCGTCACCGGATCGGGGTCGGTGATCACGCCCGTAACGTTCGACGCCGCCGAAAATGACCCGATCACCAGATCCGAATCCGAATGCTCGATCAGCGTCTGTTCCAGCACCGCCATGTCCGGCCCGCCCTCGGGGCCTTCGGGGATCTCGATGACCTGCGCCTTGCTCTCGCGCCAGGGCAGGATGTTCGAATGGTGCTCGTACGGGCCGATCAAGACAACCGGCCGGTCAGCCTCTTGCACTCCCATCAAACTGACCAGCCGGTTGAGCCCCGCAGTGGCACCGGACCCGGTGAAGATCACCGCGTCATCTCCCCTCGCGCCAACGATGCGGGCTATTTCCGCGCGCGCCTCGCGGCGCAGTCGCGTCATGTAGGAACCGCAATAGGAGGCCTCAGTGTGGCTGTTCGCATAGAACGGCAACACCTGCTGGGCCACAAAATCCTCGACCTGCCGTAATGCGCGGCCCGAGGCAACGTAATCCGCGTACACAAGCGGCACGTCCCCATGCAGACCCGGGATCAGAACGTTCTCTCCGATCAGCCCGTCGCGCAGGGTCGACTTGCGAGTGGCGGCTTGGATTTCTGCACGAAAATGGGACAGGGTCATGTCATCGGCTCCATATTGTGCCTCTTAATATGATCGGGTTTTCGCGAGAGAATTTCACCTTTCTTTGCTTGATTTACCGAGATCATGGGTCATATGATCCATCATGATCGAAAAAATAGATCAAATTGACACACGCCTTCTTCGCGAACTGCAAAAGGACGCGACTCTGTCCCAACGGGAACTGGCCGAGCGTGTCGGCCTGTCTCAAAACGCGTGCTGGCGACGCCTCAAGGCGCTGAACGACGCGGGTGTGCTCACGGGCTCAACAGCCCGGATCGCGCGCGAAAAACTGGGGTTGAACCTGGTGGTGTTCGTGATGCTGCGCACGCGTCACCACTCGGCTGAGTGGCTGAAGGCCTTTCGCAGCCATGTCCTCACCATTCCCGAGGTTGTGGATTTCCACCGGATCGGCGGCGACTATGACTATCAGCTCAAGGTCGTCACGCAGGATATGGCGAGTTATGACAAGGTTTATCAGCGCCTGATCGAGAAGGTCGAGTTGGACAGCGTGACCTCGTATTTCGCGATGGAGGCCATTGCCGAAGGACGACCGCTGCCTCTGTAAACTCTGCGTGGCCGAGGCCGGGCCGATATACGGCCCCGCCGGCCCGCGCGGGGTGTCAGTGATCCGACGCCCGGCCGTTCTTGATTGTGCCGTGATTGGCCGGGACGGCCCGCTCCTTCAGCCAATCCATACCCCCCAGCAGAAGGCCCGAAGCGACCAGAACCGCATGAATCGCAGAAAACCACCGGATCTGCTTGGCATCAACAGGCGCATCCTTTTCCTTGCTGATCTCCATCAACAGCTTCAGAAGATGGATCGCCGAAATTTCCACGATCGAGCCCAGAAGTTTGATCTTCAAGCTCGGAAAAATCGATCTTGTCCAACCAGGCCAGCCAGTCGTCGACGCTGTCCAGATCGAATTTCGACACGAAATTCTCTTAGCCCGACATCAGCACAATGACCATCAGGTTGCCGACCAGACACAGGTCGATCAACGTCAGAGCCGTCAGGATCGCGGTTTCAGCGCTCATCTCCATGGCCTGCGGCAGATAGTGGGCAAGCTCGCGCAGGAACACGACCATCAAAAGACCGATGGTTAGGCCGAGGCCCAGATAGACCTGCGCCATGAGCCAACGCAGCGCACAGATGGTTCGTTCGAGGATATGCTCGATTCTGAGTTTGGCGGGCACGGGACTCCCTTTCCTTGACAGGAAGCGCGCACGGACATGACAACGAAAAGGGCCGCACGCCTTGCAGCGTACGGCCCCAAATTCGCGAATGCCGCCGTCTTAGTTCTTGGCGTAGAATTCGACGACCAGGTTGGGTTCCATCATGACCGGGTACGGCACGTCGCCCAGCGACGGGGTGCGCACGAAGGTCGCGGTCATCTTCGAGTGGTCGACATCCAAGTAATCCGGCACGTCACGCTCGGCCAGGGCAACCGCTTCCAGAACGACGGCCAGCTGCTTGGACTTGTCGCGGACCTCGATCACGTCGCCTTCCTTGACGCGGTAGCTGGGGATGTTCACCCGCTTGCCGTTCACCTTGACGTGGCCGTGGTTCACGAATTGACGTGCGGCGAACACGGTCGGCACGAACTTGGCGCGGTAGACGACGGCGTCCAGACGGCGCTCGAGCAGGCCGATCAGGTTTTCACCGGTATCGCCCTTCACACGCTCGGCTTCGGCGTAGATGCGGCGGAACTGCTTTTCGGTCAGGTCGCCGTAGTAGCCTTTCAGCTTCTGCTTGGCGCGCAGCTGCAGGCCAAAGTCCGACAGCTTGCCCTTGCGGCGCTGGCCGTGCTGGCCGGGGCCGTATTCGCGGCGGTTGACCGGGGATTTCGGACGACCCCAGATGTTTTCGCCCATCCGGCGGTCGATTTTGTACTTGGCAGACGTGCGTTTGGTCACGGCTGATCTCCTTCGTTAGGTCGAGGCCCAGCGGGCCACTATGAAGGGCGTTGTCCTCTTGAGGTCTCCCCCATGACAGGCATCCCCTTGCGGGGGCCACCAACACCAATGGAGCCGCGCTTATATCTGCCGAACCCGCAGAGTCAACACGCATGCGTAACAATTCCGCCAAAAGGGTGAACGGCCGGTCTCGGCGGACCAAGGAAATCCGCGCCGAAGACTGCAACCTATGTCGCGCAAACCCGCCCCCGGCCCTTTGCCGCCTTCGGCGGGAAAGCAAGCACGTTCGCTTGGGACGCGCCGTGCGCGTCGGTCCGGGTGACCGCGTTCACCGCGCTGACCCAGAATTCCTGACCACGGGCGGGGCATCCGTTTTCGAAGAACAACACCGGCTCTTTGGCGCCATCGACAAGCGCCAATTCCGCCTCGAAACTCTGAGCGCCATTTGTCAGCACAACCCTGGCAATCGGCGCGTACGGTTCAAACCCGGACAGCTGCGAAGCCGACCGTGACTGCGCCGCCCTGCTTGCTGATGCCACCGCTTGCGCGGACATCACGTGCCCGACATCGCGCAGATAGGTGACCCGGCCCATCAAAGACCAGGCGGACCCGACGGTCAAATCGGCCAAGGGCGCCGCTTCCAAACCGTCGATTTCCGTCTGCGACCAAAAAACCGCTGCGCGATTGTCATACTTGGCGTTCATCTGCCTGCCCAAACCTTTTAACGTATCACCCCTTACGCGGGCACACCTATCAAGGAAGAATCGGGCGGAAAAGAGACGGAAATGCAGCTATCACGAAAATGTTGCACCTCTGTCAAATCAAGATGAAAATTCCCGCTGCGAAAAACGGATCTTCAGCCCGGGGCGTGCTGCTGCTTGCCCGATGTCTCAACATGGGACTGTCGCGTAGTCATAAATTCCACCGACACGGCGACGCACCCCTCGGACAGCAGAAAGAAAGACCCATGGTCACCAAGGCCGAGCTTGAAAAGCAGGTCGAAAATTTGAAACGCCAGCTCGAAGAACGGTCGAAACAACAGCCCCTAGGCCTCGTCAGAGTCCGACGCGAAGGCCGCGAAAAGCGACCTCTCCGAGAAGCTGCCGGAAACGTTGGACGAATGGTCCAGCGAGCTTGATGACGTCCTGACCGAACTGGATTCGCTGCCCCACAAGAAGGCGATCCTGTTCGCCCTCGGGGTGTGTGCCCTGCGCTACATGATAGGCCGCGCGCCAGGAGGGTGACAGATGAGCCGCATTTCACGAAACGCGTCCATCATTCTGCGAACCGAACGCCTGATTGCCCAGCGCAACCTGACGGTTCTGGCGAAAAGTACGGGCTTTTTCGCAGCCGCGGGGTTGGCGGCGGCGCTGGCCGTCGTGATGCTGAACATCGCGGGCTATTTTGCCCTGACGACCACCATGTCGAAACCGGTGGCCCCTCTGGTCGCTGGGGTGGTCAATCTTGGTGTGGCGTTGGTTTTTCTGGTCGTTGCCAATTCGATCAGCGCCGAAACCGACACCGCGCCGGTGGCCAAGCTGCGCAACATGGCGATCGCGGATATCGAGGCCGAATTTCAGGACACGCCGGCCGAAGCCCGCGATACGGTGCAGGGCCTCAAGGCCGTTTTGCGCGACCCGCTTGGCACCATGACCCCGGGGCTGGCCCGACTGCTTGCCATGCGATTATCCGGCACCTCAAGAAGCGCTAGGACTGAGACTTGGTCGCCGCCCCCGCGCGCGCCCCGAACCTCAGACCGTGGCGCCCTTGATCCGGATGGCGCTGCCCACGGTGCCTGCCAGCAAACCGACCAGAACTCCGATCGACAACTCCAGCGTTTCGACATTGTTGAACTGCCAATTGGCAAAGGCCAGGGTTTCCAGCAAACCCACGGCCGCACACAGAACCGCACCCAGCCACAGCTTGCGCGTCATCATGCCCAGCGCAAGGCCCAGAATGCCGGGCAGGCTCAGGATGTTGCCGCCGATCGTTCCCAAAATCTCAAGCATGCCGTGCCACTCCTAGTCGGTTCTGCTGTTCAGGAATGACCGGATCTCGGCCGCGCCGATACTTTGCGCCACCTCGGTGCCGGTCACCGGCTCCAGCGATGCGACCACTTTCTGATACTCTTACAGATAACCCGGCGGCAGGCTGTGCGCGATGCCCTGGTGGCAGTCGATGCAGGTCATGTTCTCGTCGATCGCACGCTGGTGCTCGTTGGCGCCGCGCGTTTCCTGAATGGTGAAGTCCATGTATTCGAAATTGTGACAGTTGCGGCATTCGCGGCTGTCCGAAGTCTTTATCTTTTTCCAGACAGCCGAGGCCATCTGCAGGCGGTGATCCTCGTATTTCTCGGGCGTGCTGACGGTGCCGACCAGCTCGTGATAGACGTCTTTCACTGCCATGATCTTGGCTTCGATCTTAAAGCTCCATTCCTTGGGCACGTGGCAATTGGAACAGATGACCCGTACGCCGGAGTGGTTGTTGTAGTGGATCGTTTCCCGGTATTGCCAAGGTTGGTTTCCATCGTGTGGCACGAGACGCAGAATTCTTCGGTATTCGTCATCTCAAGCGTCCAGTGGAAACCACCCCAGAACAGGATGCCGGCCAGAAAGCCCGCCAAGACCAGAAAGCCTGCGCTGAACGCGGCGGCCGGTGTCCAGATCCACGCCCAGATGCGGCCGATCAAGCCGCGCTTTTCAGGAGAGTCTGCCATTTCGGGTGCTCCTTTCAGTCCGAAGCTGGATCAGTTTCCGGCCGAGAGCTGGAACAGGTTGTCGATCAGGGCTGGCACATCCGCCTGCGGCACGTGGCACTGGTTGCAGAAATACCGAGTGCCCGCGATCTGATCGAGCTCGTTGCCTTCGCGATCCAGATAGTGGGTCATCGACAGGGTCGGCGCGTTGCGCTCACCGGCCTTGGTCCAGTCGTGGCAAGACAGGCCTTGATTGGTGCGGATGTCGATCTGCTACTGGACGATCTTGTGCGGGATCAACGCCGGCTGCTGGCGATAGTTGCGCTGCATGCGGCCCTCGACGTTGCGGTGGACCTCGTCCAGGATGACGGGCTCCTTCACATCCGCACCGCGCAAGGTCGACACCTTGGCGGATTGCGCAAAGGCAAGCCCACCCACAAGAAGCACTGGCTCGGGGCCATTGCGCCTGTCGCTATCGATTTTCTCATCTTGGCACTCCCTTATACAGGTCTGGCGGCACACGCCCGAGGCGCGGCGGCTGGATCGGGTGGCGCGACGACGGCGTCATCGAACTGGTGGGTAAGTTTGAAGACATCGACCGAGCACACATCGATGCAGCGGCCGCATGTTGTGCAATCGGGCGACAGGATCAGCGGGCTGGATCCCGGCTTGCCTTTTAGTGCGGGCGAAATCACCTGGTTTTCCGGGCAAACAGCATAGCAGTCCATGCAGTCGTCACAGGCGGCGCGATTGGTGGCGCTGACCCGCAGAAGGCTTTTGGCGCCGATCAGGCCGTAGAAGGCGCCGACCGGGCAGATGTGGCCGCACCAGCCATGCCGGGCCACGAACAGGTCAAAGACACAGATCGCCACGACCATCGCCCAGACAAAACCCATGCCAAAGACCAGCCCGCGGTGCAGCATGGTGATGGGGTTGACCAATTCCCATGCGATCACGCCGGTCATGGCCGACACGATCAGAACCGTCACCAGTATCCACAACCGGGTGCTGCGTTTGGGCTGCCAACCCTTGGGCAGGTCCAGCTGACGGTGCAGCCAATGCGGGGCGTCCGTAACAGGTTTGATCGGGCACACCCACGAACAACAGACCCGCCCGCCAATCAGCGCATAGGCCACCAGAACGATCAGCCCGCGGATCAGCGCCAGTGGCCAGCCACCAGCTCCTGCAGCAGGATGAACGGATCGGTCAGCGGCAGCAGGTCCAGCGTCAGCGATCCGGCCAGCGTGCCCTTGACGATCCAGATGCCGAACCACGGCCCCAGCAGGAACAGCGCCAGAAAGAAAACCTGACTGAAGCGCCGCAGCAGCAGGAAACGATGCGCGCCGACCCATCCTTTGACCTCGCGGGCCTCGTGCCCGACGGGCATATGCGCGCGCGCCGTCATTGGCCTGCCCCTGGAAGGTTGTAACCCGGTTCGTACCCGCCCGGTGCGGCAAGGTTGTCCAGCGCCCCGGTCCGGCAGGCCGCGACACAGGGGATGTCTTCGCACATCTCGCAGGGCACGTAGCGGGCGATGAAGTACGGCGTGCCGGTCGCCACCGCATCGAGACCCAACTCGGCCAGCTCCAGCGTTTCACAGGGACAGTCGCGGACGCACAGCCCGCAGCGGATGCAGGCGTCCAGAAAGCCATATTCGGGCAACGCCCCCGGCGACCGCAGGGCCTCGGCCGGCAGGGCGCGTGCGTCGCGGGCCAGAAAGGCCAGCAACGACCCGGCGACCAGACAGCCACCCGCCGCGCGCGCCGAATCCTGCAGGAACCGGCGCCGTTGCGGCGAAAGAAGTTTGCCGACCAAAGACATCACACCCGACCTTTGCGACCCCTGCCCTTACGCCCGCTCAACGTTGCAGGCGCATTTCTTGAAGTCCGTCTCTTTCGACAACGGACAGGTCGCATCCAGTGTCAGCTTGTTGGTCAGCTGGCCCTCGCCGAACCACGGCATGAACACGAGGCCACGCGGCACTTTGTTGCGCCCGCGGGTCTCGACCCGGCTGATCACCTCGCCGCGGCGGGTGGACAGCACGATCTCTTGCCCGCGGCGCACGCCGCGTTCCTTGGCGTCCTCGGGGTGCATGAACACCACGGCGGCGGGGAAGGCGCGGTGCAGCTCGGGCACGCGGCGGGTCATCGCCCCGGAATGCCAGTGCTCCAGCACCCGGCCGGTGCACAGCCACAGATCGTATTCCTCGTCCGGCTCCTCGGCCGCCGGCTTGTAGGGCGCAAAGATGATCTTGGCCTTGCCGTCCTTGTGGCCATAGAATTTCACCTCGGCGCCTTCGGGCACATACGGGTCATAGCCTTCGCGGAAGCGAAAGAGCGTCTCTTTCCCGTCCACGACCGGCCAGCGCAGCCCGCGCGCCTGATGATAGGTTTCGAACGGTGCAAGGTCATGCGCCTTGCCGCGGCCAAAGCTGGGATATTCCTCGAACAGGCCCTTCTGGACTTAGAACCCGAAATGCTCGGGTTCGTCGTTGTGGACCCCTTCAGCGGTCTCCGACAGCGGATATTTGTCGACCTTACCGTTGGCGAACAGCACCTCGAACAGGGTCTTGCCGCGATGCTCGGGCATCTTGGCAAGCAGTTCTTCGTCCCAGACCTCCTCGACGGTGAAGCGTTTCGAGAACTCCATCTGCTGCCACAGGTCCGACTTGGCATCGCCCGGGGGCCTTGACCTGCTTACGCCAGAACTGGGTGCGGCGTTCGGCGTTGCCATAGGCGCCCTCCTTCTCGACCCACATGGCGGTGGGCAGGATCAGGTCGGCCGAAACCGCGGTGACGGTCGGGTACGGGTCCGACACGACGATGAAGTTGTCGGGGTTGCGATAGCCGGGATCGCCCTCTTCGTTCATGTTGGGCGCGGCCTGTATGTTGTTGTTGCACGGCACCCAATAGACGTTCAGGTCGCCATCCTTCAGTTTGCGGTGCTGCAGAACCGCGTGGAAACCCAGCTTGGCCGGGATGGTGCCTGCGGGGATGTTCCAATTGGTCTCGGCGATCTTGCGGTTCGGATCGGCATATTCCTTGGCCAGTTGCTCGAGCTGGCTCGCCGGCACGCCCGACAGTTCGGACACGTATTCCAGCGTGTAATCGGCGACCGAGGCGGCATATTTCTCGAACGAGATCGGCTCCAGCTTGCCCGAGTCCGGATGCGCGGCGGCCTGTTGCAGCGGGTTGGTCTCGCGCAGGCCGTAGACGATGTCGGTGGCGGTCTTGGTAGTGTTGATGTGGTTCTTGACAAACTACTCGTTCACCGCGCCGGTCTGGATGATGTAGTTGGCGATGTAGTTCAGGATCGCCGGGTCGGTCTGCGGCTTGCAGATGATGCCGTTGTCGGCCAGCTCGAGCGAGCGGTGCTCGAAGGTGGACAGCACATGCACCTGCGCGCCGGCTTGGTCAGGCGCGTATCAGTCAGGCGCGACCACCGAATCGGGTGCATCTCGGCCATGTTCGAGGTCGTCATAGCAGCCTATGGGTTCGTCGATGCCGAAGGGCGCATGAAGCCCACCACGGCCGAGGCCATGCAGTGCCGCGCGTTCGGGTCGATGTTGTTCGATCGGAACCAGGCCTTCATCAGCTTGGCCGCGGCATAGCCCTCCCACACGGTCCACTGCCCTGAGCCGAACATGCCCACGCTGGTCGGACTTTTCTTGACCAGCGCCTCTTTCCACTTCTGGGCCATCACGTCGAAGCCTTCGTCCCAGCTGACGGGCTAGAACTCGCCGTTCTTGTCGTAGACGCCGTTCGACTTGCGCAGCAGTGGGTGGTCAGACGGTCCTTGCCGTACATGATCTTGGACAGGAAATAGCCCTTGATGCAGTTCAGCCCCCGGTTCACCGGCGCGTCAGGGTCGCCCTGGGTGGCGACCACGCGGCCATCCTTGTTGCCCACCAGAACCGAGCAGCCCGTACCGCAGAACCGGCACGGTGCCTTGTCCCAGCGGATGTCAGCATTGGCGACTTGGGCCGCAGCCTGGCCCGTTGCCAGCGGGATACCGGCCGCGGAAGCTGTCGCGGCGGCGGCAGTTGCTTTCAGAAACGTGCGGCGAGATTCGGTAATGGTCATGACGAGGGCCGCCGGCTGGAATCTTGGCTGGGAGTTTCAGGACGCGGGCGGGTCTCCGCGAGATCTTCGAAATGGTGATAGGTCAGGGACACGACCCCGGGGATCTGGTGCAGGTCCATGATCGTCTCCGAGGCTAGGCGTTCGGGCGTATCCTCGACGATCACCACGAACCGGCCATCCTCGGCCTCGGCATGGATTTCGACCCCGTCGAACCCGGCAATTGCCGACCGGGCCGAGGCGGTGTAGGTCGGCGCGACATGACCTAGGCATCCGCAGATATTCATTCGGCGGCCTCCAGATGTTGTGCCCGCTGCAACGTGATCGCGCCCGCAGGACATGCGGTGGCGCAGGCTCCGCAGCCGATGCAGGCGTCTTCGTTCAGGACGGGGTCGGCCAATCCGCCGGTCTTCAAACGAAACCCGATGGCGCCCTGGTCGCAACAGTCCTGACAGATCCGGCAGCTGACCGCGTTCATAGACAGGCTGGTAGCGGCCACCTGCGCGCGCCACGGCCATAGGCAAACCGGGCCAGGTCCAGCGCCTTGGTCTTGCACACATTGGTGCAGTCGCCGCAGAAGGTACAGCCCGCATCCTGCGGCTGGAAAACCGGCAGGCGCGGGCGTTCAGCACCAGACCCTTCTCGGGGCAAGCCGCGACACAGTCGCCGCAGCTCGTTTAGAGATCGGGGAAATTGTCGCGGTCCGCTCCCGGCGGCCACATTGCTCCGTCGTCTTCGCAAGACAGGCGCACCGTCAGGAACGCCCGCCTGCTTGCGACTGCAGACACGTGCCGCCCACCGGTTTGTTCAACATGCGTGGTACTCCGTTCGTGCTGCGTGCATAGTCTGCGCGAGTCAATGTCGACTTGATCTGGATCAGGTCGCAGCCGGTATTGCCCTGGCGAATCGACAGGCCTGCACTCAGGTTTTTGCAAGGCTGAGAGCTTGGAATCTGCCTGTAGGTATGGCTCGGTCTCGGGAAGGGCGCCCTAGTAAATGCATAGACATCATGCGCCTATGGCACGAAAAATGCAGACTCGGCCCTGTGTTCTGGTCTAGGCTGAGCTTGGGTGGATGCTTCTGAGGGCCCCGATGTCTGGCGACCTGAAGGAATGGCTGAGCGCGCTTGGGTTGTCGGACTACGCCCAGGCGTTCACGGACAACAAGATCGATCTGGCGATCCTTCCCGAATTGACGGGAGAGGACCTGCGCGAGATCGGCGTCACCGCCGTGGGCGACCGCCGGCGGCTGCTGCGCGCCATCGCCGAACTGGATGAACCCGAAACCGTTACCCCCTACCAGCCTGCGACCGCGCCGGAACCGGCGAGACGGCAGGTCACCGTTCTGTTCGCCGACCTGACCGGGTTCACGAAACTGTCCAGCGAGCGCGACGCCGAGGACATCCACGCCCTTTTGAACGCATTCTTCGGCAAGGTCGATCGCGCGGTCGAAAAGTACGGTGGCCGGATCGACAAGCATATCGGCGACGCCGTGATGGCCGTGTTCGGAGCACCGATCTCGCATACCAACGACACCGAACGGGCCGCACGCGCCGCGCTGGAGATCCACGCCGCCTTGCCCACGCTGGACCCGCCGCTGTCGTGCCATATCGGCATCGCCTCGGGGCAGGTCATCGCCAGCAACACCGGCAGCGCGGCCCATACCGAATACACGGTGACGGGCGACGGCGTGAACCTGGCCTCGCGCCTGACCGATATCTCGGCCCCGGGCGAGACACTGGTGTCGCACGACATCCAGAGGGCCCTGGGGCCGCTGTTCGTCGGCGAGGCGATCGGCACGAAGGCCATCAAGGGCCTGAACAAGGATGTCGAAGTCTGGCGCCTGGATCGCCTGACCCGGAACATCCGCGCGCGCCGGCACAAGTTCATCGGACGCGCCCGCGAGCTGTCGCTGTTCTCGGCCACATTCGACCGCTGCAAGCAACACGGCAAGGGCGAGGTGCATATCGTTCTGGGCGAACCCGGCATCGGCAAGACCCACTTTTCCGAACAGGTGGCGGACCTGGCCGAAAGCCTGTCCTACGCCGTGCATTCCGGCGTGGTGATGGATTTCGGGACCCGCGAAGGGCATTCCGCCATCCAGTCCATCGCCCGCAGCCTGATGGGACTGGACCCATCGGACGCCCGCGGTGCAGGAGCCGACGCCGTCCGGCAAGCCATCGACCGGGGCTGGGTCAGCCCGGCCGGTTCGGCCCATCTGAGCGCCCTGCTCGACCTCGAACAAGAGCCCGGCCTGGCCGAGGTGTATGCGGCGATGGACAACGCCGCGCGCATGCGCGGCCGGCGTCAGGTAATCGAAGATCTGCTGAGGGCCCGCAGCCGCGAGACCCCCCTGCTGATCCAGGTCGAGGACATCCACTGGGCCTCGCCCGAGATCCTGACCCAATGCTGCCAGATCGCTTCGGCAACGCGGGATCTGCCCTGTGTCCTTCAGATGACAAGTCGGGTGGAAGGCGATCCGATTGATCGCGATTGGGAAATGGCCACCGACGGCGCGCTGATCTCGAAACTGGAATTGTCCCCGATGGGTGACGCGCAGGCCCGCATGCTGGTCGAGGAATTCACTGCCATCGACCCCGCGCTTCTGGAAACCTGCGTTCAGCGTGCGGGCGGCAACCCCCTGTTTCTTGAACAATTGCTGCGCAACATCGATGCCCTGACCCGCGAAACCGTTCCGGGCAGCATCCAGGGTATCGTGCAATCGCGGCTGGACGGGCTGGACCGGAGCAGCCGGGCGGCGATCCAGTCGGCCTCGGTTCTGGGGCAACGGTTCTCGCCCGAGGTTCTGAGCTTTCTGCTGGGCGAAGATCAACTGGACATCTCGACCCTGACCCGCACCGCGCTGATCCGCGAAACCGGGTCCGATCTGATGTTCGCTCACGCCCTGATCCGCGACGGCTCGTACGCGACGCTGGTCAAATCCGAACGCGCCCGGCTGCATGAACAGGCCGCCCGGTGGTACGAAGGCAAAGACGCCACCTTGCGGGCAAGGCATCTGGACCGGGCCGGCGCCCCGAATGCGGCCCTGGCCTATCTGGAGGCGGCAGAAAACCTGATCCAGTCGTTCCAGTTCGACGATGCCAATCCCCTGATCGAGCGCGCCCTCGAATTGCCTGCCTCGCCGGACGTTCGGCTGGACCTGTACTGCGCGCGCGCCGAAATCCACCGGCTGCAGGGGCTTTCCGACGACGCCCTGCGGGAATTCAGCGAAGCGGCGGCGCTGGCCGACAGCGACGAACAGATCTGCCGGGTCCATATCGGCCTGGCCCAGGCCGCCCGTCAGGCCAGCCGGTATCAGGATGCGCTGAACAGCCTGGAGATTGCCGAAGCCGCCGCCAGACGCAGCGGTCTGGAACGGGATCTGGCGCAGATCAACTATGTGCGGGGCAACATCTATTTCCCGCTCGGCCGGGTTCAGGACGCCATGGACAGCAACGAAATCGCCCTGAAGCTGGCCCGCAAGCTGGGATCGGCGCGGCTGGAGGTCGGTGCGCTCAGCGGCTTTGGCGACGCCAATTTCATGAACGCCACCATGCAGACGGCTGCCACATTTTACACGCAGGCGGTCGAGCGGGCACGCGAACACGGTCTGGTGCGCGATCTGGCCGCCAACCTGCACAATCTGAGCGTTGCCCGCAGCTACTCCGGAGACGTCGCCCAGGGCCGCGCCGACGCGCAGGAAGCCATCGAGATCAGCCAGAAATACTTTGCCTTCGTCCCCGAATGCGTGGCCCAGACCTGTCTGGGTGTGGCCTGTACTTTTCAGGGAGACCTCGACGGCGCGCGTGACGCATTCGCCCAATCTGCCGCGATCGCCCAGCGCGTTGGGGCCAAACGGCTTGAGGCGCAGGCGCTGGAGCATCTTGCCCGGACTCAGGCCTATATCGGAGAGGTCAGCGCGGCGCGCGAAACGGGGGGACAGGCCGTTGACATCGCGTTGGAACACGGACGCAACTTCGTCGGCCCCAAAGCCCTTTCGGCACTGGCGCTGGCGCTGGATGATCCCGATCGGCAAGACGATCTGCTGGCGCAGGGCGCCGCCATCATCGCCGAGGGTTGCGTGGGCCACAGCCACCTGCATTTCTATACCGACGCCAGCGCGGTGATGCTGGCGCGGCACGAGTGGGACCGCGCGGTTGCCTTCGCCGACGATCTTGCGACCTTTACCGCCTCGGAGCCCCTGCCGATGGTCGATCTGTCCATCCGCCAGACCCGTATTCTGGCCGAGGCCGGACGCGCCGGGATGGACCCCCGCACCCATGCGGAATTCGACGCGCTGCAATCCGGGTTCGCACAGATGGGCATATCGCGGTCGTTGACCGGCAGCCTGGATTTCCTGGCGCCGGAACCCGCGGAGTGACAGATACATCAGACCGAAAGGGCCCGGATGACGATCGAAAAAAAGGTTTGGCTGTTGTCGGGCATCCTGTCCGCCGTCTTGATGCTGGTTCTGTTCAAGCTCTGGGTCGCGTTGAACCGGTTTGACAACGATCCAACGCAATTGCCGGATGTGGCCGCCGTCGATACCATTTTAGCCGGGCTGGACAACGCGCCGGACCTGCGGGTCAAGACCGGCATCTTCATCAAGAGCTTCAGCTTCGAAGGCGCCAGCGACGTGCGGGTCTCGGGCTATGTCTGGCAACACTATCTGGATGGCGAACACGATGCGATCCGGCCGGACCGGGACGAGGTGGGCTTTCTCCTGCCCGAAGCGGTCGATGTCGCGAATGGCGTGATCCAAGAGGCCTACCGAATGAAAAGGGACGGCAGTACGCTGATCGGGTGGTATTTCGAACAGACCCTGCGCCAGTCTTTCGACTACACCAGCTATCCGTTCGATCACAAAACCGTCTGGGTCCGGTTCTGGCCGGGGCGCTTCGACGTCAACGTGGCATTGGTACCGGATTTCACCGCCTACCCCGCCACGGGACCGCAGGACATCTTTGGCATCGACAACCGCATCGTCATGGGGACGTGGGAGCGTGAGAACACCTATTTCGACTACAAATTGTCCGATCTGGATACGACGCTGGGCATCGGCGAGAACGAGTTTCAGACCAATCTTCCGGAACTGCACTATAATTTCGTCATCAAACGCAATTTCGCCAACGCTTTCGTGGTGCACATGATTCCGCTGATCGTGGTGACGATGCTGCTGTTCGGCGCGGTGATGACCGTTACGCGCAAGCCCAGCCTGGTCGAGCGGCACGATTTCAGCACATCGGGCGTGATCGGAACCTGCTCGGTCCTGTTCTTCGTGATCCTGCTGGCTCATGTGCAACTGCGCGAAGGCTTTGCCGGGTCGCCGGTCATCTACATGGAATCGTTCTTTTTCCTGATGTATTTCATGCTGCTGGCTGTCTCGGTGAACACCTATCTGTTCGCCTCGGAATCCGCGCCGTCGCTGTGGGTCATCCACTACAGGGACAATCTGATCCCAAAGGCCGCCTTCTGGCCCTTCGTCCTGATCTGCATGATCGCGATCACCGGCTGGAACCTCAGCGTGAAGGCGCGACCGGCCACCGGCGCGCCCCCGGCAGTGGCGCACCAGAGCGGTTAGGTCACCGCCTCGTACCCCGGCTTCAGTGTGCCCGTCGCCATGTCGATCGTATACTCGTCCACCAACTCGGACGCGCCGCGCTCCAGATCGGCCAGGTATTTTTCCGGATTGGCGATGACATAGACATAGGCGGGCTTTTTCACGCCATCCATCAGAACGTTGATCCGCTTGCGGACATAGACGTTTTCGGCCGCGCCCGGCCCGTGAAAGCCCTCGAGCTTGTCCAACTCCTTCAACCCGCCCGAGGTGACCCGATAGACCTCGCCCTTGATCGGACGCCCGGTGCCCTTGCGGTCGACCAGCGTGGCCATGCGGTGCAGATAGGCACAGTTCGGGTTGTCACAGAACGGCTCCTTGGGAACGATCAGGGGCATCGGCTGCCGGGTGATCGCAGGCCCGACCAGATCATCCAGCACATCCGCATGCGCGTCGTGGTTCGGAAATCCTTTCTTGAGCGATCCGTAGGTGAAGTACAGATAGGTCTTCTCGCGGTCTTCGATCAGGTCGTCTTCGTCTTCCACTTCTTCCGGCTCTGACAGGCCATGGGTGTTGGCCCAGTTTTCCAACATTGCGCGGATCTCGTCCGACACCCTGATGCCCCTGGAACGCACCGGATCCTGCAGGAAATGGATCAGCGGGCTTGCATCGATGCTATCCGCCGCCAGCAGGGTTGCGACCATCTCGGCCGAGTTGTTCATCGCCGCCACATGCAGGCTGGTAAAGCCGTGATCGTTGGTTGCGTTCACGTTGATACCGCGGGCGATCAGAGCCTTGGCGGCCTCGATGTCCGGCTTGCCCAGGTCCTGCCCGTTCTCGGTCAGTTCGCCCTCGCCGCCGGCTGCATAGTGCAGCAGCGTGTCGCCATTGTTGTCGTCCACGATGTCGATGCCGGCAATCCCGTCGTCGATGGCCTTGAGCACGGGTTCCCACCGCTTGAAATCATCCGAAGCCGCGGCCTCCTGCGCCCATTTGCAGATGTTGTGTTCGTGGTTTTCCAGCTCTTCGAACGCTTCTTCCAACACCTCCATGATCTGGTCGGGCGTGGCCATCATTCCGATGCCCATCATCCCGTTCGAAAGGCGCCCTTTGCGGGGACCGACAAGATCGATCCCCAGATCGCGCAGCTTTTCGACGTTTTTCTGGGTGGTGACGTTGTTCCACATGTTGGTATTACAGGCCGGGCAGAGGATCGCCGGCTTGTTGCGGTACTGCCAGGCCACAAAAACCGAGGTCAGCAAGTTGTCTGCAATGCCGTTGGCGATTTTACCCATCGTGTTGCAGGTGACCGGCGCGACGATCACGCAATCGGCCCAGTCGCACAAAGCCAGATGCGAGGCGCGCAACGGCATGGCAAACTCGGTATAGCGGAAATTCCACTCGTCATCGTCACGGTAGTAATCGTTGTGGGTGATGTAGTCCTCGACCTTCTGGGTCTTGGACTTTTTGCGGTTCCGCTTTGCTTTCCGGGCCTCGGCGTCCTTGTCGGATCCGATGTCGCGAAAGAATTTCTCGGCGGCGACCGAGGGGATCAGTTTCACGTTGTGGCCCGCCTTGGTGATCCGGGCGACAAGTTCCGGCACCTTGTCGGCCGCGGACGAGCCGCAGGCGCACAACAGAACGTTCCGCCGCCCGTTCGGCGGCGCGGTCAACCCGCCCTTGGGGTAGCCGAAGATGTTCTTGTCGAGGCTCGGCGACTCTTGGCGCAGCAAGACCGGCAGACCAGCCTTCTTCATCTCTTCCTGCAGGCTGCCGTCCAAGATCATGTCGACGATGTCGCTGCGCTTGCCCAGACATTTCCCCTTGAAGAAAAGATAAGGCACCTTTTCCTTGCCACTTTCCGCCACCAGTTGCCGGCGCATTTTCATGGCATTGGCCCCGTGCCCAGCGACATCGACAAGCCTAACGGAGGTCGCGCCGATATTGGCCAGGATGTTCTTCAACATATGCGACCACGGGTCCTCGTCCTCGTAAAACAGAACCAGCGGGTTCTCTCGGACAATCCGCGCCACGTCGCTGGGGTCTTCCGGGGGCTGGGTCTCCTCGATCACCAGCATGGCCGGACTCTTCAGGTCGCGCAGCCCGCGAAAGATATGCCCCCGCGGCGCCTGCCAGACCTGCGACGTGGCCGGGCTCATGTCGACGACGGTGACAAGGTCGGCCTTTTCGTCATAGGCGATGCACAGGCACCAGAACTCTTCCAGCAGCGCCGTCTCGCGGAACACGTTTTCAGGCGGCCGGATCACCTCGAACCCCAACACGCGGTTGAAGTCGATGTTGATCATCAGGTGGCGCCCCTCATGTTCGTTCAGACTGCGCAGCTGATCCCGGAACCAGTCTTGCGGCGATCTTTTGTCCTTGCCGGGTCGCTCCGCATAGCTGCGGAACGTGCTGCCGATATGCACCTCGGAAGTGCCGGCCAGATACCGTTGGGCCATCTCGCTCATCTTCTTGGCGGTCGATACCCGGCTCAGCGCCTCGGTGTACGAGGTCTGGGTCGCGATCAGCAGCTTGTCTTCGGTGACCTGGACATCGCCAAGAATCTGCAGGCTTTCGGCCAGAACGCCTAGACTGTTCATGTTCGGGCTGGCCCGCCGGAACAGGTTGCGGCGTTTCTTGGGGTCTCGGGCCAGATACCGGGTGCTGTCCACGTAGTTGCAGTCCTGACGGAAGGTCTGCAACGTGGTCTTGACCGCCTCGCGCGCGGAAAACCGCAACAGACCGCGCGCCCGCATCGACGTGCCGTCTCGGTCGGACATGGCTGCGTACAAGCGGTCGATCGTGGTGACCCACAGCTTGCCGTATTTTTCGGGATGCACGTCCATCATGTGCACCAGACCGGTGCTGGGGTTGCACTTGGCGATCACCGCGAAATGGCCGCCGGGCATGGTGGGCTTGCCATGCGCGACCCCAACCTGAAAATTCGCCACCAGAATGTCGTTGTCCCCGCCCAGGCGATTGGATTCGTCAATCGCCTCAAGCAGCAGCGGCACTGAGGTCGTGGCCTCGTCCATGAAATAGGCCTGGACCTGCACCAGGTCGCGCAGACCCTGCGAATGGATATAGGTGCAGGCCACGTCGAACAGTTCACCCAGCGAGATGCCGTCATTGACGACAAAGCTGGTGGGTAGTTCGCAGACACGGAAAATGTCGTTCACCTCGCAACTGAAGCCCAGCGCGGACATGCTCAGCGCGGCCGCGGTCACGCTGCAGCAGTTGATCGGCTGCTGGAAATTCTGCAGGTGCACACTGACCAGATCGCCGAACAGGGTCGCGAAACACTCGGCGCGGATCTCGGACGGAATTTCATGCCACTTGCCGCGCGAGAGATAGGCGATCCGCGTCCCCGGCAGCGCGACGGCCTGCAAGCTGACAGGGAGATCCGGGATTTCAAGATGTTCCTCATAGAAATAGTCACCATCATCGGCCGTCGCCAGGTTGACCCCGCCCTGCCGCAGCTTCACGATCCCGTCCAGCACGACATACATTCCGTCCGGCGCAAGGACCGCATCCTCGGTCACCTCGAACAATTCAAAACGGCTCTGCAACTGGTCGGGGTTATTCTTGGCCAATTCGCTGGGCAGAACGGCAAAGATCTTGCCCCAGTCTTCCGCAGTGGCGTTGATCGGCTTAGAATTTGAAATCGCTTCCGTGGTCATGGCCGTTCCCTTCCCCAAACAAATGGCGCAATCTCTTGTGTCGGGTTTTCACGTTCCAGAAATCGGAAACGGCGGATCTGCCCAATCGTAAGGCCCAGACCCGCGGACCGGCAAATGAAAGTGCCACCTTCAAATTACGCACAGGCTAAATGAGCCATATCGCGCTAGATTAATGCATAATGGCAGCAAAATCACTGATATTTGTTCCTTATATGTCTGCTCAGGATCCGCCCGCGACAGGCGTGTTGATTGCGCCAACGTTGCTGTTAGCCTCGTGATCGCCGCCAGCGCACGCAACAAACGGAGCCAAGATGTCAGATCACGGATACGAGACCGGTCGCCTGAACCTGCCTTTCGTGGGCATTCCGACCTTTGCGAAGAAACCCTATGTGCAGGATTGGGACCGGATCGACGCGGATGTAGCCATTCTGGGCGCTCCTTTCGACTTTGGGTGCCAGTACCGCAGTGGCGCCCGTTTCGGCCCGAGGGCGGTGCGCGAGGCCTCGACCCTGTTCAGCTTTGGCCATGCAGGCGCCTATGACCACGAAGACGACGCCACCTATCTGGGCAGCGACGTGCGCATCGTCGATCTGGGCGATGCCGACATCATCCACACGCGAACCGAAGCCAGCCATGCCAACATCGAACACGGGGTGCGCAAGATACTGAAGGCAGACGCGCTGCCGGTCGTGATCGGCGGCGATCATTCGGTCAACATTCCCTGCATCAACGCCTTTGCCGATGATTGCGCCCGCAACGGACCGATCCATGTGATCCAGATCGACGCCCATCTGGACTTTGTGGACGAGCGGCACGGCGTGACGGCCGGACACGGCAACCCGATGCGGCGCGCGATCGAGAAGCCCTATGTCTCGGGCATGACGCAACTGGGCATTCGCAACGTCTCGTCCACCGCTCGGGACGGATACGAAGACGCACGCGCCCGCGGGTCCGACATCCTGTCGGTCCGGCAAGTGCGCAAGTTGGGAACACCAGCAGTTCTCGACCGCATTCCCGCCGGGGCACGGTATTATGTGACGATCGATATCGACGCCTTCTGCCCCTCGATCGCGCCAGGCACCGGAACGCCCAGCCATGGCGGATTTCTGTACTATGATGTGCTGGAACTGCTTCAGGGGCTGGCCCGCCACGGCAATGTCGTCGGCATCGACCTGGTCGAGGTTGCTCCGGCCTATGACCCAACGGAAAGCACCCAGATTCTGGCCGCGCAAATTCTGCTGAACTTTTTAGGCTTCATCTTTCACGAAAGGACCTAGAACCCGAATGGCTGGAGTCAGGTCAACCCGGACAGATCGGCTGCCAGACTCTGGGGCGTCAGTTCGAACCGTCGCGTGCCGGTTTCGGACCGGACGAGCACAACCAGACGGCGGGCCTTGGGGAATCGGTCGAAATAGGCGGTGCGCAGGGCGCTGATCGCGCTGATGTCGCGGCAACGGATCAAATACTCGGCCTCGAACTCGGGCGCCTTGCGGCCCTCGCCGCCGGGCGTTTCGACAAGCGCCACATTGGCGGAAACCGTGACGCAGTCCGCCTCGGGCGCCACGACAAAAAGTTTCAGCGGTCGCGAGAGTTCCGAGACCGCCGCCGCCACCTGGGCCCGCTGGGCATTGTCGCCCGCGGGCAGGTCGAAGCCGACGATATCCAGACCGGGCACCGAGAGAGACAGTGTAAGGTCCATGGCGTGGATGCCGATCTTAAGCGTTGCGGGACCCGTTTCGCTTTTGGCCTCCTGCGCCCGGGATGCGGTGGACAGAACCAGCAAAGAAACCACCAGATACTTGAACACGACCGGCACCACTCACCCCGAAATCACCGTATCATTCTACCCGGCCCGGACCGTCAGGCAATAAAGAACGGCGGGTCTCAGCCTAGCCGGATATGGGGAGGCGAGTGAGGCGCGCCATGCAAAGCCCCGGCATCGCCGCGCCCAAAAAGCTGACAAAAAAACTCAGATTGACATACCTGACAATTTAACTCAGTAATTCGGTGCCGCGCATCGACTTCGCGCGCCGAATTTTCATTGAAACAGGACTCCGAAAATATGCCCCGTTTTCTTTCCGCCGCCAGCACCTTGACCTTGCTGATCGCCTCGGCCGCATCAGCCGGAGGCGCTCCGGCGACCTCAGCCGTGCTGGACACCTATGCCGATATCGCCCAAGCCACTTACGAAGACAGCCTGACCGCAGCCAACCGCCTGCGGGCGGCCGTGGGTGCGTTGATCGAACGCCCTTCGGCCCAGACCATGCAGGCCGCTCGCGCGGCTTGGATCGCGGCTCGGGTGCCCTATCAACAATCCGAGGTCTTTCGGTTCGGCAACCCGATCGTCGATGACTGGGAAGGCAAGGTGAACGCTTGGCCGCTGGACGAAGGCCTGATCGACTATGTCGATGCGGCCTATGGCGGGGCCACCGACGAAAACGCGCTTGCGGCCCTGAACGTGATCGCCAACCCGACCTTCCAACTGTCGGGAGAAACCATCGATGCAAGCGAGATCACCCCGACTCTGCTGGCCGAAACCCTGCACGAGGCGGACGGGATCGAGGCCAACGTGGCCACCGGATATCACGCCATCGAGTTTCTGCTGTGGGGACAGGACATGAACGGCCATGGTCCCGGCGCCGGAAACCGCCCGTGGACTGACTATGCGCAGGGCGATGCCTGCACCAACGGGAACTGCGACCGGCGTGCGCAATACCTTCAGGCCGCAACCGATCTGCTGGTCAATGACCTGGAATGGATGGCCACCCAATGGCACGATGGCGGCGCCGCCCGCGCAGCCCTGTTCGAAAATGAAGGCGCTGGTCTGACCGCGATTCTGACCGGGATGGGGTCGCTGTCCTACGGCGAACAAGCCGGTGAGCGGATGCGCCTGGGCCTGATGCTGAACGACCCGGAAGAGGAACATGACTGTTTCTCGGACAACACCCACAACAGCCACTACTATGACGGGCTGGGCATCCAGAACGTGTATCTGGGCAGCTATGTCCGCATCGACGGCACGTTGGTTTCCGGTCCCTCCCTGTCGGATCTGGTTCTGGCCTCGGCCCCTGAACTGGACGACGAGATGAAGACCAAGCTGGCCAACACGATGCAGGCCCTGGGCCGGATCAAGACCACGGCCGAAGCCGGGCTGGCCTATGACCAGATGCTCGAACGCGGCCATGCGGGTGGCGAAGCGCTGATCATGGGGGGCGTCAACGCCCTGATCGACCAGACCAAGACCATCGAGCGGATCGTGACAGCGCTGGATCTGGACCAGATCGCGTTCGAGGGGTCTGACAGCCTCGACAACCCTGATGCCGTTTTTCACTGAAACGCCACCAGCCAGAGCGCGGCAGATCCGCAAGCGATCTTCACGCCGGGAAAAATCTACCACGCTCTGGGGAAATCGGCAGATTGCGGCGGCTGCATTCCACTGTTTCTCGACACGATACGCACAACCGATACCCTTGGGGCACCCATGCAACTCCGTACTCTTCGTGCGGGGTCAACACAGGAGAGCGTAAATGAAAGGCGATCCAAAGGTCATCGAATACCTCAACACGTCCCTGCGGCATGAACTGACGGCGGTCAACCAGTACTAGCTGCACTACCGCCTGCAAGAGGACTGGGGCCGGGGCCACATGTCCAGGAGAAGCCGCGAGGAAAGCATCGAAGAGATGCAGCACGCGGACAAGCTGATCGCACGGATCATCTTCCTGGGCGGCCACCCCAACCTGCAGAAGCTCGACCCGCTGCGTAACGGTCAGACGACCAAGGAAACGCTGGAATGCGACCTGCCGGCCGAGATCGACGCTCGGGCCTTGCACAAGGAAGCGCGCGAATACTGCCAACAGGCCGGCGACTTTGTGTCGATGGCGCTGTTTGAACAACTCATGGCGGACGAGGAAGGGCATATCGATTTCCTCGAAACCCAGCTTGACCTGTATGAAAGGCTTGGCGAAGCAAATTATGCGCAACTCAATACATCGAAAATGGACGAGGCCGAATAAGGCGGGCCTCTTCGTGGTGGCCGTTCTTGCAGCCACCCCCTCCCTGTCTCAGGATCTGCGGGACACCCACCTGACCCCTCTCCCCCGAACCGACGCTGAAAGGGCACGTATCGCCGCAGCCACCGCGGTGCCGTCGGATTTCTCGCAGTCCCAGCGCTACGAAGACCTGCCGGCAGGCGCCGCGACGGTGCGCGCTCGTACCAATGCGGATGCGTTCTCGCAACCCTCGGCCAACCTGAGCTTTGAGCAGGAGCTGGATTTCAAGGTCGGCAACGGGCTGTTCAAGAAGGTCTGGGTGTCGGCCCCGTCCTCGACCGTGACCTCGGACGGGCTGGGGCCGCTGTTCAACGCGCGGTCGTGCCAGCGCTGTCACATCAAGGACGGGCGTGGCCACCCCCCTGCCGGACCCGAGGACAACGCCATTTCGATGTTCCTGCGCGTTTCCATCCCCGGGACGCCCGCAGACGCGCCGGAAGGGATCGAGGGTTATCTCGCCACCCTGCCCGAACCCACCTATGGCGGCCAAATGCAGGATTTTGCCCTGCCCGGCCACAAGGCCGAGTACCGGCTGGACATCACCTACGAGGAGATACCGGTGGAGTTGTCCGGCGGCGAAACCGTGTCGCTGCGCAAGCCCACCTACAGAGCGGCCGATCTGGGTTATGGGCCTTTGCACCCTGACGCGATGCTCAGCCCGCGCGTTGCGCCGCAAATGATCGGTCTGGGCCTGCTCGAGGCGATCCCGGCCGAGGACATCCTGGCCCAGGCCGACCCGGAAGATACCGATGGAGACGGGATCTCGGGGCGGCCCAACATCGTGTGGTCGAGGGAATTCGGCGAACCCATGCTGGGCCGGTTCGGGCTTAAGGCGGGCATGCCGACGATCATGGAGCAGTCAGCCGCAGCCTTCGCCGGCGATATCGGCATTTCCAGCCCGCTCTACCCCGCGCCCTTTGGCGACTGCACCCCGGCGCAGGCCGATTGCCAGGCCGCCCCGCATGGTGACGGCGACGAACGCAGCTTCGAGATCGACCAGCAGGGCATGGATCTGGTGGCCTTCTACAGCCGCAACCTGGGCGTTCCCGCCCGGCGCGATGTGGATGACCCGCAGGTTCTGCGCGGGAAAGAGGTGTTCCACACCATTGGCTGCGCGTCCTGTCACACGCCCGCTTTCGTCACCCACCGCCTGCCCGACCGGCCCGAGCACAGTTTCCAACTGATCTGGCCCTACACGGACCTGCTGCTGCACGACATGGGCGAGGGACTGGCCGACAACCGCCCCGAGGCCCGCGCCACGGGCCGCGAATGGCGCACCGCGCCACTATGGGGCATCGGCCTGACCGAACGGGTTTCGGGGCACACTCAGTTCCTGCATGACGGCCGCGCGCGCTCGCTTCTCGAAGCGGTCCTGTGGCACGGGGGCGAGGCCCAAGCCGCGCGCGATGCGGTCGTTTCCATGCCCAAGCCCGACCGCGATGCGTTGATCCGGTTCCTCGAAAGTCTGTGACCGATGCGCCTGATTGCCGTGATCCTTTCCGCATTGATCACGCTCTGCGCGGTGGCACAGAACTGCGATGCGGTCCTGGTCGACGTAACCAAGGCCCATATCCTGCCGCGTTTCGACCGCCTTGTCGAAGCGACGGCCACGCTGGATGCCGCTGCACGGGCCGACTGCGCGCCGGGGTCCGCCGATCTGCGCGCGGCCTATCACGCCGCCTTCGACGCCTGGATATCCGCCAGCCACCTGCGGTTCGGCCCGACCGAAGTCGGTAACCGTGCCTTTGCCCTGGCCTTCTGGCCCGACAGCAAAGGGTTCACGCCCAAGGCGCTGTCGGCGATGATCGCGGCCGAAGACCCGGCCATTGCCGACCCCGATGCCTTTGCCGAAACCTCGATCGCCGGGCGCGGTTTCCTCGCGCTCGAGAGGATGCTGTACGACCCGGCCTTTGCCGATCAGGGCGATGCGGCCTATCGCTGCGGGTTGATCCGCGCCATCGCCGCCGACATCCATCGCACCACCCGGGCCATCGACCGGGACTGGCACGGCTATGCCCGCATCATTACCCAACCCGGGCCGGACAGCCCCTATCGGTCGTCCAACGAAGCCCTGCAGGAGCTCTACAAGGCCCTTGTCATCGGGCTCGAATTCACGGCCGATACCCGTCTGGGCCGCCCGATGGGCAGTTTCGACCGCCCCCGCCCCAACCGGGCCGAGGCCCGCAGATCGCTGCGGTCTCTGCGGCATGTGGAACTGTCGCTGGTGGCGCTGCGCGATCTGGCGGCGCGACTGGCGGCCGACCACCCGCAGATTGCGGCCTCGCTGGACGATGCCTTTGCCCGCAGCATCGCCCGGGCGCAGGCGCTGGATGATCCCGCGCTGGCCGGCGTGGCCGAGCCACAGGGGCGGTTTCGGGTCGAGGCGCTACGGCAGTCGATCAACGACATCCGCAGCCTTGCCGCCGCACAGCTGGGTCCGACCCTGGGTATCAGCGCCGGGTTCAATTCGCTGGACGGAGACTGACCCATGACCAGCCGCCGAGGATTTCTGGCCGGTCTGGCAGCCGCCGCTCTTGCCCCCCTGCCTGGCTGGGCTGCGGTCGGTTCGCCCGATTTCTTGTCGGCTGCGCTGTTCGACGACGGGTCGTACCGCCTGCTCGGGTTGACCAGTTCGGGAGATTTGCGGTTCTTGGTCCCCCTGCCCGGCCGCGGGCATGCCGCCGCCGCCCATCCGCATCTCGCGCGGGCCGTTGCATTCGCGCGCCGCCCGGGGCGGTTTGCGCTGGTGGTCGATTGCGCGACCGGGAACCAGCTGGCCCGGCTCGACGCGCCCGACGGGCGTCACTTCTACGGCCACGGCGCGTTTTCGCCCGACGGCCGCCGTTTGTTCACCACCGAAAACGACTACGAGGCAGGCACCGGGGTCATCGGCGTCTGGGACGCGGCTGAGGGCTATGCCCGGATGGGCGAGTTTTCTTCGTCTGGGGTCGGCCCCCATGACGTGGTATTGATGCCCGACGGCAAGTCTCTGGCCATCGCCAACGGCGGCATCGAAACCCATCCGGACACAGGGCGCACCAAGCTGAACCTGCCGACCATGCGCTCGAACCTGACCTATGTCAGCCTCGACGGATCGGTTCTAGAGCAGGTCGAACTCCCCGCGGCGCTGCACAAGAATTCGATCCGACATCTGGCCGTTCGCGCGGATGGCCTGCTGGCCTTTGCAATGCAGTGGCAGGGCGACTTCTCCCACAAGCCGGCCCTGCTGGGGCTGCATCGGCGGGGTGGCCGTTACCACCTGCTGTCTGTGCCGGAAGACATACAGGCGACGCTAGCCGGCTATGCGGGCAGTGTCGCCTTTTCCGCCGAGGGACGACAGGTCGCCATCACCTGCCCGCGCGGCAACGCGCTGCTCGTCTTTGATGCCGAGGCGGTCCGTTTTGACCGCGCCCATTCGTTCAGCGACGTGTGCGGGTTGGGCCCTGGGCCATCCGGCTTTGTCTTTACCACCGGGCACGGCGATGTGGGGCATTTGGCTGGGCCAACCCCGGCGGTATCGCCCCATCCTCGGGTCCACTGGGACAACCATCTGGTTCCCATTCGACCCGTGATCTGAATTGGGCTAACCTCCGAAACAGATTACACTTGGAAGAATCGAACAGCTGCCGTATTGGCGGGCGAAATTTTCACGCCTGCAACGCAAGGACTGACTGGATTGAAACAGACGCCCGTCGCACCGCATTCCATCTACGGAGTTGAAAAATGGGGCAAGGGTCTCATCGAGGTGACGGAGGACGGCGAGATCGGTCTGCGCAATCCCATGGCACCCGATGCGGCGGCCATCAGCCTGCCCGGCATTCTGCACGACCTTGATCAGCGCGGGATCAAAGCGCCGATGATCCTGCGCATCAGCTCGTATCTGGAACGCGAGATCGCGCACATCAACGAAAGCTTCCGCGATGCGATCGCGCGTACCGGCTACAAGGGGTCCTATCGCGGCGTGTTCCCGATCAAGGTGAACCAGCAGGCGCAGGTCGTCGACCGGATCGTCGAGTTCGGCAAGCAATACAATTATGGGCTCGAAGCCGGTTCGAAGCCCGAACTGGTGATCGCTCTGGCGCACCGTCTGGCCCCCGAGGCGCTGATCGTGTGTAACGGGGTCAAGGACGCAGAGTTCATCGAGTTGGCCATTCTCAGCCGCAAGATCGGGTTCAACACGGTCATCGTTCTGGAAAGCCCGAAAGAGGCCGACACGGTCATCGAGGTTTACAACGAGCTGGGCATCGAGCCGCTGCTTGGCGTGCGAGTGAAACTGACCAACCAGATCAGCGGCAAATGGCAGGAAAGCTCGGGGGATCGGTCGACCTTTGGCATGAACACCGATCAGCTGGTCGCGGTCGTCGACAAGCTGCGCGATGCGGGCCTGCTGCATTGCCTGAAGCTGCAGCATTCGCATCTGGGCAGCCAGGTGCCCGACGTGAACGACGTGCGCCGCGCCGTGGGCGAGGCCTGCCGTTATTACACCGAACTGACCCGCGAGGGCGTGCCGCTGACGCACCTGGATCTGGGCGGCGGCATGGGCGTCGATTACACGGGCGAGAAGAAGGCGACCGAGAACTCGATCAACTACACGGTCGAGGAATACTGCGCCAATGTGGTGGAAACCGTGGCCTATGCCATGGACGAAGCCGAAGTGGACCATCCCACGCTGGTGACCGAGAGCGGCCGCGCGGTGGTGGCGACCTCGTCGATGCTGGTGTTCAACGTGCTGGAAAGCACGCTCTATGACGCACCCAACGGCCCCGAGGTGGAACCCGACGACCACCACCTTGTGTCAGATCTGGCGGCGGTGAACGGTTATCTCAGCCACGACCGCCTGCAGGAATGCTGGAACGACGCTACCTTCTACCGCAACGAGTTGCGGGCCCTGTTCCGCCGCGGTTACGTGGACCTGCGTCAGATGGCCCGGGCCGAGCGCATCTACCTGTCGCTAATGGCACGGATCAAGGCGCTGGCGGCCTCGGACGAGGTCGATACTGATGTGGATGACCAGTTGGAGAAGCTGGCCGATATCTATCACTGCAACTTCTCGCTATTCCAGTCGCTGCCCGACGTCTGGGCAATCGACCAGCTGCACCCGATCGTGCCGCTGCAGATGCTGGATCAAGCCCCCGACCGCCGCGCGGTGCTGTCCGACATCACCTGTGATAGCGACGGCAAGATCGACCGGTTCATCTTGGCTGACGGCGTCTCGCCCAGCCTGCCCGTGCATTCCCTGCCCGAAGATCGCGACTATTACATGGGCGTGTTCTTCGTCGGCGCCTATCAGGAAACCCTTGGCGACCTGCACAACCTGTTCGGCGACACCAATGTCGTCACCATCGACCTGCGCGCCGATGGCGGGTTCGACCTGCTGCACGAGCAAGAGGGCGACACCATCAGCGAAGTCCTGTCCTATGTCGAGTTCGACCCCAGCGATTGCATTGCCGCCTTCCGCAAGATGGTGGACGAGGCGATTTCGACCGGCACGCTCAAGGCCAAGGACCGCAAAACCCTGATGAGCGCTTACCGCGACAGCATCAACGGCTATACCTATTACGAATAACCCCGGCGAAAGGAGATTTTCCCATGGGCAAGACACTGGTTGTTGGCGCGGGTGGCGTCAGCCACGCCGCCGTGCACAAGATGGCGATGAATTCCGACATCTTCACCGAGATCACGCTGGCCAGCCGCACCAAGGCGAAATGCGACGCCATCGCCAAGTCGGTCAAGGAACGCACCGGCGTCGACATCAAGACGGCCGAGCTTGACGCCTACAAGATCGCCGACACCGTCAAGCTGATCAAGGAAACCGGGGCCGAGATCCTGGTGAACCTTGCCCTGCCCTATCAGGACCTGGTGCTGATGGATGCCTGCCTCGAGGCCGGGTGCCACTACCTGGACACAGCCAATTACGAGCCCGAGGACGAGGCCAAGTTCGAATACCACTGGCAATGGGCCTATCAGGACAAGTTTAAACAGGCCGGCCTGACCGCGATCCTCGGTTCGGGATTTGACCCGGGCGTTACATCCGTCTTCGCCAAGTGGCTCAAGAAGCACAAGCTGGACACGATCCGCCAGATCGACGTGCTGGACGCCAATGGCGGCCAGAACGATCAGGAATTCGCCACCAACTTCAACCCCGAGATCAACCTGCGCGAAGTGCTGGCCGACGCCCGCCACTGGGAAGGCGGCGAGTGGAAGGTGACGCCGGCCATGAGCCACAAGGTCGAGTTCGACTTCCCCGGCATCGGGCCGAAGAACATGTACCTGATGTATCACGAGGAACTGGAGTCGCTCTCGACCCACTTCCCCGAGATCGAGCGTGCCCGTTTCTGGATGACCTTCGGCGATGCCTACATCACCCATGCCAAGGTGCTGCAGAATGTCGGTATGACCCGGATCGACCCGGTGGTGCATAACGGGGTCGAGATCATCCCGATCCAGTTCCTGAAGACGCTGCTGCCCGACCCCGGCGATCTGGGCGCCGAAACCAAGGGCAAGGCCTGCATCGGTGACATCGCCACCGGCCAGGCCAAGGACGGTTCGGGCGAAAAGACCTACTACATCTACAACATCTGCGACCACGAGGAATGCTACCGCGAGGTCGGCAGCCAAGCCGTCAGCTACACCACCGGTGTCCCGGCCATGATCGGCGCGGCACAGGTGCTGAAGGGCAACTGGCGCGAGCCGGGCGTGTGGAACATGGAACAGCTCGACCCGGATGATTTCATGGACATGCTGAACAAGCACGGCCTGCCTTGGCAGGTCCACGAACTCGACGGCCCCGTCGAGTTCTGATCCCTCGGGGCGGTCCGCGCGACCGTCCTGCTTCATCTGGCCCAAAATATCCCGGGGGTCCGGGGGCAGCGCCCCCGGCCTCTCCACTTTCAGGAGATGCCGGACATGACCCAATTGATGCAGACACAGGCCGGAGATGCCGGCGCCTTCCGCCACTTCGACCTGAACCGCGTCCCTTCCCCCTGCTTCGTCGTCGACGAAAAAGCGGTGGAGCGAAACCTGGCGGTTCTGGCCGATATCGGCGAGCGGTCCGGCGCGCATATCCTGTCGGCGCTCAAGGCATTTTCGATGTTCGCCCTGGCCCCGCTTGTCCGCCAGTATCTCGGCGGCACCTGCGCCAGCGGCATCTACGAGGCCCGGCTGGGCCGCGAGGAATATGGCGGCGAGGTCGCGACCTTCTGCGCGGGCTACAAGGATTCCGACATCGACGAAATCCTCGCCCTGTCGGATCACATCATCTTCAACAGCCCCGCGCAGAAAGACCGCTTCTTGGCCAAGGCTCAGGCCGCCGGGCGGCAGGTCGGGCTGCGCATCAACCCCGAACACTCCGAAGGCGAGGTTGCGCAATACGACCCCTGCGCTCCGTGCTCGCGCCTCGGCACCCCGGTCAGCCAGTTGGACGCCAAGGCGCTGGAAGGCGTGGATGGCCTGCACATGCACACGCTCTGCGAACAGGGGTTCGAACCGCTGGCGCGCACCTGGGCCGCGGTCGAACCGAAGCTGGCGCCTTTCCTGAACGACCTGGAATGGCTGAATTTCGGCGGCGGCCACCACATCACCCGCAGCGACTATGACCGCGACGGGCTGGTGGACTTCATCAAACACATCCGCACAAAATACGGCGTCGAGGTCTATCTGGAACCCGGCGAGGCGGTGGCGCTGGATGCGGGCATCCTGGTGGGCGAAATCCTGGACCTGCCACACAACGGCATGGATCTGGCGATCACCGACATCTCGGCCACCTGCCACATGCCCGACGTGATCGAAGCCCCCTATCGCCCCGCCCTGATGGACGAGGCCGAAACCGGCCACACCTATCGTCTGGGCGGCCCCTCGTGCCTGGCGGGCGACGTGATCGGCGATTACACCTGGGCCGAGCCGCTGCGGATCGGGCAGCGCTTTGCCTTCCTCGATCAAGCGCATTACTCGATGGTCAAGACCAATACGTTCAACGGCGTTCCCCTGCCCACCATCGCCCTGTGGAACAGCGAAACCGATGAGCTGAAGATCATCAGGCAATTCGGCTACGACGACTTCAAAGAGAGGCTTTCATGAGCATTTTCCTCGACAGCGAACTGACCGAGGCCGAACGCAGCGAAGACGCCCGGTTCCGCGTGATCCCGGTGCCTCTGGAGCGCACGGTCTCCTACGGCTCGGGCACGGCAGGCGGACCCGCCGCGATAATCGAGGCCAGCAATGAACTCGAACGCATCACCGGGCATGCCGAACCCTGTGTCGAAGGCATCTTCACCGAGCCCCCGCTGGACTGCGAAGGCCCGCTGCCGGACGTCATGGAGCGTCTGGCCCTGCGCACCGAGGTGGCCGTCCGCGCCGGCAAGGTGCCGGTCACGCTGGGCGGCGAACACTCGCTCAGCTACGGCGCGGTCATGGGTGTAGCCCGCGCCTTGGGTCAGCCTCTCGGCATCGTGCAGATCGACGCCCATGCCGACCTGCGCAATGCCTACCAGGGCGAAAAGCACAGCCACGCCTCGGTCATGCACCTGCTGGCCGAAGAAGGTATCCGCCTGGCCCAGTTCGGCGTCCGCGCCTTCTGCGAGGAAGAGGCCCAGAGCCGTTTGCGCCACCACGTCTTTCACGTTGATGCCGAGGAACTGGTGACCGGCAACATCCATGCCGTCGATCTGCCCGAGGATTTCCCCGAACTGGTCTATGTCAGCTTTGACGTCGACGGGCTGGACCCGTCGCTGATGCCCGCAACCGGCACGCCGGTTCCGGGCGGGCTGGGATACTATCAGGCGCTGCACCTCGTCGAGCACGCCCTGAAGGGCCGCCGCTGCGTCGGCTTCGACGTGGTGGAACTGGCCCCGGACGGCAACGCGGCGTGGGATTTCACCGCCGCGCAGATCGTCTATCGCCTGATGGCCTCCTGCTAGTCCTCGGCGGTTTCGTTGAGCTCCATGTGCCCCTCGCCCCTGTTCAGGATGCGGCGCAACATAGGCTCGAAAAACTCCAGGGGCCTGGTCGGATAGTCCGGGTCAAACGCCTTCTGGTCGTATTCATGGCAGAAATAGCGGCAGTCCTCCCAATAGGGGCTGTCGCGATACTTGTCGCGCGCATTGCGGTCTCCGCCCAGATGGTGGTTATAGTAATAACCCTGAAACACGCAGTGATGTTTCAAAATCCAATAAGCCTTTTCGCTCACGTAGGGCTTCATCATCGCCGCTGACAGCTCGCCGTGGTTGTAGGGCGACAGGATGTCGCCCACGTCATGCACCAGTGCCGCAATCACGATTTCCTCGTCCGCGCCATCCTCGTAGGCGCGCGTCGCGGCCTGCAGGCAATGCCGGTAGCGGTTGATCGGATAGGGCGTCCAGTCCTCGTCCAGTGACCGGATGGCGTCGAGGATGCGGTCCGGCAGGGCAGCGTTGTAGGCGTCCTCGTAGGCCATGACCGCATCCCAGTCGGCCTTCGTTGCCTCTTCGAAACTGGTCCAGTTGGGTGTGTGGCGATTGTCTGGCATGGCGCGCCCCTCGGTTGGATATTGCCCCGAGAGTAGCGCGGCGGATTGCATCCTCAAAGCGAAATGACCCGCGCAGTCTCCGTCAGGCCGCCGCCTGACAAGCTGCATCGGACCGGCCGCGTCTACGGGTCAACGGCCGGCCAGCCAGGGCCAGAAACACTCCCGACACAATCACGCCAAGCGCCGCTGGCGCATAGAGAAGCGGCCACAACTGCGGGTCGCCGATGACGATCGGCGAAACGAACCCACGCACGCCTTCAAGCAGAACAAGGATCGTGAAGGCCCCGAATATCTGCGGCCAGAGACCGAAACGCGAAAAACTGCCCAGCATCAGCGTTGCATATCCTACCATGGCAACGGCCACACAGATCGCAACCCACGAGAACCGCTGATGCAGCTCATCCACCAACTGCCCGATGGAATGGCCCTCTTGCGCGGCCAAGGTATCCAGGTCGCCCAGAAGTTCGGCCGTCGAGATGGCTTCGATGCTGCGCTGTCCCAAGTCCGATTTTCGCGTCAGCTCCGAGATGTCATAGGCGGCATCCTCGAACCGCGTCGATGCAAGCGTTCGGCCGGCCCGGTTCAGCCTTAGTGCCAGCCCGTCAACCATGACCAGATGCACGCCCGACCCATTGTTCACCAGATAGGCCGAGGTGCTGGAATAGGTAGCCGGATTGGCCCTGTCACGCCGGTCCGACACGAAGACTTCGTGCAACGTGCCGTCCAGATCGATTCGGCCGATATAGACCGTGACGCCCGGCACCGGATGCATGAATTCGCCTTCGTTCAGCAACTGCGCAGTGACATCGGCGGCCACTTCGGATTCGCGCCGTTCGAGCTGATCGACCGAAGCGGGGCGCAGGAACACGCTGATGATCGCCATCATCACCCCTGTGACCACCCCGAACAGGAAAACCGCGCGCCCCAACCGCCATGGGCTTGAGCCCGTGGCCAGCATCACCGTCAGCTCGCTTTCGCGGGTCAGGCGGTTGGTGACATATACGGCCGCCGCGAACACGGCCATCGGCATTACCGTGCGGATCAGCGTCGGCAAAGTCAGCGCGGTGAACTCGAGGAACACCATAGCCGACTGACCGCCGCTGATGACCCGCTCGAACAGGCTGACCGAGCGGGTGATCCAGAAGACCCCCACCAGCACCAAGGTGAAAAAGCCGAAAAGCACCAGCAATTGCCGCAGGAAATATCCGTCAAAGCGCGACATGTGACCTCGTTCAGCTGTTCCTGCGATCACGCGGACAATAGGCCATTTGCAAGGCGGAAGAAACCATGATTGCACGTTCGTTGCGCGCGTGGGTTCGGCGGCAAAACAACGGTCGATGTAAGGGAAATGGCAGGGGCAGCAGGGTTCGAACCCGCGACCTACGGTTTTGGAGACCGTCGCTCTACCAACTGAGCTATACCCCTGTACTGCGCCTCAGATATGCCAGCCACGCGGCGGACTCAAGAGGCTTTTTGCAGTTTCCCGCGCCTTCCGGTTTCGACAAACAAGTTGCGCAGGCCGTGCAGTTCGCTAAGACAGGGCTCGGCCAGAAAGAGGATACCCGCCGTGAGCCTGCGCAAGAAGATTGCAGACAGCGAAGCCGTTCTGAACTGGTTGGCTCGGCGCATCGCCGGATATATTCGACTGGTCCATCGCAACACGCGATGGCAACGGATCGGCTATGAAGAGCTGGACAAGCTGGCCGAACAGGGCGAGCCGGTCATCGTGGTGTTGTGGCATCAGCGTCTGGCGCAGTCCCCCTATTTCTTCCCGCTGGACAAGGGGCGCATCTGTTCCATCACCTCGGCCGCGCGCGCCGGCAGCATGGTGGGGCGGGTGCAGAAACTGTTCGGAATGGACACCATCGCCATGTCCAGCCACAAACGTCATGTGGCGCTCTCGCGCGAAGTGTTGGGCAAGATGAAGCAGGGCATCTCAATCGGCATAGCCGCAGACGGCCCACGAGGACCCGAGCGGATTTGTTCAACTGTTCCGCTGGTATGGGCACGCAGTTCGGGCAAACGAGTGTTCGGGATCACATATTCCGTGCGCCATGGCCGTGAGGCCGGCACTTGGGATCGTCTCCTGCTGCCTCGCCCCTGGCGAAACGAAGGGGTGTTCCTGTGCCGCGAATGGACTGAAACCGTCCCGCGCAAGGCGACGGAACAAGAGATCGAATCGCTTCGTCTCAGTCTTGAACAGCACATGAATGACATCACCGCCGAAGCAGACCGGATCGTCGATCGAGAACCCTGGGCGCCGGAATAGGGCTGTCCGGTTTGCCTTGGGCAGCGTTTCCTCCGCGACCACGGCCGTCGACCTGATATCGGTCATGCTGCTCCAAGCCCCATGGAACCCAAACGCTGCGCATGCCGCCGCCTTTACGTTCTGCATGAGAACGCGCACCAGAGGCTGGGAGGGATTTGTCGCGTTCGTCAGCCGTCTCTCATCAATATGAAACTGATCGCAAGGCGGTCTGCTGAGAAAGCCGCCGGGTCTCGACGGCACTATGAGCTGTCTTGATCAATACCAGCGCCCTTGACACACTCATATCTACCTTAAGTAGAATGCAATAATTCCTACAAAGCTTTTTATTGTTGCGCTGGGGGGCAATTTGCGCCGCACTTTTTGTTGGTCCATTTCTCCCAAGCCAGAAACAGAAAGCACCGGCGGCTCAGATTTAGCGCATGGTGAAGGGCAAGGCAGACCCCTACGACGCATCCACATTCGAGCCATCTGATTTCATTTACCCGACCGTTCAGTCGGACAATATAACCGTTTTCCTGGAATTTCAGCCGGACATCGAAAAGGTTTGCTTTAGCACCCCGCGCGGTTATTTCGATCCACGACTTAAATTTCGAAACAACGCGACGCGGCAAGACCAAGTTTTACTGATTCAAGGTGAAGCTTTCACCCCCTGGCAACCTGAGCTTTTGCCCAAAAACCTGGAGGGGCCCTATGTCGAAACGTTGTCGACCGACTAAGTCCCGATGGATGACCTCACTGCATATCATGTCACCCCTGTTCGCGGGTATACAGCCACTGATGTACCAGCGTTTTATGCGGTCGAGTCTATCACTTGGGCTGAAAACGTCAGTGTCTGGTGCGCCGCCCATCTGAGATCCAAAAAACCAGCGCCTACGGCGATACAGAGCTGTATATTTCCCGCAATTCCAGCGGTCCAATCACCAACGTGAAAACGTGCAAAAAACCGGGTTCTGTACTGTATCCGGGCTGTCGAATTTACATGGAGTCGCCGCTGGTCGACTTCGATATTGGTTAGTCTCTAAACCTTCTACCCCATTGGCAAAACATGTCGTGCAATGCGCGGGCGATTGTGTCCTGCATAACCACCAATTCTCTCTGGTTCCCGGGTCGAAGCGGTCGTTTTCCGAGCCCCAGACGCAAAAAAGGGCGCCCCGAGGGACGCCCTTTCCGTCTGATCATTCGCTTGTGCGAATTATTCGATGATTTTCGACACGACGCCGGCGCCGACGGTGCGGCCGCCTTCGCGGATGGCGAAACGCAGGCCGTCTTCCATCGCGATCGGAGCGATCAGTTCGACGGTGAAGCCGACGTTGTCGCCCGGCATGACCATCTCGGTGCCTTCCTTCAGCTGAACCGTGCCGGTCACATCAGTCGTACGGAAGTAAAACTGCGGACGGTAGTTCGCGAAGAACGGGGTGTGACGGCCGCCCTCTTCCTTGGTCAGGATGTAGGCTTCGGCTTCGAACTTGGTGTGCGGGGTCACCGAACCCGGCTTGGCCAGAACCTGGCCACGCTCGACGCCGTCACGGTCGATGCCGCGCAGCAGCGCGCCGATGTTGTCGCCGGCTTCGCCGCGGTCCAGCAGCTTGCGGAACATCTCGACACCGGTGCAGGTGGTCTTCTGCGTGTCGCGGATGCCGACGATCTCGATTTCGTCGCCGACGTTGATCACGCCACGCTCCACGCGGCCGGTCACAACGGTGCCGCGGCCCGAGATCGAGAACACGTCTTCGATCGGCATCAGGAACGGCTGGTCAACGGCGCGCTCGGGCGTGTCGATGTACTCGTCAACGGCCGCCATCAGCTCGCGGATCTTGTTCTCGCCGATCTCCGGGTCGCGGCCTTCCATCGCGGCCAGAGCCGAACCCGCGATGATCGGAATGTCGTCGCCAGGATATTCGTAGCTGGACAGCAGTTCGCGGACTTCCATCTCAACCAGTTCCAACAGCTCTTCGTCGTCAACCTGGTCAACCTTGTTCAGGAACACGACCATCTTCGGGATGCCAACCTGACGGCCCAGCAGGATGTGCTCGCGGGTCTGAGGCATTGGGCCGTCAGCTGCGTTCACAACCAGGATCGCGCCGTCCATCTGCGCCGCACCGGTGATCATGTTCTTGACGTAGTCGGCGTGGCCGGGGCAGTCGACGTGCGCATAGTGGCGGTTGTCGGTCTCGTATTCCACGTGGGCGGTCGAGATGGTGATGCCGCGCGCCTTCTCTTCCGGCGCACCGTCAATCTGGTCATACGCCTTGAAGTCGCCGAAATACTTGGTGATCGCTGCGGTCAGCGTCGTCTTGCCGTGGTCAACGTGGCCAATCGTGCCGATGTTGACGTGCGGTTTTGTACGCTCAAACTTTTCCTTTGCCATTCCTCAGGCGCCCTTTGCGGTTTGGGGGACCCTTGGTCCCGGTTTGCATCTGCGCGCGCGAGATATTGGGTTCACAACGGAAAATCAAGCACAACCATCATGAAAACGGGCGTCAGGCCGGATTTTGTATTGCCTCGCCCGACTCAAGCGGCTGGATCAGCCCAGGCCGCGGGTCGAACCAACCGTTTTCTTTGTGTTCTTCGGCCAGCCATTCCTCGACCCGGTCGGCGATCTTGAGGGCCAACCCGCTCATCTGCTCTTCGCGGGTGCGGCTGTTGCCCGACCCCACGACCGCACTGTCACTGGTGGTGTCTTCCAGCACTTGGAATTGCTTGCCCTTGGCCAAGAACTGCTTATTGCCCACATCATAGACATTGACCAGGACGATGGCGGTGCTCTTGGGGTTGTAAATCACCGGGATGCCCGGCGGCGCCAGCATGTACCCTTCGAGGCTGATGCCGATATCATATTCCTGGGTGCCCTGATACCGGCCCAGCCGGATGTCCACGGCCTTCTGGATCGCATCCACCCATTCCTGCGGGGTCGCGTCCCGGCTCACCGGTCCTTGTACCGCCTTTTCCGCATAGGCATAGTTGACCCGCAGCTTGAAGGCGCCAAGGTCCTCGGGCGCCTCGTCAACCAAAGTCTGGGTGCAGGCCCCGATCATGGCCAGTCCGGCGAAAAGTATCAGCAGTTTGCGCATGGGTTCCGTCTCGATAAGGCCTGTTTTTTCTGATCTAGCGCACCGATGCGGCCCGTGCCAAGCCGTATCGGCAGTTTTCGCCTGCAGGCCGCAACCGCATCACGAGAACTTGTAGTCGCGCGGGAAGCCGTAGGGCGGCTTTTTCCCGACGCTGGCCCGCTTGGCCAGCCACGGCGACATGTCCGGCTCGTGCCGGGTCTTGTCGCCGCCCATCGACCATTTCAGACCCTCTTCCCAGTTGAAGGTGGTCAGGTCGGACAGGCCGCCATCCAGTTCCAGAGTGCCCTGCCGGCCCCGCGCCATGTTGTATTTCTGCAGACGCACGCCCTTGCCCCGCGTCATCTCGGGCAGTTCCGAGACTGGGAACACCAAGAACTTGCCGTTCTGCGACACCACGGCGACGTGGTCGCCTTCGACCGGCTTGCAGATCACCGCGCGCTCGTCATCCTTGACGTTCAGCACCTGCTTGCCGTTGCGGGTCTGGGCCAGCACGTCATCCTCGGGCACGATGAACCCATTGCCTGCGTCAGATGCCACCAGCAGCTTGCGCCCCGGCTTGTGGATCAGGATGTCGACGATCTGCGCCTCGTTGGGCAGATCCACCATAAGGCGCAACGGCTCGCCCATGCCCCGCCCGCCGGGCAGGTTCGCGGCGCTGACCGTGTAGACCCGCCCGTTCGAGGCAAAGATCAGCAGCCGGTCGGTGGTTTCCGCGTGGAAGATGAAACGCGGCCCGTCGCCGTCCTTGAACTTCAGTTCGCGGTTCAAGTCGATATGGCCGGTCATCGCGCGGATCCAGCCCATCTGGGAACAGACCACCGTGATCGGCTCGCGGTCGATCATCGCCTCGAGCGGCACCTCTTCGACCGCGCCGGCCTCGGCAAAGCGGGTGCGGCGGGCACCGCCCTCGTAATCCTTGCCGAACTTCTTCTTGGTCTCCTTGATCTGCTCGGCGATCCGCGCCCATTGCAGGGACTCGTCGGCCAGCAGATCCTCGAGATCGGCGCGTTCCTCCATCAGTTTGTCGCGCTCGCGGATCAGCTCCATCTCTTCCAGACGGCGCAGGCTGCGCAGGCGCATGTTCAGGATCGCGTCGACCTGAACCTCGGACAGCTCGCCATCGCCCGGCGCGGGCGAGACATAGTCGGCCTCGCTGGTGGCGCGGACATGGTCGATGCCCCAGTTCTCGCACATCAGCGCGGCCTTGGGGTCGTCGTCATAGCGGATGATGTCGATCACCCGATCAAGGTTCAGGAAGGCGACGATGAAGCCCTCCAGCACCTCCAAACGGTGGTCGATCTTGGCCATCCGGTGACGCGAGCGGCGCAGCAGCACCTCTTGCCGGTGATCGAGGAAGGCGCGCAGCACCTCCTTCATCGAGCAGACCTTGGGCGTCACCCCGTCTATCAGCACGTTCATGTTCAGGCTGAACCGCAGCTCGAGATCCGAGTTGCGGTAGAGCATGTTCATCAGCACCTCGGGGTCCACGTTTTTCGAACGCGGCTCGAGGATCAGGCGGATGTCGTCGGCGGATTCGTCGCGCACATCGCCCAGGATCGGGATCTTCTTGGTCTGGATCAGCTCGGCGAGCTTTTCGATCAACTTGGATTTCTGGACCTGATACGGGATCTCGGTGACCACGATCTGCCACTGGCCGCGGCCCAGATCCTCGATCTGATACTTGCAGCGCAGCCGGAATGATCCGCGCCCGGTGCGATAGGCCTGTGCGATGTTCTCGGGCGGCTCGACGATCACGCCACCCGTCGGGAAATCCGGCCCCGGCACATAGTTCAGCAGCGTGTCGTCACGTGCGTCGGGCGTCTTGATCAGATGCAGGCAGGCGTCGCACAGCTCGGCGATGTTGTGCGGCGGGATGTTCGTGGCCATGCCCACGGCGATCCCCGACGCGCCATTGGCCAGCAGGTTTGGGAAGGTCGCCGGCAGCACCACCGGTTCCTGCAGCGTGCCGTCGTAGTTGTCGCGGAAATCGACGGCATCCTCGTCGAGCCCCTCCAGCAGCGCCTCGGCGACGATGGTCATCCGCGCCTCGGTATAGCGCGAGGCCGCCGGGTTGTCGCCGTCGATATTGCCGAAATTGCCCTGCCCGTCCACCAGCGGGTAACGGACGTTGAAATCCTGCGCCAGGCGCGCCATCGCGTCGTAGATCGCGGCGTCACCATGCGGGTGGTAGTTACCCATCACGTCGCCCGAGATCTTGGCCGACTTGCGGAACCCGCCCGAGGAACTGAGTCGCAACTCGCGCATCGCGTAGAGGATTCGCCGGTGAACCGGCTTCAATCCGTCGCGCGCATCGGGCAAGGCCCGGTGCATGATGGTCGAAAGCGCATAGGTCAGATAACGCTCGCCAATTGCCCGGCGCAGCGGTTCTGCCACCTCGCCCCCCGCGTCGGGGGCCTCCATATTGGGGTCGTCAATCGTGTCGTTCATAGATGATGTGATACGATGCCCGACGCCCTTGGTAAAGCAATCAGCGCATATTTTGCTGGGGACAAGTCCGGCTTTTTGCAACAGGGGGACCCAACCCCGCGATTTCCCCCGACTTTCGACTCGGGCGCGCGATTATGGTAGTATCTCAACCATTGAATGCTGCCGATTTCTTTGTTGATGCGATTGCCGGGGGATGCGCCATGACGCGCCTGATTGTTGTTACCTTCGCCGCCTTGGGCTGGGCCTTCTACGTGATGAGCGGAGGCCCCGATTTCGAGCCGCGCGGCACACGCGCTGCCACGCACAGTCTGGTTACCCAAGCCCGAACCGCTGACCGCTTGGTCGCCGCGAAGCCGAAGGAGCTTGTAACCCGCGCCGTTGCGCGCCCTGCAAAACCGGTCGAGCCAAGGCCCGAACCGCTGCCCGTTGCGCAGACACCCGATGCAAGCGCCGTGTTGGCGCAGGTCGCCGCCGGAATGGGCGCGTCCCTTGCGGGCCTGAAAAGCCAGGGCCAGACCTTCTCGCTGGCATCGCTTGATGAGACCCCACCCCCGGCGCTGCGCGAGACGCCCGTCGGCCCCGAGGCCACACCAACCCAAGTGGCACCCGCACCCAAGGACATTCGCGAAGTGTCCGGCACACGAGTAAATATGCGCGACGGCCCGGGCACGATCTATCCGATCATCGGCAAGGCCCGGATGGGCCAGAAGGTCGAAGTGCTGAGCGACTCGGGCACCGGCTGGCTGCGCCTGCGCGTGTTGCCCGAGCAACAGGTCGGATGGATTTCCGCCTCATTGATCCGCAAAACCGCGAATTGACGCGATGCCGTCATTGCCCTGCCATGTTCCCCGCAATAGCTGTTGCTGACGGAAGACCACGGGGGCGACATGCAGAAATCCATCCTCATTACCGGGTGCTCCTCGGGTATTGGGCTGGACGCGGCACACGGAATGCGTGCACGCGGCTGGCGCGTTTTTGCCGCGTGTCGGCAGCAGCGCGATTGCGACCGCCTGCGTGCCCAAGGCTTTGAGAGCCCACGCATCGACTATACCGACACCGCCAGCATCACGGCTGGCCTTGCCGAGGTTTTGGAGGCCACGGGCGGCGCGCTGGATGCGCTGTTCAACAACGGAGCACATGGGCTTCCCGGCGCCGTCGAGGACGTACCGACCGAAGGCCTGCGCCATATCTTCGAAACCAATGTATTCGGCTGGCACGAACTGACGCGTCAGGTGATTCCCGTCATGCGTGCGCAGGGGCATGGCCGCATCGTCCAGAACTCGTCGGTTCTGGGGCTGGTCGCCTTTCCGTGGCGCGGTGCCTATGTGGCCACGAAATACGCCATCGAAGGCCTGACCGACACGCTGCGGCTGGAACTGCGCGACACCGGCATCAAGGTCATTCTGATCGAACCCGGCCCGGTCACCTCGAAGCTGCGCGAGAAGGCCATTCCGATCTTCGAACGGTTCATCGACTGGGAAAACTCGGCCCTACGCGAGAAATACGAGGGCGCGCTGCTCAAACGGCTCTACGAGGACAGCGGCCCCGACCGGTTCGAGTTGCCCGCCTCGGCCGTAACGAACAAGCTGGCGCGCGCGCTCGAGGCGAAATCGCCCAAGGCGCGCTACTATGTCACGACACCCACTTACATTGCCGGCTATCTGCGGCGCGTGCTGCCGACCGGCGCCATCGACCGGATCCTGTCCCGCATCTGAGGCGAAATTACCCGTTCGCTTTTACCGCCTGTCCGGCTAGATGGTTCGGCAACGGAACAAAGGCGCGAATGAGGGCGAAATGGATATCTTGATGGGTGTGCTGCTTTTGGCGATGGCGGCGGTCGTCGTCGTGCTGGCGCTTGGTGTGGCCAATTTCGGCAAGGGCGGCATGGAGGCCGCCAAGAAAAGCAACAAGATGATGCGGCTGCGCATCCTGTTTCAATTCATTGCCGTGGTGCTGATCGTGCTCTACGTCTATCTGCGTGGACAGGGAGTGCAGTAGATGGTCGTTCTGAACAAGATTTATACCCGCACCGGGGACGATGGCAAAACCGCGCTGGGCAATGGCGAACGGGTTGCGAAATACTCGGGCCGCGTGGCGGCCTATGGCACTGTGGACGAGCTGAATGCCTTTGTCGGCGTGGCTCGCACCGAGGCCGAGGGCGAGGTCGATGCGGCGCTCGCCCGCATCCAGAACGATCTGTTCGACCTGGGCGCTGACCTGTGCCGCCCCGACATGGAAAAAGACGCCGAGGCCGATTACCCGCCCCTGCGGATCGCCCCGGCCCAGATCGACCGTCTGGAAACGGAAATTGACGCGATGAATGCCGACCTCGAACCGTTGCGCAGCTTCATCCTGCCGGGCGGATCAAAGCTGGCGGCGCATCTGCATGTCTGCCGCACCGTCTCGCGGCGCGCCGAGCGCCTGGCCGTCGAACTCACCAACATGGAGCCGGTGAACGAGGCCGCGGTGAAATACCTCAACCGCCTCAGCGACTGGTTCTTCGTGGCAGCCCGCTGCGCCAACAACGGCGGCCACGATGACGTCTTGTGGGTTCCGGGCGCGAACCGCTGAAAGCGCCACAACGTCCACTGGACGGTGTGGCGACCGGAATAGCGAAGCGCCGGCCCGAAGGGCGGGCGCAAACCGCTGGAACCCGAGACTCTTGAATGCGTTTTCGCACCATCCGGCGCGGCAAAACCGCCCATCGGCCGGGTAACAATATTTCGTTCCTTCACGTCAAAAAGCGTGAAACGCGACGTCCCCACGACATGACGTGACGATTTTGCCCTGTCCCGACGCCCCGCAAGGCGCTATCTAGGCCGACGAGAGCATTGGTGGAGTCGCATTGCGGCTTGCCGTTTTTGTAAGGAGCATACGCAAAAATGAAGGTACTTGTGCCTGTCAAGCGCGTGATCGACTACAACGTGAAAGTTCGCGTCAAGGCGGACGGCAGCGGTGTTGATCTCGCCAATGTCAAAATGTCGATGAACCCGTTTGACGAGATTGCCGTCGAAGAGGCGATCCGCCTGAAAGAAGCCGGCAAGGCCGACGAGGTTGTGGCCGTTTCGATCGGCGTCAAGCAGGCGCAGGAAACGCTGCGCACCGCGCTGGCGATGGGTGCAGACCGCGCCATTCTGGTGGTCGCCGCGGATGACGTCCACCAGGACATCGAACCGCTGGCCGTCGCCAAGATCCTGGCCAAGGTGGTCGAAGAAGAGCAGCCGGGCCTGGTGCTGTGCGGCAAGCAGGCGATCGACAACGACATGAACGCAACCGGCCAGATGCTGGCGGCACTGCTGGGCTGGAGCCAGGGCACCTTCGCGTCTGAGCTGGACATCGAAGGGGACACCGCCAAAGTCACGCGTGAAGTTGACGGCGGTCTGCAGACCATCAGCGTGAAGATGCCCGCCATCGTCACCGTCGACCTGCGCCTGAACGAGCCGCGCTATGCGTCGCTGCCGAATATCATGAAGGCTAAGAAAAAGCCGCTGGATGAAAAAACCGCCGCCGATTACGGCGTCGACGTCACGCCGCGCCTCGAAGTCGTCAAGACCGAAGAGCCGCCGGCACGCGCCGCTGGCATCATCGTGGGCTCGGTCGACGAGCTGGTCGGGAAACTCAAAGAAGCGGGGGCTGTGTAATGGCTGTACTTCTGCTTGCCGAAGTCAACAATGGCGAACTGGCGATGGACGCAACCGCCAAGGCGGTCACCGCTGCCAAGCAGCTGGGTGACGTGACCGTTCTGGCCGCGGGCGGCTCGGCCGCCGCTGCCGGCGAAGCCGCCGCCAAGATCGACGGCGTGTCCAAGGTCCTGGTCGCCGAAGACCCGTCGCTGGGCCACCGTCTGGCCGAATCGACCGCCGCGCTGATCGTCAGCCTGGCCGACGGCTATGAGCATATCGTGGCGCCGGCAACCACCGACGCCAAGAACGTCATGCCGCGCGTGGCCGCGCTGCTGGACGTGATGGTGATCTCGGACGCGTCGGGCGTGGTCGATGGCTCGACCTTCGAGCGCCCGATCTACGCGGGCAACGCGATCCAGACCGTCAAGTCGAACGATCCCAAGAAGGTCATCACCTTCCGCACCGCCAGCTTTGATGCGGCCGGCGAAGGCGGCTCGGCCCCGGTCGAGACTGTATCGGTCGGTGAAAACCCCGGCTTGTCGGAATGGGTCGAGGACAAGGTCGCCGAAAGCGACCGCCCCGAGCTGACCTCGGCCAAGGCCGTGGTGTCGGGCGGCCGCGGCGTCGGCTCGGAAGAAGACTTCAAACTGATCGAAGCCCTGGCCGACAAGCTGGGCGCGGCGGTTGGTGCCTCGCGTGCCGCAGTTGACTCGGGTTATGCCCCCAACGACTGGCAGGTGGGTCAGACCGGCAAGGTCGTGGCACCGGATCTGTACATCGCGGTTGGCATCTCGGGCGCGATCCAGCACCTGGCTGGCATGAAGGATTCGAAGATCATCGTCGCGATCAACAAGGACGAAGAGGCTCCTATCTTCCAGGTGGCCGATTACGGCCTGGTCGCCGACCTGTTCCAGGCCGTGCCGGAGCTTACCGAAAAGCTGGCCTGAAAAAGCCCGACTTCGAAACGATCAAGGCCCGCCGATTGGCGGGCCTTTCTCAGTCCAGATCCCGGATCGCGGACAGCAACCGCTCGGCAATAGCGCGATGCGTGGCCGGTCCGATCATGTACTCCGCCATCGGCTGCTGCATCGTGCCAAAAAGCATATCCTCGAGATCGTCAGACTCACCCGATGGGCGCACCTCCATCTCGATCTTCCCAGCACAGTGCCGCGCCAGTTCCGAGACCATTGAGGCGGAGACCTGCACCGTTTCCGGCAGGCTGAGGTGCTGCGCGTCGGGGCTGTGCACGATGTCCAACCACAACAGCACGACCGGCGGTTTTACCTCGGTCAGAAAATCGCTCAGCTTGGTCAGCCACCCCCGCCTCAGCGAGTCTGCCACCATTTCGAAGCGGGCATCCTGAAACTCGGCCAGTCGCAAAATCAGATGTCGGACGAAGTGGATTTCGGCGAAATCCACCTCGGGGTAGAGCGCGCGCAGATCCGCAGTCGCTTCAAGCACCCTGTCATTGCGCCGGACGTGCACCCTATAGAAAGGGTTGGTTTGGCCCAGAATCCCCGGCAGCTGCAAAACACATGTCTTGGCGTTGTTCATTAGGTCCAGCAGACAGGTGTCCAGCGTCAGCCCGTCGACTCCGCAAAACAGGCTGCCTAGGTTGATGCATGGCATGTCGAGCTTGTCGTCGAGGACAGACGGAAATGGGCGCGCAACGAAACGGCCATAGGTTTCATCGGCGCCAACGCAGGCCAGATATGGTCGGTCCAGTGCCAGTTTTGGCCCGCGATACCATCGCTCCGAGCCTGCATAGCGGCACAGCGGCTCTTCGGCGCTCAGCGCGCCGGATTCGTGATAACTCATGTCATCCACCCATTTTCTTCACCCGGATGCCATTGTCGGGCCACAGGTACTAAGAAAATCTCAATGGTCGACTTTTACGCGAATTCTACAGGTCACTGCCCCTTGCCGCCCTGCCCGGACTGCCGATAAGGTCGCCCCTGAACCTCAACGCAAAAGGCAGCTCAGCATGGACGTGAAATCAGTCGGAGTGATCGGCGCTGGTCAGATGGGCAACGGAATCGCTCATGTCATGGCGTTGGCTGGGTATGACGTTCTGTTGAACGACATCAGCAAAGAGGCGCTGGATTCGGCGCTTGAAACGATCAGAGGCAACATGGCCCGGCAGGTTTCGCGTGGGAAAATCACCGAGGACGACATGCAGGCGGCACTGTCCAAGATCAAAACCACGCTGAACCTGCCCGACATCGGCAAAACCGACCTGGTGATCGAGGCCGCGACCGAGCGCGAGACGATCAAACAGGCCATATTTGAAGACCTGCAACCGCACCTTCTGCCGCACACAATTCTGACGTCGAACACCTCGTCGATTTCGATCACGCGGCTGGCCAGCCGGACAGACCGGCCGGAACGTTTCATGGGCTTCCATTTCATGAACCCGGTCCCGGTGATGCAACTGGTCGAGCTGATTCGGGGGATCGCCACCGACGAAGAGACCTTTGCCACCTGCAAGACGGTGGTGGACCGGTTGGGAAAGACCGCCGCCAGCGCCGAGGATTTTCCGGCCTTCATCGTAAACCGCATCCTGATGCCGATGATCAACGAGGCGGTTTATACGCTGTATGAAGGGGTCGGCAGCGTGCAGTCGATCGACCAGTCGATGAAACTGGGTGCCAACCATCCGATGGGGCCATTGGAACTGGCCGATTTCATCGGGCTGGACACCTGCCTGGCCATCATGAACGTTTTGCATGACGGGCTGGCGGACACCAAATACCGCCCATGCCCGTTGCTGACGAAATATGTCGAGGCAGGATGGTTGGGGCGCAAGACCGACCGCGGGTTCTATGACTATCGCGGCGAGGTGCCCGTTCCCACACGCTGACGGAACAAGGGGGCCAGCCCCCTCGCCCGGACTTCATCCGGGCTCACCCCCGGGATATTTATGGCCAGATGAACTCGAGGGTCACGAAGTGCGCGATTGGCCGAGCGCCAAGGTGTGCTGGCGCAGCCAGGCCATGAAGCCACGGGGGTCTCGTTCAAGCAGCTCCATGTCAGCATCGGAAATCGGCTCTCCGATTACCGGCGATTGCGGCTTGTTGCAGGAGCGGACGATTTCGTGCAGCAAGAGGCCCTGACGCAGAATCGGCGACAGTTTGTTGGCGATCTGGTACCAGCGGGAGTTGCTTCCCGGGAAGAAGATCGGCAGGATTCTGGCCCCGGACCGGCGGATCATCTTGGCGGTGAACACGTTCCATTCACGTTCCTGCGCAGGTCCGAACCAGGTGTCAGATGACATCACCACCCCCGATGGAAACAGGGCGACGACGCCCCCGTTCTTCAGATGTTCCATCGCCTTGGCGCGCATCTCGAGCATCTTGGGTTGGGCTTCAGGGTCATGCGGGAACGGCACCGGGATCATGAAGGAGGTCGCCGCCTCGTCGAGCCCGGTCAAGACTGAGCGGGTCAGGATACGATAGTCCTGGCGAACGCGACCGATAAGTTCTGCCAAGATCATGCCATCCACCATCCCGTGCGGGTGGTTGGCGACAACCACGACCGGACCTTCCTTGGGAATGCGTGCGATCTGGTCCTCGGGCGTGGTCAGGTCGATGCCCATGGTCCTGAGCGCGCCGCCCCAGAACTTCTGGCCACGGTAGTTCTCGTTCTGCTTTTCGAACTTGTTGACCATCCGCAGGATGGTGAGCTTGCCCGTGCACCACTCGATCGCCTTGATCGCGGTCGCGGTCCAGGGATCGTCGAAAGAATTTGCGTAGGTCAGCGTTCTGCGGTCGTAGACTTCGCCCTGTTGCGACGCCCCATCCGCAACCGGGCTTGTCTTGGTTTCGTGCGTGGTTTCCGCCAATTCCTGGTCTTCCCGTTCCTGTGTCGCGGTGCCGGGCTCAGTACCCTTCGCCGAACTTGTCGTTCACCAGGGCTTCCAGCGCATCCGCCAACGCCTCAGCATCCGGCCCGGACGTTTCGACGTCAATAGTGGTTCCGCGCGAGGCTGCCAACATCAAAAGCCCCATGATGCTGTCGCCCGAAGCGGACAAACCGTCCTTCGAAACCTCGGCGCGGGCGTCAAAGCCTTCGACCACCTCGACCAGCTTGGCCGACGCGCGCGCGTGCAGCCCTTTTTCATTGATGATTTTCAAAGTTCTGGTGGCCATGTCCATTCGATCCGGTCTCAGTCCAGCGTCACATTTTGCGTATTGATGTACTTTCGTCCAGCCTCCATCGCCTGGCGAACGGCATCGCCTACGGGCAGGTGGCGGCTTTTGGCCAGCTTGATCAGCATCGGGAGGTTGGCTCCGTAGAGGATTCGCCGGTCCTGCGGCGCACAGGCCCGCAGGCTGAGATTCGAGGGACTGCCCCCGAACAGATCGGTCACGACGACCACGCCATCCCCGACATCCACCGCATCGGCAGCGCGGCAGATCTCGGCCTGTTTTTCCTCGCGGTCATGATCCGGCTCGATCGCGATCGCCACCAGCCCGGGTTGCCGGCCTACGACATGCTGCATGGCCGCCAGGTATTCCTGTGCCAATCCGCCATGCGCCACGATTACAATTCCGATCAATCCGGCCTCACATTCAACGATCGACGTTCCATTTCCCGGTGCCTAGTTGCCACCGGCTGGCCCCTGTCCGCAAGGGCCTTTGCAACGGCCTCGGCCACCGCGACCGACCGATGCTGTCCTCCGGTGCATCCGAAGGCGACCGACAGATGGGCCTTTCCCTCGGCCCGAAAGGCCGGCAGCAGAACCTGCAGCAGGTCGACGACCCGCTCGAAAAACGGAGCATAGTTCATGTCAGACTGTACATAGGCTGCCACGTCCGGATTTCGACCATCCGCCGAGCGAAGTTCGGGGCGCCAGTAGGGGTTGGCCAGAAACCGGCAGTCGAACACCATATCGAGCCCCCGGGGCAGCCCCCGCTTGTATGAGAACGACTCGATCGAAACCGCAAGGTGTCGCCCCCCTTCCGGGGCGAACCAGCGTTCGACCTCTTCGCGCAGCTGATGGATGTTCAGCGTGCTGGTATCGATCAGAGTATCCGCGACCTCTCGGATGGGGGCCAACAGCTCTTTTTCCTGGTGGATGCCGGTTTCGGGGCTGGCATCCGCCGCGACCGGGTGGCGTCGCCGGGTTTCCGAAAACCGCCGCAGTAGCACCTCGTCGCTGCAATCCAAATACAGCGTGGTCAGATCCACCTGCGCCATACGCCCCAGCCTGGCGACCAGTTCGATGAAGCCGATGGTCGAGAAATCACGGTTGCGCGCATCGATGCCCAGCGCAAGGGGGCGGGTGGGGCCAGGCCCCTCCATCAACCGCATGAGCAGCCCCATGGGCAGGTTGTCGATGGCCTCATAGCCCAGGTCCTCAAGCACGTGGATGGCGGTCGAACGCCCGGCTCCGGAGGGGCCGGTCACCAGGACAACGCGGCGCTGCGTGTTCATTTGCTGGGCCATTGCGGGTCGACTCGTCCCATCTTCATCAGTTGCATCAAGGCTGCCGCCAGATTGGGCGTGTCGGCGGCCCGAAGCAAGGGCAAGGACTGCCCCAACAGAGGAAACCGCATCGGTTCGGGCAGGCGCTCGGGTTCGGGACGGTCCAGATCGACCAACCAGCGCACGGGCGTGGCCATGGCTACCTCGGCGCGCAGCAGCCCGATGCCGCGCGCCTCGATCAGGCCGCGTAACGGGTCAACCCCATCGGCCACCACGTCCTGCCCGTGCAGCCACAGGGCGATCCGGTCATCGCCGACCAGCCAGGCGCCATGGGCCATCATCTGCAAAGCCAGCGCGGATTTCCCTGCGCCCGAACGCCCTAGGATCAGAGCCCCGTGCCCGCCGACCGCGACGCACGAGCCATGCACGACCACCCTGCCTGCGACCGGGTCCTGCGGAAGATCTCCGACGCCCATGGGTCAGACGGGCAGGCCTACGACAAAGCGCGCGCCCAACGGATCCGATGTCGGGTCGGCGTCGGTCGGCCGGATGTTCTCGGCCCAGATTACGCCGCCATGGGCTTCGACGATCTGCTTGGAAATCGCCAGTCCCAGCCCCGAGTTGTTGCCGAAATGCTCGGGCGGGCGTTGCGAATAGAAACGCTTGAACACCTTTGTCAGCGCCTGATCGGGAATGCCCGGCCCGGTATCCTCGACCACGACCAACACCCGGTTTTCGCGCTGCCGCACCCAGACACGGATCGCGTCCCCCTTTTCGCAGAACGAAATGGCGTTGGTGATCAGGTTGACGAACACCTGGGCCAGACGCGCCTCGAGCCCGTTGACGATGATCGGCTTCGCCGGCAGATCGGTGATGTAGTCGATCCCCTTCGACCGGGCGTCCTCACCCAGATATTGTCCGATGTTGCCCAGCAGCTTGAGCAGATCGAAGGGCTGCTCCTCTTCCTTGACCAGTTCGGCATCCAGACGCGAAGCGTTCGAAATGTCGCTGACCAGCCGGTCCAGCCGCCGAACGTCATGTTCGATCACGCCCAGCAGTTTCTCGCGCTGGTCGTCGCGCTTGACCATCCGCAGGGTGCCGACGGCCGATTGCAGGCTGGCCAGCGGGTTCTTGATCTCGTGGGCGACGTCGGCCGCGAACTGCTCGTTGGCGTCGATGCGATTGTACAGCGCCGTCACCATGCCACGCAGAGCCCGGCTCAGGCGTCCGATCTCGTCCGGGCGGGCGCTGAGGTCGGGCATGCGGATGCGCCCCGGATTGACACCCGTGCCCCGATCCTTGCCCATCTCGGCCGCCGCAGCCAGATCGGCCAGCGGGTTGGCGATGGTCGAAGCCAGAACAAGACTGAGGCCGATCGAAACCAGCAATGCGACAACGAACATCTGGAGGATGCGCTCCTGCTCCTTGCGGGCCAGCGCGTCGATCTCGCCGGGCGGACCGGTGATGGCAACGGCACCGATCGGATCCCCGGCCTGCAGGATCGGCGAAGCCGCGACGATCACCGTGTCGCCCATGACGTCGCTAACCGCCTGCACCTGCAACTGGCCGTTCAGTGCGCCAGGCACGATTTCCTGAACGCGCTGGGCCAGCGTCGGGGCCTGATCCTGCGCCGCACCGGTGAAGACCTTGTACAAACCGTTCCAAACCGCGTTCAGGGCGTCACTGATCAGAGTGCTGCCCGTGGGCGCATCGGCCTCGGTCGGGATCAGCCCCGGCACCCTGGCCACGGATGATTCGCCCCGCGTCCATCCGATCAGGGTACCTGTGTCATCATAGACGAATACCTCGCCGCCTTCGGGTATGCTGAGCAACGACAGCGTGTCCTTGATGTTCAAATCCGCCGTCGCCCGAGCGCCCTCGGTCCGCCGCAGTTGGGCTTCAAAGACATTCGACACCAACTTAGCGTCGCCGATCAGGTCGCGTGCCGTCTGCTGGACCCGCTCGGCCCGGGAGTCATCCAGATACAAAAGACCGGCGACGAGGGTCACCAGGGCGATCAGGTTGAACGTGATGATCTTGCGGGCCAGCGGCGAGTTGCGCAACGTGAACAGCGTCCGGCGCGAGCGACGCGCGCGCAATTCGGCCGATTCGGGGTCCTGTGGGATGACCCAGTCATCCCCCAATACGACGCCACCGTCGCGCATTTCGCTGCCCTGCTGGGTGTCCCTCACGAAACCCAATCACCTTTGCTAAAGCCAGTCCGGCTTATTCTTCGTTGTACCGGTATCCTATGCCATAAAGCGTCTCGATGGCCGAAAATTCTGGATCGGCCGCGCGCATTTTCTTGCGCAGACGTTTGATATGGCTGTCGATCGTGCGGTCGTCCACATAGACCTGATCGTCATAGGCCACATCCATCAGCTGATCGCGGCTTTTGACGAAACCCGGCCGCTGGGCCAAGGCTTGCAGCAACAGGAACTCGGTCACCGTCAGGGACACGTCCGTGCCTTTCCAGCTGACCGCGTGGCGCAACGGGTCCATCCGCAGGTGGCCTCGTTCCATGACCTTGGTCTCGCCGGGCGCCGACGCCGACGCATCGCCCGAGATCGCTTCCTGCCGGCGCAGCAAGGCGCGGATCCGTTCGACTAGAAGACGTTGCGAGAACGGCTTTTTCACATAGTCATCCGCCCCCATGCGCAGGCCCAGAACCTCGTCGATCTCGTCGTCCTTCGAGGTCAGGAAGATGACCGGCATCTGGGTTTTCTGACGCAGACGCTGTAACAGGTCCATGCCGTCCATCCGGGGCATCTTGATGTCCAGAACCGCCATGTCGGGCAGTTTCTTGTTGAAGGCATCCAGTGCGGCCTGCCCGTCATTGTAGGTTTCGACCTCGAATCCCTCGGCCTCGAGCGTCATGGACACGGACGTAAGGATATTCCGATCGTCGTCCACCAGTGCAATCTTAGACATAGGGCTGCCCTCTACCTGCTCACTGAAGTTATCTTGTGCTTTTGTAGGGCATTCTTGGCTTTTTTAAGGCCGCGAATCAATCCGGATGTACGAATCGCGCCACATTGTTCACGAAGCTGAGACAAAAAGGTCGTAACGGATGGCCGAAAGTGGTCGCGCTTTCCGACAGGAAATTCGTGGTTGCGCTAAACTTGGATGTGATGGCGCTAACTGTGCCAAACCGTCCTGTTCATGCCTTTGGCGCCCATGTTAAGACACGAGCATCCGCCGGTTTCCCGGCAAAAATGCCCAAAGTGCGCTGAAGGATGTTTTCCGGCGCCGCCACAGGAGAAGACACGCATGACATCTGGACGGGTTAACCCGCAATTTCGCCTCGAAGATCAGGGCATCGGGGGTCTGGGCAATGTCTATTACAACTTCATCGAACCGGCGCTGATCGAAGAGGCCCTCAAACGGGGCGAAGGCACGCTGGGCAACGGCGGGGCCTTCCTGGTCTCGACCGGCAAGTTCACCGGCCGCTCACCCAAGGACAAGCATGTGGTCAAGACCGACAGCGTGGCCGACAGCATCTGGTGGGAAAACAACGCCGCCATGAGCTCCGAGGGCTTTGACGCCCTTTACGACGACATGCTGGCGCACATGCGGGGCAAGGATTACTTCGTGCAGGATCTGGTCGGTGGGGCCGATCCCACCTATGCGATCAACGTGCGCATGGTCACCGAGCTGGCTTGGCACAGCCTGTTCATCCGCCACATGCTGCGCCGCCCCGACCGCGAGGACCTGGACGAGTTCGTCGCCGATTTCACCGTCATCAATTGCCCCAGCTTCAAGGCGGATCCGGCCCGGCACGACTGCCGCAGCGACACCGTGATCGCGTTGAACTTCGACCGCAAACTGATTCTGATCGGCGGCACCGAATACGCCGGCGAGAACAAGAAATCCGTGTTCACGCTGCTCAACTACCTGCTGCCGGAAAAAGGTGTGATGCCGATGCACTGCTCGGCCAACCACGCCGTCGGCAATCCGGTCGACACAGCCGTGTTCTTTGGCTTGTCGGGCACCGGAAAGACCACTTTGTCGGCGGACCCGGCGCGCGTTCTGATCGGTGATGACGAACACGGCTGGTCCGACCGCGGCACCTTCAACTTCGAAGGCGGCTGCTATGCCAAGACCATCAACCTAAACCCCGAGGCCGAACCCGAGATCTACGCGACCACCTCGAAATTCGGCACCGTGGTCGAGAACATGGTTTTTGACCCTGAGACCCGGGAACTTGATTTCGACGATGACAGCCTGACCGCGAACATGCGCTGCGCCTATCCGCTGGAATACATCTCGAACGCGTCGAAAACCGCTTTGGGCGGCCATCCGAAGAACATTATCATGCTGACCTGCGATGCCTTCGGCGTGCTGCCTCCCATCGCGCGGCTGACCCCGGCGCAGGCAATGTACCACTTCCTGTCGGGCTTCACCTCGAAGGTCGCCGGAACCGAGCGCGGCGTGACCGAGCCGCAACCCACCTTCTCGACCTGCTTCGGCGCCCCGTTCATGCCGCGCCGCCCCGAGGAATACGGTAAGTTGCTTCGCGACAAGATCGCCCAGCACGGCGCCACCTGCTGGCTGGTGAACACCGGCTGGACCGGCGGCGCCTACGGTGTAGGCAGCCGGATGCCGATCAAGGCCACCCGCGCCCTGCTGACCGCAGCTCTGGACGGCTCGCTGGCCGACGCGGAATACCGCAAGGATGCCAATTTCGGTTTTGATGTACCGGTGGCGGTACCGGGCGTCCCCGAAGTGCTGCTGGATCCGCGCCGGACATGGGATGATCAGGCCGCCTTCGACAAACAGGCCGAAAAGCTGGTGCAGATGTTCGCTGAGAATTTCGAGCAGTACCTGCCTTTCATCGACGAAGATATCCGGGCCGTGGCGATCGGCTGATACCGCGCAGACCACTTCAGCAGACGGGGGCCACGCGGCCCCCGTTCTTCGTGTGGCGGAACTCAACGGAACCTCACTATCCCTATGGTTGCAGTTCCAATGTTGCGCATACAAATGCGTTGCTTGGCATGCGAACTTGCGATAGAGAAACTTCTCAACTCGCAAATAGCCCGGCGCTTGCGCACCGGGCCGGGACTGAAGACACACTGAAAATACCTTGAGGGCGACCTGCATCTGTTCACTCACCACAAGAACAGGCCGTCTAATCAAGAGTATAGTGGACTAGTAGGGGGCTAGTGTCAACGTGACAGCGGAATGCCGCTTCGGGGCGTGCCAAGTGTTCCACCGAAACTGTTCCACCCAAACGGGGCGTTATGTTGGCAGCAAGAATATCAGGAATGAACATGACCGAAATCTCGAAACTGGCCGAATTGCGCAAACTGGTACACAGCATGGAGCGTACACTGGGTCTCGAGGAACTATCTCCGGTTGAACGTGACATTTATTATGCGGCCGAAGAATTGTCCAAGAACGGTTCCGAGATCCGCACCTATGGATTGATCGAACACACCCTGGTGCAAAGCATATCCAGACCGACTTTTTTCCGCGCACTGAAATCGCTGGTGCAAAAAGGCTATCTGGCGCACAGCGGAAACGCAAACAGGGGCCGCTATATCGTCAATGCGCCGCGTTGACCTGCTGCTGCGCTCGTTCAGCTGAACCTCATGCGATCGTGGATCACTGACACGTTTTTCGCCTCGCTGGCATATGTCGGAGCGTCATTTCTGACGTTTTCGGTTCTGATGCCTCTGCAGAACGTTTTCTTCCCGGAATACCCAAGCCGCGCCAGCCTGCTGTTTCTGCCACATGGCGTGCGGGTTCTGGCGGCCTGGCTGCTTGGATGGCGGGCCATTCCGGCGCTGTTTCCCGGAGTGTTCATCGTATTCGCACTGCTGGGCGGCGCGGATGTGTTTCTGGCAAACCGACTGCTGGCGATTGCCATCGCGGTCACGACGGCACCGGCGGTGTTCTACCTGCTGAAATGGGCGGGGTGGGATCTGTTTCCCGCCCCTGGCCGCAGCCCGTGCTGGGCCTGCATCATGGGGGTCGGTGTGATCACATCGATTCTGGTGTCCATCTTGACCAACTTGGCCTTCGGCAGTTCGACCTCGGAATATGTTGCGTTTCTTATTGGTGACATGTCAGGGTTGCTGTTTTTGATGTTCGGCTTGTATTTCGCCTTTCGCGTAGTCGACCGCCAGACCTGACCGATCACCCGACCAGACCGCGCCGCAACAGGTTTGCACCGGCGACCATCAGCACCAGCAGCGTTGCCTTGCGAAATGTGGCCTGATCGATCCGGTCGTGCAAGCGCAGCCCCAACCACATGCCTGCCACCGCGGGAACTGTCAGCGCCATGGAAAACGGCACCGTATCGGCGCGCAGCACCCCCGATCCCACATGCGCCACGGCCAGCGCCACGGCACCCAATCCGTAAATCACCCCCTGTATCCGCAGCTGCTCGGACTTGGGCGTGTTCAGCGCGGTCAGATAAGCCACGGTTGGCGGCCCCCAAACCCCGGAAATGCCCCCGACGAACCCGGCCATCGCGCCAATCGCAGCTTCGATCCGCGCCGAAGGCCGGGGCAGGCTCAGCCCGAACCCCAGCAACTGCATCGCGGCAAAAAACGTGACGGGAAGACCGACCAGCAACAAGAACGCCCGCGCCGGCACAAGGCTGACCAACTGCGCGCTGGCAAGCAGGAACACCAGCCCCACCATCAGGAACACCCGGAACTGCCGAATGGCCGACACCGCCGCCGCACGCCCTTCGCGCAGGGCCTGAAACCCGTTCGTGACCAACGTGGGCAGGATGAGCCCGGCCAGGGCCAGTTGCGGCGGCAGCATCATGCTCAGCCCCGAAACAAGAACCATCGGCATGGCAAACCCGACCATGCCTTTGACCGCACCGGCCAGAAAGGCCACCGCGAAGGCAAGGCAGAGCTCGGGCCAACTCAGCATCGAAAACAGTGTCATGCCCTTAAATAACACCCTGCATTTCTTCTGCATCGCAAAAATCGTTGCGTAATTTTTGGACCTTTTCGACGCATTTTGTGAATTTTTGTTGCGCTGCACTTGCAGCATGATATGACCAGACAACCCAGCAAAGGACGTGATTCATGGCCCATGACGGACAAGATATGACGAACATGACTTCTCAGCCGGTTCTGCCCGATCTTCTGACCCTAACGGGGGCCGCGCTGCCGGCGGTTCAGTCCGTCTTTGACCGGGCGCGCGATGCAGTGCGCGAGATGGTCACGGCCGAAGGTCGCGTCTCGGGCACCTTGGTCGAAGCGAACCAGACCGCCGCGCATGGGCTGGCCTGGCTGGCCACCTACAACCAGTCGCTGCAGCAGATGCAGAAATGGGCCGAGGCGCTGGACGCCCAGGGCAAGTTCGGCGAGATGGAGCAGTTGCTGCACCAAATCGCGTTTGGTGAATACCTGCACCAGGTCGCCGGCGGCATCCCGATGAACCAGGGCGAGGTCGTGCGCCTGCAGGATCTGGGGCTGGGCTGGGATGCGCTGTCGGGCTTCCAATGCGCCGAGGTGCAGACGCTGATGGCACAGGCCAACAGCCAGACCGCGCGCAGCCGTCTGGTTCAGCTGATGCAAGACCAGTCCGGGGCCACGATGTTCGGCGCCTCGGGCCTGGATGAAGAGCTTGAGATGATCCGCGAGCAGTTCCGCCGCTATGCGCTGGATCGGGTCGAGCCCAACGCGCACGAGTGGCACCTGAAGGACGAACTGATCCCGATGGAAATCATCGAGGAACTGGCCGAGATGGGCGTCTTTGGCCTGACCATCCCCGAGGAATATGGCGGGTTCGGCCTGTCCAAAGCGTCGATGTGCGTGGTTTCCGAGGAACTGTCCCGCGGGTACATCGGCGTCGGCAGCTTGGGCACCCGGTCCGAGATCGCGGCCGAGCTGATCCTGGCGGGCGGCACCGATGCACAAAAGGCCCAATGGCTGCCCAAGATCGCGAGTGCGGAGATCCTGCCCACCGCCGTGTTCACCGAACCCAACACCGGCTCGGACCTCGGCAGCCTGCGCACCCGCGCGGTCAAGGACGAGAACGGCGACTACAAGATCACCGGCAACAAGACCTGGATCACCCATGCCGCGCGCACCCATGTGATGACGCTGCTGGCACGCACCGATCCCGAAACCACCGACCATCGCGGATTGTCGATGTTCCTGGCCGAAAAGACGCCCGGCACCGACGACAACCCATTCCCGACCCCCGGTATGACCGGCGGCGAGATCGAGGTGCTGGGCTATCGCGGCATGAAGGAATACGAGCTGGCCTTCGACGGCTTCCACGTCAAGGGCGAGAACCTGCTGGGCGGCGAGGAAGGCAAGGGCTTCAAGCAGCTCATGGAAACCTTCGAATCCGCGCGCATCCAAACCGCCGCCCGCGCCATCGGCGTGGCCCAAAGCGCGCTGGACATCGCCATGCAATACGCGCAGGAGCGCAAGCAGTTCGGCAAGGCCCTGATCAACTTCCCGCGCGTGTCGGGCAAGCTGGCGATGATGGCGGTCGAGATCATGATCGCCCGTCAGCTGACCTATTTCAGCGCCTGGGAGAAGGACAACGGCCACCGCTGCGACCTGGAGGCCGGGATGGCCAAGCTGCTGGGCGCGCGTGTTGCCTGGGCGGCGGCCGACAACGGGTTGCAGATCCACGGCGGCAACGGTTTCGCGCTGGAATACAAGATTAGCCGCGTTCTGTGCGACGCCCGCATTCTGAACATCTTTGAAGGCGCCGCCGAGATCCAGGCGCAAGTCATCGCGCGGCGTCTGCTGGCCTGAGCGCCAGTACGTCGCGGTTTCCCCAACTTGACCCGGCCGGGTGCCGGGTCTTTTCTTTTGTGGCAATCCAGTAGTGCCGAATGACCAGATCTGCCGTATTCAATTCACCCAACTCGACCCACCAGACACGATGGCGCGCTAAATTCCCGCTTGGGCCCCGGTACAGGTTTCAGCTAAGTAGCTATCGAACCGCATCATGCTGCGCCGCGGCTACGCAGATGCCGACCTGATCTTTGCGGAGTGACGATGGCGCGCCTTCTGATCCTTGTTCTTGGCTTCCTGCTTGCGGGATGCAGCACGCCGTCCGGCACACCCTCGGGCGATGTTGCCGGTCTGACCCGCGCCATTCAGAACCTCGGCCCCGATGTCGATCCGCAGGAAGCCGCCCGCGCGGCACGAATCGCTCATGACTATGCGCTGCAGCTGAGGGCCGAGTATCGGGTCACCGATCCGGCGATCATTCACAACGCCAAGGTCATCAACGGTTTTCGCGAACGCGGGCTGTGCAATGACTGGGCCGAGGATATCCTGAAGCGGCTGCGGCAAGAGAACTTCCGCACGCTGGACCTGCACTGGATCACCTCGCCACCGACCCCGTTCCGCATCATCCACCACTCCGCCGCGATCAGCGCCAAGGGCGACGGGCCCTATGACGCGATCGTGCTGGACGGCTGGCGCAACGGGGGTGACCTGTTCTGGGCGCCGGTGCGCGAGGACACGCGCTACAACTGGCGTCCACGGATGGAGGTGCGCACCGAACTGCTGGCGCAATGACGCCAAGTCGGGATAGAAAGCCCTCATGCTGCGCCTGAGCCTGATCCTGCCCGCCCTTGCCCTGTTGCAATGTGATCGCGACGAAAGCGTCGCCGCCTATGGCGCGGCCGACCGCACCTGGGTGCTGCAGGAAGTGAACGGCCAGTCCTATGACGCGAGCGCCTTGCTGCGCTTTCCCGAAGAAGGCAAGATTGCCGGCAACGCGCCCTGCAACAGCTACTCGGGCACATTGAGCGCGCCCTATCCGTGGTTCGAAATCGCCGACCTGACCGCCACCCGCGCCGCTTGCGCCGGGCTTGAGGCCGAAGGGTTCTATTTCGCCGCGCTGCTGGCGATGACGCAGTCCGAGGTGTCGGGCGACGTGCTGATCCTGCGCAACGAGGACGGGCACGAGATGGTGTTCAAAGCCGCCGAGTGAACTGATCGACAAAGCGGGCGCGGGCTTCGGGCAGCGGCGTGTGACCCAGCGATGGCGCCACGCGATGCGCCAGGAAATAGCCGGTTGTGCGCAGCCCGGCGGCGACCTCGTCATCCGGGGCGGCCCCCTGCCCGCGCAACACCGGCGGCAGAGGCAACAGCCGGTCGGCCCAATCCCCGGCGCCTTCGGCACTGACCGCCCGACCTGTCTTGGGTGAGACATAGGCCAGCCCCTCGGTCGTGCCGGTCACGGCGCAGCTTGTCAGGTCCAGCCCAAAGCCCAACTCTTCAAGCAAGGCCAGTTCCCAGCGCAGATAGGCCAGCGGCCAGATCTCGTCCTGGCCCAGCAGATCCATCAGCTGTTCCGTCTGCCGGAAGAGGCCCGGGTGCGGTTCTCGTTCAGGTAGACAAAAAGACAGCAGCGCTACGACCGCGTTCAGCCCTGACAACGCCAACCGCCCCGAAAACGCCGCCGCCGCGCGCGAGCGCAGCGGCTCGACCTGGAAGGTGCCGATATGTTCCTGCAATCGCGCCCGCCATAGCACGTCCAACTGCGCGCCGGGTTGCAGGATGGGCGCAATCTTGCGGCTGGCACCCCCGCGCACCACGCCCGCATGGCGGCCATGGGTTTCGGTGAACACCTCGATGATGGCCGCAGTTTCGCCGTGGCGGCGGGTGGTCAGAAGAATGCCATGGTCGCGCCAGTCCATGCGGGGCCTTTGGTTTGCCTTGAGGTCGCGTCGAACCGTGACGGTACGGCGCGGCGCAAAAAGAAGCAAATTCAATCGAAGAACTCCAACTAACGCGCCGGAATTGTGGACTTGAATTCGCAGCGGCATTACCCGGAACGGGCAGCCACGAGGCCAGACATGACCGACGCAACCTTTCCCAGCATTTCCCCCGCCTTCCGCCGGGCGGACATGGCGGTGCATGCGCTGGGACTGGCGTTGATCTTGGGCGCGGGCGGCACGCTGCTGTCAAAAGCGATGGCCCATCTGCAAGGTGCGCTGGTGGCTGCGGTCTTGGTCTATGTGGCTTGCGCGCTGGCGTCGAACCTGGCGTCCTGGGCCTATCACTTTCTGCCGCTGCACGAGCGGCGGACGCTGCTGCGGCGCATCGACCACGCGGCGATCTATCCCAGCATCGCCGGCACCTTCACGCCGTTCTTCGTTCTGGCTGGCACGCCCTGGACGATGGGTCTGCTGGTGGTGTGCTGGGCTCTGACGGCGGTGGCGGTCTGGAACAAGAAAACCAATGAAACCGTGAAATCGCGCTGGTCGACCGCGTCCTACCTAGGACTGGGAGCGCTGGGGCTGCTGGCCCTGCCCGACCTGCGGAGCGTACCCGTAGCGACACTTTGGTGCATTCTGGCCGGGTCGGGCTGCTATGTAGTCGGAACCGCGTTCTATGCCCGCAAGACGCTGCCCTACCGCTATGCGATCTGGCACGTCTGGGTGAACCTGGGCGGGGTCGCCATGTTCGCGGGCGTCTGGCTGGCACTGTCGCCCCTGTGGGTGCCCGGAGCATCCTGACGGGCGCGGAAAGGCCCGATCAGGAATAAGTGTTTTTCAGCGCAGATCCCACTGATAGAAAGCACTCGGAACGGGGAACTAAAACGGGATCTACCGCCATGGACTGGCCGAATGACCTTCTACGCGACATCTTCAATGACCCGGACACCCCCAACAAGATCAGAAAACGCATCCGCCGCGAATTGAAACCCACCGAGGTCGACTATCGCGGGTGCCGGATGCGCATTCATCCCGCCGACAACAACACGGAATTTCAGATCTGGCGCATGGGGCGCACCCAGGAAGAACGTGCTTTGCGGCATATTCTGAAAGACCTGCCCAAAGACCGCCCGATCGTGGCCTATGACGTTGGCGCCAATGCCGGGGCTCACACCCTGCGCCTGGCAGCGGTCGCGGCACCCGGATCAGTGATCCATGCATTCGAACCCAACCCTGTCATGCGGGCGCGGCTGGAAGAAAACATCCACCTGAACGCATTTGACTGCATCCGGGTCCATGATTGCGCGATTTCGGACAATAGCGGCGAGATGGAGCTGTTTGTGCCAGCGCAGGGAAACCTGGGGCTGGCCAGACTGGGCGAACCGATGCGCGGCGCCAACGGCATATCGGTTCAGGTGCGGACGCTGACCGAGTTTTTGCCACCGGACCCGGATATGCCGATCGACCTGGTCAAGGTGGATGTCGAGGGCCAGGAAGACCGGGTGCTTGCCCCGCTGATCACCGAAGCTTCGGCCACCCAGAAACCCAAATCTATCTTCTTCGAACTCCAGCACGAACGCTTCTGGTCGGTCGATATTGCGGGTCTTTTGGAGCAAAACGGATATGAATTACGCGGTAAATTCGGGCGCAACGCGCTGTATCGGCTGACCTGAAAGGTCCAGGTCTCAGTCCAGCCCTTCCTCGTTCAAAAGATGCCGGCTTTGCCGGTCTTCGACCTCGATTACCCAGAGGTCGGGGTCAAAGCTGCGCTGGCGGGCGATCGCCTCGTCCACCTCAGCCTCGGGACCTTTGGCCAGCTCGATCCATTTGCGTGCGCCGCTGAGCAGGTCGAAGCTGCGCTGAAAGGCGGTGGCATTGCCGTCGAGCGTGTTGAGCTTGACCAGAACCGCGCCGGCAGTGTCGTCGCCATGGGCTACGACAAAGGCGGGGATCTCGTGCAGGCGCAGCCGGGCCAGGTAGGCGTGGACCCAGAACTCGGCCGTCAGGCGGGTCATGTGTTGCCGTCTTTGAAATCCAGACCCATCTCCGAGTAGCGCTCGGCCTCTTCCAGCCAGTTGGGCCGGACCTTCACCTGCAGGAACAGGTGGACTTTGCGATCAAGGAAATCCTCCAACTCGGCCCGCGCGGCCTGGCTGATGGCTTTGATCGTCTCGCCGCGCTTGCCCAGCACGATGCCCTTGTGGCCGTCGCGCATAACATAGATCACCTGGTCGATCCTGGCCGAACCATCCTTGCGTTCTTCCCAGTTCTCGGTCTCGACAGTCAGCTGATAGGGCAATTCCTGATGCAGGCGCAGGGTCAGCTTCTCGCGCGTAATTTCGGCCGCGATCATGCGCAGCGGCAGATCGGCGATCTGGTCTTCAGGGTAGAGCCAGGGGCCTTCGGGCAATTGCTGCGCCAGCCATTTGCGCAGGTCATCGACGCCGTGGCCTTTTTCAGCCGAAATCATGAAGGTTTCGGCAAAGGGGAAGCGGTCATTCAGTTCGCGGGTCAGTGACAGCAGCGCGGGGGCCTCGACCCGGTCGATCTTGTTGATCGCCAGCGCCACCTTGCGGCCTTGCGCGATCTCGGACAGGCCATCCAGGATACGCTCAACGCCTTCGGTGATACCGCGATGCGCCTCGACCATCAGAACGATGATGTCAGCATCGGCCGCCCCGCCCCAGGCCGCCGCGACCATCGCGCGGTCAAGTCGGCGGCGGGGTTTGAACAGACCCGGCGTGTCGACGAAGACCAGTTGCGCATCACCCTCCATCGCAACGCCGCGGATACGGGCGCGCGTGGTCTGCACCTTGTGCGTCACGATAGAGACCTTGGCCCCGACCATGCGGTTCAGAAGGGTGGATTTGCCTGCGTTGGGCTCTCCGATCAGGGCGATGAATCCGGCGCGTGTCGTCATGGTGTCGTTGGTCCTGGTTGCAAGTCTGTTTCCCTAGCGCAGAACGGCGTCGGGGGCCAGCCCTGGACTGCGTCGTGAGCCGGGGGGCCAGCCCCCCGGACCCCCCGGGATATTTTCAGCCAGATGAAGGCGGGCCGATTACTTGGGCAGACTGTCCAGCAAGGCACGTGCGGCGGCCTGTTCGGCCTGACGCTTGGAGGGCGCAGTGGCCTGAGCCTCGTGGCCGGATTCTAGCCGGGCGGCGATGGTGAAGACCGGAGCGTGATCAGGGCCTGTGCGCGACAGCTCGACATAGCTGGGCGGTTTCTGACCGCGGGCCTGGGCCCATTCCTGAAGCGCAGTCTTGGCGTCGCGGGCATCAGCCTTAACCGTATGGATCCGATCTCCCCAGAGCTTGAGGATCACGTCACGTGCAGCCTCGAACCCGGCATCGCGATAGACGGCGGCAATCACCGCCTCCATCGCGTCGCCCAGCAACGCCTGTTTGCGGCGGCCGCCCGACATCATCTCGGACCGCCCCAGCTTCAGCACTGCGCCCAGGTCGATCTGACGGGCGACCTCGGCACAGGTCTCCTTGCGCACAAGCGCGTTGAACCGCGGCGCCAACTGGCCTTCAGTGGCGGTCTTGTCGGCCTCGAGCAGTGCGCTGGCCATCACCAGGCCTAACACCCGGTCACCGAGGAATTCGAGCCGCTGGTTGTCGGGCCGCGTGGCCGAATAGACCGACCCGTGCGTCAGCGCCCGCACCAGCAGTTCGGGATTGGCGAACTGGTGCCCCAGGCGTTTCTGGAACGCCTTCATGTCAGCCGACAGCTTCAATGGATTGCCTTGAAGAACCTGTCGCCCCGCCAGGTCCAGAAGAACAGCATCGACCGGCCCGCAGACGAGAACATGATGCGATCGGCGCGACCGATCAGGTTTTCATAAGGCACGTAACCGACCCCGCCAGCCGATTGCGGCAGGCGCGAGTCGGCCGAGTTGTCGCGGTTGTCACCCATGAAGAAATAGTGGCCCTCGGGTACGAGGTAGATACCGGTGTTGTCCGATCCCTGGTTGCCGATGTTCAGGATTTCGTGCTGAACGCCGTTGGGCAGGGTTTCGATGAAGCGTGACTTCTCGCAGGTGCCGCCGACACCGACCGGGCCGTTTTCGCAGCGCGGGCGCAGGCGCTGCGGGCCTTGCGGCTCGGCGATCTCGGTGAAGGTGCCGTCGGGGGTCTGCTTGACCTCGACCCCATTGATGTAGACCACCCCACCGCGCACCTGGATGCGGTCGCCCGGCAGGCCGATCAGCCGTTTGATGTAGTCGCGGCCGGTGACCGGGTGGCGGAACACGATCACATCGCCGCGTTCCGGCTCTCCGCCCAGCAGACGGGTGTTGTCTCCACCCATCCAGCCGCAGATGTCTTCGGCATCGATGTTGAGTCCGACACTGGGGATGATCAGGCTGGGGCACGAGGCGTAGGAGTAGCCATAGGCCATCTTGTTGACGAACAGGAAGTCGCCGATCAGCAGCGTGGGTTTCATCGATCCCGACGGAATCCAGAAAGGCTGAAAGAACAGAGTGCGGAAAACGCCCGCGATCAGCAGGGCATAGACGATGGTCTTGATCGTCTCCCAGATGGCGTTTCCGGATTTGGCTTGCTCGGCCATACTGCTCTCCAGTCCTTGCGTCGTTGGGGCTACATGCGGGGCGATCGAGGCCAAGTCAAGGCCGCGTCCGAATCGGCCACGGGGCGGGCCTCGATCACAACGAAAGCCTGGGCCCAGGGGTGGTCATCAGTCAGGGTGACGTGGATGATGGCCTCGTGCCCATCGGGCGTCATCTCGCGCAGCCGCTCAGCCGCCCAGCCGGTGACGTGCATCACGGGTTGCCCGGTGTGCAGGTTGGTCACGGCCATGTCCTTCCAGGCGATGCCCATGCGCAAGCCGGTGCCCAGCGCCTTGGAGCAGGCCTCTTTCGCGGCCCAGCGCTTGGCATAGGTGCCGGCGGTGTCGGCGCGCCGCTCGGCCTTGCGCTGCTCGGTCTCGGTGAAGACACGGTTGCGGAACCGGTCGCCGAACCGGTCAAGCGTGCCCTGGATACGGTCGATATTCGCCAGATCGGTGCCGATGCCGAGGATCATGTCAGGCGTCGACCTTTCCTGAATGCGACGGCGCTCGCGCCTCGTCCATCAGGCGGCGCATTTCATGGATGGCCGGACCCAGACCGCGGAAGATGGCCTCACCGATCAGGAAATGGCCGATGTTGAGTTCGCGCAGTTCGGGGAAGGCTGCCACGGGCTGCACCGTGTCATAGGTCAGACCGTGGCCGGCGTGTACTTCGAGCCCCAGCGCATGAGCAAAGGCGGACATCTCGCGCAGCGCGTCCAGTTCTCGTCGCGCGTCATCCATCCGGCCTTCGGCATGGGCGTCGCAATAGGCGCCAGTGTGCAGCTCGATCACCTGCGCGCCGATGCGGTGGGCGGCCTCGATCTGCTTGCGGTCGGCGGCGATGAAGATCGATACGCGGCAGCCCGCGTCACGCAGCGGCGCGATGAAATGGGCAAGACGATTTTCCTCGCGCGCGACTTCCAACCCGCCCTCTGTGGTGCGCTCCTCGCGCTTTTCGGGGACGATGCAGACCGCGTGCGGCTTGTGGCGCAGGGCAATCGCCTGCATCTCGGGGGTGGCAGCCATTTCAAAGTTCAGCGGCACAGACAGCACCTGCATCAAGCCTTCGATGTCAGCGTCGGAAATGTGGCGGCGGTCTTCGCGCAGATGCGCGGTGATGCCATCGGCACCGGCCTCTTCGGCCAGTTTGGCCGCGCGCAGCGGGTCGGGATATGCCCCGCCGCGCGCGTTGCGCACGGTGGCCACGTGGTCGATGTTCACGCCCAGACGCAGGTGAGTGTCAGACATCTTTCGATTCCTTTCTGGTCGCCCGCGCCGAACCTAGAGGGTTTGTTTGCGAAACGGCAGGGGCTGCTTCGGCGCGGCGTTTGATTTCCTCGAACTTGGCTTTGATCTTGGCTCGGCGGCGCTGTTGATAGGTGCGGATCAGCGGCAGGCTGATATAGCCGCAGATCACTCCGGCCACGATACCCGGGATGATACCGCCGATCATGTAAGGGTAGAATACGCCGTCATAGAACTGCGCCCAGCCATGCCAGTCGGCGACGCGGTCGGTGAACAGAGCCACGAAATTGTTCTTCAGATCCCCAAGCGCATCGGCGAATTTGCGCATCAGCCCCTGGGTGTCGCCCTCATCATATTTTGTGCCCAGCAGGAAATGCCCGGTCTGCAGGCAGATCACCCCGATCGGCACATAGGTCAGCGGGTTGCCGAAAAACGTGCCGCTGAGCGCGGCCAGAATGTTGCCGTTGATCAGCCGGGCCAGCACCGCAGCCACCACGAAATGCAACCCGTAGAACGGCGTGAACGAGGCGAACACTCCGGCGCCAATGCCGCGCGCGATACGCTCGGGCGTATCGGGCAGACGCCGGACGCGGTGTTTGACATAGTGAAAGGCCCGGGTCCAACCGCCGCGCGGATAAACGAACTCCGAGGCGGCCTGAAGAGCAGAGCGGCGATCACGGCGCTTGAATACCACTCCTGCGTGTCCCCTCTCAGCTTGCTGCGACCGCAGCGTCCCGCGTGTTTCGATACCGTTCGACCGCCGCGACATCGCTTTCGGCCTCGAGCATCAGCATCAGCGAATGCAGCTGTTGCAGGTCGCGCACCTCGACACTGAGTAAAAGGCGGTAAAAATCCGGTTTGCGGTCCACGAATTCCAAGTTCGAGATATTGGCCTTTTTCTCGCCGATCAATGTGCAAATACGCCCCAGCACCCCGGCATCGTTGCCGATGGTCAGATCCAGCGTGGCGCCGTACGCCGCCGGGTGCGTACCCGAATGCCAGTGCAGATCAACCCAGCGCTGCGGCTGGTCTTCGAATTCGGTCAGGCGACCGCAGTCGATGGCATGCACCACTACACCTTTCCCGCGCGAAGTGATGCCCACGATCCTTTCCCCCGGAAGCGGCTGACAACAGGGCGCACGCTCGAATTTCTGGCCCGGTTCCAGGCCAATCACCGCGCGGCGCAGCGGGATCGCCTCGCCCTCATCCTTGGTCAGCTCGGGATAGACCACGGCGACCACGTCATGGGCTGTCAGTTCGGCACTGCCGACCCGGGCCAGCAACTCGTCGCTGTCCTTGATCCGCAGTTGCTTGGCAGCGGTCTCCAGCGCCTTGTCGGTCGCCTTGCGGCCCACGTGCTCGAACCCCGCGCGCACCAATTCGCGGCCCAGCTTGATGAATCTTTCGCGGTCGACCTCGCGCAGGGCGCGGCGGATGGCGGTGCGGGCCTTGCCGGTCACGGCAATCTCAAGCCATGTCACCTGCGGCGTCTGGCCGTCTGCGGTGATGATGTCGACCGATTGGCCGTTCTTGAGCCGGGTCCACAGCGGCACCCGGATGCCGTCGACCTTGGCCCCCACGCAGGCATGGCCGATGCGGGTGTGGATCGCATAGGCGAAATCGATCGGCGTTGCCCCACGCGGCAACTTGACCACATCGCCCTTGGGCGTGAAGCAGAACACCTGGTCGGAATACATCTCGAGCTTGACCGCTTCGAGAAAATCCTCGTGGTCTTCCTCGGCGTTGAACTGTTCGGTCAGGCTCGCGATCCACTTGGCAGGGTCCACCGCAAAGGGGTTCTCGGTCCGCACCCCGTCCCGGTAGGACCAATGCGCCGCCACACCGGACTCGGCAACATCGTGCATCTGCCGGGTTCGGATCTGCACCTCGACCCGCTTGCCGTCACGCCCGGAAACGGTCGTGTGGATCGAGCGATAGCCGTTCGATTTGGGCTGACTGATGTAATCCTTGAACCGCCCCGGCACCGCGCGCCAGCGTTGATGGATCGCGCCCAGCGCGCGATAGCAGTCTTCCTCGGTCTGGGTGATGATGCGGAAGCCATAGATGTCGGACAGGCGCGAGAAGCCCTGATCCTTTTCCTGCATCTTGCGCCAGATCGAATAGGGTTTCTTGGCGCGGCCGAACACCTCGGCCTCGATCCCCGCTTTCTCCAACTCGTGCCGCATGTCCCCTGTGATGCGGTGGATCACGTCACCGGTTTCGCGCTGCAGCGTGATGAAACGACGGATGATCGACTGGCGGCCTTCGGGGTTGAGGACACGGAAGGCCAGATCCTCAAGCTCTTCACGCATCCACTGCATGCCCATCCGGCCGGCCAGAGGCGCGAAGATGTCCATCGTCTCGCGCGCTTTCTGCACCTGCTTTTCAGGGCGCATCGCCTTGATCGTGCGCATATTGTGCAGACGGTCGGCCAGCTTGACCAGAATGACCCGCAGGTCCTTGGACATGGCCATGAACAGCTTGCGAAAATTCTCGGCCTGCTTGGTTTCGCGGCTGGAAAGCTGGAGATTGGTCAGCTTGGTGACACCGTCGACCAGCATCGCCACCTCGTCACCGAACAACTCGGCGATCTTGGAGTAGCTCGCCTTGGTGTCCTCGATCGTGTCGTGCAGCAGCGCCGTGATGATGGTCGCATCGTCCAGACGCTGTTCGGTCAGAATGGCCGCCACCGCGACTGGGTGCGAGAAATAGGGCTCGCCCGAGTGCCGGAACTGGCCTTCGTGCATCTTCTTGCCAAACTCGTAGCCCCGGATGATGCGATCGGCATTTGTCTTGGGGTTGTAGTTGCGGACCAGCGCAACCAGGTCTTCAGCTGAAATCATCCGGTCCGCACCTTCGTGTTCAGGGCTTACCCCTGGCCCTGAGCCTCCATCAGGGCGCGCAGGAGTTTTTCTTCCGACATGTCGTCATCTGCGGGCTTGTCCGATTCGGCCCCCATCAGCAACGCCATCTGATCCTCTTCAGGCTCGTCGACCTCGATCTGGGTCTGGTTGGCCTCTATCAGACGCTCGCGCAGTTCGTCCGAGGTCTGGGTTTCCTCGGCAATCTCGCGCAGGGCTACGACCGGGTTTTTGTCATTGTCGCGGTCGATCGTGATCGGCGCGCCGGCGGAAATTTCGCGCGCGCGGTGGGCAGCGAGCATCACCAGTTCGAACCGGTTCGGAACCTTGTCTACGCAATCTTCGACCGTCACGCGGGCCATGAGGCGCTCTCCACTAATGAATCCATGTCAGGAAGACGCTTATCTAAGCGCGAATCCCCGCCATGACAAGCGGGAAATGCCCTTTTTCACGCGGCATCCAGCGGCGTGACCGCGGCGACATCGTCCGGCGGCAGGCGTTCGATCATTTCATTAACCGTCAGGCCCAGCACCGGGTGCCGCCAGCCCGGCGCCACCTCCGCCATCGGAACCAGAACGAAGGCGCGGTCCTGCAGGCGCGGATGGGGTAGGATCAACTGCTCGGGAGCCGCCTCTCGCTGCCGGTCGAGCGGCAGGTTCAGCCAATGGTCGAACGCGGCAGCATCGGGCAGAACGCGATCGCCCCAGCAGACGAGGTCCAGGTCAAGTGTGCGCATCCCCCAGCGCTGCTGGCGGGCACGGCCGAAATCGGCCTCGACCCTGTGCAGAAGGGTCAGAACCTCCTGCGGGGCCGCCTCGGTCTCGACCAGCGCGGCGGCATTGACATAATCTGGTCCGGCGCCCGCCGGAAAACACGGGGTCGAAAAGAACCGGCTGACAGCGCGAATCACCAAGCCCTCACCGGCCAACGCGTCGACAGCCCTGCGAAGTGTCACCTTGGGTTCATTTGATCTCAGTTTGAGATTTGCTCCCAGCGCGATGACCGCTTTTGACGTGGAGTTGACCATAAATAACCCTATGTTCAGACCTGAGCGCACTTGCGATACATGCGGAATCTCTTATTTTAAAGCGACCGGCGCGTGATTTCTCATCACTCACTCACTTACACCACCGCGCGCTGGTCAATACCGGAAGGACGATTTTATGTTTTACAAGGACGAACGGCTGGCGCTGTTCATCGACGGCTCGAATCTGTACGCCGCCGCGAAAGCCCTGGGATTTGATATTGATTACAAGTTGCTGCGTCAGGAGTTCATGCGTCGCGGCAAGCTTCTGAGGGCCTTTTACTACACAGCGCTGCTGGAAAACGACGAATATTCGCCGATCCGCCCCTTGGTCGACTGGCTGAACTACAACGGTTTCACCATGGTGACCAAACCGGCCAAGGAATACACCGACAGCATGGGGCGCCGTAAGGTCAAGGGGAACATGGATATCGAACTTACAGTCGATGCCATGGAACTGGCGCCACGGGTGGATCATATCGTGCTGTTCTCGGGCGATGGGGATTTCCGCCCGCTGATTGCCAGCCTGCAACGTCAGGGCGTGCGCGTGTCGGTGGTTTCGACCATCCGCAGCCAGCCGCCGATGATCTCGGACGAACTGCGGCGCCAGGCCGACAACTTCATCGAACTGGACGATCTGCGCGACGTGATCGGGCGCCCGCCGCGCGAGGCGTCGGACGAGCCGCGCAATGTGGCGGTGGCCGGGAAGTAACGTCTCTCACGGCCCACACCTGCGGATCAATGGCGCGGCCGGGACGGAAAGCCCCAGCCGCGCGTCTTCAAAAAAGAACCTGTGCTCAAACACCGGCACCTTGGCATGTGTTTGTGTCAGCGAAATGACACCCGTCCCGTCTGGACCCGAGGGCGGAAAAGCCTTACCTGTCCCTGTCAAGGAGACAGACGCATGACCAAGCCCCCCCTGACCCTGTATCTGGCCGCCCCGCGCGGGTTCTGCGCTGGTGTGGACCGCGCGATCAAGATCGTGGAAATGGCCCTGCAGAAATGGGGCGCCCCGGTCTATGTCCGGCACGAGATCGTGCACAACAAGTTCGTCGTGGACGGCTTGCGCGCCAAGGGTGCCGTCTTTGTCGAAGAGCTGGACGAATGCCCCGATGACCGGCCGGTGATCTTTTCCGCCCATGGCGTGCCCAAGTCAGTGCCCGCCGCCGCAGCCGCGCGCGAGATGCTCTTTGTCGACGCCACCTGCCCGCTGGTATCCAAGGTCCATATCGAGGCCCAGCGCCACGCCGAGGCCGGGTTACAGATGATCATGATCGGGCACAAGGGCCACCCCGAAACCGTCGGCACCATGGGCCAGCTGCCCGAGGGCGAGGTTCTGCTGGTGGAAACGGTTCACGATGTGGCCGAGGTGCAGGTCCGCGACCCCGAAAAACTGGCCTTTGTCACCCAGACTACCCTCTCAGTGGACGACACGCGCGACATCGTGGCCGCGCTGCAGGACCGCTTCCCGGCCATCGTCGGCCCGCACAAGGAAGACATCTGCTATGCCACCACCAACCGTCAGGAGGCGGTGAAGACCGTCGCACCCAAGTCGGATGCGCTGCTGGTGGTGGGTGCGCCCAACTCCTCAAACTCGCGCCGTCTGGTCGAAGTGGCGTCCAAAGCGGGCTGCACCTATGCCCAGTTGGTGCAGCGGGCCACCGACATCGACTGGCGCGCGCTGGAAGGGATTTCCAGCATCGCCATCACCGCCGGCGCCTCGGCGCCCGAAGTCCTTGTGAACGAGGTGATCGACGCCTTCCGCGACCGCTATGACGTGACCGTCGAAACCGTCGAAACCGCCACCGAGAATGTCGAGTTCAAGGTGCCTCGCATTCTGCGCGTGCCCGCATGAGCGGCATCCCCCGCGCACCGTTAGTTCTGGGCCTGGCCGGTCTGATCCCCTTTGTATGGGGCGCGCTGACCTACCTGAGCGGAGACCTGAATGATTGGGGCAGCCGCGCGCTGGGCCCCCGGTTCGTGGGGCCCTATGTGCAGCTGTTCTATGGCGCTGTGATCCTCAGCTTCATGTCCGGCGTTCTGTGGGGCTTTGCCACCAAGACCTCGGGCAACCGGGCGGCGCTGTGTTATGGGCTGTCGGTCCTGCCGGCGCTGTGGGCGTTCTTCACCACCGGCGGCGGGCCGGTCGACGCGGGCACCAACCTGATGATCGGCTTTGCCGGTCTGCTGGTGCTGGACGCGCTGTTCTGGTCCTGGGGCCTGACCCCGCGCTGGTGGATGAAACTGCGGCTACTGCTGAGCGCCGTCGTTCTGGCCTGCCTGGCCGTTGGAGTATTCTTGTGAGCGACAAACGAACCATCGACGCCTACACAACCCGTGTGGACGACTATCTGAAAGTGCCGCTGCCGCCCGAACAGATCGAATCGCGCGCAGCATTCGCGCAGGCGGTCGGCGACGGGCTGGTGCTGGATCTGGGGTCGGGTCCGGGTTTGGACAGCGGATTCTTTCTGCGCCAGGGGCTTCGGGTTCGGGCGCTGGACGCCACACCGGCCTTTGTCGAACACGCCCGCGCAAATGGCGTGGAGGCGTATCTGGGCACGTTCGACGACGTGACCGAAACAGCCGAATACGATGGGGTCTATGCCAGCTTTTCCCTGCTGCACGCCCCGCGCGCCGATTTCCCGCGACACCTGGCCGCCATCCACCAAGCCCTGAAGCCGGGCGGTGTGTTCTTTCTGGGCCTGAAACTGGGCACCGGAGAGCATCGCGACGAACTTGACCGCTACTACACCTATTTCACGCGCCCCGAGATCGAGACCGCGTTGGTCGAGGCCGGGTTCGTCATTCACCGTGTCACCACCGGTATGGGAAAGGGGCTGGCCGGATCGTATGACGGTTTCATTCTGGTGCTGGCCCATGCCTGATCTGTTTGCCTATACCGATGGTGCCTGTTCCGGCAATCCCGGCCCCGGAGGCTGGGGCGTGCTGCTGCGGGCCATGGATGGCGAAACCGTCCTGAAAGAGCGCGAGTTGAGCGGCGGCGAGGCCGAGACGACAAACAACCGGATGGAGCTGCTGGCTGCGATCAGCGCGCTCGAGACATTGGAGCGGCCCTCGAAAATCACCATCGTGACCGACAGCGCCTATGTGAAAAACGGGGTGACGGGCTGGATCCACGGGTGGAAGCGCAACGGCTGGAAGACCGCAAACAAGAAGCCCGTCAAGAACGTGGACCTGTGGCAGCGGCTGGACGAAGCGCAACAGCGCCATGACGTGACCTGGGAATGGGTCAAGGGCCATGCCGGCCACCCCGAAAACGAACGCGCCGACGAACTGGCACGCGCGGGCATGTCCCCGTTCAAGCCGAAAAAGGCCCGCACATGAGCGGTCTGGCCCTGCTGGACTATACCTCGGTTTTGGTCTTTGCGCTGACCGGGGCGCTGGTGGCCAGCCGGGCGCAGCTGGACCTTGTGGGGTTTGCCTTCATCGCCTGTCTGACGGCGGTGGGCGGTGGCACGGTGCGTGATCTGCTGCTGGATCGGCACCCGGTCTTCTGGGTGGGTCAGCCCGACTATATCCTGATCGCGGTGGCGGCGGCGGTGGTCGTGTTCTTCACCGCGCATCTGGTCGAAAGCCGCTACAACTGGCTGGTCTGGCTGGACAGTTTCGCGCTGTCGATCGCCGTGGCCGCGGGAACCGGCGCGGCGCTGGCGCTTGGCCAGTCGGGCGTGATCGTGGTGTTGATGGGTGTGACCACCGGCTGCCTGGGCGGGCTGATGCGCGACGTGGTCTGCAACGAGGTGCCGCTGGTGCTCAAACAGGGCGAACTCTATGTCTCCTGCGCCTTCACGGGGGCGCTGGTGGCGGTGATGGCGACCCGTCTGGGGCTGGAGACGCTGCTGGCGCTGGGCCTTTGCGCGCTGTCCTGTTGGGCGCTGCGGGCCGGATCGCTGCTGTTCGGCTGGCAGTTGCCGGTCTACAAGACACGCCCGCCGCGGCAATGACCGCCCGCCGGACAAGGGCAAAAGGCGCAATGATCATCCGATGACACGGTTGCTGATCTGCCTGCCCCTGCTGGCTGGATGCGCCGAGGACTACACGCCGCTGAGTTTCGTTGCGCGCGGGGACAAGATCATTGTGACGGGAACGATCGACCACACCTCGCTCAGCGCCTTCGAGGAGGTCATCGCCCATAATCCGGGGTTGCAGGACGCTGGTGTTGCAGAACATCGAAGGGTCGGTGGATGACGACGCCAACGTGATCTTCGGCCGCGTCGTACGGGCCGAAGGGTTCGATACCGTCGTTCCGTCAAACGGTCTGGTGGCATCGGGCGGAACCGATCTGTTTCTGGCGGGCAATCGACGGACCCTGCAACCGGGCGCCTGTGTCGGGGTCCACAGCTGGGCGGGCGGTGGGTTCATAGCCGCAGAGCTGCCGGAAGATCACCCCGAGCATGACAGGTATCTGGACTATTTCCGCGATATCGACGTGGACGAGGATTTCTACTGGTTCACTCTGGATGCGGCTTCGGCCGAGGACATGCACTGGATGACTGCGGGCGAAGCGAACCGGTTCGACATGACAACCCAGCCCGTTCAGCGCCTTGGATCCGCGGACATCTGTGACGCGCGCTAGGGCCTCGGGTCAGCGCCGGAAATAGGTCTTCCAGATCCAGATCAGCAGCAGCGCGCCCAGCACCGCGCCGACGAATCCGGGCATCCAACCCATGACCGTCAGCAAGGCACGCATGATCAGCCCGCCCACCACGGCCCCGGCGATACCGATCAGCAGGGTGGTGGGGATGTCCGCCTCGATCCGCATCAGGCGGGTGGCCAGAAATCCGGCTGCGGCTCCGATGACGATCAGGGCAAGGACGGGCATCTCATTTCCTCCAATGCGTGGGCACGATGATCAAGGCCCCCACCGACGAGATCACCGCATCCAGCCCCGGCGGCCCAAAGCTGATGCCGAACATGATGCGGATAAAGTAGAACAGGAACGCCCCGCCCACGCAGATGATGATGGATTGCAGATAACCGTTGTGGGTAAAGCCCGTCACCTCGGACAGATAGCCGACGATGCCGGCAATCACTACGGTGCCCATCATCACCATGAACATCAGGACGTCTCCGAGCTGAGGCGGGTTCCGGCCGGGATCGACCAGCCCCGCAGGAAGGTTTCCCTATCCTGCGCCGCCCTGCCCGCCCGTTGCAAGCGCAGCAACTCGACCGCGTCGGTGCCGCAGGCCACGCGCAGCGCGTCGTCGAGTACCTCGCCCGGTACGCCCTGCCCGTCCCACAGGCGCGAGGCGAGCAGCTTGACGCGCTCGCCCTCGATCTCGGTCCAGGCGCCGGGAAAGGGCGACAGGCCACGGATCTGGCGATCGACCTCGACAGCGGGGCGCGACCAGTCCACGCGGGCCTCGGCCTTGTCGATTTTTGCGGCATAGGTCACGCCGACCTCGGGCTGCGGTTCGGGGGTTAGCTCGGGCAGGCGGTCCAGTGCCTGCACGATCAGATCGGCGCCCATCGCCGACAGGCGGTCATGCAGCTGGGCGGTGGTTTCCTCGGCTCCGATCGGGGTGGCCTGACGCAGCAGAACGGGGCCGGTGTCCAGACCGGCCTCCATCTGCATGATGCAGATGCCGGTCTCGGCATCGCCCGCCATGATCGCACGGTGGATCGGCGCGGCCCCGCGCCAGCGCGGCAGCAGGCTGGCGTGGATGTTCAGGCAGCCATGCCGGGGCGCGTCCAGAATCGGCTGCGGCAGGATCAGCCCATAGGCCACGACCACCGCCACATCGGCCTTCAGCGTGGCAAAGGCTGCCTGTTCCTCGGGCGATTTCAGCGAGGTGGGATGGCGCACCGGCAGGCCCAGCGCCTCGGCGCGGGCATGCACCGGTGTGGGCCGGTCCTTCTTGCCGCGACCGGCCGGGCGCGGGGGCTGGCAATAGACGGCGGCGATCTCATGCCCGGCCTGCACCAACGCATCCAGCACCGGCACCGAAAACTCGGGCGTTCCCATGAAGATGACGCGCATGCCGCCCTACCCCGCTTTTTTCGCCTTGCGCAGCAGCATGTCGCGTTTGACCTTGCTGAGACGGTCGAAATACATCCGACCGTTCAGATGGTCGATCTGGTGCTGCACGCTGGTGGCTTCGATGCCGACGAAATCGTGCTGGTCGATCTCGCCTTTTTCATTGAGGAATCGGACCGTCACCGCACGCGGACGTTTGATCTTGGCCGACACGCCCGGCAAGTTCGGGCTGGCCTCGTCATGCTCGCGCAGCTCGATTGAGCTGTGCAGGATTTCGGGGTTGGCCAGGCGCACCGCGCGGCCACGCTCGGTCGAGCCATCCACGACCGCCAGCCGCAGCATCACGCCGATCTGGGGCGCCGCCAGGCCGACGCCGGGCATTGCCTCCATCGTGTCGATCATGTCGTCCCAGATGGCGCGGATCTCATCGGTGATCTCGGCCACCGGCTCGGCCTTGGTGCGCAGGCGCTTGTCGGGCCACGGCAGGCAGGGACGGACGGTCATGCGCGGGCCAGCTCACGCTTGAGCTTGACCATCTTGCGCGTGATCATCTGCCGTTTCAGCGGCTTGAGATAGTCGATGAACAGCTTTCCGTTCAGGTGGTCGATCTCGTGCTGCACGCAGGTTGCCCAGAGACCGTCGAAGGTTTCGCGCTGCGCCTTGCCGTTCTGGTCCATCCAGGCAACCTCGACCTCGGCGGGGCGGGTGACCTCGGCGAACTGATCGGGGATCGACAGGCAGCCTTCCTCGTAGACGCTGGTTTCGTCCGAGGCCGAGATGATCTCGGGATTGAACATCACCAGCGGGCGGGGGGTGGCGCCTTCCTCCTTGACGCAATCCAGCACGATCAATCGTTCCAGCACGCCGATCTGGGGCGCGGCCAGCCCAATGCCCGGCGCGTCATACATGGTTTCCAGCATGTCGTCGGCCAGCGCGCGCAGCTCGTCCGACAGGTCGTCCACGGGCGCACAGACCTTTTTCAGGCGGGGATCGGGATGGATCAGGATGTTGCGTTTCATGGGGCTGATTTAGGTCATCGCGGGCGCGGCCGCAACGCCCCCCTTGCACCGGGCGAATTTCCCGATAGCTTTCAAGCCAACAAATGGAGCAGACATGACTTTCAACGACCTGATCGACCGCCGGGGCACCTTCAGCTCGAAATGGGACAAGATGGAGCAGCTGTTCGGCGTCTCGCCCGAGGACGGGCTGGCCATGTGGACCGCCGATTCCGACTATGCCACCGCGCCCTGCGTGATCGACGCGGTGCGCCGCGCGGCCGATCACGGGGTGTTCGGCTATTCCTGGCAGCACCCGGCCTATCTGCAGGCGGTGCAGTGGTGGATGCAGAACCGCCACGACTGGGCGATCGAGACCGATTGGGTTCTGACAACACAGGGTCTGGGCAACGCCATCGCGCTGAGCCTCGATGTGTGGAGCGAACCGGGGGACGGAGTGGTGATCTTCACGCCGGTCTACCACGAGTTTGCGCACAAGGTGAACAAGACCGGCCGCCGGGTGGTGGAATGCCCGCTGGTGCGGGCCGGCGATACCTATGAGATCGACCTGGACGACGCACAGTCGCGGCTGGACGGGTCCGAACGGATGTTGATCTGGTGTTCGCCGCAGAACCCGTCCGGGCGGGTTTGGACAGTGGACGAGCTGCGTGCGGTGGCGGCCTTTGCCGAACGCAACGGGCTGATCCTGATCTCGGACGAGATCCATCACGATCTGGTCTATCCGGGCCACAAATTCGTGCCGATGGACGTGGCCGCGCCGGATGCGCGGCCCTGGACGGTGACGCTGACAGCGGCGTCCAAGACCTTCAACATCGCAGGCCAGCGCACCGGCAACATGATCATTCCAGACGACACGCTGAGGGCGCAGATGCGCCACCGGCTGAACACTTTGGACTATGACCCCAGCGCACTTGGCGTGGCCATGATCACCGCGGCCTACACGCCCGAAGGCGCCGAATGGGTGGATGCCCAGATCGACTACCTGAACGGCAACCGTGCGCTGTTCGATGAGACGATTTCCGAGATCCCCGGCCTGTGGTCGATGCCCCTGCAGGCGACCTACTTGGCCTGGGTCGATTTCTCGGGCACCGGAATGGACCATGCCGAATTCGTGCGACGTCTGCGGCAGGACGCACGGATCGCCACCTCACCCGGGCCAGGTTTTGGCACTGGGGGCGAGACGTTCGAACGCTTCAACCTGGCCACCCAACGCACGCGGGTCGAAGAGGCCTGCACGCGGTTGAAGGCGGCCTTCAGCGATTTGCAGTAGACTTGGCAGGCCTACTCCGCCGGCCCGAGCAGGGCAATCGGGGCGTCGGGGTCACGCGCATAGTCCAGTGGTGCAGTGTCGACATGGGCCGTGCTGCGTTTGAACTCATACCGCATTTCCGGGCCTTCGGTATCTGCCGCAATGATCAGGCACTGATACAGATGCCGCGCTCCGTCATAGATGTCGACCAGCCCGCGCAGGCGCGGCGTGGTATCAGATTCGACCGTGAACCCGTCCTTCCACAATCTGAGGACTCTGTAGGTTTTGTCGCCCACTTCCACCCGCAAACGGCTGGCCTTCTTCAGGGCGGCGATTCGGGCGGCGTCCAATTCCGCGCTGATTTCCTTGGAAACATAGGTACTCATGAAAAACTCCCCCGGTTGCCGATTCCATTCTGACCTCATTTTCGTAAAAATCCAGTGAACTTGGTCGCATGAGCGCGGGCGGCGTTGTGCATCCGCGCAGGGACCTTGCGCGCTGAACCTCATAGGAACGAAGGACTATGCGTCTTATCATTGTGGCCAGACGCAAAGTGGAGGAGCCGGGATGGGCCTTTTGATCGACGGCGTGTGGCACGACAAATGGTATGACACAAAATCCACCGGTGGGGCCTTCAAACGCTCGGCCGCCCAGTTCCGCAACTGGATCACAGCCGACGGCCGCCCCGGCCCGTCGGGCAAGGGCGGGTTCAAGGCCGAAGCCGACCGGTATCACCTTTATGTCAGCTTGGCCTGCCCCTGGGCGCATCGCACGCTGATCTTTCGTCAGCTTAAGGGGCTGCAGGACCTGATCACCGTATCGGTCGTTCATCCCGACATGCTGGAGCACGGCTGGACCTTCCAGACGGACGACCACGGCGCCACCGGAGACACGCTCTATGGCCTGGACTATGCCTATCAGGTCTACACCCGCGCCGATCCGCAGTATTCGGGCCGGGTGACGGTACCGATCCTTTGGGACAAGGCGCAACAGACCATCGTGTCGAACGAAAGCTCCGAGATCATCCGCATGTTCAATGCGGCCTTCGACGAAATCACCGGCAACACCGACGACTACTGGCCCGCCGAAATGCGCGACGCGATCGAAGAGGTCAACGCGCGGGTCTATTCAAACGTGAACAACGGTGTCTACAAGTCGGGCTTTGCAACCACGCAAGAGGCCTATGACACGGCCGTGCACCCCCTGTTCGACACGCTGGACTGGCTGGAGGACCGGCTGTCCACGAACCGTTATCTGATGGGGGATCGCCTGACCGAGGCCGACTGGCGCCTGTTCACGACCCTGATCCGGTTTGACCCGGTCTATCACCTGCATTTCAAATGCAACAGAAGGCGGCTGATCGACTATCCCAACCTGTGGGCCTACACGCGCGAGCTGTATCAGTGGCCGGGGGTGGAAGGCACAGTGAACCTGCATCACATCGTGCGGCACTATCACTACAGCCACGACAGCATCAATCCGCACCGGATCATCCCGATCAACCCGGTTCTGGACTATTGGCAGCCGCACGGACGCGATCAGCGCCCCGCTGCGTAGTGTTCGACCATGGCCGCCAGATCCTCGGGCGGCGTGTTGCTCTGGACATAGGCACAGGCGTTCGAACTGTGCGCAAAGATAGACCCGTCCGAGAAGAAGGTGGTATTGGTGACAAAGATCACCCGCGCGTCCGGCCGGCGATAGTTGGCAAAATCCGCCACGGCCAGCGCGCTGCCGGACTCCAGCACCAAATCCAGAATGATGACTTCGAACGGCGTCGCATACAGCGCCAAGATCGCGGTCTCTTGGCTGTCAACCAGCGTTACCTCGGCACCCTGGCGTTCCAGGTGCCGCTGCCACACCCGACCGAGGTCAGGGTTACTCTCAACAATCAAAACTTTCATTTGCAACAACCTTGGCACTTGATACAGTCCGAAGTGCCATCCCCTACGCCCCTGATCCCGCGATTTCGTTAACAAAGTGTTAACGGCCACTTCCACATTTCCAGAACGGGCGGATTCCCTTGTAAATTCGGCGTGAATCCGCTTGAACCTGGGTAAATCGCGCGAACAGGCAAGAAAACGCATGACGGACAGCATCCAGGATTTGAACCCGCGCAACCAGCGCGACCATGGCGGCGGCCTGGACCAAGCCATCGCCAGCCATGGCGGTGCGCGAGCGGAATGGATCGACCTGTCGACCGGGATCAACCCGCATCCTTATCCTATGGCGGACCTCATGCCTGAAGACTGGACCGCCCTGCCGGATCACGGGGCCTTTGCCCGGCTCAGCGATGCGGCCCGTCGCTTCTGGGGCGTGCCGGAGGGCGCGGCAATCCTGCCCGCGCCGGGCGCCTCGGCCCTGATCGCGCGGATCCCGGCGCTGGCCCCCGTTGGTGCGGTCCAGATCACCACGCCTACCTACAACGAACATGCTGCCGCCTTTGCCGCGCAGGGCTGGAGGGTGCAGCCTGACGGTCCGGCGCCGGCACGGGTGATCGTGCATCCCAACAATCCCGACGGCCGGATCTGGCGGGCCGAGGACGCCGACGCGCCGCTGACCGTGATCGACGAAAGCTTTTGCGACGTGACGCCCGAGGCATCTCTGATCCGCCTGTCGGAACGCTCCGGCGTGATCGTTCTGAAAAGCTTTGGCAAGTTCTGGGGTCTTGCGGGCCTGCGACTGGGCTTTGCCATCGGGGACCCCAACCTGATCGCGCGTCTGAACGATCTGATCGGCCCCTGGGCGGTGTCCGGCCCGGCCCTGCGCATCGGCGCGCAGGCCTTGAATGACACGGCCTGGGCCGAGGCCACACGCGCCCGGCTGGTCCGTGATGCGGATTGGCTAGATACGCTGATGACTGGCAAGGGCGCGCATTTGGTCGGCGGCACCACCCTGTTCCGCCTGTATGACGTGGACGATGCCGCCGCCTGGCAGGACCGGCTGGCACAGGCCCATATCTGGAGCCGCATCTTCCCCTATTCCGACCGGTTCCTGCGGCTGGGCCTGCCCCCCGAGCATGGCTGGTTGCGGCTCGAGGCGGCGCTGTGAGCGCCGCGCTGACGCTGGCCCTGGCGATGCTGCTGGACGCCGCATTGGGCGAGCCCGACTGGCTGTGGTCGCGCCTGCGGCACCCGGCGGTGCTGATGGGCAACGCCATCGGCTGGCTGGACCGCCATCTGAACCACGGCACGCATCGACGGACCAAGGGTGTTTTCGTCGCCCTTCTGCTGCTCTTGAACGGCTGGGTGGTCGGTGCGGCGCTGACGTGGCTTGGCTGGGTGGTCGAGGTCGTGGTCTGTGCGATCCTGTTGGCGCAGAACTCTCTGGTGGCGCATGTCCGCGCCGTGGGCGTCGCACTGCGGCAGTCCCTGCCCGAGGGCCGCGCCACGGTTGCGATGATCGTGTCGCGCGACACCTCGCAGATGACCGAGGCACAGGTGGCGCGCTCGGCCATCGAAAGCGCCGCCGAGAACCTGAGTGATGGGGTGATCGCCCCCGCCTTCTGGTTCTTGCTGGGCGGCCTGCCGGGGTTGCTGGTCTACAAGGCGGTGAACACCGCCGACAGCATGATCGGGTACCGCAACGACACGTACCGAGACTTCGGCTGGGCCGCCGCCCGGCTGGACGATCTGCTGAACCTGATCCCGGCGCGGCTGACTTGCCTGATGATCGTGGCCCTGTCAGGGCAGTGGCGCCAATGGCGGGCCATCGTCGCGGACGCGCGGCGCCACATCTCGCCCAATGCCGGCTGGCCCGAGGCCGCAATGGCCCGCGCGCTGGACGTGGCACTGGCCGGGCCGCGCAGCTATGACGGGCAGATGCGCGATCTGGCCTGGGTCAACGGCGAAGCCCGGCGCTCGATCGGCGCAACGGAGGTTTTCCGCGCATGCAGAATGCTTTGGCAGGTTTGGGGGCTTGCGTTGGCGGGGCTGACGGTGTGGGTTGGTCTGAACACGGTTTTCTGAGGATGGTTTTCGTCATGCGCTTTGTCTCGGGCCTAGTGGCCGCTTGCCTGTTCGCCGCCCCGGCCCTTGCCCAATGCGGCGGCGGCTTCAACGCCTTCGTTCGCGGACTGAAGGCCGAAGCGGCACAGCAGGGCTACGATACGGCCACGGTCGATGCGTTCTTCAACGGTGTGCAACAGGACCCCAAGGTGCTGAAGGCCGACCGCGCACAGGGCGTGTTCCAGAAACCGTTCATCGAATTCTCGCGCCGCCTGATCTCGCAGGACCGGATCAGGCGCGGCCAGGCGATGGCGCAGAAATACGACGCCGTGTTCGACCGGATCGAAGCCGAATACGGTGTATCGCGCGGGGTCCTGCTGGCCTTCTGGGCGTTCGAGACGGATTACGGCGCCTTCCAGGGCGATTTCAACACCCGCAATGCGTTGGTGACGCTGGCCCACGATTGCCGCCGCCCCGAGCTGTTCCGGCCGCAGATCTTCGCCGCGATCGAGCTGTTCCGGAACGGCGATTTCGACCCGAACCGCACCACCGGCGCCTGGGCGGGCGAGATCGGCATGGTGCAGATGCTGCCCCGTGACATTCTGGAAAACGGCGTGGACGGTGATGGCGACGGGCATGTGCGGTTGAAAACGTCGGCCCCCGACGCGCTGATGTCCGGGGGCAAGATGTTGTCGCATCTGGGTTGGCAGCCGGGTCAGCCCTGGCTGCAGGAGGTCACCGTGCCTGCGCAGATGGACTGGTCGCTAAGCGGGCCGGGCAAACCGCGCCCGGTCTCGGACTGGCAGGCGGTGGGTGTGCAGGCGCGTAGCGGGTCGCTGGCCAACCTGCCGGCCTCGCTGATCCTGCCGCAGGGGCGCAAGGGGCCGGCCTTTCTGGCCTATCCAAATTTCGATGTCTATTTCGAGTGGAACCAGAGCTTTGTCTATGTCCTGACCGCGGCCTATTTCGGAACGCGTCTCGAGGGCGCACAAGTCTATGCTGCGGGCAACCCCGAACCGGGCCTGACCGGCGCTCAGATGAAGCAGCTGCAGGCCAAGCTGCAGGCGCGCGGGCACGACGTGGGCAAGATCGACGGTATTCTTGGCGCCGGTACGCGGGCCGCAGTTCAGGCCGAGCAGGCCCGGCTGGGCCTGCCCGCAGATGCTTGGCCAACGGTGGATCTGCTGAACCAGCTCTGAGCGGGCGCGGCACAGGAAAGGCCAGTGCGAAGCCAACCGCTCGAACCGGCGGCCCGATGACCGACGGCAGAAAACGGTTGATCCGACGGCGCGGCATCCGCTTAACTTCCAGAGGTGAAAAGTTTCCCGGACCGGATCGCAGGGGCGGACGCGGCGATCCGCACCCGGTGCGGTCCGGCTGCAATCGGGCAAGCACCCTGCCCGGCTGTCTGGAGGTTGGTGTGATCCGTGTTCTGAGTGTTCTGCTGTGTCTCGGTGTCGGGCCGGCATTTGCCGCCCCCAACTGCGCCGAGAGTCCGGTACCCAACTTGCAAGGATTTGACATTCCCGCGCCGCCTGATCCCGGCGACACCGCGCAGCCTGCAGCAGTCGTTGTACCCGCTGACATTGTCCGCACGCCCGTCGCCGTCTCGCCCCGCCCTGCCTTACGACCGTGCAAGTTTTCCAAGATCGGAGAGGGCCGCCAGCGCATGCGCGAACGTGGCGCCTTGTGCGATGACTGGACCATCGTTGGCGAACCTCGCAGACGCTTCGCCGGAACGTACCGGGGCTGCGGAATCGGCCGCCCGGTTCAGGTCCACAGCATGTCGGACATCCGACTGAGCCAGAAGGCGTTGATGGATTGCCGAACGGCAATCACCCTCAATACATGGATCGAGACCATGGCCAAACCGGCCTTTGCAGATCTGGGCGGCGGATTGGACGAGGTCCGGCTTGTCGGACACTATTCCTGCCGGACGCAGAACAACCACCGCTATGCGCCGTTGTCCGAACATGCGCGCGGTCGGGCCGTCGACATTTCGGCGTTTCAACTCAGGGATGGCACGATCGTGTCCGTGCGGGATGGGTGGAATACACTCGAATTCGGCCCCATTCTACGCCGCCTACATCGTGAAGCCTGCGGGCTGTTCGGTACCGTGCTCGGCCCGGCGGCGGACAAGTACCACCGTGATCACTTCCACTTCGACACGGCACAGCGCCGCAAGGGGGCGCTGTGCCGCTAGCATCCGGCCAAAGCCATGCACTGCCAGGCTCCACGCATCGGGGCCGAGCCCGATGGATCTGAACGCCATGACATCAAGGCCGCACCGGGAATCGTTCGCCTTTTTCGGTGATCAGGATCAGCCGGTCTTTGTTGCGCACATACAGATCGCAGCGGTCGAACCCATTTCGATACTGCACACAGATGCTGCCATCAGCGGCGATGCTGTAGGTCCCGAAGGCCGTTCCGCCGCCATTGGCCGCTGAATAGGTATAGGAATAAGACCCACCGGCCGAGTATTTCGACTGACCGTCGTCATGAAAGGTCAGCGTGCAGCCTGCCAACGCATCCAGTTCAGCGGGGCTCAAGGGGACGTCGCCGGGGCGGGTGGCCCATTCGGCAGCCCAGAGAGGCGAGGCGGCGCAAGCCGCGCCGATCAGCAACAGATGTTTCATGCGGCCAGCCTAGCCCGGTCCGGCACGATCGCGGAATAACGTTGCGGTGAGCGGTCAGGCGACCATCTGCTCGGCCTTCTTCAGATCGACCGAGACCAGTTGGCTGACGCCCTGTTCCTGCATAGTCACGCCGAACAGACGGTCCATCCGGGCCATGGTCACCGCGTGGTGGGTGATGATCAGGAACCGCGTGTCGGTCTGGCGGCACATCTCGTCCAGCAGATCGCAGAACCGGGTCACGTTGGCATCGTCCAGCGGCGCGTCGACCTCGTCCAGCACGCAGATCGGCGCCGGGTTGGCCAAGAACACGCCGAAGATCAGTGCGGTGGCGGTCAGGGTCTGTTCCCCGCCCGACAGCAGGCTGAGCGTCGACAGCTTCTTGCCGGGCGGTTGGCACATGATCTCGAGCCCCGCATCCAGCGGGTCGTCGCTCTCGACCATCACCAGGTTGGCCTCGCCGCCACCGAACAGATGCTTGAACAGCATGGCGAAGTTCGCGTTGACCTGCTCGAATGCGGTCAGCAGGCGCTCGCGGCCCTCACGGTTGAGGCTGGCGATACCGCTGCGCAGCGCCTTGATCGCCTCTTCCAGGTCGGATTTCTCGCTGTTGAGCGTGTCGAACTCCTCCTGAACCTCCTTGGCATCCTCCTCGGCGCGCAGGTTCACCGCACCCATCGCGTCGCGCTGGCGCTTGTGGCGGTTCACCTCTGCTTCCAGGGCATCGGCGGCGGGCATGTCCTCAGGGTTCACGTCCAACTGGTTCAACAGCTGGTTCGGTGTCAGTTGTTGATCCTCGGCGATGCGCTCGGCGGCGGCAGCGACACTTTCCTTGGCCGCCTCGAACCGCGCCTCGGCCGCGGCGCGGGCTTCGCGCGCCTCCGAGGCCTTGCGCTCGGCCTCGCGCTCAGCCAGCACGGCTTCGCGTTGCAGGGTTTCGGCATGGACCAGCTTGTCGGTGGCCTCGGCGCGGCGGGCCTCGGCGGCCTCGATCATCTCGTTCAGCTCTTCGCGCGCCTCGGCGATCTCGGCGGGCGCGGCCATCGCCTCGGTCAGTTCTTCTTCCGAGCTGGTTTTGCGCTCGGCCAGCTCGGCGATGCGCTTCTCGGCGGTTTCCAAGCGGTGTTTCCAGCCGCTCAGGTCCTTGGCCACCTCCTGCGCGCGGCGGGTGCGGGCCTCGCCTTCGCGGCGCAGCTCGTCATGGGTCGAGCGGTGCGTCAGCATGGTGATCCGCGCGGCCTCGACCGTCTGCTTGATATCCTCGACCCGTGCGCGGGCAGTGTCCATATCGCCCAGCTCGGCCAGCGCGGCCTCGGCCTCGCGCAGCTGGGCGCGGGCCGCCATCGCATCCTGCTTGTGACGGTCGACCGCAAGCGTCAGGTTCTCCAGTTTGCCCTGCGCCAGGTTGCGGTCGGCCTCGGCACGGCTGAGCGCTCGGGCCGCTTCGGCCATGCGTTGGTCGGCGGCGCGGCGGGCCTCGCGGGCGCGGCGGTCGGCCTCGGTCACCTCGGCCAGTTGTCGCGACAGGGCCTCGTGCGCGGCGCGGGCGCCGTCGGCCTGCGCTTCGACCTGCGCCAGCTGCTGTTTCAGCACCTCGAGCTTGTTGAGCTGCTCCAGCCGCAGCGCCGCGGCGCTGGGGGCATCCTCGGCCCAGGCGCGGAACCCGTCCCAGCGCCATAGATCGCCCGAGCGCGACACCAGCCGCTGGCCGGGTTTCAACAAAGGTTGCAGCCGCGCGCCCTGATCCGCGTCGATCAGGCCGATCTGTGCGATGCGACGGCTGAGACGGTCCGGCCCCGATACGTGCAGCGCCAGCGGCTCGGCCCCGTCCGGCAAAGGCTGATCGGCGTCATAGCCCGGCACCTGCACCCAACCCGACGGCCCATCGCCTTCGACCAGCGGGGCGCGGAGGTCATCCGCCAGCGCGGCCCCCAGCGCCTTTTCAAAGCCCGGCTCGACCCGAAGCAAGTCCAGCACCTGTCCGCCCTCGGCGGTGTCGCGCTCGACCAGCTTGGCCAGCGCAGTGGTCTCGGCCCGGATCGCCCCCAGCTCGCCCTCGGCCTCAGACCGTTGGGCGCGGACCTCGGCCTCGCGCGCCTGGGTCTCGCCGCGCAGTTCGTCGGCGGCGGCCAGCGCTTCTTCGGCGGCTTCGGCGGCCTCGCGCGCCTCTTCCTCAGCGGCTTGCGCGGCCTCGAACGCTTCGTCGGCGCGGGTCAGCGCGGCGCGGGCCTCGGCAACGGCCGCGCGGGCCTTTTCCTCTTCGGCCTCTGAGCGTGCCAGCGTCTTGCGGCTGTCCTCGACCAGGCGCTGCGCCGATTGGTGACGCGCGACCAGACGAGCGGTGTCCTCGGTCTCCTGCGCCAGCAGATCCTCGCGCTCCTGCAGAACCGCGGCGGCCTCTCGGGCAATTTCGGCGGCTTCGGCCAACTTGTCGTCATGGCCCTCGGCGGCCTTGGCCAGTTCGCGGGCTTCCCATTCCAGCCGTTCGATCATCTCGCCGGCGTCGCGGTTCAAACCGGTTTCACGCTCAATGTCGCGGCCCAGTTGCTGGATGCGGGCAGTCAGGGTTTCGATGGTCTGGCGCGCGCGGGTTTCCTGATCGGACAGCTGATCGCGCTGCACCTGCTGGCGCTGCAGGACGGCGGCGGCGATGGCCTCCTGCTCGCGCAGCGGCGGCAGAGTTTCTTCGATCTCGGCGCGTTTCGCGCTGGCGGCGCGGGCCTCGGCCTCGGCGCGCGCGGCTTCGGTGATGCGGTCACGCAGACGCTCTTCGGCCTGCTGGCGGGCCATGTCGGCCTCTTTCCAACGGCGATACAGCAACATGCCTTCGGCTTGGCGCAATTGCTCGCCGATCTCGCGATACCGCGCGGCCTGACGGGCCTGGCGCGCCAGCTGCGCCAGCTGCGTGCCCAACTGTTCCAGAACGTCATCGACGCGGGTCAGGTTGGCCTCGGTGCCTTTGAGCTTCAGTTCGGCCTCATGCCGGCGCTGGTATAGGCCCGAGATACCGGCGGCCTCTTCCAGAATGCGGCGGCGAGCGCGGGGTTTGGCGTTGATCAGCTCGGCGATCCGGTTCTGCCCCACCAGCGCGGGCGAATGCGCACCGGTCGAAGCATCGGCGAACAGCATCTGCACGTCGCGGGCGCGCACGTCTTTGCCGTTGGCCTTGTAGGCGCTGCCCACGTCGCGGGTGATGCGGCGCACGATTTCGATCTGATCGCTGTCGTTGAACCCGGCCGGAGCCAGACGTTCCGAGTTGTCCATGGTCAGGACGACCTCGGCGAAGTTGCGCGCCGGACGGGTGGCGGCACCGGCAAAGATCACGTCCTCCATCGCACCGCCGCGCATCGATTTGGGGCGGTTCTCGCCCATCACCCAACGCAGCGCCTCGAGCAGGTTGGACTTGCCGCAGCCGTTGGGCCCCACAACACCGGTCAACCCGTCCGCGATGATCAGATCGGTCGGATCGACAAAGCTTTTGAAGCCGGTGAGTTTGAGTTTGGTAAAGCGCAAAGGCCGGTTTCCATGATTCCCGTTCCTTCAAAGTCTGGACAAGGGAATGGCCGCGAGTCAACGAAGTTGCGCAGGATATGGGATATTGGGCCAAGTTATCCACAATATCTTGCTGATTTGGGCGGAATCGCGCGGATTTAATAAGGCGAACACTCGAACACCTGGTACCCAGTGTCCGACCCGCTGTCATGGGTGCCGAAGTCGATGCATTCATAGTTGGTCGGCGTGACCGCAGCCATCAGCAGCCGGTCCGACGCCCTGCGGTCGCAGGCCAGGATTCCCACGGTCACCGCCGCGTCGCCCAGCACGTCGGCGACCGGACAGCCCGAGACCTGCGCCATGGCCAACGCGGCCCGATCCCGGATCGACCCCAGCCGCGGGGCATATTGGCTGCTGACGCGGACCGCCTCGGCCAGGTCTCCGCGCCGGCGCACGTCGAACACGCTGCCGTTTATGGCCACGCGGGTTGCGGGCAGGTCGCGGAAATGGGGCGTGCCGGCCGAGCAGCCGGCCAGCAACAGCAAGGCGAGGAACCGGATCATACCGCAGCTTTGCGGCAAAATGGTTAACGAAAGCTTTCCCGAACTTACCCGCGCAGGACCGTGCCCAACCGGGCAATGCCCTCGGCAATCCTGACCTCGTCCGAGTTGGAGAAACTCAGCCGGATCGTATTGGTGCCGCTGCCATCTGGGTGAAAGGCCTGTCCGGGCACAAAGGCGACCTTGACCGTCGCAAGCGCGCGGGCCAGTAGCTGTGCGCCATCCGAGCCGGGCAGCAGGGTCAGCCAGATGAACATGCCACCCTCGGGCCGGGTCCATTGCACGCCTTCGGGCATGTGCCGTTCCAACGCCGCCAGCATCGCGTCGCGGCGCGCGCGGTAGGTTGCGCGCACTTTCGGGATGTGGCTGTCGAAACAGGTTTGGGCAACTTGGTGCACGGCCATCTGGTTGATGGTGGCCGAATGCAGGTCGGCGGCCTGTTTCATCAACACAAGCTGCGAGATGACGGGCCGCGCCGCCACGACCCAGCCAACTCGCAACCCGGGCGACAGAGTCTCGGAAAAACTGCCGCAATAGATGGTTCGGCACGCTTGCAGATCGCCCTTCCGCTCCAGTTCCAGCGCAAGGATCGGTGGAATCGCCTGCCCGTCATAGCGCAGGGCCTGATAGGCACCGTCCTCGATTAGGGCGCAGTCCAACTCCTCGGCCAAATCCAGAAGGGCCTCACGCCCCCGCCGATCGACTGTCTCGCCGGTCGGGTTGGCAAAGTCGGGCGACAGATAGGCGTATTTGACCGCCCCCGGCCCCGCCGCGGCCCGATATTGCGCCGCGCCCGCGTTGCCGCCTGCGCGCAACCGGTCAAAGCGCGGTTCATAGGCGTTGAAGGCCGCCAAGGCTCCCAGATATGTCGGCCATCCGACCAGCGCCGTGTCGCCGGGCGACAGGAACAGCTTGCCCAGATAGTCCAGCGCCTGTTGCGAGCCCGAGGTGATCAGAACGTCATCGGGGCCGCAGTCGATGCCGATCAGACGCATGTGGTCGGCGATCCATTCCCGCAACGGCAGGTACCCTTCGGACACGGAATACTGCAGCGCCTGCGCGCCGCTGCCAGCCCCAAACGCCTGTTGGAATGCCTGGGCAAAGGCCTCGGCCGGAAACAGCGCCGGGTCGGGGATACCGCCGGCAAAGGAAATAATGCCGGGTTGATCCAGCAGTTTCAGCAGCTCTCGGATTTCAGACGCCTTCATTCGCTTGGCGCGCGTGGCAAATAGCTGATGCATGGGCCGAGCCTCCTCCGCTGGGTCGGACCGACGCTATGACCTCCGCGCTTAAAGTCAATAATACTGACCTATTGTTTCAGGCAATGTGATCGCGGCCCGTTCTTGCGCAGGCCAGGCTTGTGTGGTCATATGATTTGACCAATTTCCAGCGATGTTCCGATGCCCTTTCAGAAAGTCCAGACCGAGAAACTGTCCCTGGCCGTCGTCAAACAGATCGAGCTGCTGATCCTGCGCGGGATCCTGCGCCCCGGTGAACGCCTGCCGCCCGAGCGCGAACTGGCCGACCGACTGGGCGTATCGCGCCCGTCGCTGCGCGAGGCGATCTCGCAACTGCAGGATCAGGGCCTGCTGTCTGCCAAGGCCGGGTCGGGCATCTATGTGGCCGAGGTTCTGGGCTCGGCCTTTTCTCCGGCGCTGATCCGTCTGTTCAGCAGCCATGACGAGGCCGTGTTCGATTACCTTTCCTTCCGGCGCGACATGGAAGGTTTGGCGGCCGAACGCGCCGCGCGTCTGGGCTCGGACAGCGACCTGAAGGTGATCCAAGCGATTTTCGACAAGATGGAGGCCGCCCATGCCCGCAACGCGGCCGATGACGAGGCCCATCTGGACGCGCAGTTCCACATGGCGATCATCGAAGCCAGCCACAACGTGGTGATGCTGCACATGATGCGGTCGATGTTCGATCTGTTGCGGCAGGGCGTGTTCTACAACCGCCAGATCATGTTCCACCAGCGCACCACGCGCGACGCAATCCTGAACCAGCACAGGGCAATCAACACAGCCCTTCAGGCCCGCGACCCCGAGGCCGCCCGGCAGGCGGTGGAACAGCACCTGAGCTTCGTCGAACGCTGTATGCAGGACCAGCAGAAAGCGCAGCGCAACGAGCGTATCGCGCGCCAGCGCCTGGAACACGAAACCGCCGGCCGTTAAGCGCCAGTTGTCAGATCCGATGCAACTTTCGCATCAGTCTGTGCTTCCACAGCTGGGGTCGCGCAAAAGGCTTGGGGTCGCATTTACGCAGATCGGGAAAGGTCGCTTCGGCCTCTTTGCGGGTCCGCAACTTGAGTGGTTCGTCGAGGATACGGCGGACCAGATCATCCTGCGGCACGACCGAAGCGCGCTCGGCATCGATCACCTCGAGCATTTCGGCATGGTAGGCTTCGATATCTTCCGACCGTTGTCCGTTGCGGAACCTGAACGCGCCAATTTGGTCATGAACGGACAACATCGTTGTATGCTTCGAAAACCTCAGCCACAGTTCTCCGTCCACGGCAAGGCGGAGCGACTCGTTCAACCTACCGCCTGCGACTTCCCACAGGCTGCGGCGCCAGAAAGTCGATTCCTGCTGAATCCATTGATAGTCGGCCGCAAGAAACCGCGTATGGGTCACAAGTCGCGGGCGGTGGATGCTCAAAACCTGATCGGCCTCGTCGATACAGGTCACCCGACCGGTCAACCATTCTACCGAGGAATTGAACGCAAATATCGAGCCCACAAGTGACAGACTTCCGGGCAACAGGACATCGTCCGAGTTGATCCATCCCATCACATCTCCGGTCGACACCGCAAAGCCCCGATTTATTGCGTGGGCTTGTCCGTCATCCGGTTCGGACAGAACCGTAGAGAAGAAATTGCGGTACCTCTCGACGATTTCGAGGGACCCATCCGTACTGCCGCCATCCGAAAGGATCAGTTCGAGGTCTGGATAATTCTGATCGATGACAGACCGAATCGTGCGTTCGAGAAACTCGGCGCAATTGAGGTTCGGGATCACAACGCTGATCCGGGGCAGTCGTGTCATGTGTTACTCGTGGCTCAATCGGGCAAGCCTTGAAACGTGTTAATATGATGAACCTACAGTATCCGATAAAACGGCGAGGGCAAATTCTGCCCCCGCCGAAACTCCTACAACCGTCGAGGAAGTCTGAGACGCGTTCGCCGCCAGTAGCCGAGACCGCCTCTGCGCCGGATCAATGCAGTTTCTGCGCCACGGTCGCGATGGCCTCGTCGATCAGTTTGTTGGCCTGGGCCGCGGTCATCTGCTTGGCCAGTACCGACTGTGCGGCGACGACAGCCGCTGCGACGGCCTGATCGCGAACCTCTTTGACCGCTGCGGCCTCAGCCGAGGCGATCTGATCCTGAGCAGCCGCAAGGCGACGGGCAATCGACTTCTCGAGGTCGGCCTTGGCCTGCTCGGCCGCCAGAACGGCGTCTTCCTTGGCAGCGGCCACGATGGCATCAGCCTGGGCCTGCACCTCGCGCTGCTTGCGCTCGTACGAGGCCAGCAGGCCGCGCGCTTCTTCGTGCAAGGCGCGGGCTTCGTCCAGTTCGGCCTGGATGCCCTGGGCGCGATTGTCCAGCACCCCGCCGATCATGCCGGGCACCTTGAAATAGAACAGCACCGCGATGAAGACGATGAAGCCCAGCAACACCACGAAGTCGGTGTTGCCCAGCGAGAAGAACGGGCCGCTTGCGGCAAAGGCCGGGCTGGCGGCGCCCGCAGTCAGGACAAGGGCAAGGATGTTCCGCATGTCACTTATCCTTTCAGCTGTGCTTCTACGGCACCTGCGATGGCATCGGCATCCGCCTTGCCGCCCAGTGCGGTGACCAGCTCGGCCGCCACGTCCTTGGCAACCACTTGAATGCTTTCCAGCGCTCCGGCCCGGATCTCGGCAATCGCCTTTTCGGACTCGGCCGCCTTGGCCGCGATTTCCGCGTCTGCCTTGGCGATCGCGTCATCCAGGTCCGCCTGGATTTCGGCGCGCGCTTCGGCTGCGATCCGCTGCGCCTCGGTACGGGCATCGGCCAGCGCCTTGTTGTAGGCTTCTTCGGCCTCGACCGCTTTGGCCTTCAGGTCTTCGGCCGCGGCCAGGTCGTTGGTAATGGTCCCCTGACGCTCGGCCAGGATCGCCGCGATGCGCGGCAGGGCCACGCGGGACAGAACCAGAAAGATGACGACCAGCGTAACGACGAGCCAGAAGATCTGGTTCGGGAACCAGTCGAAGCAAAGCTGCGGCATCCCGATGGCAGAGCCATGAGAGTCGACGCAGGTTCCTACTGCTCCGGTTGTTTCAGTCGCCATGATGTCCTCCGTCGGAACGTTGTCTTTACAACAGGTGGGCCGCTATGGCTTGGGCCCACCTGCGCGTAAGGATCAGGTTCCGCAGATTATACGGCGAACATCAGCAGCAGCGAGACCAGGAATGCGAAGATCCCCAGGGCTTCTGCGAATGCGATACCGATGAACAGGGTTGCGGTCTGCGAAGCAGCCGCCGAGGGGTTGCGCAGAGCGCCGGCCAGGAAGTTGCCAGCCACGTTGCCCACCCCGATTGCGGCCGCGCCGGAACCGATTGCTGCCAGGCCTGCGCCGATGTGTGCGAGATCGCCTTCCATGATGTATCTCCTTACGAATTGGAAGTTTCGATTTTGGGTTATCGTTCCTGTGCCGGGGTCACGCCCCGATCAGTGATGCGGATGCAGAGCGTCCTTCAGGTAAACACAGGTCAGAATGGTGAATACGTAGGCCTGGATGAAGGCCACCAGGACCTCGAGGCCATACATTGCGGTGATCGCCAGGACCGACACGGGCGAGATCGCGGCAATCGCGGCGAAACCGGCGAAAACCTTGATCACGGCGTGGCCCGCCATGACGTTGCCCGCAAGACGGATCGAGTGGCTGACCGGACGCACGAAATACGAGATCAGTTCGATGATCGCCAGGATTGGGCGGAGGGCCAGCGGTGCGCTCGACACCCAGAACAGGCTGAGGAACCCGGCGCCGTTCTTGACAAAGCCCAGCACGGTCACGGTCAGGAACACCGCCAGCGCGAGCACCACGGTCACAGCGAAATGCGAGGTGGTTGTGAACGACATGGGCAGCAGGCCCAGGAAGTTCGCGGTGACGATGAACATGAACAGGGTCATGACATAGGGGAAGAACTTGACGCCTTCCTTACCGCAGATGTCTTCCAGCATCTTGTAGATGAAGCCATAGGCCAGTTCGGCGATCGACTGCATGCGGGTCGGGACGATGGCGCGCTTCGAAGTGCTCAGCACCAGCAGACCGATGATGGCCAGAACCGCGAAGAACAGCCACAGGGTCACGTTGGTGGGCGTGTACCAGGCGATCGTGTCGCCGCCGAACAGCGGCTTGACGATGAACTGGTCCATGGGATGGAACACCAGGCTGCTGCCTTCTGCTGCGTGTTCTGCGCCTGCGGCGCCGTGTGCTGCGGTGGTCTCGCTTGCCACGTTCAGTCCCTCTCGTCCTTCTCGGCCCTTGTCGCGGCCGCTTGTTTCTCTTGGGCCTCCTGTGCGCTGCGGAGCATGACCTTCACCCCGGCGACGAGACCCAGCAATGTAAACAGCACCAGGAAGATCGGGATCGTCCCGAACAGGCTGTCCAGCCCGTACCCGATGCCAAATCCGATCCCCAGACCGGATACCATCTCGATGACCATCCGCCAGGCCAGTTCGCCCCCGGATATGTCGGCGTCTGCGCGGGCCTGCGGTTGCTTGGCCTTTTTCGCCGCTTCGATCCGCGCCTCAAGCTGCGTCAGGCGCTGCTTTGGGTCGTCATCGGTCACGGGCGGTTTCCTCGCACAGTCTTGGCGCAGTTGCTAAGCGGCACGCGGCGCAGAGTCAACGGCCTTGATGGACCCAATTGACGCAGCTCAAGACTTTGTTTTTTCATCACTTTTCTCGTATCTGCCAGTCTCACCGTCCGAGCATCGGGTCCGCGTCAGCCCCAAAAGCCCTGAATCCGCATATTCAACCAAATGGTTGACCAAACTTTCCCGCTGTGGTTCAGCGGGGTCATGTCCGATGACCTCGATACCGTCTTTGCGGCCCTGGCCGACCCCACGCGGCGCGCAATTCTGGCGATGCTGCTCGAGGATGACATGGCCGTCACCGACGTGGCCGAGCCGTTCGAGATGTCGCTGGCGGCGATCTCGAAACACCTGACGATTCTGACCCGGGCCGGGCTGATCAGCCAGGAGAAGCGCGGCCGGGTGAAATGGTGCAAGCTGGAACCCGACTCCCTGCGCGCGGCCTCGGTCTGGATGCAAGGGTTCGGGCAGTTCGAACCGGTCAATCTGGACGCGTTCGAGCGGTTCCTGGAAAACCAGTTGTCCGCGGGTGACGAGGCCTAGCGCACCACGAAGACCGACATGCTGGCATGTTTGGCCAGGTATCCGGCATGGCTGGACAGGATGAAATCGGTGATCCGCGGCGCATGGGTGCCGATTACGATCAGGTCGGCGCCGATCTCTTCGGCGGTGCGGGCCAGATCGCCATCGACCTCGGCCGCCACGTCCACCGAATGGATATTGCGGAAATCGACCCCGCCGCCGCTGGCTTGGGACAGCTCGTCCGCCAGATCGGACAGATGATCGTGGATCGCGCTTTCGGTCTGGGTCGGGTCACCGGGCTGGTTGCTGGTGACACTGACGATGGTGATCCGGGCCCCCTGCCATCGGGCGACTTGGGCCGCAACCTCGGCGGCTTTGCGCACTTCGGGCGGCAAGTGCAGATCGACGGGAAACATGATGTGCTTGAACATGGGACACCTCCTTGACCTTGTATCAGCCTAGCCGAGCCGCGCGGTCTGCCCCTTGATCTGCCTCAACAGGTAGGCGTCAGCGCGCCACGGGCTGCCGGTCGGCGCGTCGCAGATCGTCGCCCTTCAGCAGCAGCACAAGGGCCAGGATCGTCAGCCCGATTCCCACCAGCACCAAAAGGTCCGGCGCCGGCTGGCCCAGCGCGATCTGCCAGATGATCACCCAGCTTGGCGTCAGGTAGGTATAGGCCATGACCTTGGCCGATGGCAGCAGCAGCGTTGCATATTGCAACAGAACGAAGGTGGCCGCGCTGGCGCAGATGGCGACATAGAGCAGGCCGATCCAGACGATCGCCGGCAGGTTGGCCCAGTCGGTCGCGCGGATGTCGGACCAGCCGAACACCGTCAGCACCGCGCACCCGGCCAACAACGTGCCGAAAGTGAACACGACCGGCGGCTCGCCCCGGTTCAGCTTGCGCACCATGGGCGTATAGATCGCATGGGCCACGCAGCCCCAGAAATAGATGATCTCGCCCTGCCCGATCTCGAAGGCGCGAAAGGCCAGCCAATCGGCGCGGAACACCACCCACAGCGCGCCAACCGCGCCCACGCTCAACGCCAGGGCCATGTGCGGGGTGGTGATCTGACGCAGCAACACCCAACCCGCCACCGCCGACAGGATCGGCGTCAGGGTGAACACCGCCGCCGCGCTGACCGGCGGCGCGGTTTTCAGCCCGTAGAACATCAGCACGAAATAGGCCGAGAACAGCCCGCCCAGCACCAGATACCGCCAAGGCGCGCGCGCCGCGCTGCGCGGCAGGCCGGTCGTCATCAGCGCCGCGATGCCGATCACCACGCCGGCAATCGCGAACCGCGCGGCGTTCAGCGCCGCCGGCGCGATCTCGTTGGCAATCATCGAGCCTAGCGAGAAACTGCCCGCCACCAGCGCCGAGAACACCAGCATGGCCAGATGGCCACGCGCCTGCGGGCTCATGGCAGCCAGTCCTTGGCCTGCTCCTTGAGGAATTTCAAGAAGGTCTGCACCTTGTTGGTGCGGTGCAGATCCACATGGGTCACCAGCCACAGATTTCCGGCCCATTCCGGCAGCGTCTCCATCACCTCCTGCAACTGCGGATGGCGGGCGGCCTCCCAGCGGGCCATGAAGCCGATCCCCGCCCCGGCCAGTACCGCCTCGGCCACGGTGAAGTTGTTGGAGCAGCGGAAGGTGATCGCCTCGGCCGGGACATTGGCGCGCAGCCAGCGCGAAAAGGGCGCGCGGCTGTTCTCGTCATCCGCCCCGACAAAGGCGTGGTTGGGGAAATCCTCGACGCCCGCAGGCAGGCCGCGCCGCGCGATGTAGTCCTGACTGGCATACAGCCCCACCTCTTGCGTCATGAAGGGCTGCACAACATTGTCCGGCTGGTCGGGGGCCGCACCGGCACGGATGGCCACATGCGCCTCGCCATATTCCAGGCGGAACAGGCGGTCGCCGGTCAGATAGCGCACGATCAGGTCGGGATGGTCCTGCTGGAACGCGGTCAGCGTGGGCACCACCAGCGGCGCCAGCGAGGCCAGCGAGGTCACCACCAGCTCGCCCGAGACATCGTCTCCGCGCCCCTTCAGCCGCCCGACCAGCTGGTTGAACTGATCCTCGGTGGCCTGGGCCACACGCAGCAGATCCTCGCCCGCCTCGGTCGGGGTGTAGCCGCGCGCGTGGCGCTGGAACAGCTTGACCTTCAGCCGGGCCTCGATCGCGTCGATATGGCGGATCACCGTGGCGTGGTGCACCCCCAGAACCTCGGCCGCGCCGCTGACCGTGCCCATACGCGCAACCTGATAGGCGGTGCGGACCTCGTCCCAATTGTCCATGACAAAACCAATTCTGTGCAATTTCCAACAATGCCTGTTGAATTATCCCAGTTTCGTTCGCTCACGCAATACTCATATTGGGTTCAGACGCAAAATCCGAAGCCTGAGAAGGACACACACCATGACAAAGACCATCCTGCACATCGACGCCTCGGCCCGCCGCACCGGCTCGGCCACCCGCGACCTGTCGGCCCGCATCGTCCAGCACCTGGGCGCCAACCGCATCATCCGACGCGACCTGGCCACGCCCCTGCCCTTGCTGACCGAGGACTGGATCACCGCAAACTTCACCCCCGCCGATCAACGCGACGCCACCCAGCGCGACCTGCTGGCCCTGTCGGACGAGTTGGTCAAGGAACTGCAGCAGGCCGACACGGTGGTGATCGGGCTGCCGATCTACAATTTCTCAGTCCCCGCCGCCTTCAAGGCCTGGATCGACCTGGTCGCCCGCGCGGGGCTGACGTTCTCGTATACCGAGAATGGCCCCAAGGGCCTGCTGGAGGGCAAGCGCGCCATCCTCGCCATCGCTTCGGGCGGAACCGCCGTGGGGTCCGAGATCGACTTTGCAACCGGATACGCCCGCCATGTTCTGGGCTTCATCGGCATCCACGACGTGGATGTGGTGGCCGCCGACCGCATGGCCCTGGACCCGGAAGCCACGCTGAGCAACGCGCAGAAAGCCGTCGCCGAACTGGCCGCATGATGCAACCGGGCGCCGCCGGTGGCGCCCGGTATTCCACTCTCCGTCAGGCGCGCTCGGACGGGCGCGCCTCTCAGGGCAGCCAGGTGACCTCGCACCCGATCCGGTCGAAGAAGGCCATCAGGTCGTCGCGCGCCATGGCCACCGTCCGGTCGTTGACCAGCGGATGCATATAGATCACGCCCACGCGCTGCGCCGCGTCGTCCATGAAGAACCGTACACCGTTGCCGACACCGTTGATCATCGCCAGCGGGCTGACCGCGCCAGGACGAATGCCAAGGTTCTGCATCAGCCGATCCGCCGACCCGAAGGTCAGGTTGCCCACCCCCAGTTCGGAGCCCAGCGCCTTGAGGTCGATCTCGCGGCTCTGTTCCAGCGTCACCAAGTAGTTCCGCTTTTTCTTGTCGCGCAGATACAGGTTTTTGAGTCGCAATGCGTTTTCGCCCGGAACCATGAACTGATCCTCGACCGCCTTCGACTCTTCAACCGTCCGTAGCGGGACGTGGCTGTGCAGGCGATAGGGCAGCCCCCAATCGTCCAGCTGCGCCAGCAGTGCATCGGAACTGAGTGGCAATGTGTCCTGAAAGGCGGATGAGGCGTCCATGGTCTTCTCCCGAATATCGCGCCAGTCATGGCCGACGGGGCAAGACGATGCAACCCGGCAAGCGCGGATGGTTGACTCAGGCAGCCAATGGGCCTAAACGCCAACGCAACATCCGGAAGCGTCTGTTCTTCCGGTCCCTTGAGTCGTTCAGGGATCGCCCCCCACCAGCGAGTTTCGCCCGTGGGGGCGTTTGTGCATTGACTCGTCCGCCCCTATCTATGGGGCGCCAACCGACAACCGGCGAAGGAGGCCGAAGGCATGTTTGAAAATCTATCCGAACGCCTCTCTGGCGTCTTTGACCGGCTGACCAAACAGGGCGCCCTGTCCGAGGAAGACGTCAAGACCGCCCTGCGCGAGGTTCGCGTGGCGCTGCTTGAGGCTGACGTTTCGCTGCCGGTGGCGCGTGCGTTCGTCAAGAGGGTGCAGGAACAGGCGACCGGCCAGGCGGTGACCAAGTCGATTACGCCGGGCCAGCAGGTCGTCAAGATCGTGCATGATGCGCTGGTCGATACCCTGCGCGGCGAGGAAGACCCCGGCAAGCTGAAAATCGACAACCCGCCCGCGCCGATCCTGATGGTCGGCCTGCAGGGCTCGGGTAAAACCACCACCACCGGCAAGCTGGCGAAACGCCTGAAAGAAAAAGAGGGCAAGAAGGTCCTGATGGCCTCGCTGGACGTCTACCGCCCGGCGGCGATGGACCAGCTGGCGGTTCTGGGCACCCAGATAGGGGTGGACACCCTGCCGATCGTGCCGGGGCAGAAGCCGGTGGATATCGCCAAGCGCGCCAAACAGCAGGCCACGCTGGGCGGCTATGACGTCTACATGCTGGATACCGCGGGCCGTCTGCATATCGACGAAGTCCTGATGGACGAGGTCGAGCAGGTCCGCAACGTGGTCGACCCGCGCGAGACCCTGCTGGTGGTTGACGGCCTGACCGGTCAGGTCGCCGTAGAGGTCGCCGAGGAGTTCGACGCCAAGGTCGGCATCACGGGCGTGGTCCTGACCCGGATGGACGGTGACGGCCGCGGCGGCGCGGCGCTGTCGATGCGCGCAGTGACCGGCAAGCCCATCCGCTTCGTCGGTCTGGGCGAGAAGATGGATGCGCTGGAAACCTTCGAGCCCGACCGCATCGCGGGCCGTATTCTGGGCATGGGCGACATCGTGGCCCTGGTCGAAAAAGCCCAGGAGACCATGGAGCTCGAGCAGACCGAGCGCATGATGAAGCGCATGATGAAGGGTCAGTTCAACATGAACGACCTGAAGATGCAGCTGGAACAGATGATCCATATGGGCGGCATGCAAGGCCTGATGGGCATGATGCCGGGCATGGGCAAGATGGCCAAGCAGATGGATCAGGCCGGGTTGGACGACCGGATCCTGCGCCAGCAGATCGCCATGATCCAGTCGATGACCAAGAAGGAACGCGCCAACCCCGCGCTGCTGCAGGCCAGCCGCAAGAAACGCATCGCGGCCGGTTCGGGCATGGAGGTCAGCGACGTCAACAAGCTGCTCAAGATGCACCGACAGATGTCGGACATGATGAAGAAGATGGGCAAGATGGGCAAAGGCAAGATGCTGAAACAGGCCATGAAGGGCATGTTCGGCAAAGGCGGGCCCAGCCCCGAGGAAATGGCCGCCGGCATGGACCCCAAGGCGCTGGAAGCCGCGGCCAAGGCGATGGGCGGCAAGGTGCCCGGCGGCATGCCCGGCATGGGCGGCGGCATGGCCCTGCCCCCCGGCCTGAGCGGATTCGGAAAGAAGAAGTAAGTGACCGCGCCCGTCGCATATCCCTGGGAGGCTCCGGCCTCCGGCCCCGCTGCCGCCCTGTGGGCGCGGCTGGCGGCGGACTTGCCGCAGCTGGAGACCGTGCGGCTTGTGCTGCGCGCGCCGCGGATCGGGGATTTCGACACCTATTCGGACATCCTGATGTCGGACCGCGCCAAACACATGGACGGCCCGTTTGACCGGCAGGCGGCCTGGCTGGGTTTCTCGCAATACGTCGCGGGCTGGCTGCAGCGTGGCGCGGGAATTTGGGCCATCGAGGACCGCGCAGGCGGTCAGGTTCTGGGCTTCGTGTCGATCGGCATGGAATTCGGCGACCGCGAGCACGAGTTGGGCTATTTGCTGACCGAAGCCGCCGAAGGGCGTGGCATCGCAACCGAAGCGGCCGAAGCCGCCCGCGACTTTGCGCTGGGTCCGCAGGCCCTGCCGTCACTGGTCAGCTATGTAGACCACGACAACGCGGCCTCGGCCCGCGTGGCCGAGCGCCTGGGCGCCCAGCGCGACCTGCAGGCCGAGGCCGGGTTCGGCGAGCCGGTTCTGGTCTATCGCCACCTGCCCGGCGACGGCGATGGCAGGATGGAGGCCTACGCATGACGACCTTCGCCATCCCAACCCTTGAGACCAAACGCCTCATCCTGCGGGCGCCGCATCTGGACGACCTGCCGGCCATGACCGCCTTCTACGCGACCGAGCGCAGCCACATGGTGGGCGGGCCAAGGGATGCGGCAGACTGCTGGAGCGTGCTGGCGAACCGTCTGGGCCACTGGGCACTTCGTGGCTATGGCCTGTGGCACCTGACCGAAAAGGCCAGCGGCGCTTTCGTGGGCTGGACCGGCATGATCGATGTACCGGGCTGGGACGAACCCGAGCTAGGATGGACCCTCATGGAACAGGCCGAGGGCAAGGGGCTGGGCTTCGAGGCCGCGCAGGCCGCCCGCGACCACGCGGCGCGCCATCAGGGACTGAACGGCGTCATCAGCTATATCGCCCACGCCAATGACCGTTCGCGCGCTCTGGCACAGCGCCTCGGCGCGACCTACGAGCGCGAGGGCGAAGTGCTGGGCAAGTCCGCACAGATCTGGCGGCACCCGAAACTCGACACGTCAACGACCGATCTAACCACCGAAAGGACCGGCCAATGAACAATCCCGTGACGCGGGCCGCGGCCTTGCTGAAAGACCACCGCGAAAGCATCGACCGGCTGGACGCGATCCTGGTCTATACGCTGGCCGAGCGGTTCAAGCACACGCAGGCCGTTGGCAAGCTAAAGGCCGAACACGACCTTCCCCCGTCCGATCCCTCGCGCGAGGCCGCGCAGATCGCACGGCTTGAAGACCTGGCGAAAGAGGCGGATCTGGACCCCGATTTTGCCAAGGCTTTCCTGAATTTCATCATTCAGGAAGTCATTCGACACCACAAGAAACACCAGAAGTGAACCCGAGGTTCAGCAAACACCAGAAATAGCCGGAGCAATCCGGCCAACGCCATCCAAAGGAGATACCACAATGGCAATGAAAATTCGTCTGGCCCGTGGCGGCTCGAAAAAGCGCCCCTTCTACCGCATCGTTGCAGCGGACAGCCGCATGCCGCGTGACGGCCGCTTCATCGAGAAGCTGGGCACCTACAACCCGCTGCTGCCGAAAGACAGCGAAGAGCGCGTGAAGATGAACATGGAGCGCATCCAGTACTGGCTGGACCAGGGCGCGCAGCCGACCGACCGGATCGCCCGCATGCTGGAAGCCGCCGGCGCCAAGGAGAAGACCGAGCGCAACAACCCCAAGAAGGGCACCCCGGGCAAGAAAGCCCAGGAGCGCGCCGAAGAGAAGGCCGCAAAGGCAGCCGAAGCCGCTGCTCCGGCAGAAGAAGCCGCTGCAGAAGAATAAACAGGCGGGCGCGTGCAGGATCAGGCCTTTACCGACGAATTCCGCACGCAGTTCGATCTGTTGATGCGGCTCCGGCGCGACGTGCGCCGGTTCCGCACCGACGCGGTGGACGAGGCAGTGCTGACGCGCTGCCTCGACGCGTTTCAGCTGGCCCCTTCGGTGGGTCTGAGCGAACCCTGGCGCGTGATCCGCGTCGAAAGCGACGCGGCCCGTACCGCGGCGCTGGAGAATTTCAAGGCCGCCAATGACGCCGCGCTTGCGGGCTATTTCGGCGACCGGGCGCATCTGTACAGCCAGTTGAAGCTATCGGGTATGCAAGAGGCTCCGGTGCAGCTGGCGGTGTTCTGCGATGACGCCACCGACAAGGGCCAGGGGCTGGGCGCGGGCACCATGCCCGAAATGCGCCGCTATTCGGTGGTCTCGGCCGTCACTTTGTTTTGGCTGGCGCTGCGCGCGCATGGGATGGGGTTGGGCTGGGTTTCGATCCTCGATCCCGACCGGCTGGCCCGCGACCTGTCGGTGCCCGACGACTGGCGGCTGATCGGCTATTTCTGCGTGGGCTGGCCCGAGGAAAGCTCGGACACGCCCGAGTTGGAAACTCTGGGCTGGGAAGCCCGCCGCGGCAGCCTGCCGGTGGACGTGCGGTAGGATGCCATGTTCGGATTGATACGCCTTCCCATCCTGTTGCTGATCGCCTTTATTGTGGGCGTGTTCTTTGAACGCAGCAATCAACGCGAAGTCTGCGCCGAAATCGGCCGGTGGATGAACGGAACTTGTGTGACGACGGAAATGCCCAATGACTGATCTGATCTGTGTCGGCAGCATCGCCGGGTCCTTCGGCGTACGCGGCGAGGTCCGCCTGAAAAGCTATTGCGCGGTTCCCGAGGATATTGAGAACTACTCCCCCCTGACCGACGAGACCGGCACCGAGCGCTATCCGCTGATCATCACGCGCGCAATCAAGAACGGGTTTGCCGCGCGCTTGGGCGGGGTCGAGACCAAGGAGCAGGCTGACGCCCTGAAGGGGCTGCGCCTTTTTGCCCGGCGCGATCAGTTGCCGTCGCTGCCGGATGACGAATTCTATCACGCCGACCTGATCGGGCTTGAGGTCTATGACACCGGCGGCACCCTGCTGGGCAAGGTCAAGTCAGTGCAGAACCACGGCGCCGACGACCTGCTGGAACTGCACGGGCCGGGGCTGAAAACCACCGTTCTGCTGCCCTTCACAAAGGCGGCAGTACCCACGGTTGACCTTGAGGCCGGCCGCATCGTCGCCGACCCGCCCGAAGGGCTGCTGTGATGCGGCGCATCCTGCTGCATCTGGGCCTGCACAAGACGGGCACCACGGCGGCCCAGTCGTTTCTGTTCGAAAACCGCGAACTCATCTGGCCACACCACGCGTTGGTGCTGCCCTATGTCACCCGCAAGCGCGGGTTGTCCGAGGCGGCCACCCGCCATTCGCTCTATGGCACGGTGGGCACGCTGGCCGAGTTCGGTTCGCAGTTTCATGCCCTTCTCGACTCGCTGGATTTCGGCGAAAAGCGCGGGCTGGTGCTGAGCGAGGAGAATTTCGCCGGGCTTCGGCCTAGTCGCAATCCGGCGGTGGGCTATGACGCGGCGCCCGAACTGGCGGCCTGCATCGTGGACATGGTGCGCAACCGGCTGGCGGGGGATCCGCTGGACATCACCGTCTATCTGTCGCTGCGCCAGCGCGGCAGCTGGCTGCGCAGCCTGTGGGCACACGACCTTCAGCGCACCCGGCTGGTTCTGGATTTCGACGCCTTCCGCGACAAGCTGGCCGACCTGCCCTCGCCCCAGCAGACCGCCGAAGCGATCCGCGACCGGCTGCCTTCGGTCCGCGTGCAGACGGAATGGCTGGAAGAACTGCGCGAACGCCCGTTTGGCCCCGGCACGCCCTTCGCCGAATTCCTGAACCTGCCGCGCGAAAAGACCGCGCAGCTGATCACGCCGACCCGGTCCAACCCCGCCCTGCCCGAGGCCACGTTGAAGGCGATGCTGGATCTGAACCGATCGGGGCTGGACGAGGCGGCGCTGGTCCGGCAGAAGGCCCGCATCGTCGAAGACGCCCGGAACAGCCTGACCCCTCAGCCATGACGGACAAACCCGCCAAATCCCACGGCCGCAAGGCCATCCGCCCCACCCTGAAGCCGCGCGAGCTGTTGACGCCGACGCCGGACCTGTACGGCGTGTGGAAGGCCAAGGTGATCACGCTGTTCCCCTCGGCCTTTCCCGGTGTTCTGGGCGAAAGCCTGACCGGCAAGGCCCTGCAAGACGGGCTTTGGCAGCTGGAAACCGTCGATTTGCGACAGTTCGGCATCGGCAAGCATCGCAATGTCGACGACACGCCCGCAGGCGGCGGCGCCGGCATGGTGCTGCGCGCCGACGTGCTGGGCGCGGCGATCGAACACACGATGGACGGCGTGCAGGGCAACTGGCCGTTGGTCTATCTCAGCCCGCGCGGCCGCCGGATGGACCAGCGCATGATGCAGAATTTCGCCCGCTGCGACGGCCTGACCCTGCTGTGCGGCCGGTTCGAAGGCGTGGATGAACGGGTGCTGGAGCACTACGGCATCCAAGAGGTCTCGCTGGGCGATTTCGTGATGACAGGCGGCGAGATCGCCGCGCAGGCGCTGATCGACGCCACCGTCCGGCTGCTTCCCGGCGTTCTGGGCAACCAAGCCTCGGCCGAGGAGGAGAGCTTTGCCTCGGGGCTGCTGGAACACCCGCAATATACCCGCCCGGCCGAATGGAAAGGCCGCCCGATCCCCGAGGTCCTGATGTCGGGCCATCACGGCCGCATCGCCGAATGGCGGCAGCAGATGTCGGAACAGATCACCCGCGAACGCCGCCCCGATCTTTGGGCTTCCTATCGCAAGGAACAGGGCGAGGACTAGGGCCCGCCGGCCTTCCACCGCGCCCACAGATCGGGCGAGCCGTTGAAGGCGTTGATGTCCACCCGCCCCTGCACGCCCGGTACAAGCCCGGTGCCCGTGTACTGCCAGAACCGCCAGACCGCCCGGGGATAGACATTGCGCGGATGCCCCGCGACCGAGCGCAGCCAGAACTCGGTCTTGGGCAGTCGGCCAATGCTAGTGTCCGCGTAGAAATCGACCGTGGTGTAGACGATCGGCCGGCGGCCGTAGTGACGTTCGAGGATATCAAGGAACCGCTGCGCCTCGGCCCGGACGGTTTTGCCGTCGGGGCGCAAGGTGCAGGTTTTCGAATGCGGCGTCCACTCCATGTCGAGCACATGCGGCAGGTCGGCCCCACGCGGCACGTTGCGGATGAACCATCGGGCCTGCTCGGCCGCGGGACGACAGAAATAGTAGTAGTGATAGGCGCCCCAGGGCACACCCGCCGCCGCCGCGCCGCTGCTGTGGTTTTCGAACATCGGGTCGGCCACGTCGCCGCCCTCGGTCGCCTTGATGAAGACAAAGCTGATGCCCGCGGCCTTGGCCTGGCGCCAGTCGATCTGGCCCTGCCAGCGCGACACGTCCAGCCCGTGAACGGGATAATGCTCTGGTCGGCGGCGGTCCCAGTCATGCGGATCGGCATCGGCAAAGGCTGGATACAGGGCCTGCGGCGCCGAGCGGTCGTACCCGGCCGGCAGGTCGGTCACCTGCGGCGCGGGCGTGCGGCGTCCGCAAGACAGCAGCAACAGGCCGATGGCCACACCGAGTATGACTTTGCGCATCCTATCGTCCTGCCCCAGATAACGTTGCCCGATCATCACCAGCATGCCTGAGTGCCCGAATATCGCAACATTTGCGTTCCACGGCGGCGGATTTTCACCGCTGCGCCAGTTAAACCCGGTGAATCGGGCTTGATCTACCTCCGCGAATTGCCTAAACGGGCGCAATCCGGTGGCGCCCTGCGGCGACTCCGGTGTTTTGGTTTGTGTCGCAGGATCGCACCCGGCTTTCTTCGGATCGGGGAAGCTGCACACGAAACCGGACGGAAGGAACAGTCGACCTGATCTCTGGCGGGCTGCGCAAGCGGGACCCGGGGAAGACCAAGAGCTCTCGGGCCGTGCCAACTTCGTGGACCAACCACGAGCAGATAGGAGTACCTGCGATGGACCTGATCGCACAGCTTGAGGCGGAACAGATTGCCGCCCTGGGGAAAGAGATCCCCGATTTCAAAGCCGGTGACACCATCCGTGTCGGCTACAAGGTGACCGAAGGCTCGCGCACCCGCGTGCAAAACTACGAAGGCGTCTGCATCGCGCGCAAGAACGGCAATGGCATTGCCGGTTCGTTCACCGTCCGCAAGATTTCGTTCGGCGAAGGCGTGGAACGCGTGTTCCCGCTGTATTCGACCAATATCGACAGCATCACCGTTGTCCGCCGCGGCCGCGTCCGCCGCGCCAAACTGTACTACCTGCGCTCGCGCCGCGGCAAATCGGCCCGGATCGCAGAGGTCACCAACTACAAGCCCAAGGCTGACGCCGAGGCCGAAGCGTAAGGAGCGGACCCATGAAAAAAGACATCCATCCCGACTACCACATCATCGACGTCAAGATGACCGACGGCACCGTGGTTCAAATGAAATCCACCTGGGGCGCCGAGGGCGACCAGCTGGCCCTGGAAATCGACCCGTCCTCGCACCCGGCTTGGACCGGCGGTTCGTCGCGCTTGATGGACGCGGGCGGCCGTGTGTCGAAATTCAAGAAGAAATACGAAGGTCTGGGCTTCTGATCCCACGCTATCGCGTTTCAAGGCCGTCCCGTCGGGACGGCCTTTTTTGTTTGTGTGGCTCAATTGTCGGGCACGTCCAGATCGAACACGATGATCCCCTCGGCTCCATTCTCGCACAATGCACACAGTTGGCCGCCCAATTGCCGATGCACCGGATGTTCTGCATAGACACGCAGCGCCTCGGCATCGGCAAACCGGATCACGAAGCCGTCGCGCCAGGCCTGCGACTTTCCCTCGAAATCGCGGTTGGGGCCATGTTCGAACCCAAGTGCGCCCTCCAATTCGGCGCACAAATCCGAGAGCCCTTGCACCACATCCCGCCGGGCCTGCTGCGGCGCGTCGGCGCGAAAGGTGAAGAAAACGCAGTGCAGGATCATCGGCCGTCCCTTTCTCTGACGCGCGGGTGGTCGGGTCGTCTTCGGTGGTCCAAGGCGTCCGCCCCCAAATGACAGTGCCTGATCTTGACGCAGGAAGCCGATTCGACCGCTTTCCTTTGGCGCACACACAACATATAGTGGCTGCAAACAACGTGTAGTCAAACACGACGGAACCGGGGAACACTGGCATGGCACATATCATCGTGGTGGGGAACGAAAAGGGCGGCGCAGGCAAATCGACCGTCTCCATGCATGTTGCCACCGCGCTGGCGCGGCTGGGACACAAGGTCAGCACGCTGGATCTGGATCTGCGGCAGCGCAGCCTGGGCCGGTATTTCGAGAACCGGCGCAATTTTATGGCCAACGAGCATCTGGACCTGCCCAGCCCGCGCCACCACGACCTGCCCGAGATCGACGCAAGCAAGCTCAAACCCGGCGAGAATATCTATGACCACCGCCTGTCCGCCGCCGTGGCCGAGCTGGAAAGCGACAGCGATTTCATCCTGATCGACTGCCCCGGGTCACACACAAGGCTTAGCCAGGTGGCCCATTCCCTGGCCGACACGCTGATCACGCCGCTGAACGACAGTTTCATTGATTTCGACCTTCTGGCGCGGATCGACTCGAAGGGCGAAAAGATCCTCGGCCCCTCGGTCTATTCCGAGATGGTGTGGAACGCCCGGCAACTTCGGGCGCAGGCAGGGCTGAAGCCCATAGACTGGGTCGTGGTGCGCAACCGCGTGGGCACCCAGCGCATGGTCAACAAGGAAAAGATGCAGCGCGCCATCGAGATGCTGTCGAAACGGATCGGCTTCCGCGTTGCCTCGGGCTTTTCCGAGCGTGTGATCTTTCGCGAACTGTTCCCGCGCGGGCTGACTCTGCTGGACCTCAAGGATGTCGGGGTGAAACAGCTCAACATCTCGAATATCGCCGCCCGGCAGGAGTTGCGCGACATGATGCGCGAGCTGAACCTGCCAGGGGTCGAGATCGATTTCTAAGCCGTCGGCGCGTAGATCGTGAACAGCTCTTTGGGCTCGGGAACGCCGCGCAGCATGTAGCGCCCGACCGAGATCAGTTCCTGTTCGCAGGGCTGAGCGGCGCGGGCAACGTCATCCGAGATCAAGATACGCCGGTCTAGCGACCGGTGCATGCCTGCGATGCGCGCAGCCTGGTTCACTGCTGGTCCGATCACGGTGAAATCCAGCCGGCTTTCAGCGCCGATATTGCCATACAGGATTTCGCCCGAATGCAGGGCAAGGGTGAAATTGGCGATCGGTAAGCCGGCGGCGGCCCGTTCCGCGTTGAGCACCGCAACGCGCTCTTGCAGAACAGTCACAGCGGCCAGCGCGGCGCGGGCGTCCTCGTCAATCTCGCCCACGTCGAACATGGCCATCAGACCGTCGCCCATGAATTTCAGGATATTGCCGCCACAGCCCTGAACGACCTCGACCGCCACGGCCAGATAGTCGTTCAGCATTGCGATGATGTCCGACCCGGGAAGGCGTTCGGCGAGGCCGGTAAAGCCCTCGAGGTCGAAATTCCAGATCACGGCGTCGATCTGCTGCAACGATCCGCGCCGGATTTCCCCCGACAACACGCGCCGACCCGCATCCCCCCCCAAATAGACGCGCAGCAGATCCTGCGCCATTTTTCGGTTCGAGGCCGATTTTAAGGCCAGCCCCAGATGCGGCAGGGCATATCGGATCAGATCCAGGTGAATTTCCTCGAACCCCTCGGCATGGTCCGTCGTCCAGGACATCAGAACGCCCTCGGGCATCTGGTCCAGGGCAATCCGGTTTTCGGGCTCGACCTTCTGCAGAACCAGACCGGATGCAAAGTAATCGGTGGCGCCTTTCTGATGCAACTCGTTCAGAAAGGGAAATCGGCTGGGTTCGTTTTGATCTTTCAACCTTTCACGCAGCTCCTTCGCCCCGCTCTGCAGCATCGCGTAGAGTGGGCTTGAAACCCACTGATCGGGCAATTCCTCGCGGTGCTCGTAATTCTCGACGCTGCCCCCTTCGTCCCGGTACCAGTTGAAGCCGGTGCCGCCATAAATGGGGTGATAGGCGCTCTGGGCGGCGTGAAACCGCATAAGGGGAACGCCCGCATCCACAAGCCGCAGGCAATAGCCTTCGAGTATTTCCGACTGTTCGGCCCCTTCCAGCCCCCGGTCCAGCAACCATCCAATCAGGTCATCGGCGCGGGCTTTGGGGTCGGTGGATGGCATCTTGGGGCTCCGTCTGGTCTGACCCCCCACTTGGGGGTTGCGGGGCCAGAATACCAGAGGTCAGTCCATCCCGGCCAGCCGCCGCAGCATCATCCGCAACAGCGCCGCCTCGCCCGTGGTGAACATGCCCGCCAGCCGGGCGTCATAGTCGCGGGCGATGTCGCGCAATTCGCGGTACACCGCCAGACCGGCGGGGGTCAGGGTCAGCCGCTCCATCCGGCGGTCGTTTTCGTCGCGGGTGCGCCGCAGGTATCGGCGCTGTTCCAGCTTATGCACCGCGCGGCTGATCTTGGTCTTGTGCATCTTGGCACGTTCCCCGATCTGTTTGGCGGTCATCTCTCCGTAGTTGCCCAGGTGGAACAACACGCGCCATTCGGTGCGCAGCATCCCATAGCGGTTCTTGTAGACCTTCTGAAAATCCAACGAGCTTTCCTCGGCCGCCTGGTTGAGCAGGAAGGGCAGGAAATTTCGCAGGTCGAAGTCATCTTTTTCGGCGGAATCTGGCTGTGTCATGCTTGTTAGTTACAAAATCAACTATTATCCGACAAGCAGCAAACGGAGGAACCCAGATGAATCGTCCGACTGACCCGCACGCTCTGACCCAAGCCAGCACGCCCGTTGGCACCCACGCAGGCTATATGCCCGGATTTGGAAATGACTTTGAAACCGAGGCGCTGCCGGGCGCACTGCCGCAGGGCATGAACAGCCCGCAGAAATGCAACTATGGCCTTTATGGCGAACAGCTCAGCGGCACCGCCTTCACCGCCAACCCGCCCGAGCGCACCTGGTGCTATCGCATCCGGCCGTCGGTCAAGCATTCGCACCGCTATGAAAAGATCGACCTGCCGTATTGGAAAAGCGCCCCGAATGTCGATCCGGACGTGATCAGCCTGGGCCAGTACCGCTGGGACGCGGTGCCCCATTCCGACCAACCGCTGACCTGGCTGACTGGCATGCGCACCATGACCACCGCCGGGGACGTGAACACCCAGGTCGGCATGGCCAGCCATATCTATCTGGTCACCGAATCGATGGTGGACGACTATTTCTTCTCGGCCGATTCCGAGCTGCTGGTGGTGCCGCAGGAAGGCCGGCTGCGCTTTGCGACCGAGTTGGGCATCATCGACCTGGAACCCAAGGAGATCGCCATCATCCCGCGCGGGCTGGTGTACCGGGTCGAGGTGCTGGAAGGCCCCTGCCGCGGCTTCGTCTGCGAGAACTACGGCCAGAAATTCGAGCTGCCGGGCCGCGGCCCGATCGGCGCAAACTGCATGGCCAACCCGCGCGACTTCAAGGCGCCCGTGGCCGCGTTCGAAGATCGCGAAGTGCCCTCGACCGTGACGATCAAGTGGTGCGGCCAGTTCCACACCACCAAGATCGGCCACAGCCCGCTGGACGTGGTGGCCTGGCACGGCAACTACGCGCCGTACAAATACGACCTGCGCACCTATTGCCCGGTCGGAGCCATCCTGTTCGACCACCCCGATCCGTCAATCTTTACCGTGCTGACCGCGCCTTCGGGCGTACCGGGCACGGCCAATATCGATTTCGTCCTGTTCCGCGAACGCTGGATGGTGATGGAGGACACGTTCCGCCCGCCGTGGTACCACAAGAACATCATGTCCGAGCTGATGGGCAATATCTATGGCCAGTACGACGCCAAGCCGCAGGGCTTCGTGCCGGGCGGCATGAGCCTGCACAATATGATGATCCCGCATGGCCCCGACAAGGAAGCCTTTGAAAAGGCGTCCAACGCCAATCTGGGGCCGGACAAGTTGGACAACACCATGTCCTTCATGTTCGAGACCCGCTTCCCGCAGCACCTGACCGCCTTTGCCGCGAACGAGGCGCCGCTGCAGGATGACTACATCGATTGCTGGACGGATCTGGAAAAGAAATTCGACGGCACGCCCGGCAAGAAATGACACCGGTGGCCCCACGGCCACTGCACCGCACAAGGAAACGCAATGCCTTTGATGAAATCCTGGGTGGCCTCGGCCAATGACGCGAACCACCCGTTTCCGCTGAACAACCTGCCTTATGGCGTCTTTTCGACCGAGGGCACTGAGCCGCGCTGCGGCGTGGCCATCGGCGACATGATTTTCGACGTGTCCGCCGCCGAGGCCGAAGGGCTGATCACGCTGGGCGACGAGCCGCTGTTCGATCTGCCCTTCTGGAACCCGCTGATGGAACAGGGACCGGCCGTCTGGGCCGCACTGCGCGAGCGGCTGACCGCCCTGCTGGCGAAAGGGTCGAAAGAACAGGACAAGGTCGAACCGCTGCTGGTTCCGCAGGCCGAGGCCCAACTGCACATGCCCTTTGCCGTCAGCGAATACACCGATTTCTACGCGGGCAAGCACCACGCCACCAATGTGGGCACCATGTTCCGCGGCCCGGAAAATGCGCTGCCGCCCAACTGGTTGCACATCCCCATCGGCTACAACGGCCGCGCCTCGTCGGTGGTGGTCTCGGGCACCGATATCCGCCGCCCGTGGGGACAGCTGAAATCCCCCGACCATGACCGACCCGCCTTCCTGCCCAGCCGCCGTTTCGACATCGAACTGGAGATGGGGGCCATCGTCGGCACCCCGTCCGACGGCCCGATCACCGTGCAGGAGGCCGACGACCACATCTTTGGCTATGTCCTGCTGAACGACTGGTCGGCGCGCGACATCCAGGCCTGGGAATACCAGCCGCTTGGCCCGTTCCAGGCCAAGGCCACCGCCACCTCGATTTCCCCGTGGATCGTGACCAAGGCAGCGCTGGACCCCTTCCGCTGCGACACGCCCGCGCGCGAGGTCGAACTGCTGGATCACCTCAAGGATTGCGGTCCGATGCTCTATGACATCGAGCTGGAGGTGACGATGGCGCCCCCGGGCAAACCGGCGACCACCATCGCCCGCACCAACTACAAGGAAATGTATTATTCGTCGGCGCAGCAACTGGCGCACCACACCACTTCGGGCTGCCCGATGAACGTGGGCGACCTGCTCGGCTCGGGCACCATCTCGGGGCCGACGAAGGACAGCCGCGGCTCATTGCTGGAACTTAGCTGGGGCGGCAAGGAGCCGATCACGCTGGAGACCGGAGAAACCCGCAGCTTCATCGAGGACGGCGACACGCTGACCCTCAAAGGCGCTGCCCGGGGCGACGGCTATACGATCGGCTTCGGCGACTGCACCGGCACAGTGCTGCCCGCCCTTGAAGACCCATACGCACGATAAGGAGCGCCACATGGCCAAGGCATTCGCGTCCCAGGGGGACATGACCGAAAAGAAAATCTCGTTCACCGAGGTGGGTGAAGGTCTGTACGCCTTCACCGCCGAAGGCGATCCGAACTCGGGCGTGATCATCGGCGATGACAGCGTGATGGTGGTCGAGGCCCAGGCCACGCCGCGCCTGGCGCAGAAGGTGATCGACTGCATCCGGTCCGTAACCGACAAGCCGATAACTCATGTCGCGCTGACCCATTACCACGCGGTCCGCGTGCTGGGCGCCAGCGCCTTCGGCGCGCAGCAGATCATCATGTCGGACATAGCCCGCGCCATGGTCGTCGAGCGCGGTCAAGAGGACTGGGACAGCGAATTCCAGCGCTTTCCGCGCCTGTTCGAAGGGCATGAAAGCATCCCCGGCCTGACCTGGCCCACCACCACGTTCAGCGATACGATGACGGTCTATCTGGGCAACCGCCGGGTCGATCTGATGCATCTGGGGCGGGCGCATACGGCTGGCGACATCGTGATCCACGTGCCCGACCAGAACGTGATGTTCACCGGCGACATCGTCGAATATCACTCGGCCTGCTATTGCGGCGACGGGCATTTCGGCGACTGGGGCGACACGCTGGATCAGATCCAGTGGTTCGACGTGGATGCCATCGCGCCGGGGCGCGGCGATGCGCTGGTCGGCAAGGAAATGGTGAATGCCGCCATCGAGAACACCCGCGACTTCGTCGAAAGCACCTATCGCCCGGCGGCAAAGGTGGCCGCGCGCGGCGGCAGCCTGAAAGAGGCCTGGGACGCAGTGCGGGCGGAGTGCAATCCGAAATTCTCGGACTATGCCATCTACGAGCACTGCCTGCCCTTCAACGTGGCCCGTGCCTATGACGAGGCGCGCGGCATCGACACCCCGCGCATCTGGACCGCCCAGCGCGATCTGGAGATGTGGGAGGCCCTGCAGGGCTAAGAAATGGCCCGGCGACTTGATCCAGATCGTGTCGCCGGCCTGAAAACGATGCAACCATGGAGGAGAGCCATCGGCGCCCCGCGCCGGTGGGCGGAGGTTGTGCGCCCGGCGCACAGAACTTGGGGAGAGAGCCCATGAACAAGATTTTTGAACAGCCGCTCTATGCCTATGCCCGCAGCCCCGATCAGGATGCCCCCACCCCGGTGCGGCATCAGGTGATCGTGATCGGCGCGGGCCCGGTCGGGCTGGCTGCCGCCATCGACCTGGCCCAGCAGGGCGTCGAGGTGGTGGTGCTGGACGACAACGACAAGGTCAGTTTCGGCAGCCGCGCAATCTGTTTCGCCCAGCGCACGCTGGAAATCGCCGACCGGCTGGGTTGCGCCCGGCCGATGGTGGACAAGGGCGTGCAGTGGAACACGGGCAAGGTGTTTTTCGACGACCGCAAGGTCTATGAATTCAACCTGCAGCCCGATGAGGGCTATGCCCATCCAGCCTTCATCAACCTTCAGCAATACTACTTTGAGCAGTTCATGGTCGAACGGGTCCGCGAGTTACAGGCCCAGGGCGTACCGATCGAGATCCGTGGCCGCAACAAGGTCGAGGCGATCGGCACCCATGGCGACCACGTCAAGCTCGAGGTGGAAACGCCCGAGGGGTCGTACACCGTCGAGGCGGACTGGCTGATCGCCTGTGACGGGGCAAACTCACCCACCCGCCGGATGCTGGGGCTGGATTTCGTGGGCCGCGTGTTCGAGGACAACTTCCTGATCGCCGATGTGGTCATGGAGGCCGATTTCCCGTCCGAGCGCTGGTTCTGGTTCGACCCGCCCTTCAACCGCGGCCAGTCGGCGCTGCTGCACAAACAGCCCGACAACGTCTGGCGCATCGACCTGCAACTGGGCTGGGACATCGACAAGGAACGCGAAAAGCGCCCCGAAAACGTGATCCCGCGCCTCAAGGCGATGCTGGGCGAGGATGTCCAGTTCGAGCTGGAATGGGTCAGCATCTATACCTTCCAGTGCCGCCGGATGGAGAAATTCCGCCACGGCCGCGTCCTGTTTGCTGGCGACAGCGCCCATCAGGTCAGCCCCTTCGGCGCGCGTGGGGCCAATTCGGGCCTGCAGGACACCGACAACCTGTGTTGGAAGCTGAAGATGGTCCTTGACGGCACCGCGCCCGACAGACTGCTGGATAGCTATGATGTCGAGCGCATCCATGGCGCGGACGAGAACATCCTGAACTCGACCCGCTCGACCGATTTCATCACGCCGAAATCGGAAATGTCACGCATCCTGCGCGACGCGGTTCTGGACCTGAGCGAACATTACGAGTTCGCCCGCCCGCTGGTGAATTCCGGGCGGTTGAGCGTGCCCTGCACTTATGACGGCTCGCCGCTGAATTCGGCCGATGCGCTGAATGGTCCGGCCGAAACGCGCCCCGGCTCGCCCTGCCCCGATGCTCCGCTGGGGGATGCGTTCCTGTTGCCCAAGCTGGCGGGAAAGTTCACCCTGTTGACCATCGACGCCGACGCCCCAGACAGGATCGAGGAAGAGGGTGTGATGGTCGAGCGGCTGGCGCTGTCGGTCAAGGATGACCGGACGCTGGCGCTGAAGCGGCGGTATCTGGGCGACGCGGCAGGCGCGGTCTATCTGATCCGGCCCGACCAGCATGTGGCGGCGCGGCGCGACAGCTATGAAGACAACGCGTTCCGGCAGGCGATCCGCCGGGCCATCGGCAAGGAGTAGGCACAATGGATGAACTGATCCTCACCCCGAATATCGACGGCGCGGATGATTTCTATGCCGATCTACTGGCCGCGCACGACGGTCTGGACAAGGCCGAAAGCGATGCGCTGAATGCGCGGCTGGTGCTGGTGCTGGCCAATCACATCGGTGACCGGACCATCCTGAAACAGGCAATCGACGCGGCCAAAGCCCGATGAGTGACGTCGTCCTGTATGACTACTGGCGGTCCTCGGCCAGCTACCGGGTGCGCATCGCGTTGAACCTGGCCGGGATCGCCTATCGCGCGCAGACCGTCGATCTGGTCAAGGGCGAGCAGACCGCGCCCGCGCATCTGGCCCGAAACCCGCAGGGCTTTGTGCCGGTGCTCGAAATCGACGGCGTGCAGCTGACCCAGTCGCTGGCCATTCTGGACTATCTCGACCGGACGCGGGCCCTGAACCTGCTGCCGGACGAACCGGTTGCGCGGGCCAAGGCGCAGGCGCTGGCCCAATCCATTGCGGTGGATCTGCACCCGGTCTGCAACTTGAAGGTCGCCTTCCACGCCACGCAGTTGAGCGGCGGACGGGGCGACATGCCCGGCGACTGGATGCGCCATTTCATCCGCCCCGGCCTGATGGCCTTTGAGGCGATGCTGGCCGAGTTCGAACAAACCCCCTATTGCACGGGACCGGCGCCCGGGCTGGCCGATCTGTGCCTGATCCCGCAGATGTACAACGCCCGGCGCTGGCAGGTCGACCTGTCGGACATGCCGCGCATTCTGGCGGTCGAGGCGACCTGTGCCGACCACCCCGCCTTTGCAGCGGCCCACCCGGACGCCCACGCGCCAGGCTGAGCCGCGCACAGGTTCTGTGTGCCGATGCGTCTGTGCACCGGCGCCTATCAGGCCTAGCCTTATGCCGGAAATCACCGCACGAGACCCCCGATGCCACAGATCACCGGCTATCACGCCCATGTCTATTTCGACGCCGAAACGCAGGACACCGCCCGCCGTGTCTGCGAGGAGGCTGCACGCCTGTTCCCCGCCCAGATGGGCCACATGCACAGCCGCAATGTCGGCCCCCACCCGCGCTGGAGCTGCCAGTTGAGCTTTGCCGCCGATTCCTTCGACAAGGTGATCCCGTGGCTGATGCTGAACCGGCAGGGGCTGACCGTGTTCACCCACCCCGAAACCGGCGAGCACCTGCCCGACCATCGCGACCGGGCGATCTGGATGGGCGAGATGCTGGACCTGGACCTGTCGATCTTTGACCGGCTGGGCGCCTAGCCCAGCGCCCGCGCCTGTTCCCTGAGCTTGAATTTCTGGATCTTGCCCGTCGATGTCTTGGGCAGCGGCCCGAACACCACCGTCTTGGGTGCCTTGAAATGGGCCATGTGGTCGCGGCAAAACGCGATCAGATCGGCCTCGGTCGCCTCGGCGCCCGGCTTAAGTTCGACAAAGGCGCAAGGCGTCTCGCCCCATTTCTCGTCCGGTTTGGCGACCACGGCGGCCTCCATCACGGCGGGGTGCTTGTAGAGGATATCCTCGACCTCGACCGACGAGATATTCTCGCCCCCCGAAATGATGATGTCCTTTGACCGGTCCTTCAGCGCGATATAGCCGTCGGGATGCATCACCCCCAGATCGCCCGAGGCGAACCAGCCGCCGCGGAACGCTTTCTGCGTGGCCTCGGGGTTCTTGAGATACCCTTTCATCACGATGTTGCCTTGCATGAAGATCTCGCCCAAGGTCTCGCCATCGGCCGGCACCGGTTCGAGCGTTTCCGGATCAGCCACCATCAGCCCCGACAGGGCGACGTATTTCACCCCCTGCCGCACCTTGAGCGCGGCGCGTTCCTCGGCGGGCTTGTCATTCCATTCGTCCTTCCACGCGCAGACGACCGACGGCCCGTAGGTCTCGGTCAGGCCATAGACATGGGTGACCTCGATGCCCATCCCCTCCATCGCGGCGATCACCGCGGCGGGGGGCGGGGCGCCTGCGGTCATCACTTTGATTTCATGGTCGAAATCCTTGAGGTGATCGGGCGCGTTGGCCAGCATGTTCAGCACGATCGGGGCGCCACAGAAATGGGTAACCTTCTCGTCGCGGAACGCGCGGTAGATCGGCTCGTCCCGCACCGCACGCAGGCACACGGACGTGCCCGCATTCGCGGCCATGGTCCAGGGGAAACACCAGCCGTTGCAGTGGAACATCGGCAGCGTCCACAGATAGACCGAATGCTGCGGCATACCCCATGTCAGGATGTTCGACGTGGCATTCAGCGCCGCGCCACGGTGGTGATATACGACACCCTTGGGGTTGCCAGTGGTGCCCGAGGTATAGTTCAGCGTGATAGCGTCCCACTCGTCCTGCGGCAGCGACCAGTCGAATTCCGGGTCGCCCTCGGCCAGTAGGGCGTCATAGGTCAGCGCGCCCAGTTTCTCACCGCCATCGAAACTCGAATCCTCGATGTCGATGACCAGAATGTCGTGATCCACCTGCTCCAGCGCCTGTTTCACCACGCCCGAGAACTCGGGATCGACCAGCAGAACCTTGGATTCGGCGTGGTTCAGGATGAAGGCGATGATCGGTGCGTCCAACCTTGTGTTGATCGCGTTCAACACCGCGCCCGCCATGGGCACGCCGAAATGGGCCTCGTACATTTCGGGGATGTTGGCGGCGATGATCGATACCGTATCGCCCGTGCCCACCCCACGCGCGGCCAGCGCGCTCGCCAACCGGCGGCAACGCGCATAGGTCTGCGCCCAGCTGTGGCGTCGGTCGCCATAAACCACGGCCGGATAGTCAGGGTAAACGGCTGCCGTCCGCTCGATATAGCTGAGCGGGGACAGGGCCGTGAAATTGGCCGGGCACTTGTCCAGATCGCGCTGATAGATGTTGTGGGTCGCCATCCGCCTCTCCTCCCCAAATCGTCGGATTTTTCGTATTGAGCACAAAGGTTGCCGCAAAACAAACCCGTAAAACTACGTGCGGCGAATATACTGGAGCTACGCGATCGGGTAATCTGGCCCTACTGCGTACCGGGCTTTCGGGCTGATCTGCGGTATCTGGTTCATCCGCGCCCGCCGGGTCTCGTGATTCCTGCGCGTCGCATCTTAGTGAAAGGACATGTCATGGACGGCACGTTCAACGAAAACGATCTTTCCCGCGTGGTCGAGGCCGACCGCGCCCATATCTGGCACCACCTGATCCAGCACAAGCCGTTTGAGACGAACGATCCGCGCATTATCGTCGAAGGCAAGGGCATGCGCGTCTGGGATCAAAAGGGCAAGGAACACCTGGATGCCGTCTCGGGCGGTGTCTGGACAGTGAACGTTGGCTATGGCCGCGAATCCATCTGCAAGGCCGTCTACGACCAGTTGATGAAGCTGTGCTATTTCGCCCAGTCGGCGGGCTCGATCCCTGGCGCGATCTTTGCCGAAAAGCTGATCGAGAAGATGCCGGGCATGAGCCGGGTCTACTACACGAACTCGGGCAGCGAGGCGAACGAGAAGGCGTTCAAGATGGTCCGTCAGATCGCCCACAAGAAATACGGAGGCAAGAAGACCAAGATCCTTTATCGCGACCGCGACTATCACGGCTCGACCTTGGCCGCGATGTCGGCGGGCGGCCAGGACGAGCGCAATGCGCAATACGGCCCCTTCGCGCCAGATTTCGTACGCGTTCCGCACTGCATGGAATACCGCAAGCACGAACTGGACGGCGCACCTGACGAGAACTTTGGCGAATGGGCCGCCGATCAGATCGAAGCCGTAATCCTGCGCGAAGGCCCCGACACCGTGGGCGCGCTGTGCCTTGAGCCGGTAACCGCCGGCGGCGGCGTGATCGAAGCGCCCGAGGGCTATTGGCAGCGCGTGCAGGAGATCTGCAAGAAATACGACATCCTGCTGCATATCGACGAGGTCGTCTGCGGCGTGGGTCGCACCGGCACCTGGTTCGGGTACCAGCAATATGGCGTGAAACCCGATTTCGTGACCATGGCCAAAGGCGTGGCCTCGGGCTATGCGGCGATTGCCTGCATGGTGACCACCGAAGAAGTCTTTGACATGTTCAAGGACAATGCCGACGATCCGATGAACTACTTCCGCGACATCTCGACCTTTGGCGGCTGCACCGCAGGGCCGGCGGCGGCGATCGAGAACATGCGCATCATCGAAGACGAGAACCTGTTGGCCAATTGCGCCGCCATGGGAGATCGCATGATGGGCAACCTTCGGGCGCTGATGGACAAGCACAAGGTCATCGGCGACGTGCGCGGCAAGGGCCTGTTCCTGGGGGCCGAACTGGTGGCGGATCGTGCGACCAAGGAACCGGTGAACGAGAAACTGGCCCAGGCGGTCGTGGCCGACTGCATGGCGCAGGGCGTGATCATCGGCGTCACCAACCGCTCGGTGCCGGGCAAGAACAACACGCTGTGCTTCTCGCCCGCGCTGATCGCGACGGCCGACGATATCGACCAGATCACCGACGCGGTCGATGGCGCGTTGGGCCGCGTGTTCGGCTGACGGCGTTTGACGGCCGACCGGCGCGTTCGGCGCGCCGGTCTTTCACTGGCCCAGGCCACCTCGTACACCGCGCGGCGAGGTGACGCCGATCTGGGCCATGGCGATGTCCATCTCCTCGGACAGTACCTCCCACAAACGGTGCAGGGCGGCCTCGCCGCCCGCCGCGATGGCGAATTGCAGGACACGCCCAAAGAACAGGAAATCGGCACCAGCCATCAGCGCCTTGAGCGCATCTTCACCCGACCGCAGGCCGCTGTCGTAGAACAGCGGATAGTCTTCGCCGACCGCCGCCCGGATCTGCGGCAGGACCGAGATCGGCGCGGGCGCGCTCTCCAACTGACGGGCGCCGTGGCTCGAGACCTGAATGGCGTCGACACCGGCAGCCTTCAGCGCAACCGCGTCTTCGACATCCAGTACGCCCTTGACCACCAGCTTGCCCGGCCACCGGTCCCGCAACCGCGCCAGCGTGTCCCAATCGGCCTTTGCACGGCTTTCGGTGCGGTCGAACGCGAACCCCTCCATCAGGAAATTCGCCATCTGCGGTTTGCCCTGCAGCAGGGTCGAGATCGACCAGCGCGGATGCAGCGCGAAATCCAGAAACTGCCGCGGCCCGATCCGGAACGGCATGCGGAAGCCGTGGCGCAGTTCGCGCGGGCGGCGGCCGACTTCGGGCACGTCAACCGTCAGGATCAGGGTCTTGTAGCCCGCGGCCTTTGCCCGATCGACCAGCTTGAACGTGCCGCTGCCATCGCCGCTGAAATACAGCTGAAACCAGGCATGGCCCCGGGCCTCTTCGATCAGCACCTCCATCGGTGTCGAGGCCACCGTGGAAACGCCCAACGGCACCCGGTATTGCGCCGCCAGCCGCGCCAGCATCAGGTCGGCGCCCGGTGCGGACAGGTTGCACATGCCCATGGGCGCAATGCCGAAGGGCCTTTCGGCCGGTTGCCCGAACACGCGGGTCGCCAGAGACCGGGTACTGACATCGCGCAGGATCCGGGGCCGCAGGGTCATCGCGTCCAGCGCCGCTCGGGTGCGCCGGGCGCCGGCCTCGGACCCGGCGGCCCCGTCGATATAGTCGAACACCATCCACGGCAGACGCCGCCGGGCCAACCGGCGGGCATCTTCGGCGCTGTGGATGGCGCTTGCGCCCATCAGGCCTGAACGGCCTTCATGAAGCGGTCGCGGATGACGACCGGGTCCATCGTGATCGGCGGCATCTTGGCGTTTCCGCTTTCACATTTGCTGACGATGATGGTCATCTGGCGGGCGTCCAGCGCCTCTTGCAGCACGCGGCCGGTCTCTTCGGCCTGGCATTCGATCACGCGCTCGCAGCCCGCCGCCTCGGCCATCTTGGCCAGTGAGGTCTTCTGCCCCGCATAGGTCGGCTGATCACCGGTCGAGCCGTAGGAGCCGTTGTCGATGATCAGCAGGATATAGTTGTCGGCCACGTTGTTGGCGATAGTCGGCAGCGTCCCCAGATTGGTCAGGATCGAGCCGTCGCCGTCGATGACGATCACCGGTTTTGGCTGGGCCAGCGCCAGCCCCAGACCGATGCTCGAGGCCAGCCCCATCGTGCCCAGCATGTAGAAATTGGTAGGCTGATCGTCGATGGCATGCAGTTCCTGGCTGGGGATGCCGATGTTGCACACGACCAGTTGGTCACGCAGAATCGGGGCGATTTCCTTCAGGATTTCAGAACGGATCATTGGTCGCCATAGCCTCCCCAGAAATTGGCGTCGGTCAGGATCGCGACGGGCTTGTTGCACATGAAGGTGTATTTCAGGATCGCATCCAGCTCGGCCACGTCTTCCTGATGGTGGAAATGGTAGGTCGGGATGTGCATCTGCGCCAGCAGGGCCTTGGTGTGAACGGCCATCTCGACCTGGCAGGCGATGGGCTCGCGCAGTTCGCCCCGGTACGAGATCAGCATCGGCAGCGGCATCCGGTAATACTGGATCAGCGTCGCCAACGTGTTGATCGTGACCCCGATCGCGGTGTTCTGCATGATGATCGCGGGTCGCTTGCCGCCCATCCAGGCCCCGGCGCACAGGCCCATGCCCTCGTCCTCTTTGTTCGAGGGGATGTGGTAGATGGCGTCATGGGCGTCGATCTCGGCGATGACGCCGGCCAGTTGCTTGCACGGCACCGTGGTGACGAACGAGATGTCGTTGGCCACCAGATCTTCGGTGATCTTCTTGTCTATGTTCATGTCCAAACTTCTGTTCCTGGGTTGGGGCGCCGAGGGCGCGATGGACGGGTCAGGCCCTGCGGTGGACGTGGACGGCACATTTTGCATGCCGCACCACGCGCGACGCGGTTGAGCCAAGGAAATAGTCGGTCAGGCCGGGCCGGTGCGAGCCGATGACGACGCAATCGAACCCGTGGTCATTGGCATAGTCGATGATCGTGCGCGCGGTGTGGCCCTTGACCAGTTCGGGCTTTACATCCGGCAGGCCTTTCAGCTTTTCCATCAGGACTTCGCGGGCCCGGGCAAAGCCTTCGGCCACGGCATCCTTGTCCAGATAGACGCTGACCGAGCCCTGAGGCATCTCATAGACATGCAGAGCCACGATCTCGGCGGATCCGCCGCCCAAGGCACGGGCGATCTCGAGCGTTTGCGGCGAAATGCCGTGATCAAGCGCCATGGGGACAAGAATTTTTTTATACATGTTTACCTCCAGTTCCGGGCGGTCAGGCCCACGGGGACAGCACGATTTTCGGAACCGCGACTTCGCCCGAGCGTAGCTGGGCAAAGGCCCGGGCGCCATCGGCCAGATCGCGTTCTTCGATCCAGTCCAGAGGACCCAGTGCGCCGTCAAAAATGGCCTGGGCGGTCTGACGGAAATCCTGCGCGGTATAGGTGTAGGTTCCGATGAAGGTGATCTCTTGCAGGGTCATGCGCCGCACGTCCAGCCCACCGGTGTCCTCGCCCAGGCCCACATGCGCGATCACCCCGCCGGGTCGGGCCCGTTCCGATGCCACCGCACGGGTGGCGGCAAAGCCCACGGCGTCGACCACGATCGGGAAATCGCCTTGCGCTTCGGGCACGACCTTGGCGCAATCCAGCCCTTGCAAGAACGTCCGCCGCAGGTCGTTGGGTTCGACCACGGTCACATCCACGACATTCATCGCTCGCAAAGCCAGCGCTGCCGCAAGGCCAATCGCCCCACCCCCGATCACCAGCGCACGACGCTGCATTGCCGGGTGCAGCGCCTCGAGCGCGAGGCGTGCGGCGTGCCAGCTGACGGCCAGCGGCTCGGCCAGGGCGGCCTTGGCAAAGGGAACGTGATCCGGCACCTCAACCAGGTTGCCCCAAGGCATCGAAACATATTGGGCAAAGGCGCCTTCGCGCGGGGGCATCGAGATGATCTGACGGTCGGGGCACAGGTTTTCGCGCTCTGCCTTGCAGGCCGGACACTGCCCGCAAGTCACCAGAGGATTGATCGTGACCCGCGTTCCGTCCTTGGGACCGCCGACCACAGTGCCCGCCGCCTCGTGCCCCAGAATCAAGGGCGCCGGGCGGCGCGCATCATGGCCCAGATATGCATGCATGTCGGACCCGCAGATCCCGACGGCCTCGACCCGGATCAGGTGCTCGCCGGGTTGCGGCGCAGCGTCCGGTACGTCACGGTAGGCCAGGTGTTCGACGCCTTCATAGACCAGAGCCTTCATTTCGCCGTGAACCCCCCGTCAACCATCAGGATCTGCCCGGTGACATAGTCAGATGCCTGCGAGCACAGAAAAAGGATCGGCCCGTCGATGTCGTCCATGCGGCCATTGCGACCGATGCAGGTCTGCGCCGCGTTGCGGGCCGCGCGGGCGGGGTCATCGAACACCGCCTTCGTCAGCTCGGTCGGAAAGAAGCCCGGGCCGATGGCGTTGGCGGTGATCCCGTGCGGCGACCAGGCCTCGGCCATGGCGCGGGTCAGCTGGGCGATCCCGCCCTTGCTGGCCCCGTAGGCGATCCCGCCGGGAAAGGCCCGCGTCGTCTGCAGCGAGGCGAAATTCACGATCCGACCCCAACCGCGCGCCTTCATCGCAGGCACCATGGCCTGGCTGAGGAAGAACGGGGCACCGAGGTTCAGGCCCAGCGTCGCGTCCCAGCCTTCCGGCGTGACATCATCAGCGGCCTGTCGCGTGTTCACCCCGGCGGCATGAACCACGATATCCGGCGCGCCGAACGGGGCCGAGATTTGTTCGACTAACGATGGCAAGCCACTTCGGTCGGCTACGTCACCTGCGACCACCGCAGCGCTTGAACCGATCTCGGCCTGCAACTCGGCCAGTGCCTCGGCCCGGCGGGCAACGCCCACCACCCGCGCGCCCGCAGCCGCCAGCACCTGCGCAACGCGCCGGCCCAGACCCGAACTGGCGCCCGTGACGCAGGCCACCCGGCCGGTCAGATTGAACAGGTCGCGGGGGTCATTCATCTGCGGTCAGGTCAAAGTTTTCGTCCGGGAAATACTTGGCTAGACGCACATCGGCGGCGCGGGCGTGGCCCTCCATCCCTTCCAGCCGCGAGATCCGCGCGGTCGCCTCGGCGATGGGTTTCGAGCCCTCGCGCGTGGCCCGCTGCCAGGTGACGATTTTCATGTATTTGTGCACGCTCAGCCCGCCGGTATAGCTGGCCGCGCCCGAGGTGGGCAGGACGTGGTTCGTACCGGTGGCCTTGTCGCCATAGGACACGGTCGTTTCTTCGCCCAGAAACAACGAGCCATAGCAGGTCAGACGATCCAGCCACCAATCCAGATCCGCGGCCTGCACGGTCAGATGCTCGGGGGCGTAGTCGTCTGAACACGCGGCCATCTCTTCGCGGTCCGCGCACAGGATCACCTCGGCATAGTCGCGCCAGGCGGCGGCAGCGTTGTCGCGGTTCAGCTCGGGCAGATCGGCGATCAGGGTCGGAACCAGATCCATCACCCGGGTCGCCAGATCGCGGTCATCGGTCACCAGCCAGACGGGCGAGTTGTAGCCATGCTCGGCCTGGCTGACCAGGTCGGTGGCCACGACGAAGGGATCGGCCGTGGCATCCGCCAGGATCAGGCTGTCGGTCGGGCCGGCGATCATGTCGATGCCGACCTTGCCGTACAGAATGCGCTTGGCCTCGGCCACGAACTGGTTGCCCGGCCCCACAAGGATGTTGGCGCGCGGCAGCCCGAACAGGCCATAGGTCATGGCGGCCACACCTTGCACGCCCCCCATGGCCAGGATGCTGTCAGCGCCGCTGATATGGGCAGCGTAGACGATCGCCGGGGCCACGCCCTCACCCGGGCGGGGCGGCGAACAGGCGGTGATGTGACGGCACCCCGCCACTTTGGCGGTGGTCACGGTCATGATGGCGCTGGCGATGTGGCTATACCGCCCGCCGGGCACATAGCAGCCCGCCGCATCGACCGGGATGGCCTTTTGACCCGCGATAAAGCCCGGCACGATTTCCAGCTGCACATCCGACACGGTGGCCTTCTGCGCCTCGGCAAAGCGGCGCACGTTGTCCTGGGCAAAGCGGATATCGGCCTTGAGCTTTTCCGGCACCCGGGCGCAGGCGGCTTCGATTTCCTCGGGCGTCATCAGCACGTTGCCCTCGAACTTGTCGAATTTGGCCGCGTATTCCAGCGCCTTGGCGTCTCCGCCGGCCTCGATGTCGGCCAGGATGGTCTTGACCGTGTCATGCACCTCGGACGCGTGGGATTGTGCGGTCAGGGTGGCCTTCTTGAGGTATTCACGCGACATGTTCAGAAGATCCTATTGGTAGATTTCAGGAAGCAAAGTGGTCGACAGCGCCGGAACGTAGGCGATCAGGATGACGACGATCAGCATGGTCAGCACAAAGGGCACGGCGCGGGCTGCGATCTTGAGGATGGATTCACCCGTGATCCCCGACACCACAAACAGGTTCAGCCCCAGCGGCGGCGTGATGAAGCCAACGCCCAGTGCGGTGATCATCATGATGCAGAACTGGATCTCGTTCATGCCGATATTGTCCGCCAGCGGTTTCAGGATCGGGGCAAGGATGACGATGTTCGGTGTCGTCTCCATGACGCAGCCGGCCGCGATCAGAATGCCGATCATCAGCAGGATCAGCAGGAAGGGATCCTCGGTCAGCGAGGTCACCGAGGCCACGAAGCCCTGCGGCACGCCCATGATCGCCAACGCCTCGGCGAGCGGGGCCGAGAAAGCGATGATCGGCAGGATCACCCCGTTCACCTTGGCCGAGCTGACCAGCATCGACGGGAAGTCCGCCAGCGTCAGCGTCCGCAGGATGAACCCCATGATGATGGTGACGACAACGGCAGTCGCGCCCGCCTCGGTCGGGGTCAGGCGACCCGAGAAGATGCCATAGAAGATGATGCCCGGCACGATGAAGGCATACCAGCCCGATTTCAGCGCCTTGCCCAGATTGGCCAGCCATTCGCCCATGGTCATCAAGCCGCCGCCCTCATAGCCATAGAGACGGTTCATGATGATGTTGGTCACGAGGATCGAGATCAGGATCGCCAGCCCCGGGATCAGAGCGGCCAGGAACAGGGTCGAGGCCGAGATGCCCAGCACGAGCCCGATGATGATATAGGCGATCGAGGGCGGGATCAGGATCCCGGTACAGGCCCCCGCCGCCACCAGCGCACAGGCATAGGGGCGCGGATAGCCGCTTTCGACCAGTCGGTTGATCGTCATCCGACCCACTGCCGCCGCCCCCGCCGCGTCAGACCCCGAAATGGCCGCGAACATGCCGCAGACCAGAACCGTGGCCGAACCGAACCCGCCCTTGGCAAAACAGGTCAGCGCCTCGGCCACGTCCAGAAACTTGCGAGACAGCCCTGTGCGCACCAGCACGTCACCGGTCAGGATGAACAGCGGCACCGCGGTCAGCGCAAAGGCGTCGATACCGGTGAACAGGCTTTCGCCCACAAGGCTCAGCGGCAGGTCCCCCGACATGACCAGCATCACGATCGCGGCCGAGCCGATCGCGGCCCAGACCGGAACCGCCAGCGCGATCAGGCCAACGAACAGAATCACGGGCAGGTAGAAATCCCAGCCCAGTTCGACTGTTTGGTTGAGAGAACTCCACAGCATCCGGTTTCTCCTCAGTCAAACAGCTTATCGCCTTCAAAGACGGGCGTGCCGTCACGAAGGCTTTTGATGTCGTTCATCAACGATTGGATCAGGCGCCAGATCATCAGGGCAAAGCCCATAGGCACCGCCATTAGGAACCAAACCTTCGACACCCGCAGCCCGTCAGTGACCGAGCCGAACTTGGCCGAGACATGCACCGCCTCGTAGGACCAGTAGAGCGCGATGACCGCCACCGCGAACATCACCAGATCACCGAAGATATACAGCACCGCCTTGGGCCGCGGGCCGAGGTAATGCATGATCACGTCGATCCGGATATGGGCGCGTTCCTTGACCGCCGCCGCAGCGCCGACCCAGGCCAGATAGATGAAGGAATAGCGGACGATCTCCTCGCCCCAGATCGAGGAATAGGCGAAGATCTCGCGCCGCAGCACCTCGATTGCCATCGTGATGACGAGCATCACGTAGAACACCAGCAGCAGCCAGCGTTCGGCGTTGCGGTCTATGGTTTTGAGTAACGACATCGCTTCCCTCGGCAAGGCTGGGGGGATGGGCCTGAAGGATCAGGCCGTGCAGGTCTGGAAAAGGCGGGCGCACGTCCGGCGCCCACCCGGTCCGTATCAGGCGTCGTGGACGTAGTATTTAACTTGGGTGCCGGCCGCTTCGACCAGCTTTTCGAAGGCGTCCATCGATCCGGCCAACTCGGTCTTGAAGGGGTCCCATTCCGACCGCTGATAACCGCCGGCCTCCTGCCACTCGGCCAGTTGATCGTCGGTCAAAGAATGGAACTCGACCCCGGCCTTGTTCAGCTCGGCCATGGCATAGGCGCGGGCCGAGGGGACCTTGGCAAGGTTCTGATGGCTGGTCATCTCCGAGCCCCACATGATGCCCTCTTGCACATCGGCCGGCATCGAGTTGAACCATTCCAGGTTGCAGGAATAGACTTGGCTGTCCGGCACCGCCTGGGTGAAGGTGACGTGAGACAGAATGTCCTTGAAGCCAAACACATAGAGCGCACCGACCGACGGGTCGAGCGCATCCGCCACACCCTGCTTGATGGCTGAGGGGGTCTCACCCCAGGCAACGGGCGTCGGGTTGGCACCGACCATGCGATAATACTGCTGCAGCATCTTGGACCCGGGCACGCGGAATTTCACGCCGCTCATGTCCGAGGGGGTAATGATGGCATTTCCGCCCTGGCGTACAGCCACAACGCGCGGGTCGATCACGACATAGAACAGCGCCTTGAAGCCTGCGGCCTCGACCTTGGGGTGCACTTCGTTCTTCCAGGTGTCGGAATGCACCAGATTGGTGAACCGCTGATTCGAGCCGCACAGATACGGCATGTTGATCAGGTCCACGGTCGAAGCGAAGGGTGCGAAGTTCGACAGCGAATGCTGCGCGGCCTGGATGGTTCCGCCCTGCACCTTCTGCACCAACGCGCCGCCCGCGCCCAGCTGCCCGCCCGGGGCCAGCTTGACATAGACTTTGCCGTTGGTTGCGTTCTGGATGTTCTCCTTCAGATCCAGCTGCATGATCGGATAGCTGCGCGAGGCACCCAGAACATAGGCCGTGGCCACCGTCATCACATGCTCGGCAGCTTGTTCGCGCTCCTTTTCCTCCTTCGCGGTCTGCGCCGCAGCCTCGGATGACCACAACACGCCGCTTGCGCCCGCCACCAGTGCGGCCGTGAACGCGCCACTGGCACTGAGTTTCAGGAAATTGCGGCGTTCAGCTGACGCCAGTTCCATTTGATCTTTGTTCATTGGTTGCCCTCCCATTGGAAAAATTCAGCCGCCGTTCTCCTCGCGTTCGGCCTCTTTTTTCAGAATTGCGACAACGAACAGGATCGACGCCGCGAACAGAACCAACATCTCACCCACATCCCCAAGAAACGCGCGGCCTGCAAACGCACCCAGCGCCACGTTCGCGAAATAGACGACGAATACGATGGCGGAAGCGGCAAGAAACATGTTCGGGACCTTGAATGGAATCGGCTCTGGCTACATTTGTAAGCGCTTACATGAAAAATGCAAGCGATTACATTTCGACTTTCAACCCCAAATGGAACCGGATAGAATTGAATAAAACGAAGATCAGGTTCGGAAATGCCAAAGCAGAAAGCCGCCCCGACATTGGATGACGTTGCCAGAAAGGCGGGCGTTTCCACGGCTACGGTTTCGCGTTGCATCAACACCCCGGACAGGGTGGTCGAAGCGACCCGCAAACGCGTGCAGTCGGCGATCGAGGCCCTGGGCTATACACCGAATTTCGCGGCTCGGGTCATGGCAGCCAAGCGCACGTTTACCATCGGCGCGATCATCCCGACGATGGAAAACGCCATCTTTGCGCGCGGTCTGCAGGCCTTTCAGGAAGAGCTGCACCAACATGGATATACGCTTCTGGTGTCAAGTTCGGCCTACAAACCGGCAACCGAAGAAGAGCAGATCCGAACTCTGGTCGCCCGCGGCGCCGATGGCCTGCTGCTGATCGGTCACGACCGGGCGCCGCACATTTACGAATTCCTTCAACGCCGCGATATTCCGGCGCTGGTTGCGTGGTCGTTTTCCCCGGACGGGCGTCTGCCCTCCATCGGTTTCGACAACCGGGCGGCCATGTACGAGCTGGCGAAAAGGGTCCTCGACCTCGGGCACATTCGGCTTGCGGTGATATCCGGCATCACTCACGGCAACGACCGCGCGCGCCTTCGACTGGACGGGGTGCGCGACGCTGTTCGGCAGCACGGGCTTGACCCGCAGGTGCTTCAGGTCATCGAGACCCCGTACGAGATCGAAAACGGCGCCGAAGCGTTCGCGGATCTCATGTCGCAAGACATGCCACCGACTGCTGTCATGTGCGGCAACGATGTTCTGGCCGCTGGCGCCATGCTCAGGGCTCAGGATATGGGGCTGAAAGTGCCGCAGGATGTCTCGATCACCGGGTTCGATGACATCGAACTGGCCCGGATCCTGCGCCCGGCGCTGACGACCGTGCATGTGCCGCATCGGGAAATGGGTGGAAAGGCCGCCAAGGCATTGATCGAAATGGTTGAAAAAAGGGCCCCCGCTGCCGGTGAACACCTGTACACGCATATCGTCAAACGGCAGTCCCTGGGTCCTGCCAACTCGGTGTGATCCGTGTGACTGGATCAGGCGGCCTGGTCTTCCATCGTCCGGAAATCACCCTTCAGCCACAAATGCCGTTTGCACATCGGCTCGGTAAAATACTGCCGGATCAAGCTGCTGAGGGCCTTGTGGATCAGTTTTGAGGTGGTGTCCGGATAGACCTCGGTCGTGAACAGGGAAACGATCCTGACAAAGTTTCGACCCGGAAAAGGCGTTGCCCGGACCGAGTCATGATAGCGATGCGCCCGGTGGAAGCATCCAGCGGTGGTGATCGCCCATCCGCTGCCTTCTGCCACCAGCCCCATGATCGACTGGTTGCATTCCAACTCGAACCGGTTGGGCAGGTTGTACTTGTTGCGCGTCAGCTGGATCTCGATCTGCTTGCCGATCGTGTAGTCACGCGAATACCGCAGCAGCGGCAGGTCGGAATGGGGCGAGAACAGGTCCTGAATGTCTCCCTTGAACTTCTCGGGCACGATCACGATGAACGGATCACGCAGAAGTGGGTACTCGATCAGCCCCTGCGTGCCGCCCGGCGGTCGGGTCGCCACACCTGCGTCCAGCTTGTGTTCCTGCAATTTCTCGATGATCTCGTGGCTGGGCCGTGTGAAATGCCGGAAATTGCAGCGCGGCAGCGCATGGGCCAGGAACCGGATCAGTTCGGGCGCGATCTGGTTGTCGAAATCATCCACCAGGGCCAGCCGCAGATCGGTGGCGTGGCGCCAGTTGCCAGACCGGATCTCGGCCTCGCCCCGCTTCAACACGGTCAGGCCATCCCGTACATAACGCGAAAATACCTCGCCAGCCGGTGTCAGGCTCATCGGACGGCGACCGTGATCGACGAGGCCGACGCCCAAAGCGTCTTCGAGACTGCGCAGATGGTTGGACACGGTGCTGATCGACAGGCCAGTTTCCGAGGCCACCTGTTGAATCGACCCAGACTTGGCTACCAGGCGAAACACCTCCAGCCAACGCAGGCTCAGCGGTTTGGACACGGGGCAAAACCCTCCCGCAATTTCGATTTCATCGAAACTAGCGAAACAGAGTTTTGGCTTTCGGGCAATGGTGAATGTTGGCCACCCGCTTTAGCTGCGCATGTGGGTGAAGTCGGGATCGTAGGGGCAGGCAGGGATCACCCGCGCCGGAACCCTGTCACCACACAGGTCCAGCATCATCTCGCTGCCTTCGGTGGACAGGTGCGGCTCGACAAAGGCATGTGCCAGGTTCAGCCCGGTGCGATGCCCCCAGTCGCCCGAGGTCACCGTTCCAACCGCCCGATCCCCGGTCATCAGCGACGCGCCGGGATGCGCGGGCGCGTGCGTGGCCTGCACTTGCAGCGCAACCAACTTGCGCGACGGCCCGTTGGCCTGCCGTTCGATCAGCGCCGCGCGCCCGATGAACTCCGGCTTGTCCAGCCGGACAAAGCGGTTCAGCCCGGTTTCAAACGGATCGAACTCCGTGATCAGATCCGCCTTCCAATGCAGGAAAGTCTTCTCCATCCGCATCGACTCGACCGCCCGCGCGCCGAACAATTGCAGGCCAAAGGCCTGTCCGGCCTGTCGCAGCGCAAGATAGGCCGCGTAGAGCGAGGCGTTGGGTACATGGATCTCATAGGCCAGCTCACCCGAGAAACTGACGCCCATTACGGTGGCGGGCGCGATCCCGACAAAGCACTCGCGTACGCTGAGCCACGGGAAGGCGTCCCGCGACCAATCCCCGCGCGAGCAGGCCGACAACACGTCACGCGCCCGTGGTCCGGCCAGGACCAGGATGGTCTGGTCGTTGGTCAGGCTTCGTAGTTGCACGTCCTCGTCGGGGGCGATGTGTCGGGACAGCCAATCCATGTCATGCAGCTCGGCCGCGGCGGCCGAGCCGTACCAGACGCGATCCGGCCCCCGATCGCTTGCGGGCAGATTGGCGATGGTCGCCTCGGCCTTGACCATGCCCTTCTGGTTCAGCAGATAGGCCAATCCCACCCGCCCTGGTCGACGGGGCAGCGCGCCGCAGATCATCCGGTCGAGGAACGCATGCCGGTCGGCACCGGTAATCTCGATCCGGTTGAACCCGTTGACCTCGGCCAGCCCGACATTTTGCTGCACATTGGCGACCTCGGCGGCGATCACGTCGAATGTTTCGTCAAAATCGAAACTGAGCGTCGGCGTGAAATCGGGCGTGGGCTTGATGTACTCGACTCGCTCCCAACCATTCACCACGGTAAACGCCGCGCCCTCGGCGGCCAGAACCGGGGTCAACGGCGTTGTCTTGGCGGGCCGCCCGGCGGGACGGTGTTCGTGCGGAAAGTGAAAGCGGAATTCGTTCTGGTAGTCCTCGATCGCCTTCAGCGCGGTCAGCTCGACATTGGCGTGCCCGGCGAACCGGCGCGGGTCGAGGCACCAAGTGTCATAACAGGCCTCGCCATGCACGATCTGCTGGGCCAGCAGCCAGCCGTGGCCGCCCCCCTCGCCTAGCCCGGCCCGCAGGCCGATGATGCAGAATGCGTTACGCTTGCCGGGGATCGGTCCCACCAGGGGCGCACCGTCGATCGTATAGGTGATCGGGCCGTTCACGACCGTGTGGATCCCGACCTCCATCAGCGCGGGCATGCGGGCAAACGCGCCTTCCAATACATCGGTCACCCGGTCCAGATCGTCCGGGCACAGCGCGTTGACGAAGTTCGGGTCGATCCCGTCCATGCCCCAGGTCTTGCAGTCCTGTTCGTAGAAGCCCAGCAGCAGCCCGTTTTTTTCCTGCCGGCAGTAATAGTCGCTGATTGGGCAACGCAGCAGCGGCATGCGGTGGCCGGCATCGCGGATCGCGGGGATTTCCTCGGTCAGGAAATACTGGTGCTCCATCGAGGCCACGGGATGGTGCACGCCCATCATCGCGCCAACCTCGTTCACGCGGTAGCCACAGGCATTCACCACGATGTCGCAGTCGATGTCGCCGTGCTCGGTATGAACGGTCCAGGTGTCGTCTTTGTGCTGGGTCAGGGCCGTGACTGGCGTGTTGCGATAGACTTCGGCCCCGGCCTTGCGCGCCCGCCGCGCCAGCGCCTGACACAGCTGGGCGGGGTCGATGTCCCCGTCCAGCGGATCCCACAACCCGCCCAGCAGATTGTCGGTGGAAATGAGCGGGTGGCGACGGGCGCATTCCTGCGCGTCGATCACCTCGAAATGCACGTCCATCCCCCGCGCCATCGAAGCGAAATGGCGATAGCCCTGCATCTGCGCCTCGGTGTTGGCCAGCCGGATGCCGCCGTCGCCATGGTGGTAGTTGATCGGGTAGTCCGGGTCCTCGGCCAGTTCCTTGTACAGGCGGATTGAATGCGACTTGAGCCCCACCATCGTCTGGTTCATTCCGAAATTCGTCACCTGTGCGGCCGAATGCCATGTGGTGCCGGATGTCAGCTCGTTGCGCTCTACCAGAACCACGTCGCTCCAGCCTTCCTGCGTCAGGTGATACAGGGTTGAACAGCCGGCGATTCCGCCGCCGATCACCACGACCTTCGTGCGCGATTTCATGGGTGTGCTCCTTCTGACGTTCCCCAAACCCTGCCGAACGGCGCGGCGGGCGGGCAATGGTGCAGTCACCGGTCCCGAAAAATCGAAACGGGGATTGAGATTTCTCAAAACGGCATTTCCGCTTTGGCCGCACCCCGCGTTGCCGCGTAACCTGCAGGGCAGGATCGGATCAGGAGCCTTCGGAGATGCCAGAACAGGGCAAACGCGGCGGGCGGCGGGCGAGGCTGGCGCAACGGGCGGCCAAACCGGCCTTTGACCCCTGCGCGCCCGGCCAGATCGGCGGGCAGTACAAACCCCTGACCTTGCCCGAGATCGCGGCGATCCACGACACCGCCCTGCGCCTGCTGGAAACGCTGGGCATGGGCGAGGTGCCCGACCGCCTGGCACAAGACCTGATCGCCGCAGGTGCGCAGCCAGGCCCGCCGGGGCGACTGGTCTTTCCTCGCACGATGGTCGAAGGCGCGGTCCGGCAGGCCGCCAAACGCTTTACCCTGCACGGGCGCGACCCGGCCCGGTCGATCAAGGTGGGCGGCGACCGCGTGCATTTCGGCACCGGCGGAGCGGCGGTCCAGACGCTGGACCTGGACAGCGGGCTTTATCGCCCGTCGACCCTGGCCGACCTGCATGATTTCACCCGCCTTCAGGACACGCTGGCCAATGTCAGCTGGTTCACCCGATGCTGTGTCGCCACCGACGTGCCGGACAATTTCGATCTGGACGTGAATACCGCCTATGCGCTGATCCGGAATACCACCAAACCGGTGGCGACCTCGTTCACGCTGGCCGAACATGTCGCGCCCATCGTGCGGATGCTGGACATCGCCGCCGGAGGCCAAGACGCCTTTGCGGAACGCCCGTTTTTGAAGGCGCATATCAGCCCGGTGATCTCGCCCTTGCGGTACGGCGAAGATGCGGTAGACGTGGTCTATGAATGCATCGCGCACAACATCCCCATGTCCTGCATCACAGCAGCCCAGGCCGGGGCGACCGCGCCCGCCACCATGGCCGGTTTTCTGGCCCAGTCGCTGGCCGAAACCCTGGCCAGCCTGGTCATGGTCAACGCGATCCGGCCGGGCTTTCCCATGGTGTTTTCGAACTGGCCGTTCATCATCGATCTGCGCACCGGCGCCTTTTCGGGCGGCAGTGGCGAAACCGCCGTGTTGAACGCGGCCTCGGCCCAGATCACCAACTGGCTGGGGCTGCCCTCGGGCGTGACCTGTTCGATGACCGATGCCAAGGCAATCGACGCGCAATACGGCGCCGAAAAAGGCATCACCTCGCTGGCCGCCGCACTGGCCGGCGGCAATTTGATCTACGAAAGCTCGGGCATGACGGCCTCGCTGCTGGGGGTCAGCTTCGAGGGGTTCGTGCTGGATGACGAGATGCATTCGCACACCTATCGCGCCCTGCGCGGGATCGAGGTGACCGAAGAAAACCTGGGCTTTGACGCGATCTGCCAGTCGGTTCTGGGCGAGGGCCATTTCCTGGGCAGTGCCCACACCCATGCAGCGATGGAGCGCGACTATTTCTACCCCGCCCTTGCCGATCGGGCCGAGCCGCGCAGCTGGCAGGACAGCGGCGCACGCGATGCCTGGTCCAACGCCCGCGACCGCGCGCGTGAAATCCTGCGCACGCATCACCCGCAATACCTCAGCCCCGAACAGGAGGCCGAGATCCGAAGCAATTTCCGGATTCTGTCCTGATCCGACGCCGTTGTGTCGCGGACCGGGTGTTTTTGACGCGGGCTTGACGCTAGGCTCGGGCAAACGACGACACAGGGGGCCCCATGGCAAATGCGTTCTTTCAACCCGTCTCGGCGATGGAGCTGGCGCGCTTTGCCGGTGTCCCCACTTTCATGCGCCTGCCGGCCCTGACCCCGGACGACGACCGGATGGATCTGGTCGAGCTTGGGCTGGTCGGCATCCCCTGGGACGGGGGCACCACCAACCGGCCCGGCGCGCGGCACGGGCCACGGCAGTTACGCGACCAGTCCACCATGATCCGCGCCATGAACCCGGTGACCGGGGTTGCCCCGTTCGAACTGGTCAACTGTGCCGATCTGGGCGACGTGCCCCCCAACCCAGTGGATATCGAGGATACGTTGGACCGCATCACCCGCTTCTACACCGACCTGATGCTGCGTGGCATAGTACCCCTGACGGCGGGCGGTGATCACCTGACCACCCTGCCCGTCCTGCGGGCGCTGGCCAGCGAGGGCCCGCTGGGACTGATCCAGTTCGACAGCCATACCGACCTGTTCGACAGCTATTTCGGCGGGCATAAGTATACCCACGGCACCCCGTTCCGCCGCGCAGTCGAGGAAGGGCTGGTCGATCCCGAACGCTTCGTGCAGGTGGGCATTCGCGGCACCGCCTACAACACCGAGGATATCGAATGGGGCGAGGCGCAGGGCATCCGCATCATCCGCATCGAAGAGCTGTTCGACCGCGGCATCGACGATGTCATGGCCGAGGTCCGCTCCATCGTCGGTGACGCGCCCTGCTATTGCACCTATGACATCGATTTCGTGGACCCCACCCATGCCCCCGGCACCGGCACGCCCGAGATCGGCGGCCCCAGCAGCTTTCAGGCCCAGCAGGTCATCCGCAAGCTGGAAGGGATGAACCTTGTGGGCGCGGATCTGGTCGAGGTCTCGCCGCCCTTCGACCCATCGGGCGGCACCGCATGGCTGGGCATTTCGCTGATGTTCGAACTGCTGTGCGTGCTGGCCGAGGCGATCGACGCGCGGCGCTAGGCCCGGGCGACGTTCTCGGCGATCATCGAGATCATCTCGAACATCACCGCAGCCGCCGTCAGCGCGGTGATGTTGTTGGGGCTATCCTTGGTCGGCATCATGCAGACCACATCGCCGCCGACGATGTTCAGCCCCCGCGCGGCATGCAGAATGCCCACGGCCTCGTCGACGTCAAAACCCTTTTCGCCGGGTTCCAGGTTCGACACCCCCGGCGCGATGGTCGGGTCAAGGCAGTCGAGATCGAAGGTGATGTAGACCGGCCGGTCGCCCAGAACATCCCGCGTTTGGGCCACCACATCGGCCAAGCCACGCTGGCGGAACTCGCGTATGGTGACGATGTTGTAGCCATAGTCATACGAGGGTTGTAGCCAGTCCAGGCTGCGCGGATGCCCCCTCAATCCGATCTGCATCGACCGGGTCGGGTCCACCTGCCCCTGATCGGCCAGGTAAGCTCCCCAATGCGCAGCCGACTTCTTGGCCCCCAGGAAATGATCGACTTTGGTGAACACATCCGTATGCGCGTCCAGATGCAGAAAGCTGACTGGTTGCCCGCCCGCCAGTTTGCCTCGGCCCAGCGCCTGTACGATCCCACCCGTAATCGAGTGATCGCCGCCCACCGAAACGGGCCGCGCCCCGGCGGCGTCGATGCCACGGTAGAAGGCGGTGATGCGCTCGATGCAGTCCTCGTTGTCGTTGGCGCGCGGAAACGGCACGTCGCCCACATCGGCAATGCGCGCGTTTGACCACGGATCGATCTGGAACAACGAATGCACCCGGCGCTGCACGGCCGAGACATGACGCAGCGCACGCGGGCCCAGATGCTGGTCGCGCTCGGTGGTGCCGTTGCCGGCGGAATGCGGCACGCCCACAAGAGCGATATCCTGATCCTGCGGCCCCACATGGGGGCACCGGAACAGGGTGGGCACGCCCCACCAGTACAGATTGTCCATCATGGATTGTTCGTAGCGGTCCGCCATCGTGTCTCCCCGCCCTGAAATGAAACCGCCCCCACTGGTGACCCGGGGGGCGGCTGTCGCGTCAGATCTTTTCGTCTTCGCGTCGGAAGGCGCCCTGAACGATGCGGTCCATGACCATGGCCAGGAACAGGATCGCAAAACCGCCCAGCAGGCCCGGCCCCTTGGCCGCGTATTGCAGCGCCTCAAGGATTTCCTTGCCCAGCCCCCCGCCGCCGATCAGCGAGATGATCACGACCATCGACAGGCACATCAGGATGGTCTGGTTCACGCCGGTCATGATCGAAGGCAGCGCCAGCGGGATTTCCACGTCCTTCAGCAACTGCCATTTCGAGGCACCAAAGGCCACGGCGGCCTCTTTGATGCTTTCAGGCACCCCGCGCATGCCCAGCGCCGTCAGGCGGATCACCGGCGGCATACCAAAGATGATCGTAGCCAGGATGCCCGGCGGGTTACCGGTGCCAAAGAAGGCGATGATCGGGATCAGATACACGAAGGCCGGCAGGGTCTGCATCAGGTCCAGCACCGGCTCGGCCGCGCGATAGGCGCGTTTTGATTTGCCAAACCAGATGCCCAGCGGAATACCGAAGGTGACGCACAGCAGCACGGCCGCGCCCACCAAAGCCACCGTCTCCATCGCCACGCCCCAATAACCCAGCAGCGCGATATAGGCCAACGACGCGGCAGTGAAGATCGCCACGCGCGGTCCCGCCGCGCGCCACGCGGTCACGCAGATCACCAGCATGACCACCGGCCAGGGCGACCCGATCAGGGCCACCGTCAACCCGTCCAGAACCGAGCGTACACCGGCAACGATCCCGTCGAAAATGTCTCCGCCTGCGGCAGCTGCAGCGTCGATCCGGGCCTCCATCCAACTGGCTAGGGCCGAGAACAGCGTGCCCTGATCAGGCCCGAGGATCATTTCCGACACTGCCTTTTCAGGGAAAGCGTCCAACAGAGGCAGCGATGCGTTCACAGTGAATTTGTACACGATCAGCGGGCCGATCGCTGCCACCAGAACCGCGCCTAGAACCGTGTTCCGGGTCGAGCGGCCGCTTTCGGTGCTTTCGGGGTCGATCCGCCAGTTCGAATACTGTTTTTCGTACACCCGGTCAGCGTAGAACCCCTGCACCAGCTTGAAAACCAGCAGCATCAGAAGACCGGTGACCATGATCCCCAAGGCTTCGGACTGCGCCAGTTGCGCTTTCTCAAGGCTGCTGTCCGCCGCTTTCTGGATATTTGCGGCCAGTTTGTTGAATCGGTCGATGTCTGCCTTCTCGGTTGCATCCGCCGCGCGAGCCAGCAACTCGTTTGCGCGTTCCTGCTGACGGGCCGCGCGTTCGGCCAGATCTGCCCCCGGGTTGCCCCAAGCGCCGCGACCGATCTGCACCCAAGCGATGATCTCAAGGATCAGGAAGGTCCAGAACATCCCCCAGATCGCCCGCGAGGCGGACCAGAACGGCCCCAGCACCGCCGCCCACAAGTTGAACGTGTTCGGGATCGGACTGGTCGCATCATGGATCTTGTGAAAGGCTTTGACGTAGTAGTCACCATTAGGGCCTGCGAATTCGAGGATCGACCGATCCAGCGCCTCGCGGTCCACCTCGATGTCGGAGGCGGCCGTGACTTTCAATTCCGTGGTTACATCAGTCATTTTTGCCCCCCTGAATTCCGCGCAGCAGGCGTGGTTTGGTCACGACGCCCACATCCTGACCGCCGTCGGTGATCACCACCGGAAGCTCGGTGTTCACGGCCAGATCGATCAGTTGGTCTAGGTCTGCGCCCTCATCCGCGCGCGGCGCGCCATCCAGCGGGCCGGAGTAACTGTCCAACGACTCCATGATCGAATGCGCCTTGACCAGTTTGAGCTTGGATATGCCCTGCACGAACTCGCGCACATAGTCATCGGCCGGGTTCATCACGATGTCCTCGGGCGTGCCGATCTGGACGATCACACCGTCCTTCATGATGGCGATGCGATGACCGATTCGGATCGCCTCGTCCAAGTCATGGGTGATGAACAGCGTGGTCTTTTTCAGCTGCGCAACCAGAGCCTTGAACTGGTCCTGCAACTGCAGCCGGATCAGCGGGTCCAGTGCTGAGAACGGTTCGTCCATCAGCAGGATTTCCGGGTCCGAGGCCAGCGCGCGCGCGATGCCCACGCGCTGCTGCATCCCGCCCGACAGTTCCTTGGGCAGCCGGTCCTCATAGCCGGTCAGATCCACCAGGCCCAGCGCGTGATCGGACACTGCCCAACGCTTGGATTTCGAGACTTTGCGGATCTCCAGCGGATAGGCCACGTTGTCGCGCACCGAGCGGTGCGGCATCAGCGCCATGTGCTGGAACACCATCCCGATCTGCTGGGCGCGGATGCGGCGCAGTTCGGACTCGGAGATCTTGGACACGTCCTGCCCCATGATCTCGATCTTTCCGGCCGTGGGCTCGATCAGGCGATTGACATGGCGCACAAGGGTCGATTTGCCCGAACCCGACAGGCCCATGATGCAAAAAATCTCGCCACGTGGCACTTCGAACGTGGCGCCTTGAACGCCGACCACGCAATTGAATCTTTCAAGAACTTCAGGTTTTCCAATACCTTCATTTCGGACTGCGGCCATGGCTTCTTCGGCCCGTGCGCCGAAAATTTTCCAGACATTTTCTAGTTTTACGACAGGTTCGTCCATTTGCCCCTCATCTACGGGGTTGCATCCCGGCAAACAGGCAAAGGGCCGCCGCGATCAGTCGCGACGGCCCCCTGCGTTTCTGATTTAGTTCGTCAGCCAGCCGATAACGGTGTCTTCGTTTTCAGCCACCCACTGGCGGGCGAAATCGGCTGCTTCCACGTTGTCCACGGCCAGCGCCTTTCCCATCGCGCTCAGATCGTCACCCTGCATCTGGTAGTTGCGGAACAGGGCCGCGACCTCGGGGTGGCTTTCCTCAAGCTCTTTGGCGTAGTGCAGGTGCAGAGTTGCCCCGTTCCACGCGGTCGAGGCCTCGGACTTGTCCAGCCAATCCGGGTCATCGGTGGGCTGAACGATCGTCCAGGTGGCCGGATCATGCGGTGGCTCTTCTAGCACGGTCAGTTCCTGCGTCACAAAGATGTAGTGCGGGCTGTAGCAGAACCCGATCCACGGATCACCGGCCTTGGTCGCGTTTGCCAGGTTGGCATAGGCGATGGTTTCCTCGTACTCGGTCAGCTCAAAGATCTGGTCATAGCCGTAGGATTTGGCGCGGATCTTCTCGACCACGGTCGACGCCCAGCCGGGCGCGCCGATCCAAACCTCGGGAGTGCCGTTTCCGTCAGTGTCAAAGATCGCCATCTTGTCCGGATCGCTCAGGTCGTCGATGGATTTGATGTCATATTCCTCGGCAATGTAGGTCGGAACGCACATACCCTGCTCGGCCTGGACCGGGTTCTCGTTCATCACGACGGTGCCTTTTTCTTTGACATAGGTGTCGTGCAGGTTCTGCTGGTTTGGCATCCAGACTTCGGGGTGGACGTGCATCGCACCCGAATCCATCGCTTCGAACACGATGGGGTTGGTGCCGTTCTGTAATTCGACATCGAGGCCGAGGTTGTCTTCGATGACAACTTCAAGAATGTGCGCGGTGGCATTCACCGACGCCCAGTTCGGTACGCCGATCACGATATCCGCGGCAACCGCAGGCATGGCAATCGCCATCGATGCGCCCCCAAGCAGCATGGTCAATTTCTTCATGGCATTTCTCCGTGTTGGTCATCTGCGGTGCTGGTCTTGCATTACGCCCCCAGCCCGGTTGGGACCGCCGCGCGCATGCCAGCATCTCGGTTGTTTTCGCGCACGGCCATTCAAAGGACCGCCGCATGAAAAATGAAGCACGCGGGCCCGAACCCTTTCAAGCGCCACGATCTGATGCGGTCACATGTGCGACTTTATCTAATGCCTGTTCCGACTTTTTCGAAATGATGCCCGGCCGATTTTGACGCCGGCAGTCTGGCCGGTTGCGCCAACGAAAAAGGCCGCCCCATGCGGGACGGCCTTTCTTTCACTGTCTCTCGAAAGAAGATCAGGCAGCCAGAGCGGCCTGTGCCTTGGCAACGATCGCGCCGAACGCTTCCGGTTCGTGCACGGCCAGGTCGGCCAGGACTTTGCGGTCCACTTCGATGCCGGCCAGGTTCAGGCCGTTGATGAAGCGGGAATAGGTCAGAGCTTCGTCATGCGAACGAACAGCGGCGTTGATGCGCTGGATCCACAGAGCGCGGAAGTTGCGCTTGCGGTTCTTGCGGTCGCGGGTTGCGTACTGGTTGGCCTTGTCGACGGCCTGACGGGCAACCTTGAAGGTGTTCTTGCGGCGGCCATAGTAACCTTTGGCGGCCTTGATGACCTTCTTGTGACGGGCGTGAGTTACGGTTCCACCTTTAACGCGGGACATATCGGTATCTCCTCTTAGCGGTCGTAGGGCATGTAGCCCTTGACGATCTTGGCGTCGGGGGCGGACAGGGTGGTGGTGCCACGGGCGTCGCGGATGAACTTCTTGGTCCGCTTGATCATGCCGTGCCGCTTGCCGGCCTGAGCCGACATGACCTTACCGGTCGCGGTCACCTTGAAGCGCTTCTTGGCGCTCGATTTGGTCTTCATCTTGGGCATTTCCGTCTCCTTTCAGGGTTCGGTCCGAAACGCGACTCGGCATGCCACATCGGCCGGTCGCGCGATCAGATGCGCCGTTTACGCAAGTTCGGTCATGCTGGCAAGGGGTTTTTGACCCGGTTTTTCCCTTTTCGCACCGGTGTCGGGAACCGGGGCGGCAGGGCCGCCCCGGTTGGTATCATCAGTCGGCGAACTTGCGGATTTCGCCGCTTTTCAGCCGCGCACTGTACGAGGCCAGTTCCTGGCGCACCACTTTCATCAGGAAGTAGAGTGCAAAGACGTTAACCACGGCCATTGCAAAGATCGCCGCATCCGAGAAGTCGATGACCGGCGTCAGGTTGGCCGCCGCCCCGATCACTACGAAGATGCAGAAGATGATCTTGAACACCAGTTCCTTGGTGTGGCCTTCGCCGAACAGATAGGTCCAGGCCTTGAGGCCATAGTAGGACCAGCTGATCATGGTCGAGAAGGCGAACAGGATCACCGCGACGGCCAGGATGTAGGGGAACCAGCTGAAGGCGCTGCCGAAGGCGGCCGAGGTCAGGCTGACGCCCGCGTTTCCATCCACGGTTGCGATCGCCGTGCCCTCTTCGTTCAGCATGTACAGGCCGGTTGCCGGATCGATCACCAGCTGCTGGGTGATGATGATCACCAGCGCGGTCATGGTACAGATCACCACCGTGTCGATGAACGGCTCGAGCAGCGAGACGAAGCCTTCGGTGATCGGCTCCTTGGTGCGGACGGCCGAGTGCGCGATGGCCGCCGAACCCACTCCTGCCTCGTTCGAGAAGGCGGCGCGTTTGAAGCCTTGGATCAGGGCGCCGACCATGCCGCCGGCCACGCCCAGACCGGTGAAGGCACCGGCGAAGATTTGACCGAAGGCCCAGCCGATCTTGTCGGCATTCATGCCGATGATGACCAGCGCGGTCACAACATACAGGATGCCCATGAACGGCACGACCTTCTCGGTCACGCGAGCGATCGACTTCAGGCCGCCCACGATGACCATGAAGACAACGGTCGCAAAGACCAGGCCGGTGATCCAGCCGGGATAGTCGCCGACGATACCCGCGATCTGCTGGTGCGCCTGGTTGGCCTGGAACATGTTGCCCCCGCCCAGCGCGCCAAGGATACAGAAGATCGAGAACAGGACCGCCAGGATCTTGCCCCCGGGCAGCCCCAGCTCGGCAAAGCCCTTGGACATGTAGTACATCGGGCCGCCCGAAACGGTGCCGTCCTCGTACTCGTTGCGGTACTTCACGCCCAGCGTACATTCGGTGAATTTCGACGCCATGCCCAGAAGGCCGGCGAGGATCATCCAGAAGGTCGCTCCGGGTCCGCCGATGCCGATCGCCACCGCGACGCCCGCGATGTTGCCCAAGCCGACCGTACCCGACAGCGCCGTTGCCAGCGCCTGGAAGTGACTGACCTCGCCCGCATCGTTGGGGTCGGAATAGTCACCTTTGACAAGGCTGATCGCATGGCCGAAGAACCGCATCTGCACAAAGGCGAAGTACAGCGTGAACACCGTTGCGGCCACGACCAGCCACAGCACGATCCACGGGAAGCTCGTGCCCGGAAGCGGCGCGAAGATGAAGCTGACGAAGGGGCCCGTCAGATTTGAGAAGGTCTGGTTGATCTTTTCGTCCAGACCGGGGGCCTCCTGCGCAAGTGCGGGGTTGGCCAGCAGGGCCGCGGCCGCACCGGACAGGCCCAGAGTTTTGATCGATTTCATGTCTGCTCCTCCCCTCAGTTTACGACCGTGACCGGGACGTCGGCATGCATGACCAGATTCTGGGTCGAGCTGCCGAAGATGCGTTTCTTGAACCCGTCGGCGGATGACCGGCCGACAACGATCTGCGATGCGCCGTTCTTGACGGTGATCGCGTTCAGCGTTTCGGCCACGTCACCATGCCGGACGACGCCGTGTGCGTTGAAGCCTTCGGCCTTCAGCGCTGCCACTGCGGGTTCGACCACGCGGCTGTTGGCAAGGGCGATCTCTTCCTCGCGCCGCTTGTGCCGCAGGGCGTTTTCCTCGGGCGTCTGGAATGTGTAGGGCGACCATTCGATGACATAGGCGACAATCAACTCGCACTCGCCGATCCGCTTTGCCAGGGTCTTGGCAAATTCGAGAGCACGTTCGCCGGTCTCTGTCCCGTCCAGTCCTATGACAATTTTCGTTGTCATCTCGTTCCTCCGTTTTTTGTTGATTTGGCCGAGGCCCGTGCCCCCGGCAGGGCAGCCGGAACCTGGAACTCATCGTCGAGACTGCCCTGTGGTCAAGTATCAGGAATAATCACTAGGGAAAGGGGATGATTTTGGTCTAATCTCAGGAAAAAATGCCGCTTCACCTAAAAATTGCAGGGAATTTGACTGATGGATAGGGATTTGGACAAGATCGACCAACGCATATTGGCCGAGCTGGAGGCCAATGGCCGCCTGCCCATAGTCGAACTGGCAGCGCGTGTAAACCTGACCAACACGCCCTGTTCTGAACGGGTGAAACGGCTTGAGAAAAACGGCTATATCACTGGCTACAGCGCGGTGATCGACAAAGAGAGGCTGGGGCTGGCGCACCTGACTGTGGTTCAGGTGTCACTGGCCGCCACGGCCGATCACTCTCTGGACCGGTTCAACGACGCGGTACGCCGGGTGCCCGAGATCGAGACCTGCCTGATGGTGGCGGGCTCATTCGACTATCTTCTGACGGTGCGTACACGCGACATCGCCCATTTCCGCATGGTGCTGGGCGAGAAGATCAACAAGTTGCCGGGAATTCACCAGACAAGTTCCTTCACGGTCATGGAGACTGTGAAGGAACCCGTCGGGTCAAAGACACGTACCGCCTAAAGGCGCATCATTCCGGGTCGGTGGCGTAGATCAGGCGTTCGTCACAGGGCGCGACGCGCAGGATGTTGGTCGAGCCGGGTACGTTGAACGGCACGCCGGCGGTCACGACGATCTGGTCGGACTGGCTGGCAAAGCCGCTGGCGCGCGCCGCGCGGGCGGCATTGACCACCGCCCCCTTGAAGCGTTCCAGTTCCGGCGTCATCACGCAGTGACACCCCCAGGACAGGCACAGCCGCCGCGCCGTGCCCCGCAGCGAGGTCATGGCGATGATCGGCACATGCGGTCGTTCGCGGGCGGTCAGCAGGGCGGTGGTGCCGCTTTGGGTAAAGCAGCAGATCGCCTTGATGTCGGTCTTCTCGGCGATCTCACGCGCTGCGGCGACGATGCCATCGGCCACGGTCGTGCCCTTGGTGGCGCGCGAGGCGGCGATGATCTCGGCATAGGTCGGGTCGGCTTCGACCTCGATGGCGACCTGGTTCATGGTCTTGACCGCCTCGATCGGATAGGCGCCCGCGGCGGATTCGGCACTTAGCATGATGGCGTCGGCGCCCTCATAAATCGCGGTCGCCACGTCGGAGACTTCGGCGCGCGTGGGCATCGGGCTTTCGATCATGCTCTCCAGCATCTGCGTCGCCACGATCACCGGCTTGGCCGCCGCACGGCAGCGGCGCACCAGGCGCTTCTGGATCGGCGGCACGGCCGAGACCGGCAGTTCGACCCCCAGATCGCCGCGCGCCACCATGATCCCGTCCGAGGCATCCAGGATTTCCTCAAAGGCCTCGACCGCGGCGGGCTTTTCGATCTTGGACAGGATGGCGGCGCGTCCATCGGCAAGGGTGCGGGCCTCGAACACGTCCTTGGCACGCTGCACGAAGCTGAGCGCCAGCCAGTCGACGCCAAGTTGGCAGACGAATTCCAGATCATCCCGGTCCTTTTCCGACAGGGCCGCCAGCGGCAGCACCACGTCGGGCACGTTCACGCCTTTGCGGTTCGAGATCGTGCCGCCGATCTCGACCTTGCAGTCGGCAAAATCGGCGCCGCATTTCTCGACGATCAGGCGGATCTTGCCGTCATTGACCAGCAGATGCGCGCCGGGCTCGAGCGCCTGGAAGATCTCGGGATGCGGTAGGCAGACGCGGGTGGCGTCCCCCGGCGCATCATCCAGATCAAGGCGGAACGGCGCACCTTCGACCAATTCCTCGGCGCCATTGGCAAAAACGCCCACGCGCAGCTTGGGTCCCTGCAGGTCGGCCAGAATGGCGATCGGGCGGTCCACATCCTTTTCCACCTGCCGGATGATCCGGTGGCGTTCGCGAATCTCGTCATGACTGCCATGGCTCATGTTCAGGCGGAACACGTCGGCGCCGGCCTCGTGCAGCGCGCGGATCGTATCATAGTCGTTGGACGCCGGGCCCAGCGTCGCCACGATTTTCACATTTCTCAGGCGTCGCATCGCGCTTGCTCTCCTTGATGGCCAAATGTTACCGCAAACAGTGTTCGGGTCGCTTATTGCGCAATTCCCTTTCCGAGGCAACTGCCCTACACCTGCGACAAACAAGATGACAGGCTCATGACATACACTCCGTTTTACGTGCACGGGGCGGATCGCCCGTCCCGCTGGCTGATCACGTGCGACCACGCCACCAACACCGTACCACCGCAGATCAACGGCGGCGACCTCGGCCTTCCGCGTGAGGACATGGAGCGCCACATCGCCTATGACGTGGGCGCCTACGAGGTGTCGAAACATCTGGGCGAGATCCTGAACGCGCCGGTGATCGCGGCCAATTTCTCGCGGCTGGTGATCGACCCGAACCGGGGCGAGGACGACCCGACCCTGTTGATGAAGCTGTATGACGGGTCGATCATTCCGGCCAACCGTCATGCCGACGCCGCCGAGCGCAAACGGCGCCTGAACCTGTGCTATCGTCCTTATCACGAGGCGCTGGCCAAGATGGCCGCCCTGCCCCACGCCGTGATCGTCTCGATGCATTCCTTCACGCGCCAGTTGCGGGGCCGCCCGCCGCGCCCGTGGCATGTCGGCATCCTGCACACCGCGGACGAGCGGTTCTCGGCCCCGCTGATCGACCGGCTGCGGGCCGAGGGGGATCTGTGCGTCGGCGTCAACGAACCCTATACCGGCGTGCTGCCGGGGGATGCGATCGACCGGCACGCCACCGCCTTTGGCCGCCCCAACGCACTGATCGAGCTGCGCAACGACCTGATCGCCGATCATGCCGGGCAACGCGCCTGGGCCGAGCGGCTGGCACCGATCCTGCAGGACGCGCTGGCCGCAAGCGGTCTGTAACGCTCGTAAAATCCGCGACCAAACGACGCCCGCTCTCTTGCGCGGCGCGCGGGCAATCCCCATTTTTTGGGGTGAAAGGAGGCCGTCATGACACCTGAAACCCTGACAGCCTTTTTCGGCTGGATGACCGTTCTGAACTTTGCGGTCCTGCTGCTGTCGACCCTGATGGTGGGGGCCCTACAGGACCGCATTGCCGCCATTCACAGCCGCATGTTCCAGATGGACAAGGCCGAGGTCAGAAAGGCCTATTTCAAGTATCTTGCGAACTACAAGATCCTGACCCTGATCTTCTGCCTGATGCCCTGGATTGCCCTCAAGCTGGTCTGAACCGGCGCGCGTTGTGCAATGGTCACGGGCTTGCTAGGTCTGGATCAAATCCCTCAAACCGGAGCCCGACCATGGACCCCAAGACCGAGATCGAACTGCAGGCCGCCGCTTTCCGCCGCCTGCAAAAACACCTGATGCAGGACCGCACCGACGTTCAGAACATCGACATGATGAACCTGGCCGGGTTCTGCCGAAACTGCCTGGCGCGGTGGTATCAGGAGGCCGCCAATGAAAAAGGCATCGAAATGGGCAAGGACGAAGCCCGCAAGATTTTCTATGGCATGACTATGGATGAGTGGAAATCCAAATACCAGACCGAGGCCAGCCCCGAAAAACAGGCCGCCTTCAAGGTCGCGTTCGAGGAAAACGTCGGCAAAAAAGACTGAAGCCAAAACAAAAAAGGCCCGCCAGATCGGCGGGCCTTGGTGTTCAGATCGCTGCTTTGCGGCTTTCGTCCAGATAAATCTCGCGCAGCCGCGTGGCGATCGGGCCGGGTGTGCCGTCGCCCAGCGCAACGCCGTCGATCTCGACCACAGGCATTACGAAAGCGCTGGCCGAAGTGGTAAAAGCCTCATCGGCCTCTTTTGCTTCGTCAATGGTGAACAGGCGCTCCTCGACTTCCATCTGCGCCTCGGCCGCCATGCGCAGTACGGCCTTGCGGGTAATCCCGTGCAGGATGTCGTTCGACAGCGGGCGGGTGACGATCTTGCCGTTCTTGACGATATAGGCGTTGTTGCTGGTGCCTTCGGTGACATACCCGTCTTCGATCATCCAGGCATCGTCACACCCAGCGGCCTTGGCCATCATCTTGCCCATAGACGGGTACAACAGTTGCACCGTTTTAATGTCGCGGCGGCCCCAGCGGATATCCTCGATCGAGATGATCTTAGCCCCTTTCCTGGCCGCGGGGTTGTCAGCCAGACCGGGCTTGTTCTGAGTGAACAGCACCAGCGTCGGCTTGGTGTCGGCCGAGGGGAAGACGAAATCGCGGTCGCCGTCGCTGCCTCGGGTGACCTGCAGATAGACCAGCCCCTCGTTGATGCCGTTCAGCTCGACCAGCTTGCGATGGATTTCGAGCAGTTCGTCCTTGCTGCAGGGTTCGGCCATCTGCAATTCGTCCAGCGACCGCTTCAGGCGCACCGCGTGACCCTCGAAATCGATCAGCTTGCCATCCAGCACGCTGGTCACCTCATAGACGGCATCCGCCATCAGAAAGCCTCGGTCGAAGATCGAGACCTTGGCTTCGGTCTCGGGCAGGTATTCGCCGTTCACGTAAACGGTGCGGGTCATGTCATATCCTTCTCGTCCTTGGGCTGCGCCCATTCCTCGCCACAGCGCGTCACCCCCAGAGCGCCGCCTGCGGCGGGTGTACGCCGGCCTCGTCGAAAACCAGCGGAGTATCGCGGTCTTCGGCCAACAGAAGCGGGCCGTCAAGGTCCGTCACCAGCGCTCCCTGCGCCAGCAGTGTCGCAGGCGCCATCGCCAGAGAGCTGCCGACCATGCAGCCCACCATGATGCCATAACCCTCGGCCTGCGCCGCGCGGCGCAGTTCCAGCGCCTCGGTCAGACCGCCGGTCTTGTCCAGCTTGATGTTGATCACGTCATATTTGCCCTTCAACCCGGGCAGGCTGGCGCGATCGTGGCAGCTCTCGTCGGCGCAGACCGGAACCGGGCGCTCCAGCCCGATCAGCGCCTCGTCATCGCCAGCGGGCAGCGGCTGTTCGACCAGCGCGACGCCCAAACGCACCAGATGCGGTGCCAGATCGGCATAGACCTCGGCCGACCAGCCCTCGTTGGCATCCACGATGATCCGGGCATCAGGCGCCCCGGCTCGCACGGCCTCGAGCCGCGGCATGTCGTCGGGCGTGCCCAGCTTGATCTTCAACAGCGGACGATGCGCATTCTTCGCCGCCTGCGCCCGCATCGCGTCGGGCGTGTCCAGCGAAAGAGTATAGGCGGTGATCTCGGGCTTGGGCGCGGGCAGGCCGGCCAGTTCCCAAGCGCGCTTGCCCGCCCGCTTGGCATCAAGGTCCCACAGAGCGCAATCGACCGCATTGCGCGCGGCACCGGCGGGCAGCAGGTCCATCAGCGACTGGCGCGTGAACGTGTCGGGCAAACCGCGGATCTCGGCCTCGACCGACTCCAGCGTTTCGTCATACCGGGCATAAGGCACACATTCGCCCCAGCCTTGATGCGCCCCATCCGTCAGGCGCACCGTCAATACCTTTGCCTCGGTCCGCGACCCGCGCGAGATGGTGAACACCTGCGCCAACTGGAACACATCACGAGAGACGTCGATCTGCACGCGCCCACTCCTTTGTCTTTGCAGTTTCCAGCGCCGGAGGCGGGTACGCCCGCCATCGGCGCCCCGGTTGGATCACATCGCGGCCAGCGCGTCCACCAGCTTGCCCGCGCCGAACCGGTACGGATCCGTAGCCGGCAGGCCCATCTCGGCCTCGACCTTGGCGATGTAGGCTTTCG
>NZ_JBXWRS010000004.1:0-291655 GCF_059612985.1 Ruegeria sp. BHSC043 | reverse complement strand
CGCGCGCACCGGTCGCCAGGATCACCGCGTCGGCGGTATAAATCGTGCCGCTGTCGCCCTTGGCGGTGAAAGGACGTTTGGACAGGTCCAGGTCATTGATGATGTCACCGATCACCTCGCAGCCCATGGCCTTGGCGTGATCCTGCATGCGCACCATCAGGTCAGGGCCCTGAACCTCGGTGTCGCCGGGCCAGTTTTCGACCTCGGTGGTGGTGGTCAACTGGCCGCCCGGTTCGATGCCCTGCACCAGAATCGGGTTCAGCATCGCGCGGCTGGCATAGATGCCCGCGGTGTATCCGGCAGGCCCCGATCCGATGATAAGAACCTTTGTGTGTCGTGTCTCGGCCATGGAATCCCCACTCGAATTTGCCTGTGCCCGTCGCGGGCGCCGGACCTCGATATAGCGGTGGCATCGCACGGCTTAAAGCCCCTTCCTGTCACGCCTGCGTCAGGCGGGGCGGGCAGGGTCGGCGCGAAAAGAAAATTGCGCAGATGCGAAAGAATATTGCGCGCAGCCTGGGTGCTGATATAAGAACCGAAAAATTCAGGAGCACCGCATGGTCACGACACGGCTGGATGAGATCGACCGAAAGATCCTTGCAGAATTGCAGGCGGATGGGCGCATGACCAATGTCGAACTGGCAAAACGCGTTGGAATTTCAGCGCCGCCCTGCCTGCGCCGCGTGCGCACGCTCGAGGAGGCCGGGTACATCCGCGGCTACCACGCCGAGGTCAACGCCCGCGAGCTGGGATTCGAAGTTCAGGTTTTTGCGATGGTGGGACTGGAAAGCCAGGCCGAGGCGGAACTGCGGGCGTTCGAAGACCGCTGCCGCGACTGGCCGCTGGTCCGGGAATGCCACATGCTGAACGGCGAGGTCGACTTCATCCTGAAATGCGTAGCCCCTGACCTCAGCAGTTTTCAACAGTTCCTGACGGGCGAGTTGCTGACCACGCCGAACGTGGCCAGCGTCAAGACCTCGCTTGTCATCCGCGGCGCCAAGGACGAACCGGGCGTCCCGTTCGACGTGCTGGAAGAACGGATGAACCGGACGGCGTGACCCCGGCCTGCGCCGTTTGCGGTGCGCAAGGCGGCAAGATAGCGGCGATGGCCAACGAAATGGCCCAACTGATCAAGATCTGCATGTTTCCCCCACTTTGATGCAGTTTTAAGTAGTAAGTAGATTGTTCAGGCGATGATCGAGTCCATTTCTCCGTCTCGAGCGCGTTCCATGGCCAGCGGTCCGAAGTCGTTGATTGAATGGACGTGCGCGAACAGATTGAGATAGACCGCCCGCAAGGCGGGGGTCATCATCCGCAAAGCCGTCAGGCCGGGGTGGTAGGTTTCGAACTGCAGGCCGTCCACGTTGATCACCGCATGGCGCCGAAGGCAGATGTGGAACAACTCGACTGGGGTCGGCGGCAGGGTCTCGATCACGTTCATGCCGTCCTGGAATTCATCCACTGGGGTCAGCATCGGCTGACCGTTGTTCAGGTGCCGCAAATGCGCGGGTGTGGCCAAAAGGCGTGCCGCGGGCCCTGCGATTACGCCGGATTGCGGTTTTTGCAGCCCGAAGGCGTCGGCCATAATCCGCGTCAGCGGGCGGGTTCGGCCCCGCGAGTCGGGCCGCCCCGGGATCAGGGTGACCGACCCTTTCCATAGAACCGTCTGCGATGTCCCGTCATGGGTCAGCACCGTGTCGCCAGGCAGAAGATCCTCAATTGCCAAAGGCCCGTGTTCAGTCTCCAACAGCGACCCGCGGGAAAACGCGCAGAAGGCGTCTTCGAAGACCGGTAGAGCGGGCGCGATATGCCTGGTTTGCGAAATGTCGCCATTTGCCAGCAGGGCGCTGACTTCGTAGCGGCGCAGCTGCGGCCGGGGCGCGTGGCCGGGCTGATCGCCACTTTGCGTCAACGGCGCTGTTTCAATAGCGTTTCTCGCTGCGCGCATCAGAGAATTTGGAAAAGTCATGAAATCTTGATCCTCTCAAATGACCATCTGGGCGATTGCAGCGTGGCCGCATTCGCGTCTGACGGTTCGTATTCCTGTCTCGAGGAGTGATACGTGGCCCGGCAACAACCCGGGCAGGCAGTGCAGAAAATACACGTCATACATTCGGTCAAATCATTGACCCCCCAGACAAACTCGTAAACCGCGGACGAAATTGTCCACGCACTCATGCCCCTGGCACATTTCTCCGCGCGTTCAGTGCGCGGACGGCACATCCGGTCGGGGCAGGCCCGAGATGCGCAGGCGACCATGGGCAGGCAGCTTGCCCAGGATCGCTGTCCGGATCAGGACTGCAGTGCCAGACGGCGCGCAACCCTGACGGATCTGCTGGATACCCGTTTCCAGGGCATTTCCAGCTTTTGGTTCGATGTCGCGGCTATGACGCCGCGAAGAAAACGCGATTTCGACTTCATGTCACATCCTGCGCAGTTTTGTGGGGATCACCCGTTTTTGTGGGGGTCACCCGTTTCCCGCTGAGAATTCCGGACCATTGCGGCACTGATATGGCCGCACTGGGATCAATTGGAGATGGGATGTGTTTGGTCTTTACGCGCCTCTTTTTTTATCGGTCAGCCATACGAACGAGGTCCCGCGTCCAAAGCTTTGATAACCGTCCGAAAACTCTTCTGATTCCGCCTTCGATGTTTTCACGGAATTGTGGCGAAAAGGGGGCGTCGGAACAAATTTTCGCCGAAGTCTACAGCCGGATCGCAGAGATCAGTCGCCCGTAATCGGCTTCGCCCGCATGGGTCGCGCGTCGATAGGAATAAAACCGCTCCGGGTCGGAATAGGTGCAGTGGCGCGTCCATTCGGCATGCCCGACGCCGGCCCGCCGCAGCCGGTGCAGCCCAAAGGCCGGCAGGTCGAACAGCATCCGGTCACCTTGGCCATTCGCGAAAAAGCGGGTGTTGTCAGGATCATCGGCGATGAAATCGTCCAAAAATTCGGAGCCTACCTCATAGGCGCGTTGCGAGATCGTGGGCCCGATCACCGCCCGAATGTTTGCTCGTCGGGCGCCCAGCGTCTCCATCGTGTCGAGCGTGGCCTCGAGCACGCCTTCCAAAGCGCCGCGCCAGCCGGCATGGGCGGCGCCGATCACGTTTGCTTCAGGATCGGAAAACAGCACCGGTTGACAGTCGGCGGTCAGTACAGTCAGGGCCAGACCCGGCGTGGCGGTCACGATCGCGTCGGCCTTGGGTTTGTCGCCAAGGATCGGTCCTTCGATCGTGACGACGGCAGGCGAATGTACTTGGTGAACACCGATCAACGCCTCGGGCGCGATCTCCATCGCAGCGGCCACGCGGCGGCGGTTCAGCGCGACCGCCTCGCTCTGGTCCGAGGACCCCAGCCCACAGTTCAGTCCCGCAAATATGCCCGACGATGCGCCGCCGCGGCGGCTGAAGAAACCGTGTCGAACAGGTGAAAGCAAGTCCGAGGTCAGAATTTCCAGTGTCATGGCTCGAGTCCCGGTGGCGGTGCTGCGGGCTTGCAGTACAGGCCCAGCACCTTGAACAGGTTTCCCATTTCCTCGGGGTGCGTCAACCGTCGATGTGCGGCGACCAGCATGTTCAGCGCATCGCCCGTCAGCGGGCCTGCCAAAGTCTGCGCACGCTGGGTGATGCCCAGCCGTTCAAGGAACACCCCTTGCGGCGTCAGCCGGGTATGGGCGCAGCCCGCGGCGCGGGCGGCCTGGGCCAGCAGCTCGAAGTCCACATGGGCCGTCAGATCGGCCTGGCCGGGGCTGGCCAGCGGGTCGGCCCGTTCGTGTCCCTTCAGGGCCTGGAACGTGTCGCCCAGCGAAAGCCAGTCGCCATAGTCGATGATCAGGCCCACGCCGCCATGGGTGCGGATCCGGCGGGCGATTTCGGTGACGACGGGAACAGCGGCGGCACAGAGTTCGACCAGATCGCCATCCCGCGTGTCCTCGAGCCGCGCGGTCAACGCCGGCTGCGCTGCCCGTGCGCCCAGGCCAAAGGCCAGATCGTCGCCCTTGAGCCCCACCAGGCGCTCGCGCCAGCCGTCGCCGTCGCGCAGGAACTGGCGGATGGGCAGGGCGTCAAAGAACTCGTTGGCCACCAAGTATAGGGGCAGGTCCGGCAACGCGCCAACCTGTACGATCCAGTCCGGCGCGTGCCCCGCCAGCGCCTCGGCCTGCAGGCCGCGCAGCACCGGCGACGCCTCGAGCAGCACCACCTGTGCCGCGTCGTGAAACCCCGGTACCCCCTTGGTGGCCCGCAGGATGTCGGCCATCAACGTGCCGCGCCCGGGGCCGAGTTCGGCCAGCGCAAACCGATCCGGCTTGCCCTGGTCGATCCAGGCTTGGGCCAGGCACAACCCGATCAGTTCCCCGAACATCTGGCTGATTTCGGGGGCGGTGACGAAATCGCCCTGCGCGCCCAGAGGGTCGCGGTTGGTATAGTAGCCGTAAGACGGATGCAGCAGGCACTCGGCCATGTAGTCGGCGATGCTCATCGGCCCGTCCTGCCGGATGCGGGCAATCAGATGGTCTCGCAGGTTCATCCCGCCCTCCGGGCGCGTAGCGCGAACCACAGGCCGAGCGCGATCATCGGCAGGGACAACAACTGGCCCATGGTCAGGCCATAGCCGCCGACATGCAAGGCCAGACCCAGCGGGTTGCCGGGCGAGACGAATTGGGCATCGGGCTGGCGAAAGAACTCGACGATGAATCGCGACGCACCATAGCCCGCCAGGAACACGCCCATAACCCGGCCCGGCCAGTGAAACGCCCCGCGCCGATAGACCAGCCACAAAAGAAGCGCGCCCAACAGCAGCCCTTCGAGCGCGGCCTCGTACAGTTGCGAGGGATGGCGGGCGCACAGACCGACGGCTACGTTGGCGCAATCCTGCGCCTCCGTTCCCGGAAAGATCACCGCCCAAGGCAGGTCGCTGGGTCGGCCCCACAGCTCGGCATTGACGAAATTGGCCAGCCGCCCCAGCAGCAGCCCAGGCGGCACGGTGTGCGCGATCAGGTCGGCCAGCGGTAGAATCGGCACCGTGTTGCGCCGCGCATACAGATATGCGGCGGTCACCACGCCCAACAGCCCGCCATGGAATGACATGCCGCCCTGCCACACTTTCAGAATGTCCAGCGGATGGCTCAGATAATATCCCGGCTGATAGAACAGCACGAAACCCAGCCGACCACCCAGGATCACGCCCAGGATGATCCAGGTGATCAGGTCCTCCAATTGCTCGGGGCGCATCGGCGGGGTCTGATGGGGCCACAGGGCCGGGCGCCGCAGCGCCATCAGCGCCATGCGCCACGCGATCAGGATGCCGGCGATATAGGCCAGCGCATACCACCGCAGCGCGAATTCCACCCCGAAGGCGGAAATCGAGAACAGCTCGGGCGACAAATCGGGAAAGTTCAAAACAGCCTGCATGTGCGTCTCATTGCCCGGGGTTCGCGGGGCAAGTCAACCTTGAGCCCGCGCCCCTGATCCCCCATATAGGGGTCAACCGCGATACCGGAGAAGTGACATGCAGACCCGCAACAAGTTTCTGGACGATATGTCCCAGCTGATGACCAACGCGATGGGTGTGGCCCAGGGCGCGCGGGAAGAGGCCGAGAATGCGATGAAGTCGCTGCTCGACCGTTGGCTGGCCGATCGCGATTTCGTCACGCGTGAGGAATTCGAAGCCGTCCGCGCCATGGCCCAGAAGGCGCGCGAAGAGAACGCCGCGCTCGAGGCGCGCATCGCCTCGCTGGAGGCCAAGCTGGACAAGTAAGCCAGGTCGGGGCGCTCCGCGCCCGAATCCCTGGTCAAAAACTTCGGAAAAAACGCTTCTTTTCGCAGGGTCCGGGCCGGGATCCTGCGGTGAGGTGAATCTTGCCGTCAGTTGAGCATAAATCAAGACAAACCTGCGATTGCCGCCAATATTTTGATCGCCGTTGCCATCCATCCACAACTTATTGCTGTTTTCCCCAAGTTTGGGGGTTGTCAGAGTCCGGCCTGCAGCGCACCATATTTAGTACAGGCCAAAGGGGGAAGCCCGGCTTGTAGAGCAGGCAACTAGCGCTGGGGCGCTGCCAGCCCCGAAATGCTAGATTTTCAGTGAGGTGGCATCATGGCCCTGTCCGAGCATTTTCTGGAAGAAGACCTTCATCCGATCGACATTGTCGAACATCTGGCCGAGCATCACGACTGGGATTTCGACCGGATCGGCGACGACCAGATCGCCATGGCGGTCGAAGGCCAGTGGCGCACCTACTCGATCACCCTGGCTTGGTCCAATTACGACGAAACGTTGCGCATGGTCTGTTCGTTCGAGATGGAGCCGCCGTCCGACCGGATTGGTGATCTGTACGAACTGCTGAATCACATGAACGATCAATGCTGGGCCGGGGCCTTCACCTATTGGGCCAACCAAAAGCTGATGGTCTATCGGTACGGCTTGGTTCTGGCGGGCGGCCAGTCGGCCAGCCCCGAGCAGATCGACACGATGATCACCGCCGCCGTCCTGAGCGCCGAGCGCTACTATCCGGCGATCCAGCTGGTGACCTGGGGCAACCGCAGTGCCGAAGAGGCGATGCAAGTCGCCATTGCAGAGGCTTACGGCCGCGCGTAAAGCTTTGCCCTGAACCGCAAAAGCAGGGGAGGGGCGATCATGGACATGTCACGCGTCGCAGATCAGGGGCTGGTGCTTCTGGGATGTGGCAAGATGGGGTCGGCCATGCTGGCCGGCTGGCTGGACCACGGATTGCCCGCCGCCTCGGTCTGGGTGGTCGACCCGAACCCCTCGGATTGGCTCAGGGCGCAGGGGGTCAACCTGAACACTGCGCTGCCCGAATCCCCAGCGGTGGTTCTGGTGGCGGTCAAGCCGCAGATGATGGGTGATGCGCTGCCGGCGATCCAGGCGCTGGGCGGGGGCGGCAGCCTGTTCATCTCGGTCGCCGCGGGGACCCAGATCGCCAGTTTTGAAAAAGCGCTGGGCGCGAATACGCCGATCGTGCGCGCCATGCCCAACACGCCGGCGGCGATCCGGCAGGGCATCACCGCGCTGATCGGCAACAATCATGCCTCGGAGGACGACATGATCTTGGCCGAGGGCCTGCTGTCGGCCGTAGGCCAGACGGTGCGCCTTCAGGACGAAGGCCAGATGGATGCGGTGACCGGTCTCAGCGGTTCGGGTCCGGCCTATGTGTTTCACCTGATCGAAACCATGGCCGCCGCCGGTCAGGCCAACGGTTTGCCCGCCGATCTGGCGCTGCACCTGGCCAAGGCCACGGTGGCCGGGGCCGGGGCGCTGGCCATGGCGGCCGAGGAAGACCCCGCGCAGCTGCGCATCAACGTCACCTCGCCCAACGGCACCACGCAGGCCGCACTCGAGGTGTTGATGGACCCGGAAACCGGCTTTCCGGCGCTGCTGAAGCGCGCCGTCACCGCTGCCACTGAACGCTCGAAGGAGCTGTCGCATGAGTGAGATTTCCTTCGACGATTTCCTCAAGGTCGATATCCGCGTGGGCGAGGTGATCCGCGCCGAACCTTACCCCGAGGCGCGCAAGCCCGCGATCAAGATGTGGATCGATTTCGGTGAAGAGATCGGCGAACGCAAGACTTCGGCCCAGGTCACCGCGCATTACAAGCCGGAAACGCTGGTGGGCAAACAGGTGCTGGCGGTCGTGAACTTTCCGCCGCGCCAGATCGGCCGGTTCATGTCCGAGGTTCTGGTGCTGGGCCTGCCTGACGAAAACGGCGAGATCGTTCTGATCGGACCCGACGGCAAGGTGCCGTTGGGCGGGCGGATGCACTGATGAAATTGTGGATCACCCGCCCCATGCCGCCTGCGGTCACCGACCGCGCCCGCACCGAGTACGGCGCCGAAATCCGCGACAGCACCGCGCCGTTGGACCCCGACGAGTTGCTCTATGCCCTGCGCGCGTTCGACGTTGTGATCCCGACGTTGGGCGACCTGTTTTCCGCCCGCGTGTTCGAGCAGGTGCCCCAGCCGCGTTGCCGGCTGCTGGCCAATTTCGGCGTGGGCTTCAACCATATTGACGTGGCCGCCGCGCGCGCGGCCGGGGTGCAGGTCACCAACACGCCCGGCGCGGTGACCGACGCCACCGCTGACATCGCAATGACCCTGCTGTTGGCCACGGCGCGCCGCGCGGGCGAGGGCGAACGGTTGGTCCGGTCGGGTGCGTGGCAGGGCTGGCACCCGACCCAGATGCTGGGCCATCATGTGACGGGCAAGCGGGTTGGCATCGTCGGCATGGGCCGGATCGGGCAGGCCATTGCGCGGCGCTGCCATTTCGGGTTCGGCATGCAGGTCGCCTATCATTCGCGCAGCCCGAAGGCGCTGGACTTTCCCGCGGACTATGCTTCTGATCTTTCTGGGCTTGCCTCGGCAGTCGATTTCCTGGTGATCGCGGTCCCCGGTGGGGTCGAGACATTCCACCTGATCGACGGCGCGGTGCTAGCGGCGATGCGCCCCTCGGCCATCCTGATCAACATCGCTCGCGGCGAAGTGGTGGACGAAACCGCGCTGATCCATGCGCTTCAGGCGCGTCAGATCGCCGGGGCGGGGTTGGATGTCTATGAGTTCGAGCCCGCCGTGCCGGAGGCCCTGCGCGACATGGAAAACGTGACCTTGCTGCCGCATCTGGGGACCGCGACCGAAGAGGTGCGCACCGACATGGGGCACATGGCACTGGACAACGTGGCGGCCTTTGTTGCGAGGCGTCCGCTGCCGAACCCGGTCTAGGCGCCCACAGCCTCACGCCAGTGTCTGCGGCACAGCGAGACATAGGTCTCGTTTCCGCCGATCTGCACCTGCGCGCCTTCGGTAATGGCGCGGCCATTTTCGTCCTGGCGGATCACCATCGTGGCCTTGCGCCCGCATTTGCAGATGGTGCGCACCTCGCGCATTTCATCCGCCAGCGCCAGCAGGGCGGCAGAGCCGGGAAACAGCTTGCCCTGGAAATCCACCCGCAACCCATAGGCCAGCACCGGCACGTTCAGGTCATCGACCGCGCGCGCCAGTTGCCAGACCTGGGTTTCGGACAGAAACTGCGCCTCGTCCACGAAGACACAGGCCACCGGCCCTTGGTCCAGCCGGTCGCGAACCATTGCGAACACGTCATCCTCGGGGCGGAACGTGTCGGCCTGGGCCGAAATCCCGATCCGCGAAGCGATGCGCCCCATCCCTGCACGTCCGTCGATGGCGGCGGTCATCAGATAGGTGTCCATGCCACGCTCGCGATAGTTGTGCGAGGCCTGCAGCAACACTGTCGATTTGCCCGCGTTCATGGTTGAGTAGTTGAAGTACAGCTTGGCCATGGCCCGGGTCTAATCGGACGCGTCGGCGCGGGCAAGCGGTCAGTTCCGGCCGCGATGCCGGGGGAAGGTCGACGCCGCCGTTGCGATTGCAGAGGCAGAGCTTGGCTCTTGGGGATGGATTACCTCGTGCACGCAACAGCGACACCGCCGGTCGCAATTCGACCGAACCTTTCGCAAAGCCAATCAGATTGGCTTTGCTTGTACTCATTACCGGCTGAATATTGCCGCCACTCACTCAGATATCCCTTGGTTCTTCGAGGGATGGCAAACTTATGGCATTTCAAAGATTATTCCTGTATGGGAATTATTCCTACCCTTTCCCCGGAGTGGACAGCCGGGAGGGCAATGTCGAAGACTCGGGGAAGAACATGGCGGATATCGGGCCTTATCTGAAGAAACACACCGAAGCCCTGGTCAAGGATGTCGGCATCGAGGCGGCATGCGAGATCACCGGAAAGTCGAAGGCAACTCTGGGCCGGTATTATTCGGACAATCCCGAGCACGCCGACAGGTTCATGCCCGTCGATGCGGTGGCCCGGCTCGAGGCGGTCGCGACCTATCCGCATGTGACCTCGGCGCTGGCCGATCTGAAGAACATCACCCTGTCCTATGACGAGCGAAATTCACAGCGCAGCCGCACGGGCGGTGTCAACTCGGACGTGATCGCGCTCAGCCAGCGTTTCGCTATGCTGATGACTGAATACCAGTCGGCGATCGAGGATGGGATCATTACCGTGAACGAGGCCAAGCGCCTGCTGAAGGAAACCTCGATGCTGCAGCAGGTGCTGATCGAAATGAAGCTGCATCTGGAAGAAGAAAGCGTCAGCTAACGTCCGTCTGGGCAGGTTGCGCCCTGCGGCCTTCGTCCCTGACGTGACGAAGCGGCCCGCTTGGGCCGAACTCGCCGGGTCAGGCCCCTTTAAGCGTGGCGTTTGACCAGGACGGACCCCACCGAATACCCCGCCCCAAATGAACAGATCAGGCCGATGTCACCGTCCTGCAGGTCGTCGGAGTATTTGGAGAACGCAATAATCGATCCGGCCGAAGAGGTGTTGGCATAGTCCTGCAGGATGTTGGGCTGTTCGCCCGGCTCAGGTTCGCGGCCCAGGACCTTCTTGCCGATGAAGTCGTTCATCGTCTTGTTGGCCTGATGCAGCCACAGGCGCCTCAGATCGCTGCTTTGGATGCCTTCGGCGGCCATGTGGTCGCTGATGTGCTTGCTGACCATCGGCAGCACTTCCTTGAACACCTTGCGTCCGTTCTGCATGAACTGCATGTCGCGGCGGTCCTTCAACCCGTCGGGCCGGGTGCGCCGCAGAAAGCCGTTGTTGTTGCGGATGTTGTTGGAAAACTCGGTCGCGCAGCGGGTCGACAGGATCTCGAAATGCGGGCCTTTGGCATCCTCGATCCGTTCGATCAGAGTCGCCGTGGCCACGTCGCCGAAGATGAAGTGGCAATCCCGGTCGCGCCATTCCAGGTGCCCCGAGCAGATCTCGGGGTTGACCACCAGCGCCGCCCGCACGGACCCAGACCGGATCATGTCGGCTGCCGCCTGGATGCCGAACGTGGCCGAGGAACAGGCCACGTTCATGTCGAACCCGAACCCGGTGATGCCCAGCTCTTTTTGGATTTCGATGGCGATGGCGGGATAGGCCCGTTCATGGTTCGACGCGGCACAGATCACCAGATCGACATCCGCCGCCGTCCGCCCCGCTTGGGCTAGCGCCTTGTGGCAGGCGTCCAGTGCCATCTCGGTCATGATACCCGGCTCGTCGTCGCTGCGCTGGCGCAGCAGGGGGTGCATTACCTCGGGGTCCAGCACGCCGGTCTTGTCCATGACGTACCGGTTCTCGATGCCGGATGCCTTGACGATGAACTCTTCCGAGGAATGCTGCATCGGCTCCATCTCGCCGGCGGCGATGGCCTCGGCATTGGCGGCGTTCATCTTGTCCGCATAGGCGTTGAAGGCTTTGACCAGCTCGGCGTTGGTGATGACGTTTTCGGGCGTGAAAACCCCGGTACCGGTGATTGCGGGCGTATACATGTCGGGTCCTGAACGTTTCGGATTCGCCCAAAATGCAGTCACAACGCCCCCAGATCAAGAGAGGTTGACCCAAGGGAATCAAGCGTGGAAGCCAAGGTTCAACTTCAGGTGTTGAATAGTTCGAATTTTGAAGTATATGACCACCCGATCCGCGCGGAGAGGAAGATGACGAACGAAATCGGCCAGCGGCTGTCCAGCCTGACGCCCGAGATCCAGGCGATGATGGGCGTCTATGCGTTGTACTGGAAGCTGGAAGAAAGCTTTGCCAGCATCGAAACCGACCTCAGTCAGCAGGAATGCCACATGCTGGTCAAGCTGGACCAGCCCAAGCGCATGGGCGTGCTGGCGGCTGACATGCTGACCGTGCCGTCGACGATCACCGCCACGGCGGACGCGTTGGAGCGCGCAGGCTATCTGACCCGTCAGTCCGACCCCAGCGATCGCCGGGCCTGGCTCCTGGTGCTGACCGACAAGGGCACCGAGACCCGTAACATGCTGGTTGCCACCGCCGGAGAGCTGTTTCGCAACGCCTCGGGCCTGAACGACGCCGAAACCGCCGAATTTGCCCGACTTGCCTGCAAGATCCGGGCCAACATCTTGAAAACGGGAATACCCGAGGGACTGACGAAATGAAGCTGCTGACTTCTCTGGGTCTTGCCCTGGCCTTTGTGGCCACGCCGATCGCCGCGCAGGAAGCGGTGAAACCCGTGAAACTGATGGTGGTGCAGGAAACTGCCCCCGGTTTCTCGCGGCAATTCTTCGGCCGTGTGGCTGCGCGCCAGACCGTGGACCTGGCGTTTCAGGTGGGCGGCCAGATCTTGGAACTGCCCGTCAACGAAGGCTTCGAGGTTCCCAAGGGCGGCCTGATCGCCCGGCTGGATCAGGAACCGTTCGAGCTGGCGCTGGATCGCGCCAAGCTTCAGAAGGAACAGGCCGACCGCACGCTTGCGCGCCTGTCGCGTCTGCGCGGCACCACCGCCAGCGAGGTCGCCGTCGATGATGCCGAAACCGCCGCGCAACTGGCGGCCATCGCCGTGCGCGACGCCGAATACAACCTGGAACATGCCACCCTGACTGCGCCATTCGATGCACTGGTTTCGCGGCGCGAGGTCGAGAATTTCACCACCGTTTCGGCCGGCACCCCGATCGTGCGCATCCATGACATGTCGGAACTGCGCATCGAGGTGGACGTGCCCGAAATCCTGTTCCAGCGCACCAGCCACGAGGATGGATTCACCATCACCGCGAAATTCCCGGCCAGCGATCAAGTGTTCCCGTTGGAAATCCGCGAATTCGACGCCGAAACATCCAGCGTCGGTCAGACCTTCCGCATCCAGTTCGGCCTGACGCCGCCCGAAGGGCTGCGGATACTGCCCGGATCATCGGTCACCGTGAACGTCAAAGTCGATGACAAACGCACCGGCATCATCGTGCCCCCCACCGCCATCGTGCCCGACGCCGAGGGCAATCTTGGCGTGATGGTGTTTTCGCCCGTGGGCGCCGACGAAGGAACCGTCAAATGGGTTCCGGTCACGGTCGAGCCCACCCAATCGGGCGACGTGCGGGTGCTGACCGGCCTTTCGGATGGGGATGAGATCGTCGTCGCGGGCGGCGCAGTTCTGACCGACGGGCAGACCGTCCGGCGCTTTGCCGGCTTTGCCAACTGAAGGGGGCGACGATGAATATCGCACGCGCCTCGATCGACAGGCCGATCCAGACTTGGCTAATCATCCTAGTCACCTTGCTGGGCGGAATCTGGGGCTTTTCCGCGCTGGGCCGGCTGGAAGACCCCGCCTTTACCATCAAGAATGCCGTCATCATCACCAGCTATCCCGGCGCAACCGCCGAGCAGGTCGCAGAAGAGGTCTCGGAGCCGCTGGAATCCGCCATCCAGCAGATGGGCGAGGTCGATGTCATCACCTCGGTCAACCGCCCGGGCCAGTCGCTGATCGAGGTCGAGATCAAATCCACCTATGACGGGTCTGAACTGCCCGACATCTGGACCCGCCTGCGGGCCAAGGTGCGCGATGCGTCGCGCGGTCTGCCCTCGGGGGTCAGCGCGCCGTTCGTCAATGACGGGTTCGGCGACGTGTTCGGCTTGTTCTATGCCGTCACCGCCGAAGGGTTCACCGACGCGGAAAAACACGAACTGTCCACCTTTCTGCGCCGCGAATTGCTGACGGTCGAAGGCGTGGCCGATGTCGAGGTGCAGGGCCTGCCGGACGAGGCGATCTTCATCGAGCCTGACCTTGCCATTTCGGTCAACCAGAACGTTCCGCTGACCGCGATCAACGAGGCTATCGCCAACGCCAACTCGGTTCAGGAATCGGGTACCCTGCGGGCCGAGGATCACCGCACCACGATCCTGACGGCGGACGGGTCCGACAGCGTGTCGGAAATCGCCGGGCTGTCGGTCGGCTCGCAAGGGCAGGTGATCAACCTGTTCGACATGGCCAATGTCTATCGCGCCCGCCAGACCGATCCCGACATGCTGATCCGCTTCAATGGGGTCGAGGCATTCACCCTAGGCATCGCCGGCCTGTCGACCGAGAACATCGTCGAGGTCGGCAAACGCGTCGACGCCAAGCTGGCCGAACTGGACGTCGAAATCCCCGCCGGGGTGGAGATTCTGCCCATCTACCAGCAGCATGTGGTGGTCGAGCAGGCCTCGAACGATTTCCTGGTCAACCTGGCCATGTCGGTGGCCATCGTGGTGGTGGTGCTGGGCATCTTCATGGGCTGGCGCGCGGCCGTCGTCGTAGGATCGACCTTGCTTTTGACGGTGGTGGGCACACTGCTGTTCATGGCGGTGTTTTCCATCGAGATGGAGCGCATCTCGCTGGGCGCGCTGATCATCGCGATGGGGATGCTGGTCGACAACGCCATCGTGGTGGCCGAAGGGATGCAGATCGCGATGCTGCAGGGCAAGAACTCGCGCGATGCCGCAGACGAGGCCGCCTCCAAGACCCAGATCCCGCTGCTAGGGGCCACGGTCATCGGCATCACGGCCTTTGCGGGAATCGGGCTCAGCCCGGATGCGACGGGCGAATTCCTGTTCTCGCTGTTTGCGGTGATCGGCATTTCGCTGCTGCTCAGTTGGGTTCTGGCGATCACGGTCACGCCGTTGTTGGGGCACTATTTCTTCAATCAGGGTAAAGAGGGAGGGATCGACGCATACAGTGGCCTTCTGTTCCGCCTTTATGGCGCGACGCTGGCCTGGGCGCTGCGGTTCCGCTGGCTGGTGGTGGCCGGGCTGGTGGGCATCACAGTGGCCTGTTATGCGGGTTTCGGGCTGATGAAGCAGCAGTTTTTCCCCAACTCGAACACGCCGCTGTTCTTCGTGCATTACAAGCTGCCGCAGGGCACCCCGATCGACCGAACGGCCGCCGACATGGCCGTGTTCGAGGACTGGCTGGCCCAGCGTGACGACGTGGTCTCTGTTGCGACATTCGTGGGGCAGGGCGCGACGCGCTTCATGCTGACCTATTCGGCCGAAAAGCCGAACCCCAGCTATGGGCACATGATCATCCGCACCGAAACGCTCGAGGACATCCCCGCGCTTCAGGCCGAGCTTAAGGCCTTCGGTTCGGCCCGGTTCCCCGAGGGCGAGTTCCGCACCAAGCGCCTGGTCTTCGGCCCCGGCGGCGGCACCCCGATCGAGGCGCGGTTCTCGGGCAGCGATCCGGTCGTGCTGCGGCGACTGGCCGACGAGGCGGTGCGGCGCATGTCAGAGGCATCTCCCAACGCGCTGGACGTACATCACGACTGGCGCGAGCAGGAATTGGTGCTGCAGCCGATCTATGCGACCGAACGCGCCCAGACCGCCGGCGTTGCCCGCGAGGACATTGCCGCGACGCTGCAATTCTCGACCGATGGCATCACCGGCGGCGTGTTCCGGGAGCGCGACCGTCTTATCCCCATCATCCTGCGCCGTCCGGCGGACGGAGACTATTCGATCGTCGATCAGGTGGTGTATTCGGACCAGTCCCAGAAATTCGTACCTATCGAGCAGATGGTGGACGGGTTCCAGTACAAGGCGCTCAACACTCTGGTGCACCGGCGCGACCGGGTGCTGACCATCACAGTGGGCGCCGATATCCCCGCCGATCTGACTGCCGCGGAAGTGCATGCCGAGGTGCGCGACGCCATCGAATCGATGGACCTGCCGCTGGGCTACAAGATGGAATGGGGCGGCGAGTTCGAGGATTCGGGCAAGGCACAGGCGAGCCTGGGCAGGCAACTGCCGCTGAGCCTGCTGATCATGGTTCTGATCTCGGTGCTGCTGTTCAACGCGATCCGGCAGCCGATCATCATCTGGCTGCTGGTGCCGATGTCCGTGAACGGTGTGGTGATCGGGCTGTTGGGTACGGGGCTGCCCTTTACCTTCACCGCGCTTCTGGGTCTGCTCAGCCTGTCGGGTATGCTGATCAAGAACGGCATCGTGTTGGTCGAGGAAATCGACCTGGTCCGTGCCACCGGCAAGCCTCTGCGCGAAGCGATCATCGAGGCCTCGGTTTCGCGACTGCGTCCGGTCATGCTGGCGGCGATCACCACGATCCTGGGCATGGCGCCGCTGCTGACCGACGCCTTCTTTGTGTCGATGGCGGTCACGATCATGGGCGGCCTAGCCTTTGCGACGGTCCTGACCATGGTTGCTGCGCCGGTATTCTACCTGTTGTTCTTTTCACGCGAAGAACAACGCAGGCTGGCGGCGCAGGCGGCGTAGATCGCAATCGAAAGGACCTCGGGTGCATTGCAGGCGCCTATCGAGGGGAGGTCGGACGGATCAGCCGGCCTTCGGGCTGGCTGATTTCAGCGCGACATCAAGCTTTGCGTATTGGGTGCAAACGCCCAGCGACGTCTGGCAATAATTTCGGGATCGCGCGAGGCCCCGTCGACAGGAATAACGCCGCAATCGGGGGCGAAAGGTTGGACCAGAGCAGACCAGCCAAGACCGCCTCATTCACGAAAAAAAACGCAGGTGGCCAGACAGGTATTTCATCGATAAACCTCCTGCAGTTGCTCCTTTATTTAGATGCAGGAGAGTTCTCGGTTCTCGGGGACAAACGTAAGGTTATGCTCCCCGCGCGCTCTCTGCTTTGAGGTCACTGCGCTTTGCGCCTTCCCATGACGGGTTCCAGACGGGCCATCTGCTCGTCGCTCAGCCGGAATCGATCTGACATGTTCACCGCTTGCTTTGGGTGCGATGAATCATGTTGCACGGCGGAAATCAATGGGTCCCGAGCCTAAGGGGAGGGGGTATCTGAAATTAGCCAAGGACTGGCAAGTTGCCCACCAAACCGAAGGCCAACACTTTCGCAGTCAGCCAATGCTCGGATGCTCAGTTTCACTTTATCTCGATGATGAGTTGGCGGGAGATAAAACGGCTTGGCATCCATCCTACTCGGCCAACTCGGTGTGCGTTTCTTGATAATCTATCGACGGGAACCAGCATCCCATACATCGCTTCGGCGTCCTTGAGCGAAGGTTGCCCAGGCGCCCAATTTTCCAATGTCAAATCCGAACCTGAGCGCCAGCGCCATCCCAACGAAGTCTTGGTCAACCCGATCGCAGGCCCGTAATTGTTTTTTATGCTCGACGCTTGAGCAGTCCAAAGTTTTTGATCGAAACGAACCATATCAACTACGAACTCTTCTTCCTCCTTCGTTTCGATTTCGACGAGTTTGCCACCGACTTCTCTGAGATACGCGTCCAGGTCAGGTTCTCCGATCGTGGTACCGAGATCTACGGCCACGTACAGACTCCCTTGGAAAAAACCGTAGATTAGGGGCTTTCGCTTGAAAGTGCGGACGACTCTGGCAAGCCTAGCATCGTTTTCCAGAATCCCTATTGCTGCGGGATCAACAGGTCGAGCTATCGCCCCCGAAGTGGAAAAAAGGCCGGATGCGGGGGTGTCGCGGTCAATTTGGCCAAGGGCGGCCAAGGTCGCACGTGTTGGCAGTCCTGTCTTCGGCAAGCCCAGCGCAAGTTGAACCTTCTCGATCGCCCCGATGGTCCGTGGACCGATCTGACCGTCAATTTGCCCGATATCGTTCCCCCTGGATTTCAGTGCCCACTGCATCTCGGACACCAGCTTCTTGGGCAGATCGAGCATTTCCAAGCCGAGCCTTCGCATTTCCGCATTCATGACTTCACCGTCTCGGATCGTGCGATACCGTCCGTAGGCTCGGGCTTGAAGATCGTCAAAGAGGGCCTGCTCTTCGCGCACAATCGCGCTTTTGGATAGCCTTCCGGCCGGGAAGCGCTCAAAATAGAGTGCCCAGCCGCGTGGAGAGGCAATTTTTTCGGCAGCAGCATAGGCGGTCAGTTCATTCTGAATGTTAGAGGCCGATTTTTCAACGTCACTCTTGGGTGGTGCGGCGGCAGTACGGGTGAGTTCTTCGTGCTTGCGCACAGCCAAACGAACCAGGGGGTGTGCCTCATGAACACCAAACCGTTCCAGAAAAGTTTGCCAGGCACCTATAGAGCCATCTTGATCCGCATCAGCGAAACCCGCTGCGATTTCTTGTCCAATGGAGGGCGCTTCCGGAACTGGAGTCATTGCTGCGACCTGAACCTCTGGCACCAGAAAAATGTCCTCGCCCGGAAGCGAACCGTAGGTAAACGGCTCTTGATACCCGTCGGTTGACCGATAAACGGAATCGCGGATCTTGCGAAACATCTTTCCAATCTCAAGCCCTGGCTCCTCGATATGGGCAAGAAGCGCCTCGGCATAAGGGCTGTTTCGCCCCTCGCCATCCAGCGCCAAGGTTCCACCCCGTGCCGAGTAGCCCACCAGTACGCCACCGGGATCAATCCGCCCAAGGCCCTGCCCGACCGAGCGGGTCGCCGAGGTTCGGAGCATGTCTGTCAGGAACGGGTTATTTCTGCACGCATCCACCAGGACGACCTTGAGAGCCGACGTATCGGCCACCGCATTGATGACCGCATCCAGCCTGATCGCCTCGAACTCTACGTCCCGGTCGCTTCGGAGTTCGGCGTTTACAGGGATCAAGTAGTTGGTCTTGTCGATTTCCACGCCATGACCAGCGAAGTAGACAAACACCATATCCGCGTCTTGAGCTGTTTCGGCAAAATCCCGAATCGCAAGACGCATCTCGCGATAATCCAGATTGAGGCCGGATGTTACTGCAAATCCGATTCTTTCTAGTGCCTTCGCGATGTCCTCGGCGTCATTGGCCGGGTTTCCGAGGTTGCTGACGAACTCATAGTCGGAATTGCCGATCACAAGTGCGACGCGTTTTTCCGCCGCAGCCACCGATGGAAGGATGGAAGCGAGTAGCAAAAACCATGCGGCCAGACGAATAAATTGTCTCTTCCTGGCTGAAGCCTTCGACAGAAACTCGAGTCTCATCTTTGCTTTCCCGTTTCAAAGTCCTGCCGATTGCAGAAGCTGCGTGAAACCGCTGACATCCTGCACGCGGACACGACCCGAAAAGTCGATATCGGTCAGGTATCCAAGCGCATCGAACCAGATGCCTGCTGATGCCGCCTCTGCTGCGTTCCCAAGGCGCGGTCCGCTACGCTCGATCAGGCTGGTTGCTCGCTCTACGACTTCGCGCGTTTTGCCATCGGCCAGATAGATCGTGATCGCATGGATTCGCCCCGGCTCCAGATCTCTGTCGCCCCTTGCCATGTCGAGCCCGTAGAGTCCGGGGCGGAAACGTGCGTTTTGGGCTGTCCCGGCAACCCGCACCCCTTCCTCCAGCAAGGTGACCTCGGCTTGCATGATACCATCAAATGGTTCCGTCAACTCCCAGACGACAAGAGGGCGGCTTTCAGAAGATAATCCACCTCCGTCGGGAGCAATCACACGAACCCGCTTGCCAGAAACCTCGAGATCCCGGGTGCCCGCGCCAACGCGGTCGGCTGGCACGCCCGAGGCCGGAGGAACGAAAACAACCGTAGTTTGCTCTTTGGACTCGTTAGCCTTCTTTGATTCCGCTGTGACCGAGGCTGCGCCGACAAAAAACGTCGCAACAGCCAAAGCAGGAATAACCAAGAAGTCGAGTTTCATCGAAACACCCGATGTCGGTTACCGAATTAGTCCCGCGATCGTATAAATCCGATGGGTTGTCGTTTTGTCGTCATGCAGAAGAGTGCCTGCGGGCGAGCACTCAGCAAATCCATCCAAAAGGAGCATAAATTCTTCGCTGCAGCATATCGTAACAGGCTGAATTTGTCGACCTTCCAGCGTCTTGGCATAGGCTTCGATACGAGCCGCAACATTAACCGCATCCCCGACCAGATTGTAGCGCATCGAGCCCTTTCGCCCGATCGTCCCGCCAAAAACCAGCCCGCTGTGAAGCCCAATCCTCATGGCATATGGCCAGCGAACACCGTCTGCCGAGTTGAGTCGTGCAACCGTCTCGCGCATTTTGAGGGCGCAAGCGCAGGCTGCGCGGGCATCATCGGTCAGTTCTTTGCCGCTCTCGCGGGCCAGGGGCGCACCGAAGGCAACCAAGATGCCATCACCGGTGAACTTCTCGACAAATCCACCGTGGCAAGCGGCATCTTCGCTGAGAGCGTCAAGCAGCGTACCAATCCAAGCAAGGTAGGCATCAGGTTCAGCTTTACCGCCCACCGTCGTAGCGCCGACCACATCGGCGAACAGCAAACTCACCTGCAATCGCCGCGGGATCGTTTCGCCCTTGGAGAGTATGGATGCCCGCTGGTTCCAGATTTCCTGCGCCAGTTCCGGCGACAACTGGCTTTCAAAGAGCTGAGACATGACGCGACGTTGTTGCCGCGCACGTGAAGCCACAAAGATGAACGTCAGCACAAAGGCTGTGATCCACGCGGCGGTAACCGGCACAGCGGGCAACCAGAGGTGCCAGTTCAGCGAGAATGTCATTCCTCCCAACAGTCCAATGGCCCCGGCTCCGCCAAGCAGGATTGCCAAGACCGGGTTCCGGAACAGGACAACGATCCCCGAAGCCAATACACTGGCAGCAACAACCATGAAGCCCTGGATCCAATGTGGTAGGTCCGTTATCGGGCGCAGTCCGTTTTGCACGTGGTCAACCAATTGCTGGACCAATGCCGCGTGAACCTGAAGCCCGTAGACATATTGAGTTCCAGAATTCCGGTTCAGCGGTGTAACGAAATGATCCTTGATCGAATCGCTGATTAGTCCGATCAGAACCACTTTCCCTCTCAAATCGGTTTCGCCTTCCAGCAATTCCCTAGCGGACAGCATCGGTGCCACAGGCAGGCGCTGGGCAAAATGAGCCATGATTTGATAGCCACTTGCGTCCAGCCTGGCATAGCTGCCGAAATCCGAGCTCAAAGGCGGCACGGGTATGTTGCCCAGCTTCAAAACCTGGGGGTCGTCGGGCCACGGGGTCAGTTCGGCGATGCCCAAAGCGGAGAATGCGAGTTGGAGTGAAAAAGAGTATCTCAACGTTTGGCCATCGTTCACCAGAAGCAGCGAGCGACGCGCCACGCCGTCACGGTCGACTGGCACATCGGCGAACCCGAATGATCCCCTTTTCAAAGAGACTTCTGGCGGCGCGATAACGAAGTCGCCTGCATTTCCCAGCTTGCCGATCGTCGTGACGCGCGGATTTTTCAGTACCGCCTCCAGCGTAGCGGCACCAGGTTCGACCGGGCGCTCGCGAAGGATGTCCACACCTACCACTTTCGCCCCCGCCCCCAAAGCGGCATGTATTAGCCGGGCCAGTTGCTCATCACTGATCGGCCATCCCCATTCAGCGAGTTCATTGTCGCGGACGGCAACTATTGCGACGTCGGGCGTGAGATCGGACGATGCAGCTTGTGAAGTGGCAAAATCATAATGGGCGAGTTCAACAGGCTCGAGAATGCCTGTGCCGCGCGCCAGCAACGTCAAGCCCGAAACAATTGCAGACACGCATGTAACAAGAGACAGCCCTGCTATTTTCGAGAACAACGTCAACTGCATAATCTAATTCGGCCATTTAGCATCAAGCCAAGACTACAACAGTTTTGCAATGCTGCTAATCGACTTGAGCTACTGGCTAATCCTTGGGCGGTGTCTGGCGTGTTTTTGGCTTCTCTCTCTGCTCCTGACGATCGGGTTGAGTTTCGTCTTGTCTCAGGCAATGGATCATCGCTGGAGGTTTTACGCCAAGGGCGGAATGGGCGCGTGCGGTAGAAAAACCTGACCCACTTTAAGACACCGGCCCGGCCTCTGACCTGGTTCGACAGGCGTGCAGTTAGATGCATCGCTCCGCAAAATGCCCCCGAAACCACGGCAGCAGATGAGATGTCGGCATCAGAGTTCACGCGCTTTTTGCGGCGCGCGTTCCGCAACCTTGTTGATCACAGTGCCGACGGCTCGATCCACTTCATTTGCATGGACTGGCGTCATATGGGCGAGATACTTGCAGCGGGGCAGAGGGTCTACGACGATCTCAAGAACCTGATTGTCTGGGTCAAGGACAACGGGGGTATGGGCACCTTCTACCGCTCACGGCACGACTTGATCGTTGCCTTCAAGAGAGGGGACGCGCCGCATATCAACACTTTTGAATTGGGGCAGCACGGGCGCTACCGGACCAATGTCTGGCAGTATCGCGACGTCAACACCATGCGGGCAGGGCGCATGGAAGAACTGGCGCTACATCCGATCGTAAGGCCCGTGCAGATGATTGCCGATGCCGTCTGCGATGTGTCCGGACGCGGTGACATTGTGCTCGATGTCTTTGGCGGACCCGGCTCGACGTTGATCGCGGCTGAGAAAACCGGCCGGCGCGCCTATCTCTGCGAGTTTGACGAGATCTATTGTGATCGCATCATTGCCCGCTGGGGGGCCTGTGCCAGGGACGAGGCGGCGCAGGTTCTCTGCGGCTGGACGCCAGCGGTGACAAACAAGGCGATGGAGGCGGCGGAATGGGCAGCGACAAGGACAAGCGCGGGCTCGTGGCCCGACCCGGCTATGACGTGGGATATGGTAAAACGCCGAAAGACGCCCGCTTCAAAACAGGCAAGTCTGGTAATCCGAAGGGGCGGCCTCGGGGATCAAAGAGCAAACGTTCGGGCATGCATTAGGAACGTATGAAAGATATCATTCTCGATGAGGCATACCGCGACATCACGATCCGGGAAGGGCACCGCAGCGTGACAATCCCCATGGTGCAGGCGGTCATGCGGTCTCTGGCTGTGAACGCCGTCAAGGGCCAGCACCGCGCGCAGCGGCTCTTCTCACAGTTGCTGGCAGAGGTGGAAAGCTCCCGCAACATGCTTCACGCTGAATATCTAGACAAGGCGCTGACCTAAAAGATCGAATGGGAGAAGGAACTGCGCAGGCGCGCAGAAGCCGGGATAAAAACCATGGATAAGCCCATTCCGCATCCGGATCACATCAAGATCGACTTCCGAACTGGTAAGGTGCGCATTGTCGGACCAATGACCAAAGGAGAGAAAAAGGAATTGGACGACTGGCGTAGAAAACTCTCTGACCTCCGTGCCAATATCGACGATCTGCGTGAGGCGATGGTCCACGAGACCGACCCAGATGAGATCGCAGAGCTCGAACGCCACACCCGGATAGGTGAAGAGCTGTACGAGCGGACCAGCACCGCTTTGGCAGTGGTCGAGCAACCCACTTCGGAGTGAACACGAGGCCAAAGTGCCCAAGTGCTTTAGGCCGACTTGCTTCGAGTGAATAGTATACCGATGAGGAGAAGGGAGCGAGACTATGGCCTTTCCTGAAGCAATGGCAGCAATCCAAAAACACATCAGGGCGGCAGACGCACTCGCTGCGCTGGGCGCAAGAATTGGGGCGGCCTCAGGCCACCTCCGACCAAATGATACTCTTACCTCGAAACTTGACGCTGTCGTCGACGCGTTCGAGCCCAACTTGCTGGACGGCTTGACGGACGAAGAACTGGACGCGCTGTATGGGTTTGTCAGGGCAGCCATGCGCCAAATGCTGCATCTACTAGAACTACCCGACGACGGCAGCTTTGGTTGGTCGTTCGACGACCCCGGCATTCTCGAAACTCAGGGACGTTCATCCCGGCTCGTGACGAAATTGCTGACCGAGTACGCAGCAAAAGAGCCGGAATTCGAGGCCACCCTGTCAAACGCTCCACGGTTTCTTGATGTTGGGAGCGGCGTCGGATGGATTTCTCTTTCCATGGCCCAGCAATGGCCATCGCTTACCGCAATCGGCATAGACATCCTCGGGCCTGCTCTGGACCTTGCCGCTAATAACCTGGAACAAACAGGGCTAACCGATCGCGTCACCTTCAGAAACGAGAACGTCGCCAACCTGAAGGAAAATGCTGCATTTGACGTTATCTTCGTACCGGTCATTTTCCTTCCCGAGGCCATCATTGACCAGACCTTCAAGAACCTTCAACAGGCACTCAAGCCGGGGGGATGGCTGTTTGCGGCCGCATATCGCGTGCCAGAGGATCGCAAGTTGGCTGCTCTCAATGACCTGCGGACGACAATTTCAGGAGGTCGAGCCTGGAGCGACAAAGAACTGGCGACTATGGCGGAGAACGCCGGGCTTGTTTCGGTTGGAGATATCGCCGCTGGATCGCCACTTCATCTTTGGACGTCCCGCCGTGAAACCTAGAGTGAGCCAGTGAGCGCTTTGTCCGCGCAGCAGACGCTCACGAGAATACTGCGAGCGTCCGCACCGAGCCCAAAGCAGAACGTTAGAATTTATCAGTTTGCCACGCAGCAACAGATAAGCTGCCGAACTCAGCGAAAACTGGAGTAGTAACAATCAGCGTTGAAACCTGTTATTTTGCTGATTGTTTCGAGACGGCCCTTTGATCTGTAAGCTGACGCTGTTGTTACATCGTAGCCATATTCCCGCTTTAAGATGATCGGTAAGCCAACAGCGAATTGATGCATGTGGAGGATTTCTGCGTTTGGGTCCTTGATTGCATTTTTCGGGGATTTTTGCAGGGCGCGCTCCCGAAAATCAGAGTAACTCCGCCCACCATTCACCGTTTGATTGGCAAGGTTCTGAAACCTTGGACCAAGTTTGGCGTCCTTGAAAAAGTCGGTGCCGAAACTTCTAGCAACTAGCGCGTAACCATAGGCGCTTTCTGCTCCCAGAGTGTGATACCAATAGCCGCGGTAGCCGCGAAATGAGTTTTCTTTCAGCATGCCTTGGGCATCTATCTTTTTGATGAAAGAGGAGCGGCGCTTGCGTATTTCGCTTTTGGCGAGCCGTGCATCACGTTTCCACCTAGCGTAGGCAAGCACGCCCAAACCATAGTCTCCAAATTCATACAATCCGTCACTTTGCGCGCCGTTTGACGCCAGTGGGGAAATGAATTTCTTGTAGATCTTGTCAAAGTACGTATCCAGAATTCGTTTCTGGTCTGGTGTTGCGTACTCCTCAAGCACAATGGCCGAATACAACATTGCAACGCCAGTATACCCGGTGTGTTGCACAACATGCAGTGGACATGGTCGGTCGCTTCGGCCACCTTTCCAGCACTCCACTTTTTTTGCGCTATTATATGATGGGGCATTAAGCAGGGCGTTCGCTTGCGCAAGATTGACCAGAGTGCCCAAGATTTTTTTGCCGGCCGTGGCGTCACCTTTTGCCGCCGCGCCATATGAAACTTCTAAGAGCTTTGTCCACCTTTTGGAGAAGGCATCGTGGTTGACGTTCAGAGAATTGGTGCTCGTCATGCTCGCCGAACTTAGTGCTGAAATCATCTTAAGGTCACTGTTCAGGCGAGATGAAGAAAAAAACTTCGAGCATGCAGAGCCTTGCAGGCGTTCAGCGAAGAAGTCCGTTGGGAACGTCACGTTTTGCGCGCTTGCCGACGTCGAAATAATCGACGACGCGACAAAAACGGATAAGATCCAATGTCTAAAGAAAAATTGCATTATGCTTCTTCAGGTTCCCCGTATTCAAAGAATTGGAATATATTGATACTTACAACGTCAAAGGCCCGCTTTTTTTCATTTAGTACTATCCACGCGCTCAATTTCCAAAATATACCCTCGTGCTGAGCCGGCGCCATTTGCATCGTCCCAATACGGTGAAGGCTGGTGAACGTAATTGTGGAACCGAACGACGTCCGAGTTCCCACCATGATTGTTTGGCTGGCCTTCTGACCAGTTCGAAAACGTAACCGGTTCGCCGCTGATCAGCGCCCACCCACCGTCTGGCTCAATGGCCCCTTCTTCCTGATATGTGCCGATCCAAGGTCCGAAAGCTTGCCCATCCTGATGCATATCCCACAAGCGCTCATCGTTCTTAATGAGTTCGAAAACAAAACTGTTCTCCGCTTCGGATGTAATGGAGGCTAAATAGCCACCCCTTTTTTTAGCATCTGCAACAGCTGACTGCCAGGAACTGCCCCATGTCAAAATTGCATAATAGGAATGTTCATTCCATTCTCCTGATGCAACAACGTCAGACATCTGAGGCAGTGGAGGTGCATCCAGGTTGCTTTCAGACGTCCACGGCGGCGATCCACCAGAAAGCGTTGTAGTGCTGTCACGAGCAGTAAGAACATACACAAGACCCAAGCAGGCGGCAGCGAAAAAGGCACCTCCCGCGGCCAGAATGCGCAGCTTGTTTTCTTTGCGCGCACTGACATCTTGGATGCCCTCAACGTTGTAAGCGCGCACCGGACGATCAATGTTTCTTAGTCGCTTGGTTCCCATAGCACGGAACCCAAGGGACAGCTTGCCTTGTATCTGGTCGTGTACCTCGCCAGACAAGCAGATCCCACCGGGTTCAGCGAGGCTTTCTAGTCGAGCGGCCACATTTACGCTGTCACCTAAAAGGTCACCATCTTGAAGGATCACGTCTCCGACATTTATCCCGATGCGAAACTGAACTTGTGAAGACGACGGAACGGAGAGGTTGCGTGTCCGAATTGCTTCCTGAATTTCAACGGCACATCGCACCGCTTCGACAGAGCTCGCAAATTCAGCAATAATGCTATCGCCAGCGGTGTTGGCAATCCGACCACCAAAGTTCTCAATAAGCGCATCAGTCACTGATCTATGCTCTAAGAGCATTTTAGCAGTGCCTTCTTCATCGACGCTGGTAAGACGACTATATCCGGCCACGTCGGCAGCCAGTATGGCTGCAAGACGTCTTGCAATCTTGTTAGTACTCGCTTGCGTTTCGTTATCTTGCGGCAAAATTCATTTTCTTATGATGCAATGGGATGCAATGGTAAGTGTGTTACGTTCGCGACTGACGCTTACAAAAAATACCGAGACCAAATCGAAAATCTAGCGCTTTCTTATTTCCAGCTCCCGCAGTTTTCCAATGATAAGGCGTTCGTCTAACTTTTTGCTTCGAGGTGAATGCCAGCTAAGTCCGCTGAGCTGACCTATGTCGCGTTGATCAGCCCCACCTGAGTGGTCCAGTTTGACTGTTAGTGCATAGTCGGCCTCTGGTCCATCGGGACGACGGTTTCCGGGGCCGGTGGGCGGCAACCCAGGGCGCTGATCGTGCGCCCCGATGTTCCCTATTCCGGCGACAAGCGCTGGCCGGGGAAAGCGCCGGTCGACCGTTCCACGCGCTGCCGTCTGATTGAACTGCGTGAACATGCATGCAAGATGGAATGATCTTGCAAGGAAGCATGCCGATGACCGAGACCCCAAGACTGTTCCAGCCCCTGAGGATTCGGGGCGTCGAAACCCGCAACCGTGTCGTCATCTCGCCGATGTGCCAGTACTCGGCGCATGAAGGGCACATGGATGACTGGCATCTTGTGCAACTCGGCCGCTTCGCGATTGGCGGCGCCGGCATCGTCTTTACCGAGGCGACCGCCGTGCAAAAGGCCGGGCGCATCACGCACGGGTGCCCCGGGCTTTGGGCCGACAGCCAGATTCCGGGTCACGCAAGGATTGCACAATTCGCGCTGCGGAACGGTGCCATTCCGGCGCTCCAGCTTGGGCATGCGGGGCGCAAGGCAGGGATGCAGCGGCCGTGGTTCGGCAATGGCCCTCTGAACGACGCGGATATCGCCCGCGGCGACATGCCCTGGACGCCGGTCGGGCCAAGCGCGCTACCTGTTGCCGATGGCTGGCCCGTTCCGCATGAGCTGCCGGTGTCCGAGATCAAGGCCCTGATCGACGATTACGTGTCCGCGACGCACCGCGCGCGAGAGGCCGGCTACAGGATAGTTGAAATTCACGGCGCCCACGGTTACTTGCTGCACAGCTTTCTGTCGCCGCTCTCGAACAGGCGCAAGGACGCCTATGGCGGGGATTTGACCGGGCGCATGCGGCTTGCCCTCGAAATCGCCGAAGCGGTGCGCGGCGCCTGGCCGGAAGACCTGCCCTTGTTCTTTCGCACCTCGGCGGTCGACGGGTCGCCCAATGGGTGGAGCCTCGAGGACACTGTTGTGCTGGCGCGTGCGCTCAAGGACATTGGCGTCGACGTGATGGATTGTTCCTCAAGCGGCATCGCCGGGGCCGCAACGGCAAGCGGCTCGCAAAAGCGGCAACCGGGTTTCCAGGTTCCCTATGCTGATCGCGTCCGGAACGAAGTCGGCATGGCAACGATGGCCGTGGGCCTGATAACGCACCCTTTGCAGGCCGAAAACATCCTTGCTGACGGGGCTGCGGATCTTATCGCCATCGCGCGCGAGGCGCTGGTCGATCCGCAATGGGCGCTTCATGCCGCCAGAGATCTGGGCCACGACACCGACTTTACGGAATGGCCCGTACAATCGGGCTGGTGGCTCGCCAGCCGTCAAAGGACATCGGATTTCTATAAGCCTTGAAGTCGTGAACTTCTCGTTGGTGAGCGCTTTCTGGTTCACAAAAAGGAGCTTTCGGAGGGGCTGCATATCTTACCTTGCCGATGAACCGTTTTGGTTATGCAAAAGCACGGAGCAAGATACTGAAGTCGCTAGCCGTGTTGCCCGGGGTGATAACGCATGGTGCTAGGTCAGCGCTTCGCTATGTGGGATGTCGCATGCCACCCGTTCGGGGCTCAGGCAAGGTAGGAATCTGTATTGGTTACAGTCGCGTAGCTGCCGTTCAGCGCCCCCATAATAGTGGCGTGAACAAATTCGGCCGGCACTGTAACGTTCCCAAAAGAGGTTTCCTTCGCGCCGCAAGCATCTTCTATGACGGTCACATCGAACCCGAGGTCGCGTGCTGCGCGTGCCGTCGCGTCGATACACATCTGTGACATCGCTCCGCAAATCGTGACGCTGGTTACCCCCGCATCGCGAAGCAGAGCTTCCAACCCGGTATCGTGAAAGCTGTTGGGTCTGTGTTTCAGAACTGTCGTTTCATCACCTTGCGGTGAGACTGTATCATTGATCCTTGCGCCATCCGTACCTGCGACGAAGAACGGCCCACCTTGCGGCATTTCATGGTGCACATGGACAATCATCTCCTTTTTCGTCCGGGCTGCCTTCAGGAGCCGTGCTGCATTGACAGCAGCCTCTGCCATATTGGCAACGGGCCATTTTCCACCTTCGAAATAATCATTCTGGATATCCACAAGTATTAGAGCAGTCTTCATGCTTGGGCCTCTTCCTCGGCAGGTTGCGTGCAATAAGCAAGGCATGATGCAACGAAGTTGCCTGCGGTCAAGCCTGACGCTGCCGTGCGATCGTGTTCTGGTTGTCGAACACCATGTGGATCATCTCGGGCGTTTCGGTCAGCCGTGTACCGTCCATAGGCGTTGTGCCTTACTTTTCGGAATGCGCCATAAGAGAAGTTGCTGATAGGCAAATCGAGATCGCGCCCAGTAAGCGGTAGAGGTTTCGGTTCATATCCCAGCCCCGTCATAGAATTGTGGGCGACCGGCGCGGAGTGGCCGGTCGCTGTGTTCCGAGGTTCAGTTCGGCATCATCGCGCCAATTGCGTACATGCCGTCCGATCCCTTCACGAGCATAAGCGTAACCTCGTCGCCCGCGGCAATCTCACCCATCATTTGGGCGTTATCGAGAAGCGGCAAATCCATCGTCATCGCTGGCCAGCCGATCTCCGGGATTGGGCCGTGGCTGACATTGGCCATGCCGTCGCCGATCGAGTTAACGACGGCCTTTGCGTGTACGGCGCCTTCCATCTGTTCGGACGACATTGGCATGTTGGAATGGTCCATATTGCCGTGGTTCATCTGAGCGAGGGCCGGCAGGGTCGTGAAGGCCAGGAGGCCGAGCGTTGCAGTCAGTTTCTTCATTGTAAACTCCAGGAGTTCAGGTTGCAGTTTCGATTATTCGGCAGGCGCTGAATGTTCAGGCCGCAGAACGAGGGGGCCGATCTCGCGGTTGACACGGGGCAGTGCCAGCATCTTCCAAATCACGAAGATCGAAGGGATGACGAAAAGGGTCAGCAGGGTCGCGGTGACCATGCCGCCGATCATCGGGGCCGCAATCCGCTGCATGATCTCGGAGCCGGTGCCGGTGCCGTACATGATCGGGATGAGCGCCGCGAAAATCGTGGCCACCGTCATAACCTTGGGCCGGACCCGCAGAACCGCACCTTCGAAGACGGCCTCCTCGATGTCGTCCCGAGTCAGCTTTCGGTTCTCCGCCTGTGCGAGCTTGCGGCGCTTCTCCCAAGAAAGATTGAGGTAGAGAAGCATCACGATGGCGGTCTCGACCGCGACCCCCGCGAGCGCAATGAAGCCGACGAGCACTGCCACAGAGATGTCGAAAGCGAGATACCACAGGAACCAGACGCCCCCGGCCAACGCCAACGGCAGGGCCGCGAGGATGATGCTCACCTCGATGATCCGGTTGAAGGCCATGAAGAGCATCAGCGTGATGATCAGAAGCGTCGCAGGGGCCACGATAGTGAGCCGCTCTTGCATCCGTTCGATGTATTCGTACTGGCCAGACCAGGTGAGCGAATAGCCCGGGGGCAAGGTGACCTCTTCGGCTACTCGCGCACGGGCCTCAGCAACATAGCTGCCGAGATCGCGCCCTGCGATGTCGATGAAGACGAAGCCGGTGCGCCGGGCGTTCTCGGACCGGATCATCCCCGGACCGTCCACGATGCGGATGTCGGCAAGTGCCGCGAGCGGCACATGGGCACCCGAGGGTGTGACCACCGGCAAGGTTTCGAGCCGCTCGGGGCTGTCCCGCCAGGACTGTGGGTAGCGCAGATTGATCGGGAACCGTTCTAGCCCTTCGACGGACTCCGACACCTGCATGCCACCGATTGCCGTCTGAACAACCTCCTGCACGTCCCGGACGCTCATCATGTAACGGGCGGCCGCCTCTCGTCTCACGTCAATCTCGATGAAGCGCCCACCGATGGGTCGTTCGGCATAGGCCGAGGCGGTGCCATCTATCCCTTTTACCGCTTCTTCAACGGCGACACCGATTTGCTCGATGACGTCTAGATCGGCGCCTGAGATTTTCACGCCGACCGGCGTCTTGATCCCCGTCGCCAGCATGTCGATCCGGTTCTTGATCGGCTGGATCCACACATTCGTGACGCCCGGCACCTGAACCACACGGTCAAGTTCGTCGCGGATCCTCTCCATCGTCATTCCGGGGCGCCATTCCTCCTCGGGCTTCAGCTGGATCGTGGTTTCGATCATCGTCAGCGGCGCCGGATCGGTTGCCGTGTCCGCGCGTCCGAGTTTGCCGTGCACCGTCTCCACCTCGGGGATGGTTGCGATCAGCCGATCAGTTTGCTGCAGGACCTCGCGCGCCTTGCCGATCGAGACACCGGGGTAGAGCGACGGCATGTAGAGAAAGTCACCCTCGTTCAGTTCCGGCATGAACTCCGAACCGAGGCGCTGGAGCGGATACCACATCGAGGCGACGACCGCGGCGGCCAGCAGCGTCGTGGCCCAGGGCCAGGCGATGGCCGCGTCCAGGAACGGGCGATATGTCCAGACAACGAGGCGATTGAGGGGGTTCTTGCGTTCGGGCAGGATCCGACCGCGAATGAAGTATCCCATCAGCACCGGCACCAGCGTGATCGACAAAATCGCCGCTGCCGCCATTGCATAGGTCTTGGTATAGGCCAGCGGCTTGAACAGCCGTCCTTCCTGATTTTCTAGAACGAAGACCGGAAGGAAGCTCACCGTAATGATGGCAAGCGAATAGAAAAGCGCAGGTCCAACTTCGGATGCGCATTCCTGCACGATCCGCCAACGGTTCTCAGCCGTCAGCTTCTCCTTTTCGAGCCGACGGTGCATCGCCTCGATCATCACGATGGCGGCGTCGACCATTGCGCCGATGGCGATGGCGATGCCACCCAGCGACATGATGTTGGCGTTCACGCCCTGGGCCTTCATCAGGATGAAGGCCGCGAAAATGCCCAGAGGAAGCGACAGTAGGATCACCAGCGACGAGCGCAGGTGCAGAAGGAACGCGGCGCAGACCAGCACCACCACGATGAATTCCTCGGTCAGCTTCTTCTGCAGGTTCTCGATGGCCCGTTCGATCACCCCGGAGCGGTCGTAAGTCGTGACGATCTCGACGCCCTCGGGCAGGTTTGGGCGCAGTTCTTCTATCCGAGCCTCCACCGCCTTGATCGTGGCCAGTGCGTTGCCGCCCCAGCGCAGGATCACAACGCCGCCCACAGCGTCGCCTTCGCCATCGAACTCGCCGACGCCGCGTCGCATCTCCGGCCCGAGCCGGATCTCGGCCACGTCGCCGAGCGTCAGCGCGGCACCTCGCTTATTGACCATCAAGGGCGCGCTGGCGAGGTCCGAAAGCTCGTCAATGTAGCCCGACGAGCGGATCATGAACTCCGCTTCGCCCATCTCGATCACGCTGCCCCCGGTCTCCCTGTTTGCGGCCTGGATCGCTCCGCGCAGCTGCGCGAGCGTGATGTCATAGGCTCTGAGCTTGTTTGGATCGACGACAACCTGGTACTGCTTGACCATCCCGCCGATGGTGGCGACTTCAGAGACGCCTTCGACTGCCTGCAGCTCGTATTTCAGGAACCAGTCCTGAAGCGTGCGGAGCTGCGACAGGTCATGGTTCCCGGTGCGGTCGATCAGGGCATATTGGTATATCCACCCTACGCCCGTCGCATCCGGGCCGAGCTGCGGGGAGACGCCCTCGGGAAGACTTCCGGTAATTTGGCCGAGATATTCCAGCACCCGCGAGCGCGCCCAGTAAAGATCAGTGCCGTCCTCGAAGACAACATAGACGAAGCTGTCCCCAAAGAACGAAAAGCCGCGCACGTCCTGCGCGCCTGGCACAGCCAGCATCGCCGTGGCCAGTGGATAAGTGATCTGGTTCTCGACCACCTGCGGCGCCTGACCCGGATAAGGCGTGCGCACGATCACCTGCACGTCGGACAGGTCGGGGATCGCGTCCACCGGTGTCTCGCGGATGGCCCAGACTCCGGCCGCCGCCATCATGAGCGCGAGCGCCACGATGATGAAGCGGTTCGCAATCGAGGCGCGGATGATAGCCGGAATCATTGAGAGACACTCCGAGCGGCGGCAGTGCCCACGAGGGTCATCGAGAAGTCGGGGTTGCGATGCAAAAGCAGGATGAGTTCTTCACCTGTGGGCAAGGCAGTCGGATCAATGTCATCAGCGATGGCGAAATCCATGGTCATGCCCGGCATGCCGATCTCGACCATGGGTCCATGGGTGATGTTGGCCATCCGAGCGTCCGGGTCGACTGCGTTGATGGTGCCCGAGACCTCCATCGGCGGTTGCACGGGCTCAGCCCCCGCCAAAACCATCGTCATGCCGTCTGGGCGCGCAAAGGTAAGCGACACTTCCATCCCGGTCGGCAAAGAGGTCGGGTCGAGATCGGTATCGACGGAAAACTCCATTGTCATCCCTGGCATCCCGATCTCCATGATCGGCCCGTGGGTTATGGTCGCCCGCCCGGCCTCGGCATCGACGGCGTCGATGGTACCGGTGACGGTGATTGGCGGCGCACTCGGGACGACAGGCTCGGCGGCCGCCAGCACCATGGTCATTCCATCCGGCCTTGCGAAGGTGAGGGTCATCTCCTGATCTGTTTCGGTTCCAGAGAGGTCCAGTTCCGGGGCCACTGCGAATGCCATCGTCATGCCTGGCATGCCGATTTCAGTGATCGGTTCGTGGGTGATCGTTGCCTGTCCCGTTGCCGGGTTGATGGCGTCAATCGTTCCTGAAACGACGATTGGAGGAGCCGCCGCGGTCGGCGTCTCGTCAATTTCCTCCACCGCCGGTGCATCTTCGCCCTCGGCGCGCACCGCGATAATGGAGAACATGCCGTTCTCATCCTTGGCGAGATCGAACTCGATTGGCGTATCGAGTGGCACGCTCGCGGGATCGATGCCGGCCAGATCAAGATCCATCTGCATGGCAGGCCAGCCCAGGTCTGGAATAGGGCCATGATCGAGCGTTAGCTTGCCTTCGGGCGTCACGGCCAGCGCCATACCTGTTCCCGTCGCAGCGACACCATCATCGGGACCCAGTTCGATCAGGCCAAGCAGACCGTCGGCGCCGCGTGCGGCGCGGAACGACACCTCCTCTCCCTCCCGCAGCCGGTCCAGCGACACGTCCGCGCGCACCGGGAACTCGGACGTCATTGCCGGCCAGTCGAGGCTTTCCAGGGCACCATGGCGAAGCGTCGCGACCCGCCGGTCACGGTCCAGCGCGACAAGCGTGCCTGTCCCACGAGCCGGCTCTTCATCGGTCGGCGCCATCCGCATGAAGCCCGCACTCAGGGCGCTTTCGCTGTCGATCAGAAATTGCGCCGAGGCGACGACCTCCTCACCCGGAGGCAAGCCTTGTAGGATTTCCGTGCGGCCACCTTCTCCGAAACTGTCGCGAAGGCCCGTCGTGACGAGCCGCGGCCGGAATGTTCCCTCGCCCGTCTTCAGGATGACCCGCTCCGCCGATCCGGTGCGGATCACAGCCTCGGACGGAACTGTAAGTGCCTGACGGCTTGTATTGGGAAGGAGGCTCACGTTGCCGAACATGCCGGGCCGAAGCAGGCCTTCCGCATTGTCGAACCGCAGGCGGACGGGAAGAGTGCGCGTGCGCGGGTCGAGCTCGGGATAGATGTAGTCGATCCGGCCCTCGAAGATCCTGCCGGGAAGATGCTCGAAGCGGGCGACAGCAGTCATGTCTTCGGACAGGCGCGAGATGTCACGCTCGAACACATCCACGATCAGCCAGACTTGGCTCAGATCGGTGATCGAGACCGCCTGGGTGCCGGGTTGCAGGAACATGCCATCCGCAGCCTCAAGGGCCACCACGATGCCATCTCTTGGAGCTTCTACGGTGATGCGGCGCGCAATTTCGCCGGATGCCTCGATCTCTGCAATCTGTCTGTCGGTAGCCCCATGGCTGCGCAATTTGTTACGCGCAGCCTCAAGGGACAGGCCGGTGCCTCGCTCAAGCGAGCGCAGGAAATCGAAGCTCGCGACGCCGAATTCCGGAGAAAAGAGCTCGAACAGCACGTCGCCTTTTCGTACGACGTCGCCAACCGCCCTGACGTTCAGAACCTCGATCCATCCATCGACGCGCGTGTGGACATGGCTGGTCAGATGCTCGTCGTAGCTGACAAATCCGACGGTTTCGATCCTTGGCGCCACATCCGTCATCCGAGCTAGCGCGGTCCGTACCCCGATGGCGTTGATCTCGGCCGCGCTGAGCGAGACCTCCGAAGGGTCGTCGGAAGGTTCCTGCCCGGCATAAACCGGGATCAGATCCATTCCCATGGGCGACTTGCCCGGGCCGGGTTGCCGGAAATTCGGGTCCATCGGAGCGACCCAATAGAGGATCTCCGGACCGTCCGATCCCCCGGTATTCTCCGGATTAAGGTAGAACCTCTCTAGTGTGATGCCACCTGCGGTGCCGCCCGCCAAGGCAATAATCGCGAGAGCCGTGTAGCGTCCACGCATTGCAACCTCCTGACAGCCGATCCGCTGTGGATCGGCCAAGAAATCAAGATGAACCCGAACCGCTAAAAGGCTCGGGTCCGCAAGAACCTGTCAGGAAAGTCGGGGAGGGCGTTCAGGCAGAGGGGTGTCGATCGAAGGTCCGACCAGATTTGTCATCCGCTGAGCGCAGGCGCTTCGGCTGTGATCAGTGGCCAGTAGAATGTCGGAATGTTGAAATTCAGAAAGGCAGCAAGCCGATACATGGCAGTTTGACGCGGCCTTGCTCTCGGGTTCACAGCATTCTGCGTTGGGGTTCCCGGATGTCATATGGTGCGATGCGTGGTCTATCGATCCGATGTCTGACGATATCCAGGCGACGTGTCCATGAATGTCATGCCCCGCGTGGTCCATCGCAACGGCCGCAGCCAGTCCTGTGATCATGAGCGACATGCACATGATCAGCGCCGTTAGACGCTTCGTTGCAAATCTGTACGCGACCTTTGCCATGATTCTGAAATAGTTTCGGCTACGTATCGAGACAACTAGATTTTGCGTGAACGCGTCTGAAGGGGCGCTGTTTCATGACTGAGTTTCATGACTGATAAGTCCGCCACGCAGTCATTCGGCCAACTGGGCCTCGGTCCGAACCTGACCGAAACCGTCAGATGTCTCCTAAGAGCGGTATCCGGAAGTGCCTCTGCTCGCACGCTGGCAGACGCAGAAACCACTCCGGCTGAGTCGCCAGCTGCGCTGCAGAAAGAAAAGCTGCCGTTCGAACCGACTGCAGCGTGTTTTTTGCCCTGAGGTCCGAGTTGCGGACAAAACTGCCGGTCGCTTGTATTCAGCAATCAACGGCTTAGGCGTAGCCTTCAACGGAAGAAGTTATGATTGACTTAATTCAAGGCTACCGGCGCGTGTAGATGGCATCCTGAGTAACGCCAAACACTATCCGCCGAGGGCTGTTGGGGTTTAATTTCCTGCGCTTCGCTACATTTTTTCTGAAAGTCAGCACATTGGCGCTGCGGGCCATAGCTATGCAGCCACGAACCGCTACGGTGTCGTGGAATACCAAGAATGGTATCCATTACACAGCAGAGTCTCCATTTTTGGAAAATCGAAAAGGCACTCCCTTCCGTGTCAAACGGAAACGCTTTCAAATGTACCTTAAACCTGCAATTTGCTACATTACAGACGTGGAAAAGAGTGCATTTACAATAAGAAACCTAAAGAGAGTCTACGGCGAAGGGCCTGCGGCCGTGCACGCATTGCGCGGAGTAAATCTGGACATTCCGGAACGAGAAATCGTTGTGCTACTTGGCGCTTCAGGCAGCGGAAAATCGACCTTGCTGAACATTGTCGCGTTGATCAGCCCCACCTGAGTGGTCCAGTTTGGCTATTAATGCATAAGCGACCAATTTTCCGTCTAGTCGCCGATAATATTCCTGATCCTTTCGATGGTCGCGTTATCCACTTCGACCCCTTGCAAACGCGCCTTCACTCGATGCTTACGGCGTCCTTCTCCAGGCAGTCGTGCACCGTCCTGCGCCTCAAATGCGTCGGTTAAGCGAGAAAGAAGCGCTGCATATCTGTCGCCGGCCGTTTTCTCGGGATCAATAGCAATGAAGAATTGACCAGTCTTTGGCGGACCGCCGACGGTTCCGGAAAACGGCGAGGCGTCTATCCCGAGCGTAGCGCCTGTCATCAAAACCGCCATCGTCTCGACGAGTAGAGCCGCGCCGATCCCTTTGTAACCTCCTGATGGGGCCATCGATCCCTTCAGCCCGACCTCTGGATCAGTTGTCGGGTTGCCATCGGGGTCCAGCGCCCAACCTACCGGGATCGGCTTACCTTCGCGGGCGTGCTTCATAACTTCGCTCTTGGCGATTGTGCTGGCACTCTGATCGATCAGGATTGCCGGTTCGCGGTCGAGGCCCGGAACGGCGATCGAAAGGGGATTCGTGCCGACCACGGGTTTGGACCCACCGGATGGAGCTATCGATGCTGGCGCATTGGTGAATCCGAGTCCGACTAGCCCGGATCGCGCCAATTGCGCCGTGTGATAGCCCAGAACGCCACAATTGTAACTGTTTCGAATGGCCAGCGCCGCGATACCTTGTTCGCGCGCCAGTGGCACCAGGCGCTCGAAGCCAAGATCGATCGCAGAATGGGCGAACCCAGTCATTGCATCGACGCGGACCACTGATGGACTGGATACCTCGAGCTTTGGCTGCGCCTGACCGTCGACTTTACCGCAACCTACGTGCTCGCAGTAAATCGGGATGTAGGCCAGGCCGTGACTCGCGATCCCGTCGGCCTCGGTCGCGCTTGTGGCAACGGCAAGTGGCCGTGCATTAGCCTCCGATGTACCAGCCGCCACAAGCGCGCGAAAGCTGAGGTTCTCGATTTCAGCGAGGCTGAGTGTAGTTGTCGGCATTAGTGAAACCTCGGCTTAATCATTGTCGGACAGTCCGGCACCCGCGCCCTTGAGGCGCGACTCCTCGGTGGCCGGCGCATAAGTACGATGGGCAAAGGCCAACAGTGCCGCCCAATCATTCGCGTCGGGATCTGCGCGCAGACGGTAGCTGTATGGCTGATCAATCGTTCCTCCGATACAGATACTGGCCCCAACAGACGAACTCGGAGGCGCACCGCTCGACGACAAAAGCTCGCCGTCTGTACACAAGACCAAATCGCCAAGGACAACCTCTACGGGCTTTTCGAACTCACGGGCCAGAAGAGCGGCAAAGGGTGCCAAAAACACCGGTACAGCCACAGCCCCAAGCCGGATGTCTTTGCCGCCAAGTTCGTGGGCGCGATCTGAAATTGCCGCACCTGTCGCCAGAGGGCACAAAATGCCGCCCCTCGCGGTCCAGGGCTCGCTGCCGGTTTGAGGCAACCACCCAGCGATGTTTTGCCCGTCGATCCGCTCAAGTAGTTCAGTGAGTGCTCTGCAACCGTCAAGATCGCGCGAGCAAAGCCAGCGAGTTGCCTTCCCGGCTTCCTCCGCCAGCCCCCAGGGATAGCCCGCGCCGCGTGCCGCCCTCTTTGCGGTAGCCTCGATCTCATTCAATGACAGGTTCATACCGAGAACTCCGGAAAGACCCAGTCATCAGCATTGGTCGGCGTCAGCTCCTCGGGATACGGCGCGCCCGCGTACATGCAAATGCGCACCCAGCGGTCCGAACGCGGGTCGAAATGCGTTGCTCCGAAAAACGAAAGCTTCGCCCGCAGCATGTCGATCGGCATGACATCTGCTGCGATCGTGTTGTCGTGGATCTCGCCATAGGGCGCGATGCGGCTGATCTGGGCGCGGCGGACGGTGTGGCGATGCTCGGGGTGGTTCAGCAGGAACTCGGCAATCGGCGCATCATCACACCAGTCTTGCAGCGCGGCGAAGGCCTTGGCGGCATCTCGGGCCGGGGCCAGGGGCTGTTCGTAATCCGATACTGGTTCTTCAAAGCGCTCGCCCAGGCGCGGTTCCAGTTTTTCCTCGGACACATACCAGGCTCGGGCGCAATTCTGCGAGTTCTGCCAATCCAGTTTCAGCGCCCAGCCGAATGAAGTCTCCAAAAGCCGCCGGACCTCGCCAATCGGCATTGCGCCATCGATGCGGAACGCGGCCGCGTTGCTGTCCGCCATGCAATGCGCCAGGCCATCAACCAACTGGCCGTACGGTTCCAGAATGAGAGAGGCGACAAGCTCCTGCCCCTCCTCGCTCAACGCGCTCTCGGACCAGAGGACAAGACGGTTCCACGGCTCGGGACCGTCGAGGTTGCTGCCGTCCACGAAATCGCGCAGGCGGCCGAGGTCGCTCCGCAGATCAGAAAGTTTCGCAATCTGAAACGGATGCTCAGACCTCCACTGCGCTACAGAGATCTCTGTTCGCGCTAGCCTGTCCAGAAAGACGGCAATTTCTTCGGATGTAGCTGTGTAAATTGACCGTACGCGCGAGATCGCCTCTTCGCGGGCCATGATCCAGTTGTTGAACAGGATTGGGTGATTGACGATGAAGGGCGCCATTCCCAGTCCAGTTGAATTCCCGATTCCGAGCCGCCGGGCGATTGCTGGATCAAGATCGGCTGCCCGGTCCCCGCCTTTTGCCCGTGCCATATGCTGGACGAGGTCCCGCACGAAGATTCTGGTCAGATAGACCGACAACATCTCGGCCTGGAACGGCACCTGCATCTCGGGGCGGTCGGCGATCGCCTCGCGGTCGGCCGCGCCGAATTTGCCAGATCCGTACACGGCCGTCGTCCGCATCAGGTAGCCGACATCGTCGATCATCCCCGCGTCGGGCTGCCGTCCGGCCGCCAGGGCGTCGACGACATGCCGCCAGAGCCGGACGGAGCGGTTGGCGCGCGACAGCGACAGCTCCCTCTCGGACACGCGGCCGGCCTCTTGCAGGGGAACATTCCGCGCGAGCCGGTCGATATCCTGCGGTGTGGGAACGCCGTCGAACAAGGCGAAGGTGGCGTCCCAGGCCTCGGCAATGACCCGGTCGGACCGCAACTCGTCCGGAAGGTCATGGGCGAAGGACACCAGCGAATAGCTGCGCGTCGGGCCCGTCGCGGTATACACCGCCCGCCCGACGCCTTTTGGGTCGATATCGAAAACGGGGCGGGTGAACGTCCAGCCCTCGCCGTCCAGCCGGCGGGTGAGGATGCGCATGAAGCTCAGACGGCATTGATGAAGAGACCCCAGCCGCCTGAGCGTCATGACCCGGGCCGGGTCCCGCCGCGCGATATGGGGCGCCGTACGGGTCACGACGCCGGGCCGGGGCCGAAACTCTCGGCGAAGAAGCGGTACCAGTTCCACCCCATGATCCCTGCGACCTCGGCGTCGCTCATGCCGACCTCGCGCAGCCCGGCCTCGATAGTCCCGAAATCGCGGTTGTCCCGAAACCAGTCGGGCATTTCCGGGAAACCCGGATTGGACGCGGACCCTTCGCCGTAGTCGATCTGCTTCGTCCAGCGCCCCGTCCGCATCCACTCGACCACGCTGTCGGGCTGATCCTGGCAAAGGTCGGAACCGATCCCGAGGTGATCGGTGCCGAACCTGTCAGCCGTGCGCGCGATCATCTCGCAGAAACTTCGCAGCGTGCAGCCGGATTTGTCGCGCAGGTGATGGGGATAGAGCGAAAAGCCCAGCATGCCCCCGTTCTGCGTCACCGCACTGATGACATCGTCTTTTTTGTTTCTGAGTGCGGGCGACCACGCATGGGGGTTGGCGTGGGTGATGGCGATCGGGCGGTCCGATATCTCGGCGGCCTCGATCGTGGAGCGGTCGGCCGAATGGCTCATGTCCACGACCAGGCCGACGCGGTTCATCTCGCGGATCACCTGCCGTCCCATGCGGGTGATGCCGGTATCCTCGGCCTCGTAGCATCCGGTCGCCAGCAAGGACTGGTTGTTGTAGGTCAGCTGCATGAAGCGCGCGCCCAGCGTGTGAACGATCTCGACCAGCCCGATGTCGTCCTCGATCGGGCTGGGGTTTTGAAACCCGAAGAAGATCGCCGTCCGCCCGGTCTCGCGCGCGGTGTCTATGTCGCCGGCCCACCGCCCCTTCATGATCAGGTCGGGATGGGTTTCGAACCAACGGTTCCAGGTCTCGAAGTTCAGAACGGTTTCGCGGAAGGTCTCGTGATAGGCGATGGTGACGTGCACCGCATCGACGCCGCCTTCCCGCATCTGCCGGAAGATCTTCTCGGACCAGTTGGCGTATTGAAGACCGTCGATCCGCATCACCTCGGACTACCTGCGCTGATGTACGCGGTTTTGACCGTCGTGTAGAACTCTGCCGCAGCCCGTCCCTGTTCCCTTGGACCATAGGAACTGTCGCCGCGTCCCCCGAATGGCACATGATAGTCAGTTCCCGCCGTCGGAAGATTGACCGTAACGACGCCGGTCCGGGCATTTCGCCGGAAATGGGTAGCACGGGCGAGATCGCGAGTGACAATCCCGGATGTCAGCCCAAAATTCGTGTCGTTAACTGTCGCCAATGCCTCTTCATAGCTGTCGACCCGGATCACCGCGGTCAGCGGCGCAAACATCTCTTCCCGATTGATGCGCATAGCATTGTTTGTATTCAGAAAAACACCAGGTGACATATAGTAACCGTCGTGGGGCATATCGAGCCGTTCTCCTCCGCAGGCGAGTTCAGCCCCCTCGGATTTCCCGAGCTCGACATAAGCAAGGTTCTCCCCTAGTTGCTGGGCGCTAACGACTGGGCCCATCCGGGTGCCGTCCTCGAGTGCGTGGCCAACCTTCATGGCCTTTGCGCCGGCCACGAGCTTTTCGACGAAAGCGTCGTGAACAGAAGAATGCACAATCAGCCGGGAGGATGCCGTGCACTTCTGACCCGTCCCGCCGAACGCGCCGCCCAACGCGACCGATACAGCGAGATCAAGGTCTCCGTCGTCCATGACGGCGAGCGCGTTTTTCGAGCCCATCTCCATCTGGACCTTGGTGAGGTTTTGAATAGCCGCTGCGGCAATCCCCCTGCCGACCGGAACGGACCCGGTAAACGAAATCGCATTCACTATCGGGCTTTCGACGAGTCGTTGCCCTACTGCACGTCCCGATCCCATCAACAGTGAAAAAAGACCTTTAGGTATGTCCTGTTTTGCGATGATTTCGCTTAGAGCGACCGCTGAAGCCGGCGTGGCATTGGCGGGTTTCCAGATAACCGCGTTTCCATAGCAAAGCGCCGGCGCGATCTTCCAGGAAGCGGTCGCGGTCGGGAAGTTCCAGGGTGAGATAACGGCGACAACGCCGACCGGTTCTCGACGCACGTCGATTTCAACTCCCGCTCGAACGCTATCTGCGTTCTCGCCGATCTGGCGCAGGCACTCGGCGGCATAGTAAGTGAAGAACTGACCGGCGCGGTACACCTCGCCTTTGCCCTCCGCCAGTGGCTTGCCTTCTTCACGACTTAAAAGCGTGCCGAGTTCATCAGACCGGGCCATGAGTTCGTTGCCAATGTCCATCAGAACAGCTTGTCTGCGCTCAATCCCGACAGCGGCCCACTCCCTTTGTGCGTTCCGGGCCTGATCGAGAGCAGCGTCCATCTGATCGGGACTCGCTTGCGCGAATAAGCCGACCAGATCGCTTAGATCGGATGGGTTGCGGTTTTCGACTTCGCTCTCACCCGCAACCCACTTCCCTGCAATGAAATTTTTCTTTGCGTATGACATGCCCCGGCCCAGATGATTGATGGGCAAACATGGACCTTGCACGCCATATCAGTCAAACTTAATCTTCAGGAAGTTTGAAGCTGTGATCAAGATCGAAATGCTCCGTTGCATTGGAGCGGTGGCTCAGGCCGGTAACCTTGCCGACGCGGCCATTCGACTGGGGCGAAAGCAATCCGCCTTTTCGAAGACCCTGAAGCACTTGGAAGAACACCTTGGCCAGCCGCTTTTTGAAAGCGAGAGGAAAAACCGTCTGTCTCCGCTTGGGCACGAAGTCTTTCGCTCGCTCAGCAGCAGTTGCGTCAATTCGACGATACCATTGACGCCATTGAATCTGCCGCACAGGCACCTCCCCGCGGAAGAGGTTGAAAGGCTGATCGCCGATCTTATCAGAGCGAGATTGGAGAGACACGATGTTGCGACGCGTCTTATCCGGGATCTATCTGCATCAGAGGTTGGCGCCACATCTGCCAAACTACATGCGGTGCAAAAGACACAAGACTGTCTGGCGTTAGTCGAGCCGGCAGATATCGCGCCAGGCGATATCGTCGTTCGTATGCACGTCGAAGACATCTCGAAGCTGGTTTAGTACGATCCGGAAAAGATCGACCCGGATCAGCTCATCATCCAAGGCCCATTCCGGATGCGCAGAAGGGGCGTTGAGCTGAAACTGCATCTTGGAGATGCGCCGACTGAGATTGATAGAATGCTCGTGCGAACATCGGAAATGCACAGCGATGGATGGCGATGATCCTCGACGGCAAATCCTTTGCAGAGATTGCGGATGCGGAAGGGACTTCAAAGCGGCGGATCCAAGACGTGGTTGATCTGGCACTGCTCGCACCAGTTGTCTTGGAGGCGATTGCTGCGTGTGAGCAGCCAGATGGTCTGACCTCTGATTACCTGATCAAGTCCGGCGTTCCCGCGATATGGTCGGAACAGCGCGAAACCTTCGCGAAGCTGTAAGTCAAAACCTCGCAAAAACTACCAAACTCGTACCGCCGGAATGGCGAACAGAGACTGCGGCGATAAATCGACCGGATGTGTGCTCTGCTTGGGGTCTCGTTTTGAAATTGGCCAAACTAACAGGCTGAAGCTCAGGCACTTAATTGAGTGCAGGTTGCAGACGGCCATTTTTAGAGAAGTGTTTGGCTGGGGTGATAGGACTCCTTGCCGACCGATGAAACCTAAGAGCTTTTCCAACTAGACGCGGGAACTGGTGCGGTCGTGGGGGCATTTTACCGCTAGATCGACCGTCCACTGGCGCTGACGGCGTCCGAAGGACTGGACAGCTGACGAGGCGTTCCGGGGGCTGAAGACTGGTCTCTGGTGCTGGCGGGTGGGGGGCTGATGCATCGAATGGCTGATCTGAGCCAAAACAGGAATGCCCCTGCACTAACCGTTAGAAAGCGCTATAACAGCAAACTGAAGCCAAGAATACGGCGGAAGCTATCTATCTAGCCTAACTTCTTTGACCTGTCGCGTGAAATTAATACTAGCCCAAGAAGTGCAGTGATCAGCAGCCAAGATGAAGTAGGCAGTGGAACTGGTGCAACGAACAAGTCCCCTTGAATCGAAACCAATGACCATGTGCCGGGCCGAGAGCTTCCGATGGTATTTACGGAATCGTGATACCAATCATAAGCATTTCCATATGATGGAGTAGTGGAGCCAAAAAATCCATCTGGGGGACCGTCCAACCAAAACGCTGTACCCGTCAGGTTGCCAAATGCATTCGTTTGCATTCTGAATTCAGTTCCCGCGACGGTGTTCGTGAGATCCGCATAATTAGTAAAAAAACCCAGCACGCCTTGTACCGGTCCCTGTGGGGTAAAGCCTGACGAACCCGGAAGAAAAAAAGAAATATTGGCGTCGAACAGAGACTGACCGAGCAAATACTCGTCAAGAATAAGTGTCGCACTAAAGCCATTTTGGATAGTTGCAGTGCCATCATTGTTGTCCACTATTTGGTCCAACAATGCACCTTGATAGTGGTATGTGAAGGTTGCCGCGTTAACAGGCAGCGCCCACAAGATAACTATTGCCAGAAAGAAATGTCGCATCTCCCCCCCCCCCCCATAGGAAAATAAGTTTATGAAACAATCATCGCATCACTGTATAAGTTGCGTTAAGTATTGGAACAAATCGGTCTGAAAAGCGCGAACTCCAACCCTTAGGGTCAGAATGCATTGATTTCCGCCGCGCCGAAGACCACGGCGAACAGAAGACTGTGATGATAGACCCGACCCACTTGAAGGCACACCGCGCAGCGACCAGCATGGGCGTCAAAAAGGGGGGGTGTGGACGCCTGATTGGCCGGACCAAGGGCGGCATGAACACCAAGCTGCACGCCATTTGCGCGGAAAACCTGAATTCCGCTCCCGTCGAAACTGAGAGAACCCCTGCATCTAAATAAAGAAGCAACTGCAGGAGTTTGACCCATGAAATACCTGTCTGCCCTCGGCGTTCTCGTCGTGGGTTTTCTTTTGTAACCGGGCAGTGATCGATAAGGCAACGGTGGTTCGCCGCCGCTGCCATAACGCGCGCTGCGTCCGTCCTCAGCACCTGATTGAGGGGTCTGCGGCGGACAACAAACGCGACGATTGGGGCTTCTGGGCGAACGGGGTCGATTACGACCTGCTATAACCTGTGGCGTGGGCCTTCAACGACCTCTGAGGGCCCACCCTCAACACACGTAACCACTGGGGCATAAATGGGGGCATTTCTCGGGTATCGGTGACCCAAGCGCCTGCTGTCTTTCCATGTTCTGATGAGCTGGCTGGGGTGGTAGGATTCGAACCTACGATACACGGTACCAAAAACCGCTGCCTTACCACTTGGCTACACCCCAACGGTGAGCGGCTACTTACGATTGTTGTTGGCGGGGTTCAAGGGCTTTCGAAGAAAAAATTCGGGCGAACAAAAATTTTTTTGCACCCGTCTCATCAGGTGTGCAGCAGTGCTGCACTAACCCTGTTTTCGGCTTGGCGGTTTGGAAAGCTCGGGCTCGATCCTGAACGCCATCAATGTCCGAATGGGACAGTGTTTCATGTGGGTTTCAAGTACGCGCAGGGTTGGATCAATGGCGGTGAAATCGCGGCGGGGGTGTTGAAGATTTGCGCCAAAGACGGACTGCGTTTCGTGACATTCATGCTGTCGCCCTGCCGTCGGCATGCCAGCCTGGGAACGGCAAAGGGAAGGATCCAAATGAAGGTGCTGAGCACGCCGGACCACAGGTTCAGTGATCTGCCGGATTGCGGCTTTGTACCCAACTACCTCATGGTGGATGACACCGAAGGCAGCGAATTGCGGGTCCACTATCTGGACGAAGGGCCGAAGGCTGCGTATCCGGTACCAATGATGCACGGAGAACCATCCTGGTCGTACCTGTATCGTCACATGATCCGGCCCGTCGCCGCAGCCGGACTCCGGGTCATCGCGCCCGATCGTGCAGGCTTTGGAAAATCGGACAAACCTGTCGAGCGGACCGATTTTACCTATGCGCGCCACGTGTTTCGGTTGAGGCAGGTGTTGCGTCGCCTCGATCTGCGTGACACCACCCCGTTTCGTCAGGACTGGGGCGGGCTGATCGGGCAGCGACTGTGGGCCGAAATACCGGATCGGTTCGCGCGGATCATGGTCGCGAACGCGGCGCTGCTCACAGGCGACCAGCCTCTGTAGCGCGGCGTTCGCCGCGTAGCGCCGGTTCAGCCAGGAAACGCCTGAGTTTCGCGCCGGGCGAAATGTCCATGGCGGAGCGGTGTCCACGCTGTCCGAGGTCGAGGTCTCCGACTATGACGCGCCGTTCCCGGATGATGGCCACAAGGCGGGAGCGCATAAGTTTCCCGTGCCGGTGCCAGACCGGCCGGACGACCGGGAATCCGAGTCGAATCGCAAGGCCATGGCCGTCATCCGAAACTTACTGACGCCGGTCCTGACGGACTTTGGCGCCGAAGACCGGATATGGCCGGCGCGGACCGCGTGTTTCAGGAACTCTGTCCGAGTGCCGCAGGACAGCCGCATCTACGTCAGCCCAAAGCCGGGCATCCTCTGCAGGAGGATGTACCCGAAGCGCTTGTTAAAACCTTATTGGGTTTTGTCCGGCGCACGTCCTGATCCCGGTTATTCGCGGATTTCGTTCGGGTCCACGCCCCATAGGTTGCTTTTGGGCGCCCAGCCGCCATAGCCGCCGGCCGAAATGCGACACCAGTCAATGTTGCAACTGCCTAGGCGGGCCACCACGCCGGATTCGAATTGCGCATTGATCAGTGCGCCCGGATCGGGGCTGGCGCGCACCGGCAGCATGTCGGCTTCGACCAGGACGGTGCGAACGCCTGACAGCAGGGCATAATGCACCCAGCCTCCGGCGCCGTCGCGGTCTTGAACTTTACGCCAGTTGCCGTATTCGGCCACCACCTGCAGCGGCATGCCGCGCCGTTTGAACACCCAGTCGATCCGGTGGGTCAGCGACGGGCCGCGGCGCACGTTGGCCTCGGCGGCCTTCATCGAGACATAGCGTGGAATCGGTAGGTTGGTGACCTGGCCGCGGACCTGCTCCGCATGGGCGGAAGAAACGCCGAGACCACTGAACAGCGCCGTCACAATGCCCAGAAGCGGGCGTTTCAGCCGGAAAAAAGCGCTCACTGCCTGCTCTTACGCCTGTCGATCGTGATTCAAAAAGGTGGGGATGATGCCCCAGGGGTTCTTGTGCCCCAACTGATCCTGCGCCACGATGCCATGGCGCGCGTCGGATTGCAAAGCAGTAGGAGGGCTGAGGTGCCGAGAGAACGTCTGAGTGTTGTTGTAACGCGACGGTTGCCCAAAGTGGTGGAAACACGGCTGAGCGAGCTGTTCGATGTCAGGCTGCGGGACGATGACACGCCCATGACGCGCGACGAACTAGCGGCCGCCGTGAAAGAGGCCGACGTGCTGGTTCCAACGATCACCGACTCGATCGATGCGGGGCTTTTGGGCCAGGCCGGCGAGCGGCTGCGCCTGATTGCGAATTACGGCGCCGGGGTCGACCACATCGACGTCGCCACCGCCAGGCAGCGCGGCATTTTGGTGTCCAACACCCCCGGGGTGCTGACCGATGATACGGCCGACATGACCATGGCGCTGATTCTGGCGGTGACACGCCGCATCCCCGAGGGGCTTTCGATCATGCAGAAAGGCGACTGGGCCGGCTGGGCGCCGACCGCCTTGCTGGGCGGCCGCATCGGTGGGCGGCGTCTGGGGATCCTGGGCATGGGCCGTATCGGGCAGGCCGTCGCGCGCCGTGCCGCGGCATTCGGCATGCAGATCCATTACCACAACCGTCGTCGCCTCCGCCCAGAGATCGAACAGGAGTTGCAGGCCACCTATTGGGAAAGCCTGGACCAGATGGTGGCGCGGATGGACGTGATCTCGATCAACTGCCCTTCGACCCCGTCCACCTTTCACCTGATGAATGCGCGGCGGTTGAAGCTGATGAAACCCAGCGCGGTGATCGTGAACACGTCGCGTGGCGAGGTGCTGGATGAAAATGCGCTGACCCGGATGATCCGCGCGGGCGAGATCGCGGGCGCCGGTCTGGATGTCTATGAACACGGAACCGACGTGAACCCCCGCCTGCGTCAGCTGCCGAACGTCGTGTTGCTGCCGCATATGGGGTCGGCCACGCTGGAAGGGCGGATCGAAATGGGTGAAAAGGTCATCATCAACATCAAGACCTTCGAAGATGGGCATCGCCCGCCCGATCAGGTCGTGCCTGCGATGTTGTGAGTTTGCTCCCGGCCAGTCATCGCGCGGCCGGGATTTTTTTGGGGCCCGCTAGGCGCGGCCCACAGCAAAATTTTTTTCGGGAGGACTTCAGGATGCGTGTTTTGTTTTCTGGATTGACGCTTGCGGCGCTGGCTTTGGCCGGCCCTTCGATCTCACAGGAAGCCGCCGATGCCGTGGCCCCCGAGGCCGCCTCGGAAGGTCAGGTTCTGGCGCTGACCGAACAAGCCCTGGCCGCGCTCGAGGCCAAGGCGGCCGGTCGGCCGGTTTCGGCGCAGAACTGGATGGTGGCCGCAGCCAATCCGCTGGCGGTCGAGGCGGGCGCCAGGGTGCTGCGCAACGGAGGATCGGCGGCCGATGCCATGGTTGCAGTACAGGTGGTCTTGGGGTTGGTCGAGCCGCAATCCTCGGGGCTGGGCGGCGGCGCATTCCTGGTCTGGTATGATGCGGCCACGCAGTCTTTGACCACGCTCGACGGGCGGGAAACCGCGCCGCGTGCTGCCACGCCGACCCTGTTTCAGGACGAAAACGGCGAACCGCTGAAGTTCTTCGATGCGGTTGTAGGCGGGTTGTCGGTTGGAACGCCCGGCACACCGGCCGTTCTGGAGGACGCGCACCGGCGCTGGGGGCGCACGCCGTGGCCCGGCCTGTTCGAGGATGGCATCCGCCTGGCCGAGGAAGGCTTCGTGGTCTCGCCCCGGCTGGCCAGTCTGGTGGCCGCCGATGCCGAGCGTCTGTCGCGGTTCCCGGCCACGGCCGAGTATTTCCTGCCGGGCGGAACGCCCATTCAGCAAGGCCAGCGGCTGACCAACCCCGACTATGCCCGGACCCTGCGCATTCTGGCACGCGAGGGGTCCGCCGGTTTCTATGGCGGCGAGATCGCGGCGGATATCGTCAGCACCGTCCGAAACGCACCGGGCAACCCGGGCGTCCTGTCGGGGGTGGATCTGGCGCTGTATCAGGTGCTCGAACGCGAACCGGTCTGCGCCGAATATCGCGCCTATGAGGTCTGCGGGATGGGGCCGCCGTCCTCGGGTGCGCTGACGGTGGGGCAGATCCTGGGCCTTTTGAACGGGTTCGATCTGGCGGCGCTGGGTCCTGACAGCGCCGAGGCCTGGCGGCTGATCGGCGACGCCTCGCGCCTGGCCTTCGCGGATCGAGGCCGGTACATGGCCGACAGCGACTTTGTTCCCATGCCCACGCAGGGGTTGGTCGATCCGGACTATCTGTCGGGGCGCGCCGCATTGCTGAACGGCCCCGCGGCCCTGACCGAGGTGGCTCCGGGAATGCCCGAATTCGATCACGCCCTGAACTGGGCCGACGATGTTTCGATCGAACTGCCCTCGACCTCGCATATTTCCATCGTCGATGCGGCTGGCAACGTCCTGTCGATGACGACGACCATCGAGAACGGGTTCGGCTCGCGCCTGATGACCAACGGGTTCCTGCTGAACAACGAACTGACCGATTTTTCGTTCCGCACCCACAAGGACGGCGTACCAATCGCCAACCGGCTGGAGCCGGGCAAGCGCCCCCGGTCGTCGATGAGCCCGACCATCGTCCTGCAGGACGGTGCGCCGGTTCTGGCGATCGGATCGCCCGGCGGCAGCCGAATCATCGGCTATGTCGCCAAGTCCATCATTGCCTGGGCCGACTGGGGCATGGACGCGCAGCAGGCGGTCGCCCTGCCGCATCTGGTCAACCGCTTCGGCACCTATGACGTGGAGGCCGGGACCGAGGCCGAGGGGCTTGCCGATGCGCTGGCCGGGCTGGGGTTCGAGGTGAACGCGCGCGATCTGACATCGGGTCTGCACGCAATCGAGATCCGCGATGGGTTGCGCGGTGGCGCGGACCCCCGGCGCGAGGGCATCGCGCTGGGCGAGTGATCACGTCGCAGGGGCCGGGGATTGCCTGCCGCGCGCGGGCAATCTAGTCATTGAAACGCTTTGCGCAGAGTGGATCAGAAAAGGGGGATGCCATGGGCCGTGCAGCCACATTGGAGAGAAACGCGGCGGGGATCGAGACCGCAATCGGCATTCTCAAGCAGCGTTTCGGCGACCGTTTGCAAACCGGCGCCTCGGTGCGCGAACAGCACGGGCACACCACGACCTGGATCGAGAACCAGAGCCCGGATGCGGTGATCTTTGCCGCCTCCACCGAAGAAGTGGCCGAAATCGTTGCAACTTGCGCCGCGCACAAGGTGCCGGTCATTCCGTTCGGAACAGGCACGTCGCTGGAAGGGCATGTGAACGCGCCGGCGGGCGGAGTCTGCATTGATCTGGGCCAGATGAACCGGATTCTGGCCGTGAACGAGGGCGATCTGGACTGCATCGTCCAGCCCGGTGTCACGCGCGAGCAGTTGAACACCCACCTGCGTGACAAGGGGCTGTTCTTTCCAATCGACCCCGGCGCGAATGCCTCGCTGGGTGGCATGGCCGCAACGCGGGCATCCGGCACCAACGCGGTGCGCTACGGGACGATGAAGGACAATGTCCTGAGCCTGGAAGCCGTCATGCCCGACGGCCGGATCATCCGCACCGGCCACCGCGCAAAAAAAACCTCGGCCGGGTATGATCTGACCCGGCTGCTGATCGGCGCCGAAGGCACGCTGGGGGTGATCACCCAGTTGACCTTGCGCCTGCATGGCATCCCCGAGGCGATCAGCTCGGCACGGTGTTCCTTTCCGTCCGTCGATGCGGCCTGCCAGGCGGTGATGGCCACCATCCAATACGGTGTGCCGGTGGCGCGGATCGAACTTCTGGACCAACTGTCCGTCAGGGCCGCCAATGCCTATTCCGGCCTCGATCTGCCCGAGACGCCGCTGCTGCTGCTCGAGTTCCACGGCTCAGACGCGGGCGCCGCCGAACAGGCCGAGACTTTCGGCGACATCGCCGACGAATTCGGTGGGACCGGGTTCGCGGCAACCGCGACCGTGGAAGAGCGCAACAAGCTATGGCAGGCGCGGCACGACATGTACTGGGCCTCGTTGCAGCTGCGGCCGGGCGCGCGCGGGATCTCGACCGATGTCTGCGTGCCGATTTCGCGCCTGGCGGAATGCGTGACCGCGGCTCAGGACAAGGCGGCAGAGCTTGGCCTGTTGGCGCCTGTCGTCGGTCACGTCGGCGACGGCAATTTCCATACGCTGCTGCTGATCGACATGGACAACCCGGACGAGGTCGCCAAGGCCGAGGACTTCGTCGGCTGGCTGAACGATCTGGCCATCTCGATGGAGGGAACCTGCACGGGCGAACACGGGATCGGGCAGGGCAAGAAGCCTTACCTGACGCGGGAACTCGGGCCGGCCGTCGATTACATGCGGGCGATCAAGGCCGCGCTGGATCCGCACAACATCATGAACCCGGGCAAGATCGTCTGATCTGAACCGGATGGTGGGTCTTGGCAAAGGCAGTCGGGAACAGGTGAAAGAGGCGCGGCGCTTCATCCGCCGTTGGGTCCCCGAACCACCCGTTTTGCCGAGCATTCTCCGGCGCTGAGGGCGCGCAGGTCGGTTTTGTACCGTTTTGCGTCGGATGGACTTGGCGGTTTGCCATGCGCTTGGGCATAAACCTTGCCAAACAGACTCAATCCGGAGAGCGGGCACATGAAAACCCAAGTCAAAGCATTGATCGTTGGCGGCGGCGCCATCGGCACATCGATTGCCTATCACCTGGCCAAGGCGGGCTGGGACGATGTCATGCTGATCGAACGGGACGAACTGACTGCGGGGTCCACCTGGCACGCGGCGGGTCTGCTGCCGCTCTTCAACATGTCCTACGCGACGACCCACATCCACAAATACTCGGTGGATTTCTATAAGACGCTCGAGGCGGAAACGGGCCTGAATGCGGGCTTCTCGGTGGTGGGCAACCTGCGCATGGCCCAGACGCAGGAGCGTATGGACGAATACATGCTGTATGCCTCGACCGCCGAAACCTGCGGTGTGCCCTACGAATGGCTGAGCCCGGCCCAGATCAAGGAGCGGTGGCCGCTGGTGCGGACCGATGATCTGGTCGGCGCGATCTATCATCCGACCGACGGCTACATCAACCCGGCCGACGTGACCATGGCGATGGCCAAGGGCGCCCGTCAGCGCGGCGTTATGATCGAGCGCAAGTGGCAGGCCGATGCCTTTGAATGGAAAGGCGACCACTGGGACGTGACCCTGACCAAGATGGTCGAGAAGGGCGGCAACCTGGTGCCGTCAGACGAGCAGATCGTCGTCTCGGCCGAGCATGTGGTGACCGCCTCGGGCAACCACGCGCAGCGCACGGCGCGGATGCTGGGGATCAAGATCCCCGCGATCCCGGTCGAGCATCAGTTCATCGTCACCGAACCCGACGCCGAGCTGGTCAAGTTCCGCGAGGCCGGCAACCCCGAGCATCCGGTTCTGCGCGACGCCGACGCCAAGTGGTATGTGCGCGAGGAACGCGGCGGCTGGATCCTGGGCCCCTACGAGCGCAACGCGCCGGCCCGTTTCGAATATGGCGTGCCCGACAGCTTCCGCGCCGACCTCTTCCCGCTGGATCTCGAGCGGATCGAAGAGGAATACATGAGCATGATCCACCGGATTCCGTCCACGGAAACGGTTGGCCTCAAGGACGATTTCAACGGCCCGATCTGCTATACCCCCGATGGCAACCCGCTGGTCGGCCCCGCGCCGGGTCTGCGCAACATGTGGCTGGCCGAGGGCTTCTCGTTCGGTATCACTGCCGCCGGCGGCACCGGTTATTACCTGGCGCAGTTGATGGTCGAGGGCGAGGCCGAGATCGACATGGCCTCGCTGGACCCGAAACGCTACTCCAGCAACTGGATGACCACCGAGTTCGCCGCGCGCAAGAACGAGGAATGCTACGAGCACGTCTACATCCTGCACCACCCGGACGAAGAGCGCGAGGCCTGCCGCCCGCTGCGCACCGCCCCGGCCTATGACCGCCAGAAGGCGCGCGGCGCGCAGTTCGGCTGGGTCAACGGCTGGGAGCGTCCGAACTACTTTGGCCCGCTGGATGCGCCCGAGAATTTCGACCACGACGCCCGCAGCTTCCGCCGCGGCGGCTGGTGGCAATATGCCGTGGAAGAGGCCAAGGCGATCCGCAACGGCGTCGGCCTGATCGACGCCACCGCCTTTACCAAGCACATCGTCAAAGGACCGGGCGCCACGCAGTTCCTCGACTGGTTCACCTGTAACAAGCTGCCCAAGGTCGGGCGCATCAACCTGACCTATGCCCTGACCGATCACGGCACCACCCGCACAGAGTACACCATCGTGCGCCTGAAAGAGCACGAGTATTACCTCGTCTCGGCCGGTGCCTGGACCGAGTATGACGCCGACTTCCTGCGCAAGGCGGCCGAGGACAAGATGGCCGAGTTCGGCTATATCGAGATCCAGGACGTGACCACCCAGTGGGGCGTCTTTGCCATCGCCGGGCCCAAGTCGCGCGACGTGCTGAAAGAGGTCATCAAGGACGCCGAGCCCGAAACCGCCCTGTCGAACAAGCGCTTCCCGTGGCTGTCGGCCCGCCGGATCGAACTGGGCATGTGCCCGGTCAACGCGATCCGCGTGGCCTATACCGGCGAGCTGGGCTGGGAACTGCACCACCCGATCGAGATGCAGAACTACCTGTTCAACCTGCTGGAGAAAGCCGGAGAGAAGCACGGCATGAAGCTGGTCGGCGCCCGCGCCCAGAACTGGCTGCGGCAGGAGAAATCCTATCGCGCCTTCGGCACCGAACTGGGCCGCGACGCTACCCCGCTCGAGGCCGACCTGCCGCGTTTCGTCGATCTGAACAAAGAATTCCACGGCAAGGACAAGCTGATCGAGACCGGCGTGCGGGTGAAATGCTGCACCCTGCTTATCGACGGGCCCGAGGATGCCGACCCGTGGGGCCGCGAGGCGCTCTATACGCCCGAAGGCGAGCGTGTGGGCCGTCTGACCTCGGGTGGTTATTCGGTGGCCTTCGAGAAATCGATCGGCATGGGCTACGTCAAGCCCGAGCTGGCCGTGGAGGGCACCAAGCTGAAGGTCAAGATGTTCGACAAGCTGTGGGATGCGGTCGTGACCTGCGACAGCCCCTACGACCCGAAGAACGAAACCATCCGCAAGGACGGCTGATTGCTCCCCCTGTCAGGCGGCGCGCCCTGAATGCGCCGCCTGCGGCGGCCCATGCCTCCGGCGGAGGTATTTTCAAACAGAAGAAGCAGCCGGATCGAGAAATGATCCAGCCCCCCGCCTGTGGCAGGGGGCCTTCTCCTGTTGCGGTCATCGGCGCCTCCGCCTGTACCGCATCTCCAGACTTTCAGAGAATGGTAAACAAAACCCTTCTTCTGTTCAAAAATACCTCCGCCGGAGGCAAGCCTGCCTTGGCAGGCTTTCCCGGTGGGGCACCTGGCTCAGTCCGAGGTCAGTTCATCGAAACATTCCAGCGCCTTGGCCGCATACATCATTGACGGCCCGCCGCCCATCTGGATGCTCATCGCCAAAACATCCGCGACCTCTTCGCGGGTTGCGCCCGCCTTGATCAGGGCTTCGACATGCAGAGAGATACAGGGCTCGCACCGCACCGCGACCGAGATGCCGAGGGCGACGAATTCCTTGGTCTTGTAGTCAAGCGTTCCGCCTTCCTTGACGGACTTGCTCAACGCGCCGAAGGCGCGGGCCGTGTCGGGGACCGCGCCGTTCAGGTTTCTCAGCCCCGATCGTGTGGCAGAGAGTTTTTCTTTCCAGCTCATGTGTAGCTACCCTTTTGAAACATATCGTTGTTGGCATGTGTATAGGGTTTTGGAGCTGTCTCCTTGATCTCGATCAGGTCGCCGGTTTTTCGGCGACTAGGGCCAGATTGTTTGCAGGCATCTCCAAGACCTGCACCAGTTCCAGCCCTGCGTCCTGCATCAGGTCGATCGTGTCGAAATCGTCCTTGTAGCCGATTTCGGGATCCTGCGCGGTCAGGGTGGCGTGGAATCTGGCATCGCCTTCGCTGGTCAGTTCCCCGGCCCGCATGAACGGGCCATAGAGGACGAAACGCCCGCCCGGGGCAAGGGCGCAGGCGGTCTCGGCGATGATGGTCTCTGCCTCGGGCTGGCTGATGAGGTGCAGCAGGTTGATCAGCACGATCAGATCCTGCCCACCGTGCCGGTCCGCCCAGCCACGCTCGGTCGCCTCCAGCGCGATGGCCGGGGCCACGTTCGGCAGGTCGCTTGCATAGTCGTCGATGCTGGCGCGCCGCGCGGCGTCGATCTCGGTCGGCTGCCATTCGAGCCCGGGCAGCCGCTCGGCAAACGCAGCGACATGCTGACCGGTGCCGCTGGCCAGCTCCAGCGCGCGGCCTCGGTCGGGGGCGACCTCGGATAGCAGAGCGCACAGGTGTGCGACGTTCCTGCTGGCAGCCGGGGCGACCAGCCGGGCGCCATCGCCCGGAGTGGCGACGCTTGCGCACGGGGGAAGGGGGCGCCGGGTCATGATCGCAGTCGCGCTGGGGACAGCGCCGTGACGATCTCGGGCGGCAGCTCGGGCGGCAGGCCCAGCGCCAGGTCGGCGACCAGCCGCGCTGCCGCAGGTGCGGTCTGAAACCCATAGCCACCCTGCGCGGCCGACCAGACAAAGCTGGCATCCGCCGGATCCGGACCCAGAACCAGCGTGCCGTCGGGCGCAAAGCTGCGCAGACCGGCCCAATTGGTTTCCACCCGCACAACCGGGCAGATGACCATTTCCTCGTAACGCGCCAACCCTTCGGCCAGCACCATGTCATCGGCCCAGGCGTCCTGTGGGGCAACGGGGTCGGCGTCGGCCGGGGACACCAGCAGCTTGCCGGCGTCGGGCTTGGCATACCAGGTCTCGCCCGTGCCCAGCATCATTGGCCAGTGGCGCAGGTCATGGCCGCCGGGCGCGGGCAGGCGCGCCATCGAGCGACGCCGCGGCGTGATCCCGATCGGGTCGATCCCTGCCATCGTTGCCACCTCATCCACCCATGCGCCTGCCGCGTTGACGATGGTCCGGGCTTCGAATTCCTGCTCTGCCGTCACGATCCAGTGTCCGGCCTTGCGGATACCTGTCACCGCCTGCCCGGTCAGGACCGTCCCGCAATTGGCGCGGATCGTGCGGGCGAAATCCTGCAGGACGAGGTCGGTGTCGATGTCATGGGCGGCCTCGCTAAGCGCGGCGCGGGTCACCGTTTCAGGGTTCAGAATAGGGACATGCGCCAGTGCCTCTGAAATCGGGATTTCCGTCATGTTCAATTCGGCCACGTCCAGGGCGAACTGTTCGGCCTGATTCTGCTTGGCCAACAGCATCAGACTGCGCGGCGTCAGGTATCCGCTGTCGGAAAAGAACCCGGCACTGGCCCTGTTCAATGCAACCACCGAAGCGGGGCCATACCCCTCCTCGAATAGCGCGGCCGAGCGCCCCGAGGCGTGGTAGCCTAACGCGTCTTCGGCCTCGAGAACGGTGACCGAGCCGTGTTCCGACAGGCGGGCGCCTGCACTCAGCCCCGCGACGCCGCCGCCGATGACCAGAAAGTCGATCATGTGGCCTCCTCGAGCCTGTCGGTGGCGGGTGGCGGCGATACGCTGAGCGCGGTGATGCGGGCATAAAGATCGGGGGACATTTCGAAGGTCAGCGCGGCCAGCGACGGGTCCAGTTGTTCGCGGCTGCGCGCCGAAATGATGGGGGTCGGCGCATAGGGGCTGGCGGAGACCCAGGCCACCGCCAACGTCGCCGGATCGACCCCGGTTTCGGCCGCCAGATCGGCCAACCGGGTCGCGGTTTCGGCCATCCAGTCGGCCCCGTAGCGGCTGGCATAGCGTTCATCTTCGGCCAGCCGCCCGCCGCCGCCGCGCGCATACTTGCCGGTCAGCAGACCGCCGCCCAGAGGAGAATAGGAAAACACAGCGATTCCCTGATCGGAACACATGGGCAGGATCTCGACCTCGGCCTGACGCTTGACGAGGTTGTACATCGGCTGCAGCGCGTCGATCGTCAGATCGAACTGCGCGGCGATCTGTGCGGCTTTCATCACCTGCCAGGCGGCAAAGTTGGACAGGCCCACATAGCGGATCTTGCCGGCCTGTTTCAGGCGGGCGAAACACTCCATCGTCTCGGCCAGATCGGTTCCGGGGTCGAACCGGTGCAGGTACAGCAGGTCGATCACGTCCTGCCCCAGTCGGGCGCGAGAAATGTCAAACTGGCTTTCGATATTCGCCGCCCCCGCGCCACCGGTGTACCCGACCTTGGTCGCAATCAGCAGATCGTCGCGCTCGGGCGCGATCATCTGGCCCAGCAAGGTTTCCGAGGCGCCATCGGTGTAGACATATGCCGTGTCGAAATGCGCGATCCCTGCGGCCCGGCAGGCATCATACATCGCTCGGCTCTGGTCCGCATCGGCGCGGCCGCCGAATTGCATCGTGCCGAAGGCAAATCCGCGCAAGGGTGCGCCGTTCAGGGTGGTAAGGTACTGGGTCATGTCTGCGTCCGATTGGTGATCGTTTGGACGAAACGCCGGAACAATCCGTCCCCCTTGTTTAAGCGGGGTTGAATTTGCGCATCAACCCATCAAGTCCCTTTCTGCAGGATTTTCCGGAGGCGGATTTTACCGGCGCAGATATTCACCCGATGGCCACGGGGCATATCCCCTCGTATGTGACAGAGGCGGTTGGAAGCGACTTTCTGTTCACCTTCATTGTGTTTTTCACCGTCGGCGTGGTCGTTCTGATCGGGGTCGGGTACCTGACCCTGCATTCGGTGCCGGAAAAGATGGCGCATGAAAACAACCATCCTCAGTTTAAATTGGTCAGGATTCTGGCGCTGCTGGCACTGTTCATCCACGACGGCATCTTCTTGATTGCAGCGATCCTGATGGCGGGTTTCCAGTTTCCGAACTTCGCTGCTCCGCTGCGTTCGATTGCCGATGCCATCCGGTCATTGGCACCGGGCCGCGGCCAGCCACCCGACCCAGAGGCGCCCGCGGCACCCGTGACCGCCCAGGGGACGCGCACTGACGGAGCTGCGGCCGATGCTTGAAACACTGATGTGCGCGCTGGACACCGTGCTGCGGGATTTCCTGTTCCGCAGGTTCGTGCAGGGCAAGCGGATCGGGCATGAAATCACCCTGTTCACCATGTGGTACGAGCTGCGCTGGGACCTGACCACCTGCGCGATCCTCGCGCTCGTGATCACCATGTTGTTCGACTTTCATCCGGTCAGCAAGACCGCGGTGTCGTATTTCCGCACGGTGACGATCCTGCCAAAGCTGGGCGGGCGGGTGTCCAAGGTCTATGTGACCAACAACCAGATCGTCACCGCGGGGCAGCCGATCTTCCGGATCGAGGATTTCAGCCAGAAGGCCCAGGTCGAGGCGGCCCATGCGCAGATCGCCCAGATCCAGGCCTCGTTGAAAGTGGCCGAGAGCGACTTGGCCGAAGCCGAGGCTGGCATTGCGGCGGCCAAGGCCGCGCTGGATCAGGGCCTTGAGGACCTCGAGCGCAACACGACCCGGCGCGACGAGGGCTCCAGCGCCGTGCGGCTGGCCGAGATCGACCGGCTAGAAAACATGGTGGCCGAGCGCCAGGCCCAAGTGCGTGCGGCCGAGTCGAAGAAGGCCGCTGTCGTTCAGCAGATCGAGGAATTGAACCCCGCCCAACTGTCCAGCGCCAATCCGCAGTTGGACGCGGCGTTGGGTGAGTTGGACAAGGCGGTCGTCAGTGCCGGCGTGACCGGCCGGGTCGAGCAGTTCGGGATGCAGGTCGGCGACTATGTAAGCCCGCTTCTGCGTCGGCGGGCATTCTGGTGCCCTCAAACTCGGGGCGCGACAGGTTCCAGGCCGCGTTCAACCAGATGAGCGCACAGGTGATCGAGCCCGGCAAGATCGGAGAACTGGGCTGCATGACCAAGCCGTTCACGGTGATCCCTGTCGTGGTGGTTCAGGTGCAGGACGTGATCCCATCGGGGCAGATCCGGCCCACGGACGAGTTGCGTGACGTGCAGGTCAATACCAATCCGGGTTCGATCCTCGTCTATCTCGAGCCGCTGTATGGCGGCATGGCCGACACGATCCCGCCGGGCAGCAACTGCCTGGCCAATGTCTATACCGACAATCACCACAAGCTCGAGGATGAAAGCCTAGGGTTCTGGCAGAAGGCGTTTTACCACGTGGTCGACGCGATCGGTGCCTTGCATGCGGCGGGCCTGCGCCTGCGGCTGATCCTGATGCCGGTTAACACATTGGTGCTCAGCGGGCACTAGCCGCGTGCAGCGACTGCGCGCTCGCGCCATTGTGTCTGGCCAAAATCGGGATCGCAGGCTAGGAGCCGCGCATGTTCGATGCACAGATCCGACCCATTATTGATCCGGTGCTGAACGCGCAGGGGCGTGTTCTTGCCCGGCTGGGCTTTACCGCCAACCAGATCACGCTGATCGGGTTGGGGCTGGGGCTGGTGGCCTGCGGCCTGATCGCCGTTGGGGAAACGGCGTGGGCCTTGCTGCCGCTGCTGTTGTCGCGCTTGGCGGATGGGCTGGATGGCGCGGTGGCCCGCGCGCGCGGTGGGACCGATTTCGGCGGTTACCTTGATATCACCTGCGATTTCCTGTTCTACGGCGCGGTCCCGTTCGCATTCGTCGTCGCCGACCCTGCGGCCAACGGCTTTGCCGGGGCCTTTCTGCTGCTGTCCTTCTACGTTAACGGCACCAGCTTTCTGGGCTTTGCCCTGCTGGCCGACCGTCACGGACTGCGGTCCGAGGCGCGGGGGAAGAAGGCGCTGTATTTCACCGGCGGCCTGCTGGAAGGGGCAGAGACGATCGCTTTCCTGGTTCTGCTTTGCCTGCTGCCGCAGGCATTCGCGCCCATGGCTTGGGTGTTCGGGGGGCTGTGTTTCCTGACGGCGTCGTCGCGGGTTCTTCTGGCCTGGCGCAGTTTTCGGGATCAACTGTAACAAAAAAGCCCGCCAGATGGGGCGGGCTTTCCGGTGCTTTTCAGATCCGGCTTACTGCGGAATTTCGCCTTCCAGGCCTTCGACATAGAAGTTCATGCCGGCCAGCGTGCCGTCATCGGCCACTTCGCCTTCGGCCAGCCAGGCGCTGCCGTCCTGCTTGTTCAGCGGGCCGGTGAAAGGATGGTATTCACCCGATGCGATCGCGTCCTTCAGAGCCAGAGCTTCAGCCTTGACGTCGGCCGGAACGGCATCGGAGATCTCGCCGATCTCGACCATACCTTCCTTGATACCGTCCCAGGTGTTCACCGACTCCCAGGTGCCATCCATCACAGCCTGGGTGCGCGCGATGTAGTAAGGCGCCCAGTTGTCGATGATCGAGCTGACGCGCGGCATCGGAGCATATTCGCTCATGTCCGAGGCCTGGCCGAAAGTGATCACGTTGCCGGCTTCTTGTGCGGCAGCCTGCGGTGCGGTCGAGTCCGTGTGCTGCAGGATCACATCGGCGCCCTGTTCGATCAGAACCTTGGCGGCATCAGCCTCTTTCGCCGGATCGAACCAGGTGTAGGCCCAGACGATTTTGAACTCGACATCCGGGTTCACCTTCTTGGCGTGAATGAAGGCCGAGTTGATGCCGCGGATCACTTCGGGGATCGGGTACGAGCCGATATAGCCGATGATGTTCGACTTGGTCATCTTGCCGGCGATATGACCTTGGACAGCGCGACCCTCATAGAAACGCGCCGAGTAGACCGACACGTTGTCGGCGGTCTTGTAGCCGGTGGCGTGCTCAAATTTCACGTTCGGGAATTTCTTGGCCACGTTGATGGTCGGGTCCATGTAGCCGAACGAGGTGGTAAAGATCAGGTCGGCCCCTTCCAGCGCCATCTGGGTCATGACGCGCTCGGCATCCGGGCCTTCGGGCACCGATTCCACGTACACGGTTTCGACCTTGTCGCCAAAGTGCTTCTCGACAGCCTGACGGCCCTTGTCGTGCTCGTAGGTCCAGCCGCCATCGCCCACCGGGCCGACATAGACGAACCCGACCTTTGTCTTGTCCTCGGCCACGGCGCCCGTGGCAAGGCCAAGTGCCATGGCGGCGCTTGCCAGAAGTGAAGTGAATTTCATTTAGTTACTCCCCAATTTGGTACAGTTGGCCCCTAGTGCGAGGCGTGGAAGGTCCGGCCAAGTGAGGCAGGTGCCCTGCTCTTGTCGGCCGAAAGGATCACGAGCACAAGGATCGTTATGATGTAGGGCGACATTGCCAGATACTCGACAGGGATGGCAACGCCCGCTGCCTGCAAATTCAGCTGCAGAACGGTGATGCCGCCGAACAGATAGGCACCCAGCAAGGTGCGCCACGGTTTCCAGCTGGCGAACACCACCAGTGCCAGCGCGATCCAGCCGACGCCGGCGGTCATGCCTTCGGTCCATTGTGGTACCCGGATCAGGCTGATATAGGCCCCACCCAGCCCGGCGCAGGCGCCGCCGAAGAGGATGGCCAGAATGCGGATCCGCACCACCTTGTAGCCCAGCGCATGGGCGGCATCGTGGTTTTCCCCCACCGCGCGCAGGATCAGACCCGCTCGGGTGTATTTCAACATCGCCCACACCCCTGCGGTCAGCGCGATGCCCACATACAGGATCGGATCATGCTGGAACAGGATGGGGCCGATCACCGGCAGGTCGCTCAGGACGGGGATGTGGATGTCGCCCATGCTGGGCGGCTTGATGCCCACATAGCTTTGCCCCAACAACGCGCTGAGGCCCAGGCCGAACAGCGTCAGGGCCAGGCCGCTGGCCACCTGGTTGGCCAGTGCGAACTGGGTCAGCAGCACGAACAGCAGCGACAGCAGCGCGCCGCCGATGGCCGCCGCCACGAAACCCAGCCAGGGCGAGCCGGTCTCGACCGAGATCGCAAAGCCGCTGATCGCGCCCACGATCATCATGCCTTCGACGCCAAGGTTCAGTACGCCGGCTTTCTCGACGACCAGCTCTCCGATTGCGGCCAGCAACAGCGGGGTGGCCGCCACCATCAGCGAGGCGATGAGCAGAATGGGGTTGATTTCACCAAGGTTCATGGGTCACGCCACCTCGCTGCGGGCCGCACGGATGCGGTAGTTGGTCAATAGGTCAAAGGCCAGCAGGAAGAACAGCAGCATCCCCTGAAACACCTGAATCGCGGCGGCGGGCAGCCCCAGCTGAGACTGCGCGATCTCGCCGCCGATATAGGTCAGCGCCATCAGGCCGCCGGCCAGAAGGATGCCCACCGGGTGCAGACGGCCGAGGAAGGCCACGATGATGGCGGTAAACCCGTAGCCCACGTTGAAGTCGATGCTCACCACGCCCGACGGGCCGGACACTTCGAACATGCCCGCCAAGCCCGCCAGGGCGCCCGAAAGCCCCAGGCAGAACAGGATCAGCCGGGGCGGGTTCACGCCTGCGAATCTTGCTGCGCGGGGGGCCTCGCCCGTCAGGCGGATGTGAAAGCCCAGCATGTGCCGGTTCAGCAGGACATAGGCAAAGATTACCGCAACGAAGGCCGCGACCACACCCCAGTGCATGCCCGATCCTGCGATCAGTTCCGCGTTGTGCGCGGCGTCATAGGATTGCAGGTTGCGCGAGCCGGGAAAGCCAAAGCCCTCGGGGTTTTTAAGCAGCCCCAGCGAGACCGAGGCCAGGAATTGCTCGGCCACATAGACGAGCATCAGCGAGACAAGAATCTCGTTGGTGCCGAAGCGCACTTTCAGAAAGGCCGGGATCATTGCCCAGATCCAGCCGCCAAAGGCCCCGGCGAGGACCATCAGCGGAAATACATACCAAGCATCAAGCGGATAGAAGGCCAGCCCGATGCCCGCGCCGAAAATCGCCCCCATGATGTACTGACCCTCGGCGCCGATGTTCCAGATCCCGGCGCGAAAGCCCAGCGACAGCCCGATGGCGATCAGGACCAGCGGCGCGCCTTTCACCAACAATTGCGGCCGGTAATAGAATGAGAACTCGCCGAACAGGGGCTCCCAGAAGATCGTGCCGATCGCCTCGACGGGGTTTTTGCCCAAGATGGCGAACAGCAGCCCGCCGAACACCATCGTGGCCACCACCGCCACCAGCGGCGTGGCGTAGGACCACGCCTTGGACGGCTGTGGGCGTTTCTCCAGCACGATCATCCCGTGATCCCCCTGCCTGTTGCGTTCTTGTTGATGTGCGCCGGTCGAAAGCCGCGCCGAGGCCTATACATGCGCCACCTCCATGCCATGCGCGCCGCCCATCATCAGGCCGATCTCTTCGACGCTCAGGTTGGCCGTGGGCCGCGGCGCGCTCAGTCGCCCCTCGTTCAGCGCGGCGAAACTGTCCGAGATCTCCATCAACTCGTCCAGGTCCTGGCTGATGCAAACCACAGCCGTGCCCTGGGCCGCAAGGTCCAGAATAGCCTGACGGATCGCGGCGGCTGCGGCGGCATCGACCCCCCAGGTCGGCTGGTTCACCACCAGAACCTCGGGGTTTTGCAGCACCTCGCGGCCGATCACGAATTTCTGCAGGTTGCCGCCCGACAGCGACCGCGCGGCGTTCTCAGGGCCGGGCGTGCGGACGTCGAAGGTTTTGATGATCCGCTCGGCGAAATCCCGGGCTTCGCTCCATTTCAGAAAGCCCCGGGTTTCAAGGTTTTCCCGCACCGACCCGGTCAACAGGGCGTTCTCGGTCAGACTCATGTCCGGTGCCGCCGCATGGCCCAGACGTTCCTCGGGCGCGGTCAGTACGCCAAGCTCGCGCCGTGCAGTGGGCCCCAGCCGGCCGATGGGCTGGCCGTTGAATTTGATGGCGTCGGCCGTGGTCAGGATTTCGCCCGACAGCGCACCCAGCAACTCGTCCTGCCCGTTGCCGGCGACGCCGCCGATGCCCAGAACCTCGCCCTTGCGCACGGTCAGGTGCACGTTTTTTAGCGCCGTGCCGAACTCGGACGGAGACGGCACCGACAGGCCGGTCACATCCAGCGCCACCGGGCCGAACGCGCGCCCCGCGCGTTCCGGTGTCTGCAAGGCCGAGCCAACCATCAGTTCGGCCATGTCGCGGGCCGAGGTCTCGGACGGTACGCATTCGCCCACATTCTTGCCCAGCCGCAGGATGGTGGCGTGGTCGCACAGCGTGCGGATTTCTTCGAGCTTGTGCGAGATGTACAGGATCGAGGTACCCTCCGAGCGCAGCTTTTTCAGCGTCTCGAACAGGATTTCCACCTCTTGCGGTGTCAGAACCGAGGTGGGTTCGTCCATGATCAGCAGCTTGGGGTCCTGCAACAGGCAGCGGATGATCTCGACCCGCTGGCGTTCGCCCGCGGACAGGTCGCCCACGGTCCGGTACGGGTCGAGCGGCAGGCCGTAATTTTCCGAAACTTCGCGAATACGCGCAGCCAGGTCGCCCATGGGAGGCGGGTTTTCCATGCCCAAGGCGATGTTCTCGGCCACGTTCAGCGCGTCGAACAGTGAGAAATGCTGGAACACCATCGCGACGCCGTCGGCGCGCGCCGCGCGCGGTTCGCTTGGGGCGTAGGGCTGGCCGCGCATCAGCATCGTGCCGCTGTCGGGCTTGACCAGCCCATAGATCATCTTGACCAGAGTGGACTTGCCGGCGCCGTTCTCGCCCAGCAGGGCATGGACTTCGCCTTCCGCTATGTCGAAGGACACATGGTCATTGGCCACGACGCCGGGATAGGCCTTAGTCAGTCCCTGCAGGCTCAGAAGTGGAGTGGTCACGCGCTCTGGTCCTTCTTCAAGTCATTCTGCCGGGCGGGGCGCAGGATATGTGCCGCCACACCGATTGCGATCATCTGCGGGTGCTTGCCCAGGGCCGGGTCCCCGATGGGGCAGGTGATCCGGCTGATCTGCGCCGGTGAATGCCCCAGCGCGGCAAGGCGCGAACGGAATCGCGCCCATTTCGTAGCCGAGCCGATCAGCCCCGCAAAGCGGAAATCATGCCAAAGCAGCCGGTTGCACAGTTCAAAGTCCAGATTGTGTGAATATGTCAGCACCAGGTGCTCGGCATCTGGCGGAGCGTGGTGCACCAGATCCGCCGGATTGGCTGCCGGCACTGCGGTAACACCCGGCGGAACCATCTCGGGAAAACGGTCGGGCGCGGTGTCCACCCAGGTGATCGCCAGATCGGGCAGGGGGGCCATCACACCGACCAGCGCCCGCCCGACATGTCCGGCCCCCCAGATCCACAGCTGGCTGAGGGGGCTGTGCACCGGTTCGATCATCCAGCCGTCGATCAGTTGGGGCTCGGGGCGCTGGCCCTGGTTGCGGGCCTGTGCCAGCAGCCGTTTCACCGAAAGCGGCATCGGAGCATCCGTGACGGGGCGGGCGATCACCTCGCGGTCCAGCTGCGCGACAGCTTCCGCGTCATAGACCTCGCTCAGCAGCTTGACGGCGCCGCCGCAGCATTGCCCAAGGTCCGGCCCCAGCGCATGTCGGGACAGGCGGGACCGGTCTTGCTGGGTCCGGGCCGCCTCGGCCGCCTGAAACTCGAGCGTGCCGCCGCCGATCGTGCCCGACTGCCCGCCGTCCCAGACCAGCATCGCGGCGCCGACCTCGCGCGGGGACGACCCGCGTATCGCCGCGATGACCACGCGGGTCACCTTGCCGTGTTTTTCGACTGCCTCCCTCAATGTCTCCCGGTCAAATCCCATCAGGTGCCTCCACGCAGGCGTCGAATGGCACGCCAGACTTCTTCGGCGGTGGCCGGAGCGTTCAGACCCGGGTCTCCATCGCCACAGGCCGCAACGGCATTCGACAGCGCCAGCCAGGCCGAGATCCCCAGCATGAAGGGCGGCTCACCCACCGCCTTCGAGCGGTAAATCGTGTCCTCGCGGTTCCGGCCGTCCCATAGTGCGACATTGAAGATGCCGGGGCGGTCCGAAAAGGCGGGAATCTTGTAGGTCGAGGGCGCATGGGTGCGCAGCCGGCCCTTGTCGTCCCAGACCAGCTCCTCGGTCGTCAGCCAGCCCGCGCCCTGCACATAGCCGCCCTCGACCTGCCCGATATCCAGCGCAGGGTTCAGCGAGGCGCCGGCATCATGCAGGATATCCGCCCGCAGAATCCGGTTTTCCCCGGTCAGGGTATCCACCGCCACCTCGGTCACCGCCGCGCCATAGGCGAAGTAATAGAACGGACGCCCCTGACCCTTGATCCGGTCCCACTCGATCTTGGGCGTCTTGTAGAACCCGGTCGCCGACAGGCTGACGCGCCCTTGATAGGCCAGCGCCGCCGCCTCGGCAAAGCTGTAGCTTTCCTCGCCCACGGTAACCCGGCCGTCAGCAAAGACGACCGCCGATGGGTCGGCCTGATGCCGCTGGCCCAGATAGGCGGCCATCCGGTCGCGGATCGTGTCGCAGGCGGCCCTGACGGCCATCCCGTTCAGATCGCTGCCGGACGAGGCCGCCGTGGCCGAAGTATTCGGCACCTTCGCGGTATCGGTCGCCGTGATCTTGACCATCTCCAGCGGAATGCCGAACCGCGCGGCCGCCACCTGCGCCACTTTCTGAAACAGCCCCTGGCCCATCTCGGTGCCGCCATGGTTCAGATGCACCGAGCCATCCTGATACACATGCACCAGCGCCCCGGCCTGGTTCAGATGGGTCAGCGTAAAGGAAATCCCGAATTTCACCGGCGAAAAGGCGATGCCCTTCTTGACAACGCGGTTCTCGGCATTCCACGCCGCGACCGCCGCCTTGCGCGCGGCATAGTCGCTCGACGCCAGCAGGGCTTCGGTCATCCCGTGCAGCTCGAAATCCTCGACCACCTGCCCATAGGGCGTGGTATTCCCCTTCATCTTTTCGGAAATACTCCGGGGGGAGGCCGCAGGCCGGGGGGCAGAGCCCCCCTCAGCCGGAGCCGCATAGTAATTCCGCCGCCGCAGCTCGACCGGGTCCAGCCCCAGCACATGCGCTGCGTGATCCATCACCCGCTCGATCCCCACCATGCCCTGCGGCCCGCCAAAGCCGCGAAACGCCGTCGCCGATTGGGTGTTGGTCTTCAGCCGATGGCTCTCGATCCGCGCGTTGGGCAACAGATAGGCGTTGTCGGCATGCAGCATCGCCCGGTCGGCCACTGGCAGCGACAGGTCCTGCGCCCAGCCGCAGATGGCGTAATGCTTGAACGAGACACCCTGAATGCGCCCCTCCGCGTCGAACCCGGCCTTGTAGCTGATGCGGAAGGCATGCCGCTTGCCGGTGATGATCATGTCGTCGTCGCGGTCATAGCGCATCTTGCAGGCCCGCCCGGTCGCCCGCGCCGCGATGGCGCAGGCCACGGCCAGCGCATTACCCTGACTTTCCTTGCCGCCAAAGCCGCCGCCCATCCGCCGGGTCTCGACCCGCACGGCGTTCATGGGAACACCCAGCGCCTCGGCCACCTTGTGCTGGATCTCGGTCGGGTGCTGGGTCGAGGAATGCACCAGCATGTCCCCGCCCTCGTTCGGCACCGCCAGCGCGGCCTGACCTTCCAGGTAGAAATGCTCTTGCCCGCCGATCTCGAACGTGCCTTCGATCACATGCGACGCCTGCGCGATGGCGGCGTCGGCGTCGCCCTTGGCGTAGATCCGCGGGCCGTCCTCGAACCGGCTGTCCGCGGCCAAGGCCTCCTCGATGGTCAGGATCGGCGTTTCCTCGGCATAGTCGATCCTGCCCAGCCGCGCCGCCTTGCGCGCCGCCAGATGGCTGGTGGCGACGACCAGAAACACGGGCTGGCCCACATAGTTCACCGTCCCGTCCGCTAGCAGCGGCTCGTCATGGACCGAGGGCGAGACGTCATTGGCAAAGGGGAGGTCCTCAGCCGTCATCACCATCACGACGCCCTCGGCGGCCTTCACCGCCGACAGGTCCATCGCCGTGATCCGGCCCTTGGCGATCGGGCTGAACCCAAAGGCCAGGTGCAGCGTGCCTTTGGGCGTCGGAATGTCATCCACGTAACGCGCGGTTCCCGACACATGCAGATGTGCTGCGTCATGGGGCAGGGGCTTGGTCACGCTCATGCCGACACCTCAAGCACGTTGGTCAACTCGCCCTGATCCTCTGCGAAATACCGCTCCAGCATCGCCCTGGCCGTCTCCAGCCGGTATTCGGCCGAGGCGCGCATGTCGGTCAGCGGGGTGAAATCCCCGTCAAACGCCGGCAGCGCGGCCTGAACGGTCTCATGCGTCCACGCCTTGCCGACCAAGGCGGCCTCGACCGCCGCGGCCCGCTTCGGAATGCCCGCCATGCCACCGAAGGCGATGCGCGCCTGCGCCACGACGCCATCCGAAACGGTGACATTGAAACAGCCACACACGGCCGAGATATCCTGATCGAACCGCTTGCTCAGCTTGTAGCATTTCAGCCGGTCCGATTGACGGGCAAAGCTGACCGCCTCGACGAACTCGCCGGGCGCGCGGTCCTGCTGGCCGTAATCGACAAAGAAATCCTCCAGCGGGATCGACCGCCGCGCGTCCCCTTTGCGCAGATGCAGCGTCGCCCCCAGCGCGATCAGCGCGGGCGGGTTGTCCCCGATGGGCGAGCCGTTGGCGATGTTGCCCCCCACGGTGGCCGCATGGCGCACCTGCACGCTGGCATAGCGCCGGATCATCTCGGCATAGGAGGGGTGCAGATCGGCCATCGCCGCGCCCATGCGGTTCATGTCCACCATCGCACCGATGCGGACCTCGTCTTCGGTGATCGAGATCTCCTTCAGATCGTCGCAACCGCCCAGAAAGATCACCGGGTCCAGATCGCGCAACTGCTTGGTCACCCACAGGCCCACATCAGTGGCGCCGGCCACCAGAGTCGCCTCGGGATGGCTGGCATAGACCTCGGCCAGCTCGTCGGACGAGCGCGGCATCATCGGCGAGGCGGGTTCGACCGCCACCGGCGTGTCCCTGATCCAGACCGGCACCGGCTGGTCTTCGACGGCCTTTGCCGCGCGGATGATCGGGGCATAGCCGGTGCAGCGGCACAGGTTGCCGGCCAGTTGCGTGTCGTGATCGGTCGCGCCATTCGCATGGCTGGCCACCATAGACATCACGAAACCCGGCGTGCAGAACCCGCATTGCGAGCCGTGATGCTCGACCATCGCCTGCTGAACCGGGTGCATCTGGCCATCCGGCCCGCTCGTGCCTTCGACAGTGCGCACCGCCTTGCCATGCAGCTGCGGTAGAAACAGGATGCAGGCATTCAGCGCCTTGGCGCCGCCCTCATCCGTCACCATCACGGTGCAGGCGCCGCAGTCGCCCTCGTTGCAGCCTTCCTTCGTGCCTGTCAGGCCGCGGTCCTCGCGCAGCCAATCCAGCAATGTGGCCGTCGGATCGACATCCGCCAGCTCCACAGTCTCTCCGTTCAGAAGAAACGTGATGTTCATTCTAGAAACCCGTCGCGTTACCCCGTTGCGCCCATGGGTGCCCTCTCTCGATGCGACGTAGAGAAAGAAGCGGGCTTGTAGCTTGCCGAAAGATGTTAGAAACAGCGCCGGACGGCTGGCAAGAAAAACCGCCCCTGGAATGCACCATTCCTATTCGTCGTGACAGGTGTATCGACCGCCTGATCCGGGCACGACTTTGAAACAAAACACCTTTTTGCCATTACTCCCCGATCTCAAGTGAAGCACCTTCTGAAAAACCCGAATAATCGCTGATTATTGTTTGAGCAACCCGCCGGTATCCTTCTGTCTTTTGCCCGCGCGCCGAGTGGGATAGCCTGCGCTAATGAGCAGTTCTCCGCGATTCATCCACCTCCGCGTTCATACCGAATATTCCCTGCTGGAAGGCGCTGTGCGGCTGAAAAAGCTGCCCGGTCTGTGCGAGCAGATGGACATGCCCGCCGTTGCGGTCACCGATACCAACAACATGTTCTGCGCGCTGGAGTTTTCCGTCACCGCCAGCGGCGCGGGAATCCAGCCGATCATCGGCTGCCAGGTGGACCTCGGTTATGTGACCGCACAGCCGGGCGACAAGCCGACGCAGCCTGCGCCCGTGGTGCTGCTGGCCCAGTCCGAGACCGGGTATGAGAACCTGATGAAGCTCAGCTCGTGCCTCTATGTGGACAAGGGCGGGCAGCTGCCGCAGGTTACTCTGGATGAACTTCAGCGCCATTCGGAGGGCCTGATCTGCCTGACCGGCGGCCCGGACGGCCCCGTGGGCCGCCTGTTGCAGCAGGGCCAGCGCCCGGCGGCCGAGGCGCTGGTGGACCGGCTGGCCGCGATGTTCCCCGATCGCCTGTATATCGAACTGCAACGCCACCCCGGCGAGGATGGCCAGCCGGAGGCCGAGCGCCTGACCGAGCGCGGCCACGTGGAAATGGCCTATGCCAAGAACCTGCCGCTGGTGGCCACCAATGACGTCTATTTCCCAACCTCGGACATGTATGAGGCGCACGATGCCCTGATCTGCATCGCCGAGGGCGCCTATGTCGACCAGCAGGAGGGCCGCCGCCGCCTGACCGCGCAGCACTATTTCAAGTCACCGCAGGAAATGGCCACGCTCTTCGCCGACCTGCCCGAGGCGATCGAGAACACCGTCGAGATCGCCAAGCGCTGCGCCTTCATGGCCTACAAGCGCAACCCGATCCTGCCGAAATTCGCCGATGACGAGGTCGAGGAACTGCGGCGTCAGGCCAACGAGGGGCTGCAGAAACGTCTGGCGGTGATCCCCCACGCCGTCCCGCCCGAGGAATACCAGAAGCGTCTGGATTTCGAACTGGGCATCATCGAAAGCATGGGGTTCCCCGGCTACTTCCTGATCGTTGCCGACTTCATCAAATGGGCCAAGGAGCACAACATTCCGGTCGGTCCGGGGCGGGGCTCGGGGGCGGGCTCGCTGGTGGCCTATGCGCTGACGATCACCGACCTTGACCCGCTGCGCTACAGCCTGCTGTTCGAACGCTTCCTGAACCCCGAGCGGGTCTCGATGCCCGACTTCGACATCGACTTCTGCATGGACCGCCGCGAAGAGGTGATCCGCTACGTTCAGCAGAAATACGGCCGCGACAAGGTAGGCCAGATCATCACCTTCGGCGCGCTCTTGTCCAAGGCCGCGGTGCGCGACATCGGGCGGGTGCTGCAGATGCCCTACGGCCAGGTGGACCGCCTGTCCAAGATGATCCCGGTCGAAGGGGTCAAGCCGGTGTCGATCGAAAAGGCGCTCAAGGACGAACCCCGCCTGCGCGAAGAGGCCCGCAACGAAGAGGTGGTGGACCGCCTTCTGACTTACGGCCAGCAGGTCGAGGGGCTGTTGCGCAACGCCTCGACCCACGCCGCCGGCGTGGTGATCGGCGACCGGCCGCTGGACGAGCTGGTGCCGCTCTACCAGGACCCGCGCTCGGACATGCCCGCGACCCAGTTCAACATGAAATGGGTGGAACAGGCCGGTCTGGTGAAGTTCGACTTCCTGGGCCTAAAGACCCTGACCGTGATCCAGAACGCGGTGGACCTGATCCGCAAGTCGGGCCGCGACCTGCACATTGCCGCCGACGGGCGGCAGCTCTATGACCCGCCCGAAGGCGCGGTGAACGAGATCAACGCGATCCCGCTGGACGATCCGGCCACCTACAAGCTCTATTCCGCGGCCAAGACCGTGGCGGTGTTCCAGGTTGAAAGCTCGGGCATGATGGACGCGCTCAAGCGCATGAAACCCACCTGCATCGAGGACATCGTGGCGCTCGTGGCGCTCTACCGCCCCGGCCCGATGGAGAACATCCCCACCTATTGCGAGGTCAAGAACGGCCAGCGCCAGATCCAATCCGTTCACCCGCTGATCGACCACATCCTGGAAGAAACCCAAGGCATCATCGTCTACCAGGAACAGGTGATGCAGATCGCGCAGGTCATGGCGGGCTACAGCCTTGGCGGCGCCGACCTGCTGCGCCGCGCGATGGGCAAGAAGATCAAAGAGGCGATGGACGCCGAACGCCCGAAATTCGAGGCTGGCGCGGCCAAGAACGGCGTGGATGCCAAGAAGGCCTCCGAGGTGTTCGACCTGCTGGAAAAATTCGCCAACTACGGCTTCAACAAATCCCACGCGGCGGCCTATGCGGTGGTCAGCTACCAGACCGGCTGGCTCAAGGCGAACCACCCGGTCGAGTTCATGGCCGGCGTCATGAACTGCGATATCCACCTGACCGACAAGCTGGCGGTGTATTTCGAAGAGGTCCGCAAGGGGCTGGGCCTGCCTTACGTGCCGCCCTGCGTGAACCGCTCGCTGGCGACCTTCGACGTGGTGGATGGCCAGCTGGTCTATGCTCTGGGCGCGCTGAAAAACGTGGGCGTCGAGGCGATGAACCTCGTGGTGCAGGGGCGGGGCGACAAGCCTTTCGTCAACCTCTTTGACTTCGCCCGCCGGGTCGATCTGAAAAAGGTCGGCAAACGGCCGCTGGAGATGCTGGCCCGCGCGGGGGCCTTCGACGAGCTGGACAAGAACCGCCGCCGGGTGTTCGAAAGCCTCGAACAGCTGGTGCAGTATTCGGCGGCGATCCACGAGCAGAAGAATTCGAACCAGGTGTCGCTGTTCGGCGAGGCGGGCGACGATCTGCCCGAACCGCGCCTGTCGAAATCGCCAGACTGGCTGCCCGCCGAACGCCTGAGCGAGGAGTTCAAGGCCATCGGCTTCTACCTCTCCGGCCACCCGCTGGACGACTACATGCCCGCCCTGAAACGCAAGCAGGTGATGACGCTGGACGAGGTTACCGAAAAGGCACGCTCGGGTCCGTTGATCGCCAAGATGGCCGGTGTGGTCGCCGGGCGACAGGAACGGAAATCGGCCAAGGGCAACCGGTTCGCCTTTGCCCAGCTGTCCGACCCTACGGGGGCATACGAGGTGACGCTGTTCTCGGAAACCTTGGAGAAATCACGCGAGTATCTGGAAACCGGTGCGCAGGTCGTGCTGACGGCCGAAGCCACGATGGAGGCCGACCAGCTGAAGCTGCTGGCGCGCTCGGTCGGTCCGGCGGATTCGGTGGTGGCCGAGGCCGGGGCAACGGGTCTGCGCATCTTCGTCGATCAGCCGCAGGTGGTGTCCACCGTGGCACGGGTTTTGCAGGACGCGGCGGGGGCGGCCCGAAATGCCGCGAAGGGGCCGGTTCACCTGTGCCTGATGGACCCGGGCCTGCCGGGCGAAGTCGAGATGGATCTGGGGCAGGATTTCCCCATCAACCCGCAGATCAAGGGTGCGATCAAATCGCTCGATGGCGTGATGGACGTGCAGGAGGTCTGACGCCCCTTCAATAATGCGGCGGGCGTTCGTCGCCCAGGATGACCCCGCCGGACCCCTCCTGCGCGCGTTCGGCCTCGCGCTGCATCAGCATCGCGACATGGCGGGTCAGGCGATCGATCTCGTCCTGCTGCTTGGCGACGACCATGCTCAGGTCATCCACGGTGCGGGTCAGGTGGGCGATTTTCTCTTCCAGATGCTGCATCGCTGGGGCTCCTGTGATCTGGTGCGGTCATACCGCTGTGGCGCACGCAATGCCAGCGCTGGCTTGCCCCGACCCAGACCATGGGATAGACCGCGCGCGCAAGTGATGAAATCCCAAGGACGCCCCACATGGCCAAGCCCAAGAAACAGCCCCGCCCCAAGGCCGTCACGCCGAAAGGGTTCCGCGACTATTTCGGCCAGGAAGTCACGCAGCGCACCGAGATGCTGCGGACGATTGCGGACGTCTATCATCGCTATGGGTTTGATGCGCTGGAAAGCAGCGCCGTGGAAACGGTCGAAGCGCTGGGCAAGTTCCTGCCCGATGTCGATCGCCCCAACGAAGGCGTGTTCGCCTGGCAGGAGTTTGACGAGGGCGGCAACGGCGACTGGATGGCGCTGCGCTATGACCTGACCGCGCCGCTGGCTCGGGTCTATGCCCAACATCGCAACGACCTGCCCACGCCCTATCGCCGCTATGCGATGGGTCCGGTCTGGCGCAACGAAAAGCCGGGTCCGGGGCGGTATCGCCAGTTCTATCAATGCGATGCGGATACGGTCGGTACGGCCAGCATGGCCGCGGATGCCGAGATCTGCGCCATGCTCTCTGACACGCTGGAGACCGTGGGCATCCCGCGCGGCGACTATCTGGTGCGGGTCAACAACCGCAAGGTCCTCAACGGCGTGCTCGAGGCCATGGGCCTGGGCGCGGACGCGGCGGCGCGCGATGACGTTCTGCGCACCATCGACAAGTTCGACAAGGTGGGCGAGCAGGGCGTGCGCGAGTTGCTGACCAAGGGTCGGCTGGACGCCTCGGGCGCGTTTATCGAGGGCGTGGGTCTGTCCGACGATCAGGCCGAGCCGGTGATCGCCTTCCTGACCTCGAAAGCCGATGACGCCGCCGGAACGCTGGCCAACCTGAGCGCGGCCGTGGGTGACAGCAAGATCGGCGCTGAAGGCATCTCCGAGCTGGAGCAGATCGGCGAATTGCTGGCTGCGGGAGGCTATGGCGCCGATCGCATCCAGATCGACCCCTCGGTCGTGCGAGGGCTGGGATACTACACCGGTCCTGTCTACGAGGCCGAGCTGACCTTCGAGATCTTCGATGAAAAGGGTCGCAAGCGGCAATTTGGTTCCGTCGCAGGCGGCGGGCGCTATGATGATCTGGTCAAGCGCTTCACCGGGCAGGAAGTGCCCGCGACCGGTGTCTCGATCGGGGTCGACCGGTTGCTGGCCGCGCTGCGCGAGAAAGGGCGGATCAAGTCACATGACACCGGGCCGGTCGTCGTGACCGTGATGGACCGGGACCGTATGGCCGACTATCAGGCGATGGTGGCCGAACTGCGCAATGCCGGCATCCGCGCCGAGGTCTATCTGGGCAACCCCAAGAATTTCGGCAATCAACTGAAATACGCGGACAAGCGCAACTCGCCCGTCGCGGTGATCGAGGGCGGGGACGAGAAGGACCGCGGCGTTGTTCAGATCAAGGACCTAATCCTGGGCGCCAAGATCGCCGAGAGCGCCACGCTTGAGGAATGGAAGGAGCGCCCCAGCCAGTTCGAGGTACCCCGCGGCGATCTGGTCGCCAAGGTGCGCGAGATGCTGGACAGTCAGGACTGAGCCATGCCCAACCGATCCCAGATCCAGGCCCGGGCCGCGATGATGCGCGTGCGTTTCGAGGCCGCCGGGGCGCAGTTCGTCGACACGCCGCTGCTGCAATCGGCCGAGACGCTGCTGGACCTTTATGGCGAGGATATCCGCGCGCGCGCCTATGTCACCTCGGACGCGCTGCGTGGCGAACAGATGCTGCGCCCGGATTTCACCCTGCCGGTGGTGCAGATGCACATGCGCGACGGGGCCGAACCGGCGCGGTATACCTATTCGGGCGAGGTGTTCCGCCGTCAGGAACACGACCCCGACCGCGCCAATGAATACATCCAGGTTGGCTATGAGATCTTTGACCGCGACGATCCGGCAGGCGCCGATGCTGAGGTGTTCTCGCTGTTTGCCCTGCAATTGCGGGGCCTGCCGCTGCGCGCGGCGACCGGTGACATCGGCATTCTGACCGCTGCAGTACAAGGCCTGCGCACCTCCGACCAACGCAAGGCTGCGCTGATGCGCCATCTGTGGCGACCGCGTCGGTTCCGGGCTCTGCTGGACCGGTTCGCGGGCCGCAAGCCCGAGCCGGACCACCGCGCCGCGTTGCTCGCGGCGGCCGACCCGATGGCCTGTGACGCGCCGATGATCGGCAAGCGCCGACCGGCCGAGATCGCTGCCCGTATCGACGCCCTGCGCGCCGACCGCGACACACCGCCGATTTCCGACACGGAAATGGCCGGGCTGGACTCGTTGCTGGGCGTGCGCGAGACCATGCCCTATGCGCTGGAGCATCTGCGCGACATCGCCGTCGATCTGCCCCAGATCACCCCCGCGCTGGACCGGCTCGAGGCGCGGATCGCCGCCCTGCAGGCGCGTGGCGTTGATGTCGGCAAGCTGGATTTCGAGGCCTCGTATGGGCGCACCTCGATGGAATATTACGACGGGTTCGTTTTCGGCTTCTACGCCGAGCGCCGCCCCGATCTGCCGCCTATCGCTACCGGTGGGCGCTATGATGCGCTGACGCGGCGGCTGGGCAACGGGGCCGAGATCCCGGCGGTGGGTGGCGTGCTGCGCCCCGACCTGATGCTGGAAATCGAGGAGGCGGGCCAATGACCCTGAAGCTGGGCGTGCCGTCCAAGGGGCGGCTGATGGAGAAAACCTTTGCCTGGTTCGCCCGCCACGGGATCGAGCTGTCGCGCGCCGGGTCCGACCGGGAATACGCTGGCAAGGTGGACGGGATCGAGGATGTCTCGCTGATCCTGCTGTCGGCCGGAGAGATTCCGCGCGAGCTGGCTGCCGGGCGGATTCACTTGGGCGTGACAGGCACCGACCTGGTGCACGAAAAATTGCCACGCTGGGAACAGCAGGTCGAAGAAATCGCACCGCTGGGCTTCGGCCAGGCCGATCTGGTGATCGCGGTTCCGGCCTGCTGGGTCGATGTCGAAACGCTGGATGATCTGGACGCCGCCGCCGCCGCCTTTCGGGCCACGCATGGGCACCGCCTGCGGATCGCCACCAAGTACCACCGTCTGGTGCGAGAGTTCCTGACCGATTCTGGGGTTGCCGATTATACGCTGGTCGACAGCCAGGGGGCGACCGAGGGAACGGTGATGAACGAAACCGCCGAGGCGATTGCCGACATCACCTCGACCGGCGAGACCCTGCGTGCCAACCACCTCAAGATCCTGTCAGATGGGTTGATCCTGCAATCGCAGGCCACTTTGTGGCGCAGCCGGGTTGCGGAGTACGGGGGGGGCGAAAAGGCTGCTCTGGCAGAAGTAATGCGCCGTTTGGGCTGAGGCTAGAGCACTCCGATTTCAGCCAGCGCGCGGTTCAGATCCTCGGGCAGGGCGTCGTCCTGCGCGCGGCTTTCGGGCAAGTCTGCGGGGCTGTCCTCGGGTTTCAGATAGCGCCAGCCTTGAAAGGGCCGTTTCTGCGCGCCCTGTGTGCGATGGACTTGCGGGTCCAGCACGATGGCGCAGCGGCGGATGCCGTCCTGCCCGATCACCTCGTCCAGACGCAGGATGCGCTGGCGGCACTGCACCACGCCCTTGATGACCCAGTAGATCGACCCTCCGTTCAGGATTTCGGCCTCGCGCTTGGGCCACATGCGGGTGATGTGACGGGGCAGGTGGTCGTCAAAGCGCAGCCGGTAGCTGTCCTGCCACGCGGCCAGGCTGGCGACGCTTTCCGAGCCGACCGAAAGTTTGATCAGGTTCACGTAGTTATCCACAACTCCCCCACAGAGTCGTCCCAAGGGTCACCTTGATATTGTAGTTCTCTGGCGCCTTTCATCAAGCTGTTGTGGCGGCGGGCGCAATGGGTTTAATATGACCGTCTCTTTCAAGACAGGGAATCACCAATGAGCCGCTTTGCCGCCCCCATCGCCGAGCAGATCTGGGACATGAAATACCGCTTCAAAAAAGCGGATGGCACGCCGATCGACAAGTCGGTCGAGGATACATGGCGGCGGATTGCGCGCGATCTGGCACGGGTGGAAAAGGACCCCGTGCATTGGGAACAGAAGTTCTACGAGGCGCTTGAGGACTTCAAATACCTGCCCGCTGGGCGCATCACGGCCGGAGCAGGTACCGCGCGGCAGGTGACCCTGTTCAATTGTTTCGTCATGGGCACGATCCCCGACAGCATGGGCGGTATTTTCGACATGCTGAAAGAGGCTGCGCTGACCATGCAGCAGGGCGGGGGGATCGGCTATGATTTCTCGACCATCCGGCCGCGCGGCGCGGATGTGCATGGGGTGGCCGCCGATGCCTCGGGGCCGCTGTCGTTCATGGATGTGTGGGACGCCATGTGCCGCACGATCATGTCGGCGGGCTCGCGCCGGGGCGCGATGATGGCGACCATGCGCTGCGACCATCCGGATATCGAACAGTTCATCACCGCCAAATCCGACCCGGCCCGCCTTCGTATGTTCAACATGTCGGTTCTGGTGACGGATGCCTTCATGGACGCGGTCAAGGCCGATGCATCGTGGGAGCTGGTCTTTGACGGCAAGGTCTATCACACGGTTCAGGCCCGCGACCTGTGGAACAAGATCATGCAGGCCACCTATGACTATGCCGAGCCGGGCGTGATCTTCATCGACCGGATCAACCAGGCCAACAACCTGAGCTATTGCGAGACCATCGCCGCCACCAACCCGTGCGGAGAGCAGCCACTGCCGCCTTATGGCGCCTGTCTGTTGGGTTCGATCAACCTGGCGCGGCTGGTGTCGGCGCCGTTCGAAGACGCCGCCTGTCTGGACGAGGCGGCATTGCAGGAGCTTGTCGCCACGGCCGTTCGCATGATGGACAACGTGGTGGATGCCTCGAAATTCCCGCTGCCGCAGCAGGCCGCCGAGGCGCAGGCCAAGCGTCGTATCGGTCTGGGCGTGACCGGGCTTGCGGATGCGCTGTTGATGCTGGGTCTGCGCTATGGCTCGGACGAGGCGGCGCGTCAGACCGAGCGCTGGTTGCACGCGATCGCTCGCGCCGCGTATCTGGCGTCGGTGGACTTGGCCAAGGAAAAAGGGGCCTTTCCCCTGTTCGATGCCGAGAAATACCTGGCCAGCGGCACCATGCAGCAGATGGATGACGATGTCCGCGAGGCAATCCGCGAACACGGCATCCGCAACGCTTTGCTGACCTCGATCGCGCCCACGGGGACGATCTCTCTGTATGCGGGCAACGTGTCGTCGGGGATCGAGCCGGTCTTTGCCTATGCCTACACCCGCAAGGTGCTGCAGAAGGACGGCTCGCGCACCGAGGAAGAGGTGGTGGACTATGCCGTTCAGATGTGGCGCGACAAGTTCGGCGACGTCGAACTGCCCGACTATTTCGTGAACGCCCAGACCCTGACCCCGGCCGAGCATGTCAAGATGCAGGCTGCCGCGCAGAAATGGATCGACAGCTCGATCTCGAAGACGATCAACTGCCCCGAGGACATCGCGTTCGATGCTTTCAAGGACGTGTACATGCAGGCCTGGGATCAGGGCTGCAAAGGCTGCACGACCTATCGCCCGAACGACGTGACAGGTTCGGTGCTGACGGTTTCGGAAAGCGACGACAAGGTGCCAGGTGAAAGCGCGGATGCGCCGCACGAGGTGGATGGCGGCGATGTCATCTACATGTCCGAACCGCTGGACCGGCCGCAGTCGCTGGAGGGGTCGACCTACAAGCTGAAATGGCCCGATAGCGAGCACGCGATCTATCTGACGATCAACGACATCGTCATCGGTGGCCGGCGGCGTCCGTTCGAGGTGTTCATCAACTCTAAGAACATGGAGCATTACGCCTGGACGCTGGCCCTGACCCGGATGATCTCGGCCGTGTTCCGGCGCGGTGGCGACGTGTCCTTTGTGGTCGAAGAACTGAAGGCCGTGTTCGACCCGCGCGGCGGGGCCTGGGTGCAGGGCAAGTACATCCCCTCGATCCTAGCGGCGATCGGTGGCGTGATCGAGCAGCACATGATTGCGATCGGGTTCCTTGAGGGGGAAGGGATGGGACTGAAATCCGACCCGCAGGCGCAGGTGGTCAATATGGACGCTCCCCGCGGCAAGGCCTGCCCGTCCTGCGGTCAGTATGAGATGCGCATGATCGAAGGCTGCATGACCTGCGCAAGCTGCGGTCATTCAAAATGTGGTTGATGGGGGAAGGCCGGAGTTGAGGTGAAATAACCAGAAATTTTTGGCCATTTGGCGCGTCTAAATGACCTTCTTCCTAGCATTTGGTATCCATTTTTCAGTTTCAGGCCCGGGTGCCAATGTGTGTGTGGTCATAATCCTGAATTTTCTTGAACCCGCCATCTCGGTTGCTTGAGAATGGCCGACAAGCACCTCAACCTGCCGTGTGATTGGGGCTTGCGCGGCCCCACTCGGGCCACGGTCCCCTCACACCGTGACAATTTCTTCCGGCTTGTGTCTCCCCGTTGCCTTTCCGATTCTCCGTTTTCCTAAACATAACGGCGGATCTCTTCTTTGGGGTAGGGGCACCGGTACCTGATATTTTACAACACGCGGAGACCGCATTCATCGTTGGAAATGCAGACACCCGATCAGGCATATCTCAACCCGTCGTCACCAATCGCGGCGGCATAACCGAGCGGAAAACCAACCTACGAAACGGTTCAAACAAACCGAACCACCTCTCTGCACAAGCATCTTTCGCGGCGGGGATCCTGATCGAATGCCGGTTTCGGCATCAATCATTGGTCCGAGCAGAACAACTCGTACACCGTTTCGATCATCTTGCGCGGACGGTCGTCGGCCAGGCTATAGTAAATGGCTTTCCCCTCGCGGCGGGGAACCACCAGCCCCTCGAAGCGCAGACGCGCCAATTGCTGGGACACGGCGGCTTGTCGTGCGGACAGCAGTTCTTCGAGTTCGGTCACGGATTTCTCGCCCGAGGCCAAATGGCACAGGATCATCAGCCGCCCTTCGTGGCTTATGGCTTTCAGAAAACTCGCCGCACGGGCCGCGTTTTCTGCCATGCGGTCCATTTCTTCGTTGGACATGTCCGAAGAAAGCTTGGGAAGCGTCATCCTGTTTGACCTTTTTGACTGTAACTCGACGAGGGCGGCGTGCCCAAGGCTCCATGGGTATTGCTGGCGGTCGTTTACACTTAGTAATCGGGAATTTCCATAAGAACGCTTCGCAATCTTGTAATGCGAGCGCAAGCAGCCTGGGCAGTTCGCCCTGTTGCGCCGATTGCAGAGGATGGCATACGGGCAACGTAGATTGGCGGTCATGTCCGCATCGCAAACTCTGGCGCGGCTGACCCCTTGCAGCCCCTCGGCGCCGACACTAAGACTCGTGTAACGTCTTTCCGGGTATGGTCCCGGTCCATAGCAAATCAGGCAGGTTCCGAATGTTCGATCCAGTTGACACTTACATGAACACGCTCGTCCCGATGGTCGTCGAGCAGACCAGCCGCGGAGAGCGCGCCTATGACATCTTCTCGCGCCTTCTGAAGGAGCGGATCGTGTTCATAAACGGCCCGATCCACGACGGGATGAGTCATCTGATCGTCGCGCAGCTGCTGCACCTCGAGGCCGAGAATCCGAACAAGGAAATCTCGATCTACATCAACTCGCCCGGTGGCGTGGTGACCAGCGGGTTGGCCATCTACGACACAATGCAGTACATCAAGCCGAAATGTTCGACCTTGGTGATCGGCCAGGCAGCCTCGATGGGGTCGGTTCTGCTGGCCGGGGGCGAGAAGGGGATGCGTTTTGCGCTGCCCAACAGCCGCATCATGGTGCACCAGCCCAGCGGCGGCTATCAGGGTCAGGCCAGCGACATCATGATTCACGCGGCCGAGACGCAAAAGCTGAAGGATCGCCTTTACGATATCTATGCCAAGCATACCGGACAGTCGAAAAAGACCATTGAAAAGGCGCTGGATCGTGACAACTTCATGAGCCCGGAAGAGGCCAAAGAATGGGGCCACATCGACGAAATCGTCGAAAGCCGGACGAAGGCCGAGCCCGACGAAGCGTGATGCGGAAACCCCGCACCCACAGGTGCGGGGTACGATTTTGAGATTGTAGCTGCCTTGGCGCTGGCCTAAGCTTGGACCAAGGTGGCAAGCGCGGTCCGCACGGGGCCGCAGGGATGAAGCCCGAAAGGTAGACCATGGCGACGAATTCAGGCGGTGACAGCAAGAACACGCTCTATTGCAGCTTCTGCGGCAAGAGCCAGCACGAGGTGCGCAAGCTGATTGCTGGTCCGACCGTATTCATCTGCGATGAATGCGTCGAACTGTGCATGGACATCATCCGCGAGGAAACCAAGGCCAGCGGGCTGAAATCCACCGACGGCGTTCCGACGCCCAAAGATATCTGCGAGGTTCTGGACGATTATGTCATCGGCCAGGCGCGGGCTAAGCGCGTGCTGTCGGTAGCGGTGCACAACCACTACAAACGCCTGAACCACGCGCAGAAGGCCGGCAGTGACATCGAACTGGCCAAGTCGAACATCCTGCTGATCGGCCCGACGGGCTGCGGTAAGACCCTTCTGGCGCAGACTCTGGCGCGGATTCTGGACGTTCCGTTTACCATGGCCGACGCGACCACGCTGACCGAGGCCGGTTACGTGGGCGAGGATGTCGAGAACATCATCCTCAAACTGCTGCAAGCCAGCGAATACAATGTCGAACGCGCGCAGCGCGGCATCGTCTATATCGACGAGGTCGACAAGATCACCCGCAAGTCGGAAAACCCCTCGATCACCCGAGACGTTTCGGGCGAGGGCGTGCAGCAGGCGCTGCTGAAACTGATGGAAGGCACCGTGGCCAGCGTGCCGCCGCAGGGCGGCCGCAAGCACCCGCAGCAGGAATTCCTGCAGGTGGACACCACCAACATCCTGTTCATCTGCGGCGGCGCATTCGCGGGCCTCGACAAGATCATCGCGCAGCGTGGCAAGGGTTCGGCCATGGGCTTTGGCGCCGATGTGCGCGACAATGACGAACGCGGCGTGGGCGAGATCTTCCAAGATCTGGAACCCGAGGATCTGCTGAAATTCGGTCTGATCCCGGAATTCGTCGGCCGTTTGCCGGTTCTGGCCACGCTCGAGGATCTGGATGAGGACGCTCTGGTCACTATCCTGACCAAGCCCAAGAACGCGCTGGTCAAGCAGTATCAGCGCCTGTTCGAGTTGGAAAACGTCGAGCTGGACTTTACCGAGGACGCGCTGAAGGCAATCGCCAAGAAGGCGATCGAGCGCAAGACGGGTGCGCGCGGTTTGCGCTCGATTCTGGAAGACATCCTGCTGGACACGATGTTCGAACTGCCGGGCATGAAGAACGTGACCAAGGTGGTCGTGAACGAAGAGGCGGTGACCTCGGACGCGCAGCCGCTGATCATCTATGCCGACGCCGAGCCGGAAACGGTATCGGCAGGCTGATCCACGTGAAATTGGAAAACCTGCGGCGCGGCATTGTCCGCGCCGTTTTCGTATGAGGGCAAAATGACGATTCGGCGAATTTCCTCGGGGGGCGAGTTTGAGGCGAAGGTCGGCTATTGCCGGGCCGTGGTCGCCGGCGGCTGGGTGCATGTGGCGGGTACCGTGGGGCAGGGCGATGACGTTGTCGATCAATGCCGCTCGGCCTTGGAGATCATTGGCAACGCGCTGTCCGAGGCCGGGGCATCATTTGCCGATGCGGTCCGCGTGACCTACATGCTGCCCGACCGCACCGAGTTCGCGCCCTGCTGGCCCATTCTTGCCGATACCTTCGGGCCAAACCCGCCGGCGGCCACAATGATCGAATGTGGCCTGATCGACCCGAAATACCGGATCGAAATCGAGGTGACGGCCTTGCTGCCGACATGATGGGTGCGGTCTTTGTGGCACTGGACCTCTGCGTGGGTTTGGTCCATATCTGCGGGGACAGAAATGCCGGAGGCAGCCGATGGGAATCCTGAACACTCTATTGCGGGCCGTGACCTGGTGGAACGGAGCAACCCTGAACACCCAGATCTACACCGCGCGCAAGGGGATCAAGGTGGGCGAGGACGATCAGGGCAACGTGTTCTATCGCAATGCCGATGACAGCCAGCGCTGGGTGATCTTCAACGGCGAGGCCGAAGCCAGCCGAATCGATCCAGAATGGCATGGCTGGCTGCACCGGACATGGGACGAGCCGCCCACCGAAAAACCGCTACGCCACAAGTCGTGGGAGAAACCGCATCAGGAAAACCTGACAGGCACGCCGATGGCCTATGTGCCGGCCGGATCCCTGCGCCGCCCCGAACCGGTGGAGCGCAAGGATTACGAGGCATGGCGCCCGGAATAAGCGAGGCATAGATGTCGACCCACAACATGACCGAAGTTCTGGTCGGCGGCGTCGTGCTGGCCTTCGCCATCGGCTTTGGCGTTTATGCCAGCCAGTCGACCGGCTGGTCTCAGGATACCTCTGGCTATGAACTGGGCGCCTCGTTCCGGTCGCTAGAAGGGGTTGGCGTGGGCACCGATGTACGGCTGGCCGGGGTCAAGATCGGTACGGTCACGAACGTCAAGCTGAACCCGGAAACCTACCGCGCCGATACCACCATCTCGGTGGCTGATGACATTCAGATCCCCGATGACAGCGCCATCGTGATCTCGTCCGAGGGCCTTCTGGGTGGCAACTTCGTCGAAGTCATGCCCGGTGGTTCGCCGTTCTATTTCGAGCCCGGCGATCAGATCGAGGACACGCAGGGCGCGGTCAGTCTGATCTCGTTGCTGGTCAAGTTCGTGGCCGGGGACAGCGCCGAATGATGATGCGTGCGGCCCTGTTTGTGCTGCTGGCGGCCGGCGCGGCCCAGGCACAGCAGAAGGTCACCTCGGGGGCCGGGGCGCTGCTGCGCGGGCTGGACAAGGTCAATGGCCAGACTGTCGACGTGCAGATGAAACCCGGCGAGACGGCCTCAATCTTCGGGCTGGACGTGGCGCTGGGGGATTGCCGGTATCCGACCGAGAACCCGACCGGCGACGCCTTTGCCTTTCTGACGATCTGGGAAAAGGGCGAGGCCGAACAGCTGTTCGATGGCTGGATGATCGCGACGTCGCCCGCGCTGAACGCCTTGGACCATTCCCGTTACGACGTCTGGGTGATCCGCTGTATCACGCCCTGAGGCGTTTGTGACAGCGGTGCGGTGAAATCAGCGCTGCCGGCGGTGGCCTGATCCAGAAGCCTGCGATATTCGTGCCGGGGAACCTCAATCGCCCCCAATGACGCCAGGTGCGCGGTCAGGAATTGCGTGTCGAACAGCTGAAACCCTGTCTGGCGCAGTCGGTCGACCAGATAGGCCAGTGTGATTTTTGATGCGTCCCTGCGGCGTGAGAACATGCTTTCCCCGAAGAAGGCCGCCCCCAGCGTCACACCGAAAACACCGCCGACCAAAGTGTCGCCCTCCCACAATTCCAGTGAATGGGCGTGGCCCGTCTCGTGCAGCTGCGCATACAGGCGGCGGAGTTGGCCGTTGATCCAGGTGTCGGCCCGGTCGGCGCAGCCGTCCACGACGGCCTGGAAATCGCGGTTGACGGTGACGGAGAACCCACAGTTGCGGATGCGTCGACGCAGGCTGCGCGAAATATGGAACCCGTCCAGAGGGAACACGCCGCGCAGCCGAGGATCGACCCAGAAAAGCTCCGGATCGTTTCGATGCTCGGCCATCGGGAAGATGCCGACGGAATAGCCATGCAGCAGAAGGTCGGGCGTCAGGCTCATGCGGTGCCCAAGCGAAAGGCGCCCGGAGAGCATTTCTCCGGGCGGCCTGAATTACTGGGACATGTTCTCCGCAAGCCAGTGCTCCAGCCAGTGGATGTTGTAGTCGCCGCTGTGGATGTCGGGCTCTTGCAGCAGGGCGCGGAACAGCGGAATGGTGGTGTCGATGCCGTCCACGATCAGTTCGCCCAGGGCCCGGTTCAGGCGCGCCAGGGCTTCGGGGCGGTCGCGGCCGTGCACGATCAGCTTGCCGATCAGAGAGTCGTAGTAGGGCGGGATCGAGTACCCGTCATACAGGGCTGAATCCATCCGCACACCCAAGCCGCCCGGCGCGTGGTAGGCCGTGATCTTGCCCGGGCAAGGCGAGAAGTTGGGCAGTTTTTCCGCGTTGATCCGCACCTCGATTGCATGGCCATTGATCTTGAGGTCGTCCTGACCGAAGGACATGGGCTCGCCCGCGGCTACAAGGATTTGCTCGCGCACCAGATCGACGCCGAAGATGGCCTCGGTCACGGGGTGTTCCACCTGCAGGCGGGTGTTCATCTCGATGAAATAGAACTCGCCGTTCTCATAGAGGAACTCGATCGTACCGGCGCCGATATAGTTGATCTTGGCAACCGCCTCGGCGCAGATCTTGCCGATGCGCGCGCGCTCCTCGGGGGTGATGCAGGGGCCTGGGGCCTCTTCGAACACCTTCTGGTGGCGCCGCTGCAGCGAGCAGTCGCGCTCGCCCAGATGGACCGCGTTGCCCTTGCCATCGCCAAAGACCTGGATCTCGATGTGGCGGGGCGTCGTCAGGTATTTCTCGATATAGACCTCGTCATTGCCGAAGGCAGCCTTGCCCTCGGCCCGTGCGGTCATGAAGGCGCTTTCCATCTCGTCGGCGGTCTGGGCAACCTTCATGCCGCGCCCGCCGCCGCCGGCGGTGGCCTTGATGATGACCGGATAGCCGATTTCTTCACCGATCCGCTTGGCCGTGGCCAGATCGGGCACACCTCCGTCCGAGCCGGGCACGCAGGGCACGCCCAGTTCCTTCATCGTATCCTTGGCGGTGATCTTGTCGCCCATGATGCGGATGTGTTCCGCAGTGGGGCCAATGAAGGTGATGCCGTGGTCTTCGACGATCTGCACGAAATCGGCGTTTTCAGACAGGAAGCCATAGCCGGGATGGATCGCCTGCGCGCCGGTGATCTCGCAAGCCGAGATGATGGCGGGAATGGATAGATAGCTTTGCGGGCTGGGTGCCGGGCCGATGCAGACGGATTCGTCGGCCATGCGCACATGCATGGCGTCGCTGTCGGCGGTCGAATGCACCGCGACCGTCGCAATCCCCATCTCGCGCGCGGCACGGATCACACGCAGGGCGATCTCGCCTCGGTTGGCAATCAGGATCTTGTCGAACATGGGCCCGCCTTACTCGATGATGACCAGAGGTGTGCCGAACTCCACCGCGTCGCCGTCGGCGACCAAAATGCGTTTGACGGTGCCCGACTTGGGGGCGTGGATGTGGTTCATAGTCTTCATCGCCTCGACGATCAGCAGCGTGTCGCCTTCGGAAACCGATGCGCCCACGGTCACGAACGGGGCCGCGCCCGGTTCGGGCTGCATGTAGACGGTGCCGACCATGGGCGAGGTGACGGCACCGGGGTGGCTGGCCGGATCGTCGGCCGGAGCGGCGGCCTCGGCCGGGGCGGCGGCCGGTGCCGCCGGAGCAGCGGGCGCCGCCGGGGCAGCGGCCGGTACCGCCACCTGAACCGGTGCCGCGGGCGCCGGAGCGACACGGCTGACGCGCACGTTCAGGCTGTCTTCCTCGCCATATTCCCGTTTGACCTGCAGTTCCGTCAGATCGTTTTCGCGCAGCAATTCAGCCAATGCCTTGATGAACGCCACATCCGCTTCGTGTCTGGTATCTGTCATGAGTGTCCTCGAAGGTTCCCCTATGGCCCGTCTGTCTGCGCGGGCTTTGCTCAATTACGCTGCGTTATAGGGCAACGCGACGGCCATGAAAAGCGCAGTCTGGGCTGGGTTCGGCCATGAAACGCCAGCACAGCGTCGGCTAAAGTGGGGTGCCCGATAGCTTGGCCACCAATTCAGGCAGCTTGCGGGCCCCGAACTTTTCCAGAAGCCGAGCGCGATAGGCCTCGATGGTGCGGTAGCTGAGCCCAAGTTCGGCGCCGATCTCCTTGGCCGACAGGCCGCGGCACGACAGGATGGCAACCTCGCGTTCGCGCTTGGTCAGCTCGACCAGCGGGCGCTCTTCGGAAATGTCGGAAAAGCTCCAGATTCCATGGCGAAACGGGTCGTCGGGCGTCAGCGAGCGCCCGCGTGCCCGGCACCAGAACAGGTCGCCATTGCGGCGACGCATCACCCGCTCATCGGAGTAATATCCCGTGTCGCGCATCACCTGCAGGCTGCGGGCGCCGATCCTCTCCCAATCGGCGACCGAAGGGTAGAGATGCAGCAACGGCATGTTCCGATAGTCGGTCTCCTCGCCGCCGAAGGTGCGGGCGAATTGCAGGTTGCAGCGCCGGATGATCCGGTTCTCAAGTTCGACCAGGCCGATGGGCGCATATTCGAATGCGGGATCGCTCATACCGGTATGGTGGCGGGATTTTCGGCCGAATTGAAGGGGAGAGTTGCCCACGCGTCGCAAGACTTCGGCAGGAATTGAGTAAATCCTGTAAATCAGGTTTGAAAACACTCGCGTAACCCCTTTAAATCAAGGCGGGTATCAGCAAAACCTGTCTTGGAGCTGTGTGCTTGCCAGGCATCAGCTGAGGAGGAAGATCATTGTGAGAGATATGTTGACCGGAAGTCGTATCCGCGAGAGGCGCCAGATTTCCGGGCTGAAGCAGGCACAGCTGGCGCGCCAGGTGGGAATTTCGGCATCCTATCTAAACCTGATCGAACACAACCGGCGCAGAATCGGCGGTAAGCTTCTGGTCGACATCGCGGCGGCACTGTCGGTCGAGCCGTCGGTGCTGACGCAGGGGGTCGAGGCCACGCTGATCGCGGCCCTGCGCGAAGCCGCTGCCGACGCGGTGGGGCAACGCGCCGAGATCGATTCGCTTGACGAATTTGCCGGACGGTTTCCGGGCTGGGCCGGTGTGCTGGCCCAGATGCACCGTCGTGTGGTGTCGCTTGAACGTACGGTCGAGACCCTGTCGGACCGGCTGACCCACGACCCGCATCTGGCGGGCTCGATGCACGAGGTCCTGTCGACGGCAGCTGCGATCCGCTCGACTGCCGCGATTCTGGCCGAACCCGGCGAACTGGATGCCGAGTGGCGCGACCGGTTCCATCGCAACCTGCACCAAGATGCCGAGCGCCTGGCGGAAAGCTCGAAGGCCCTGGTCGCCTATCTGGATCAAAGCGAAAGTCCCGGCGACCGGCGCGGATTGCCCATGGAGGAGGTCGAGGCCTTTTTGGACCAGCGCGGATTTCACCTGCCAGAGCTGGAGGGTGGTGAATACGGCGATGACATGGTGCAGCATGGTCTGCGGTCGGCGGCGGCCAAGTCGCTGGTCCGGCAGGTGCTGAAGCAATATGCGCAGGACGCGCGGGCCATGCCTTTGGGCCGGCTGCGCGAGGCCCTGCAAGCGGACGGGCTGGATCCGCTGACACTTGCCGCGCGGTTTTCGGTGGATCTGGCCACGGTGCTGCGGCGGCTGGCCTTCCTGCCCGAGGATGTGTTGCCGCGACCGGCGGGATTGGCGGTGTGCGATTCGTCCGGCAGCATCATCCTGCTCAAGCATGTCCCCGGTTTCGCCATGCCCCGGCACGGCGATGCCTGCCCTTTATGGCCCGTGTTCTCTGCGTTGAACCGGCCCTTGGTGCCGGTTCACAGCCGTGTCACCCTTCTGGGCCGCAGCGCCGCCGAGTTCGAGTGTTTCGCCATCGCCTGGCCGCAGCCGGTGTCGGGGTTCGGACGCGAGCCGGTCTATCGCTCGGTGATGCTGGTGGTGCCGCCGGGCGACGACAAGACCCAGTCAGGGGCCGAGGTGCAGGTCGGGGCAAGCTGCCGGATCTGCCCCAAGACGGACTGCGCCGCCCGGCGAGAGCCGTCGATTCTGAGTGAAGGTTTTTGACAGTTTCGCGACGCACCGCTTAATCTGCATGCGACCGTCCGCCAAACGTCGCGGCTGGTCTTGGGGAGGGAATACCAACATGAGCCGCAGGGTTCTTTTGATCGAGGATGAGCCGAACATCACCGAGGCCATCCGGTTTCTGCTGACCCGCGAAGGGTGGGTGGTGGAAACCCATGCCGAAGGTGGGAACGCGGTCGAGACGATTCTGGCTGCGCGGCCCGATCTGGTCATATTGGACGTGATGCTGCCCGGCAAAAGCGGCATGGACGTGCTGCGCGAACTGCGCGAGCACGCCGACATGAAGGCGCTGCCGGTCCTGATGCTGACCGCCCGCGGACAATCGCGCGACCGCGAGATGGCCGAGAAGGCCGGGGTCAGCCGGTTCATGACCAAACCGTTTTCGAATGTCGAAGTGCTGACCGCCGTACGAGACCTGTACGCACAGGCGTCGCGGTCATGAGCGCGCCCGGCCCCGAGCGACCGACAGCAGAGGGGCCGCGCCCGTCGGTCTTTTTGGAGCGCCAAAGCTATCGCCGCCGCCGGTTGGCGGATGCGGCGCGAATGCTGCCTTTTCTGGGCGCTGCTCTGGTCGTGATCCCGTTGTTGTGGCCGCGCGCCGATGTCGAGGGGCAGGGGATGCCCCTGTCGTCCGCCATGCTGTACATCTTCATCAGCTGGGCCGGGATGATCGCGGTCAGTTTCCTGTTCGGTCTGGCGGCGCGGCGCATGGCTGCGCGTGAAGACGCCAGTTCTGAGGGTGCCCCATGGCGACCATGAACATTCTGATCCTGGTCTGTCTGGGCTATGTGGTGCTGCTATTCGGCGTCGCCTTCGCAGCCGACCGGATGGCCGCGGCCGGACGCGGCCGCTGGCTGCGCTCGCCCTTGATCTACACCCTGTCGCTGTCGATCTACTGCACGGCTTGGACGTTCTATGGCGCCGTGGGCAGCGCGGCCCGGTCGGGTTTGGAATTCGTTACGATCTATCTTGGTCCGACCCTGGTGATGATCAGCTGGTGGTGGGGCCTGCGCAAACTTGTGCGGGTGGGGCGCAGTCAGCGGGTGACCTCGATCGCCGACCTGATCTCGTCGCGCTACGGCAAGTCGAACACGCTGGCGATCTGCGTCACGATCCTAGCCGTGCTGGGGGGCACCCCGTATATCGCGCTTCAGTTGCAGTCGATCACGTTGTCCTTCTCGATCTTCGCCGAGGCTGACCCGTCGGGCCTATACCGCGAAGGGGCCAGCGTGTTCTGGGTGGCGGCCGGGCTGGCGGTGTTTGCAATTTTGTTCGGCACCCGCAACCTCGATGCGAACGAACGACATCACGGCGTGGTCACGGCCATTGCGTTGGAATCGGTGGTCAAACTGTTTGCGCTGCTGGCGGTGGGCATCTTCGTCGTCTGGGGCATTGCCGGCGGAGTGACTCCGATGATGGAGCGGATCGACGCGTCGGAGATCGGGCGCTGGAATGTGGATGCGGGGCGGTGGATGACGATCACCTTCCTGTCGGCTGCGGCCTTCGTCTGCCTGCCGCGTATGTTCCAGGTGATGGTTGTCGAAAACGACGACGAGGCGCATCTGCGTACGGCCGCCTGGGCCTTTCCGTTGTACCTGCTGTTGATGAGCCTGTTCGTGGTTCCCATCGCCGTTGTCGGGCTGGATCTGCTGCCGGCCGGGTCAAACCCCGATCTGTTCGTGCTGACCGTACCCCTGTCGCAGGGCAATGACTGGCTTGCGATGCTGTCCTTCATCGGCGGGTTTTCCTCGGCCACGTCAATGGTGATCGTCACCGCCATGGCGTTGTCGACGATGGTGTCGAACCATGTGGTCATGCCGATCTGGCTGAACACGCGCGAGCGGCGAAGCTCGATTTCCGGTGATGTGCGCAACGTGGTTCTGATGGCGCGCCGGATTTCGATCGCCGCGATCATGGCGTTGGGCTTTTTCTACTATCGTCTGTCCGGCGGCGGGGCGGCGCTGGCCTCGATCGGATTGGTGGCCTTTGCCGGGATCTCGCAGATCCTGCCCGCGCTGGTCGGCGGGCTGTTCTGGCGCGGCGCCACCCGGACCGGCGCGTTGGTCGGGCTGAGCGTGGGGTTCTGCCTGTGGGTCTACACGCTGCTGCTGCCGGGAATGGGCGGGGGCATCATGTCCGCGTCCGTTATCGAAAACGGCCCGTTCGGCATGGGTTGGCTGCGGCCGCAGGCCCTGTTCGGGTTGGAGGGTCTGGACCCGATGACCCATACGGTTCTGTGGTCGCTGTCGCTGAACGCGCTGGCCTTCTGCGTGGCTTCACTGCTCAGCTTTCCCAGCCCTTTGGAACGCCTTCAGGGCGCGCAGTTCGTCAACGTGTTCGACCACTCGGTGGCGCCCGGCGGTTGGACCGGATCGGTGGCGCAGAGCGAAGACCTGATGATCATGACCCAGCGGATACTTGGCGCAGCCCCCGCGCAGGAGTTCTTTCAGGCCGAAGCCGAACGCCAGGGCGTTCGCGGCCGCCTGCCCGAGCCTACGCCCGGCTTCCTCGAACGGCTCGAGCGCGAGCTGAGCGGGTCGGTCGGCGCGGCGACGGCCCACGCGATGATCGGGCAGATCGTGGGCGGGTCTTCGGTGTCGGTCGAGGACCTTCTGGCGGTGGCCGACGAATCGGCTCAGCTTCTGGAATACTCCAGCCAGCTCGAGGCGAAATCGGCCGAGCTCACCCGGACCGCCCGCAAGCTGCGGGAAGCGAATGAGAAGCTGACTCAGATTTCAATGCAGAAGGATGCCTTTCTGGGGCAGGTCAGCCACGAACTGCGCACGCCCATGACTTCGATCCGGGCGTTTTCCGAGATCATGCGCGATACCGACGGTCTGAGTGCGGATGAAACCCGCCACTACGCCACCATCATCCATGACGAGGCGCTGCGCCTGACCCGCCTGCTGGATGATCTGCTGGATCTCAGCGTGCTGGAAAACGGGCAGGTAAATCTGAACATGGGCGACGCCAGCCTGCGGACGGTTTTGGACCGCGCGGTGTCCACTGCTTTGGCTGGGGCCGAACGGCGGTTGAAAGTGCGTCGGTCACTGCCTTCCGAACGCGTTGCACTGCACACTGACCTGGACCGGCTGGGGCAGGTATTCATCAACCTGATCTCGAATGCGCAGAAATACTGCGACGCCGCCGAGCCGACGCTGACCATTTCCGCCCATGATGTGGGCGGGCAGCTCGTGATCGATTTTGTCGACAATGGCAGCGGCGTGCCGGCTGATGCGCAGTCCATGGTGTTTGAGAAGTTCGCGCGTGTGGGATTCGACAAGGCCGGAGGCGCCGGGCTGGGCCTGGCGATCTGCCGCGAGATCATGCAGCGGCTGGGGGGCGAGATCGTCTATCTGCCGGGCCAGGGCGGAGCGGCGTTTCGGGTCAGCTTGCCGCTGGCACATCGGCAGGCGGCGCAATGACGTCAGTCTAAAGACATTGGTAACGTTCCGGGGTGTAGACCTGAGGGCGAAGTGTTTCAAAACGATGGAACGATGTGATGTCGAAATCGGTCAGCTCTGTGCTGGCGCGCAAATTGTCTGCGACTCAGCGTGGTACGATGGCGGCGTCCCGGGCCGTTCTGCGGGCTCTGCGTTTGGCGCTGGCGCGGTCCGCCGTCGAGGGTTTTCGCCTTGCGATTTCGGTGATCGGTGCAAAGCAGGCTGGCCGTAAGGCCGAAAACCTGACCGAAGGGCTGGATGAAAGCTGGCTGTTTCTGCTGGTCGCTGCCGGTGAGGAGCGCCTTGCAGCTGTTGCACTCGATCCGGGTTTGGTGTCGGCTGTGATCCAGCAACAGACGATTGGCGAGGTCTTGCCCGATCCGCCCGAGCCGCGCCCCTTCACCGATACCGATGCCGCAATCGTCGCGCCGCTGATCGACGGCATGTTCGCCCGCGCGACGGAATTGCTTGAGGATCCGCAGGATGTCGCGCTGCTGTCGGGGTATGAATACGTCTCACGCGCGGCGGATCTGAGGGCGGTTTCCCTGGCCTTGGTCCAGGAGGCATACGGCCGATATGAGCTGACCGTCGAACTGGGCCGAGGTGCCCGGCAGGGGATGGCCGTCATGCTGTTGCCCGATCCGTCGGAGGGTCCGGGCCCTGACGATTCACGCAGCAACCCCGCCAAGAAGCTTCTGGCCGAGGCCGCGGGCATCATGCGGGCGGAACTGAACGCCGTGATCACCCGGTTGCAATTGCCCTTGGCGGAACTCTCCGGGTTGAGCGCCGGAGATGTGCTGCCGCTGACGGGGGCTAGGCTGGGGCAAATCGATGTATTGTCCATCGATCGGGCGCGTGTGGGCACTGGCCGATTGGGCCAATGCGGCGGCATGCGCGCGCTGCGTCTGACTGGCAAAACGGTGAGCCCGTCCGTTTCGGCCAAAAATGCCGGGGCATTTGTCGAGCATGCGGGGAACAGGTTCGGCCCTGACAAATCAGAGCCCCTGCAGGTGGACGAATCCGAGTCGGGACATGACGTTCTGGTCTCGGAAACGTCTGTGTCCAATCTGGACCGCGACGACCTGGATGCGATTGGAACGGATCAGCTGGCCGAGAAGATCTCGGAATTGTCGGGCTTGCCCGTGACCCGTTCGTCTTCTTGACGGGAAAGTCCGGCGATCAGGCGGTCGGGCGCATCTGTTCCAAGGCCGGGCGGAGCTGTTCAAGTTCATACCCGGCCTTGCGGGTGGCTTCGAGAATCTCGTCCACCGGCAGGCTGTCCGTCTGCCCAAGTGCCCAGACAACCGAGCACCGCGTACCTGATGCGCAATAGGCCAGAACCGGACCGGGGCCGCTTTCGATCAGCGTTTTTTGGTATGAGACGTTGACCGGAGTCATCGTCTGATGAGTCAGTTCCAGCACCTCGAACTCCAGTCCGGCCTCGCGTATGGCGCGTCCGATCACGTCGGACTGCATGTGCGGCGGCACTTCGGCATTGGGCCTGTTGCAGATGACCTTTGCAAAACCCGCAGCCTTGATCGCAGGGATGTCCTCGACCGTGATCTGCGGTGAAACTGAATAGCGGGGCGTGATTTGGCGAATTTCCATGCCGAAGCTTTAGGCTGCGTTTCCGGTTCTGTCCAGTTTTCACGGGTCGGTTAGGGTCAGACCGTTTTTGATGTCCGTCAAGGGCCGTTGCGTCATGATGGTGTAGTATCCATGGTATCATTTCTTGGTGAGGGGCTCGCGATGCGCAAAAACCTGCCAGAGGGCCGAGGCTTGGATGGCGGTTCGCAAAGCCCCTCCCCATATCAGGGATGCTGGCAACATGCGGGAGGATGCCGATGACTGCACATGATTTCTCTGCCGAGATCGCGAGGTTGGAAAGAAAATTGCGTGGGGCAAACCTGGAAACACGCCTGGCCCTTCAGCCGTCGGTAAGCAAGGTCATTGATCGCATGCGCGCGGAAGGCGTGCCCGTCCCGACTCGGCTGCGCCTGTTGGATGCCGCCTTGGCTGAGGACGCCCTTGAGGCGAAATTCGACAATCTGCCGATCTGAGAGGGCCTTCAGCCCAGGGAAATCCCCAGAATCACCAGCATCAGCCCGATGACGGATAGAAACAGCGCGCCCAAGTTCCAGGGGAGAACGCCTCGGACCGTTGCGCGCAGTTCGTCATCCGACAGGTTTGACCTGCGCGCCTTCATCACGCGAAGGATGCACCAGACCAAGCCTGTAAGCCCCGCGACGGACAGGCTTGCGCCGCCCCAGATGAAAAAGTCGAACATGGCTCGCCTCGTGTTTCATGCCGTGCAGTTGCGGATACCGGATCGCCCGGGGCGGCACAAGTCACGGCTTGGCTGGTCTCTTGCGACCGCTGCCGCCCCGATGTATCCGGCAGGGTGACCGTCACGCCGGAAACACCAATCACCACTTGGGAGAGACGCCAATGGAAGACATGACCGAAAACCAGGCCGCAGCGAACTATCGCGTCACCGCTGGCGAGTTGCGCCAGTTCATCGAGCGGTTCGAGCGTCTGGAGGCCGAAAAGAAAGACATCGCGGATCAGCAAAAGGAAGTGATGGCCGAGGCCAAGGCCCGCGGTTACGACACCAAGGTCATGCGTAAAGTCATCGCGCTGCGCAAGCGCGACAAGGACGATATCGCCGAGGAAGAGGCGGTGTTGGAAATGTACAAGGAAGCTTTGGGCATGTAGCCGCGGCGTGCCATGCCGGGGGTGCGGGCCTCAGAGGCCCAGAACACGTATGCCCGGCATGGATTTAAGCCGCGCAAGGTCCTGTGCATACAGTTCCGTAAAGGCCTCGACGATGTCCGTATTCCACCCGGGCAGGTCCAGTTCTTCCTCAACCTCATCCGGCAGCGCGTGATCTTCGAACAAGGCGGAAAGATCGGCCAGCAGGGCCGGTCGGTCACCCGCGTTTTCCGGCCGGATCAGTTCTTCCAGCCTGTCGCGGCCTTCATCGTCCAACAGCGATGCCAGCAGCGCAAATTCGTTCTCGATCGGCGTTTCGCGTGGCAGGCCACAGATGGCACAGACGATATCTCCGAAAATCACCGGCAGATCTTCGTTGGCCCAAAGGGTGATGGCCACGTTCGGCGCGAGGTCGCGGATGTCCTCGATCATCGTCAGCCAACTCAGGCAACTGACATCGGTGTTCGCCAAGGTTTCGGCCCGATCCTCGGGCGGCAAGGCCATCAGGACCTTGGGGATGAAGCTTCCGGGGTTCCTCACGCCGACAAAAAGCTCAATCCCGGCCGGCGCAAAGGTTTGCTCGAGAAATGCCACGCGTTGACCGGCCAAGGGATAGAATTGCCCATCCCTCAAGGCCGTGGGAGTCTCTCCGATGAAGTCCGGGGATGTCAAAACAGTTCTTTGATACTCGATGTCGTCCGGTATCAAGCTGCGAAGTCGATCGACGGTTTCCGGCTCCACTTGGCCGTTGGTCAGGTCTTGCAAGGGCGACATGAACATCTGACGACAGCGTCGCGGTCCATACAGCACGACGCCGACATCGGTCAGAAGGTCGGAATTCGCGCGCAGGGCATGAAGCAGAAGGCCCTCGTCGGTGAAATCTGCGCCAGAATGAATGGCTAGATGCATTGCTGATGCGGTCCTGCGGTTTCCGGTCTTTGTTCATCGGGTACAGTCTGTTTGGGATGAGGTCAAACCTACAGGGCAATTCGAGACCGGCCACGCGTCTTGCCGGATACGATCCGGCAAACAAGTTGGAGATTCAGGCTTGCAGTCTGTAACGCGAGGCGGTAACCGACATTCGGAGCCCCTATAGCTCAGCTGGTAGAGCAACTGATTTGTAATCAGTAGGTCCGCGGTTCGAGTCCGTGTGGGGGCACCACTTTTTTCAAAGGCTTACGAGGCGATCTCATGCCTGGCACTCGCTTCGGGTAAGCGTAGGGTAAGCGTAGATGCCGATTTTTCCCTTTACATTCGCCCGAGGGTTGCATGATTCTGCAGACAAGGGAGGAACTGATGGGACACATCAGGCTTGGCACTTTGCCTCGGTCCAGGAAGTGGCGCGAGGTCGTTGATTTGATCGCAACCGATGCGTCGGTAGAAGAGATCGCCGAGGCGGCGGCTGATGCATCCGAAAAAGATCTCTCGCGCGCGAGTCGTGACCCTAGGTTTCAGTTTGTAAGCTATTTGCTGGTGAGGTTGCCTTTGCTTGCGAGGGCTCCTGGCTTCGAAGACGCTCTGGCTGATCTTGGTGTCGACGGATCGGAGCTTGCCTCTGTGACAGGGCTGCTCGCCGGGTTGGATCGTGCCATTGATCGCAACAGCTTCGATCTCCGAAGTTCCTCAGATACAGGAGAATTGGCGAAGGTCGCGCTCTTGGAAAGCCTTTCCGTTCAGCTGCACGACCGGTTGCCATCCCTGTTTGAACCGACACCGCAAGAAATTCGCCAAGCACTCGCGAGCTTCGCCTCGGGCGATGCATTTGCGAGACTCTCGCGGGATTTCTTTGCCCGGTTGACATACCGTTCGCTAGACTACTATCTGAGCCGGGAACTCGCCAATCACACTGGCGAGGATCGACGCTTTTCCACCGATGCACAGCGAGTGGCATTTCAACAAGCCCTCGCCCACCACACATTTGAAGTGTCTAGAATTGTCGAAGAATATGCGGGCGGCTGGTATGGCAAAACCGTCTGGCAGAAGCAGGCGCTTGATCGCGATTCAATAGACAAGTTCACAGCTTACGCGTTCAAAAAGATGCGCTCGGAGTTTGGGCGCCGTCGCGCTGTTGTCTGAAGTTGAAGTCAGATGGTTGCCGCCCCTGACAAAAAGCGGCGGTGATGAAGTCCTGCGTCTCGACATTGCTGGCCGCGAAGTCGCAATGACGCTGCGGATTGGACAATTGAACCGTCAATTGGTCGAGGGCCTGCAGGATCGTGCACTCGATTTGCTGGAGATTGCCGCGCTTGTCTATTGCGCGGACGCGGCAGTCACCCTCCCCGGAAATCGGTCCGCATGTATTCTGGCAGACCTGCGCCTCCTCAAAGGCTTCGATCACGTCTTCATCGTATAAAACGCGCGCGCCGATCTTCAAAAACCTGGGGCCCTTTCCGAGCCAGCGCCACTGCTCCAGCGTCCGCGGCGACATGTGCCACCGCTCCGCCAGCTGATCTTGTGTCAACTTGGTCATACCAACCTCAATTGCTCACTGCGGCACGAGGAAGTTCGGTCCGCTTCTACAATTGAGAATCTGACGGTTCAGAGTTTGGAAGTATGTGGTCACAGCCCCGGAAAGCGTGACAAGTACCAAGGCTAAGCTATTGACTCTAAACACACCGAGGCGAAAAGGTGTGACATTTCCGCAAAATGCGTGACCTCACGATCCAAACCGCATAGGAATCAGTGTCTGCAAATGGCCCGAAAGCTGACGTTAATCAAGTAAACTCGGAAGACGGCTTCGAGCCCAATTCGACAGATGCCGCTCGCTATAAGAACGGGTGCGAACCGCGCATTGCTGCCGTTGATCATGGCAAGGACGGCCCAGACCTGCCGTTCACTCGTAGCACGGCATGCTGCGGTGCGGCCCGCCGAACCTGATATTCGCTGCAACGGCTAAATCTGCGGATTGGCGAATTACACAGTGCGGACCGAACCGCCGGTGCCCGGCTATGGGTGAAGGCCGGCTTTGGATAGCCGTGTCCAATTAAAACCCATCAATAGGACCATTCTCACAGCCAAGGTCGTCGAAACGGACTTGAGTATGGTGGCCGAACTGGCAGCATAGATCAATGGAACAGAAACCTCCGGCCAGATCGGCAGAAAATCTAACAACGGTCGAGGACGCGTTGGGTAGCACATCATCCCTCATGATCCCTCATGGTGTATGAAAATTTTTGCAGGTTGCAATTCGAGATCTGGGCTTGTCTCATGCGAGAGTGTCAGCGCGTGTCGAAAGGCTGACGAGATCAGAACCAACTCGAGATGGGGAACAGCCGAGTGGACACCGTCGAAATCAAATCCTTGTATCGAGCCTCGGGCACATCGCTTGCACCGAAGCTGCGCAGATTACCTGCAATGGTAGCTCTCTTTGCAGCCACCATTGCACCACCTGCCAAAGCTCAGGAAGACCTCAGCGAGATCAACAACGGAACAAATCCAACGCTGCTCACGACGCAGTTTGGGCTTCAGTATCAGTTCAACCAGATCAATTCCGACCTGAACACCGGTCTGTTCGAGGCCTTCTATACGCAGCCTTTTGGTGAGGGTGGGAAACGGGCCTTCCGGATCACCGTGCCCGGATCGGACAGCCCGTTCAACGCAAACCCCATCTTCGGCGGAAAGCCAGGGGTTGAATTCACGCTGGGCGACATCAGCGTTACCTACATTGACGTTTTTTACCTTACCGAGAAAAACGGGGCCGCTTTCACTTTTGAACTGTTTCTGGACACAGCAGAAACCGAAGCCGCCGGCTATGGTCAATTTGCCGGTGAAACCTCGGCCTTCTACGCGTGGTTTCTCAACAACGGAGCAATTTTCGCCCCGGCCTGGGTTCAGACATTCGGACTGGAGGGCGGAAATGATCAAGGTCAGAATGTGAACACTACCACGATCGACTTCTACTATGTTCCCAAGCTGAAAAATCCGCGTTTCTACCTGACCTTCGACCCGGCCATCATCCACGATTGGGAAACGGACGCGACGTTCGGCAGCCTACAGGTGACCGCGGGCATGCTGACGGGCAAGGCATTTGGCGGTGACGGTCAAGTGTTCATCAAGCCTGGCATTCTGTTTGGCGGCGACAGGCCGGCAGAGTGGTCTGTCCAGGTTGGATATAAGGTGCTGAACTTCTGATGCGGGGCGATGTCACTGTTGACTTCTTGGGTCTGCTGACGCCCTCATGTGACTGAACATTTCAGTGCCACGGGAGCACAAGAAAACCCAGCGGGTCCACTCACCGCGATCCGCTATTTTTTGAAAACCCAGGCTGCGCACCCAAAAACAGTTTTGCGCGACCAAAACCAAATTCATTCATCGCTTGAAAATGAGGATGTACATCATGACCAACAGAACACTCACCTATCTGCTCTGCACGACGCTCGCCGCAACTCCGGTCAGCGTTCTGGCGCATGAGGCCAATCATGAGGTCGTCCCGGCCGGTGTCGTCGGTGAAATTGAAACCACCAATGTAAAGATGAAATTCGACAATGTCCTGATCAGGGGCGCACAGGTCTTCAACGGGTGTGACGAAGAACTCGCGGATGTTGACGTTCTGGTTTCCGGTCAGTTGATCTCCGCCATTGGTTCCGATCTTGAGGCACCCGAAGGCGCTTTCGAGATCGATGCCGAGGGCTACACGCTCATCCCCGGCCTGATCGACGCGCATTGGCATGGGGTCTTTGCCGAAGCGACGATCGCGCAACTGGCCCTGACGGGCGAGGGCTACTGGAACCTTCTGGCTGCCAAGGCCCAGAACAACGCGCTGTCGCGCGGGTTCACAACAGTGCGTGACGTGGCCGGACCGATGTTCGACATCGCGCGCGCAACGAACGAGGGGCTGATCGACGGGCCGCGGGTCTTTCCATCCGGGCCAGCCTTGTCAATCACCGCCGGCCACCAGGATTTCCGGATTACGCGGGAAGTGCCTCAGGCCATCGGCGATCTTCATTCGTTCGAGACGAACAACATGTTCTACATCACCGACGGCGTTCCGGATGTGCTGAAACGTGTGCGCGAGAACCTGATGCAGGGCGCGACGCACATCAAGCTGATGGCGGGTGGCGGTGTGACCTCAGCATATGACCCGATCCACACGATCCAGTTCACGGACGAGGAATTCCAGGCCGCTGTCGAAGCCACCGAAGCCTGGGGCACCTATGTGACGACCCATGCGATCAATGATGAAGCGGTTCGGCACTCTGTCGAGAATGGCGCGCGCAGCGTCGAACACGGTCACATGGCGACCCGTGAGACCCTGCAGATGATGAAAGACAAGGGCGTCTGGCTCAGCATGCAGCCTTTCCTTGATGACGAGGATGCGCCGGCTCTGAACGAGTTCCAGAAAGCCAAGTACAAGTTTGTCACCGACGGCACCGACTTCGTCTACAAGACCGCCAAGGAACTGGGCATGAAGATCGCCTTCGGAACCGATACGCTGTTCAGCGCGGATCTTGCCGAACGTCAGGGTGCCGTCTTGGCCAAGTTGGAACGTTGGTTCACGCCGTATGAAACGCTTAAAATGGCAACCTGTGACAACGCCGAACTGCTGAAGATGTCGGGCGACCTGACGCCGTACCCACTGGGCCCGCTCGGCGTGATCGAGGAAGGCGCCTATGCGGACATGATCCTCGTCAACGGCAATCCTCTGGAGGATCTGCAGTTGATCGGCGATGCCAAGGCGAACTTCGGCATGATCATGAAGGACGGCACCATCTACAAGTTCGACATGGAGTGACCGGTCATGCGTGGCCGAACGCTGACTACCTTTCCTTTCGTCCTTGCGGCTTCGGTCGCGGGGGCGCGGGACGCCCCCCGGTCCAATCATCATAATACACGCAAATGTCCTTGACGGGTTGTCCGCGGAGATGATCGACATCACCAGTCTCGTAACCGACGGAGACCTGATCCTGGTTGTCGTCAACCCTCTCGAGGATTTGAGACTGGCCGCCAACCCGTGGGGAAACATTGATTTGATCATGATGAACAGCGTCAACTTCAAGAACGCGGTGTGACATGGAAAGGCCTGCTATGGACGCGCAACAAGTCATCACCTTTTTCGGGCATATGGTGCTTTTGCTATTGCTTGCGCTGGGGCTGCACCCTTCGACCGCGCTGGCCAATGAGCCCCCGCATGTAGATTGGCATGATCTGGCGCCGTCAACGGCGCCTTATGAGGATCCGTTCCTCGAGATGTCCTACAAGCAGAAGGATGACCTGCGAACGATCCTGGATGCCGCGCGCCGCGTGGATGATGCCGAACTCAGCCAGCGGGCACAGGAGGCCCGTGTGCGGCTGCGCGACCAAGGCTATGACGCGGACGAGCTTTTGACCCAGCGCCTTGTGGTGATGGAGAAACGGCGCGAAGAGGCGACCGGCGTAACCGGGCAGTATCTCGGGCACGAAGTTTCGCTTGATGGATACGTCCTGCCGCTGCGCGGGGATAACGGGCGCGTATTCAGTTTTCTGCTGGTGCCGTGGGTGGGGGCCTGCATTCACACGCCGCCACCGCCGCCCAACCAGATGGTTCGTGTCGATGTACCCGAAGGCATTGAAATAGACGAAGCGTTTCACGCAATTCGGCTGCGCGGCACTCTGGAACATGAACCGTCTGTCAGCAATCTGTTCCTTGTCGACGGGCAGAGGATGGTCGAAGCATCCTACTCATTGAAAGAGGCACAGGTTTGGGGGGTGCGTGGGGAAATCAAGGCGTCTGCCGCTGCGCCTGTTCAGGGCAATATCGTGGCCCGAACCCAGGCATGGATCAGCAATCTCTTCACGACATCTATGACGTCGATGGATCAGGGCAAGTCGCTGGCGACGGTAGCGTTCGCTCTTCTTGTCGCGTTTCTTTATGGGGTCCTGCACACGCTTGGGCCGGGGCACGGCAAGGCCGTCGTGATTTCCTATTTCGTCGGTGAAGGGGGTAGCCTGCGCCGCGGTGTCGGGATGGGGGTTCGCATCGCCATCGTACACGTGTTCTCGGCCGTTGCGGCTGTTTTCCTGCTCGACCTTGCGATCCGGCAAACCACCGGCGGGGCACCATCCGATTACCGGCTCATCCGGCTGGGCAGCTATGCGCTGATCATTGCAGTTGGCCTTTGGATGCTTTGGAAAAGCCTTCGGACAATTCATGACCTCCGAAGAACGGCGTCAACAGCCCATGAACACGGGCCGCATCACAGGCACCCGAATGACGACAATACCCACAGCGGCTGCGCTGCCTGCGCAACTGCCGAAAAATCGTCCAGAGGAACTGACGGATGGCTTGCGACAGCGGTGGGTATTGTGCCCTGTACCGGCGCGCTGATCGTAATGCTGGTTGGATTTGCAAATGACCTTGTGTGGCCTGCGCTCACCATGGTGAGCGCGATCTCGCTGGGCATGGCGATCTCCATGTCTCTGATCGGCGTAGCGGCCATCTGGGGGCGCGCAAAGGTTGCGCAGCGGATCGGTTCGAATGCAGCCACCCACCAACGCTTTGAAAGCGTTGCCCAAATCGCCGGTGCGACCTGTGTGACCGTGGTCGGAGTGCTATTGTTCGTCACATCATGGAGTGCGCCCGTTCAACCGCTCGCATCCCAGACGGGCCCGGTGGAGAAACCACAAGAAAAGACTTTGTCCGCGCTTAGGGATTGAAAGCCGAGAAGGCCTTTCTGGGTGTGCCTTGTACGCACTATCTCTGGGCAGGACGGGCCGCAGGTCGCGGGAATGAAGGTCCCCTTTTGCGATCTCATCTGTTACACGCTGCACGGCCGCGAATTCACACTTTCCGCCCGTGGTGCTTTTAGCTGCGGTTGCGAAGTAACGAAAGCGGTCGTTGGAGCTACGCTCAGTATCGACGAGTAGAATGCCGACCATGTGAAATTCTGACGAGAATTCACGGAAGACGCGTTCACGACCGGAAGCCGCAGTTCATGCGGACTGAAACATTCCGTGGCAATGGCGGGATCTGGACGTGCGCGCCGCAACTAACCGATGGCGGGTTGACGGACGGTTTCTGACAGTCGCTCGCCTGCGCCACACCACATATCTCAGAACACGAAATGCGGTCCACCATTCCGGACATTCGCTGCACGTGCTCGGCCTGGATGGTGGCCAAGGCCTCAAGAGCGGACATAGGGTTAATTCGCTGCGTTTGCGCAAGAAGCGGCTTTCGGGCGCCTTACGGACCTTCACTTTGAATTGCACACAAATTGTACGCCTCTGGTGGGTATGGCCAAGATCCAGCAAGAAAGTCTGTCCACTCCTGCATGGGCGCGGTGTATAAACGCGCGGCAGTGTTCAGGGAAATCAACATGCCTCCTTGGGTGCACCCGTACCGGAACAGACCCGTTGTTCAAAATATGCGCAGACGTATCCACTTCGTCACCCTGCACCTTTTACAACAGGTGGAAGGCCTATTTTGGGCGGAGTTGGCTAAAAGCGGGAGCACTTTACACGTTGAGGATCATCCCTGTAGTCTGACTGGAAACTGGTAGGCCAGTCGCCAAATTAGAATTGATGCCGAATGGGTGCTTCCACGCTGCGGACGCCGGACAACATCCCTGTTCCAGACCTCAACTGATGGGCGACTTCGGTAGAGGACACGACTGGGATCGAACCTTTCCCACCCCGCAATGCATTGATTTACTTGATTACGTTCATTCCTTCACCTGCTGCAACTGGTCCGAAAAGCGGCGATTAAAGGGCCTGCTTGCCTGTCAAAGCACGGGACTGAGCGTCGCCAAAGCGTTGTTCCATAGCCGCCTATGCTTGGGCCATGCCTGTACCTGCTCCAGCATAATTTGTCTGCTTTTCGCGACATAGTCTTGCTGACGGACACGCATTTCGGCGGTCAGAGTCCGATCGTACAGAAGGATGTTGTTCTCATAGTTGAGGTCAAAACTGCGCCTATCCATGTTCGCCGATCCGATCAGGGTGAGTTCGCCGTCGACTGTCATGGATTTCGTGTGCAGCAGGCCAGGCACGTACTCGTAGATCTTCACGCCTGCAATTAGAAGGTCCTCGTAGTAGGAGCGGCTCGTGGCGCCGACGGCAAAGTCATCGTTCCGTGCCGGAAAGACAACCGTGACGTCGATGCCCCGGTTGCCCGCTGCGCATAGCGCAGTCTGGATTGTCTCCGTTGGCACATAGTAAGGCGTTGTGATTACAAGCTCGTGTCGCGCAGCGAACATGACACTTTCGAAGATCTCCGGCATCGCAGAATGACGCACCGTTGGACCGCTGGCGACTACTTGCGCGGTGAAGCCTGAGCCAGACACACCCTGCGGCGCGCGCAGGATATTGCTGATGTCCTCGTCGTGGTTGGCCATCCAGTCACTTACGAAGAGATGCTGGTTCTGTCCTACCACTGGACCCTCGAACCGCATCACAGCGTCGACCCATGGTGCAAATTTGGCCTTTGGCAGGAAGGCGGGGTCGGCGCAGTTCTGGCTGCCGCAATATGTGACGCGGTTGTCGATCACGAGGATCTTGCGATGGTCACGCAGGTCGACGCGACCTTGAAACACGCGGAAGAGCGGATTGCCGATCTTGAGGGCGCGGGCAAGCAACACTCCTGCGTCGGCCATGGCGTTCCAATGCGGGCTTTTGATGAGATCGCGCGAGCCGAGATCGTCGACCATGGCGCGACAGGCTACACCACGACCGGCCGCGCGCTTAAGCGCTTCGACCATCTTGCCGCCGTTGCCGTCGGGCAGCCAGATATAGAACATCAGATGGACGTGGTCTTCTGCGTTGTCGATATCGGCGATCATCTCGTCAATCGCCGCGTCGGAGTCCTTCATGAGTCGGGCACGGTTTCCGCCGACAGGATCGTATCCGCTGATCGAGCGGCCCACGTTGAAGAGATATGCGTAGCGGTCAGGCACGGGGTGAGCATGGGCCTCTGCGTTCGCCGCCTCGGTTGCCTGCGGCGAAGGAAGCTCTGCAAGGATGCGCGTGCGTCGTGCGACGCGTCGGCGTCCGATGCTCGTCTCCCCGAGAAGGAGATAGGCGACGATCCCCACAACCGGAAGCGCGAAAAGCACGGCAAGCCATGCGACGCGCGCGGCTGGATCGCGGTGCGAACGCAGCAGGATTCGCACTGCACAGGCGAGCACGGCGACATAGTGCAGGATGATCCATATCATGTTTTCGCTTCCCCTCGACCATTCGTGTACCCACGACACCTGCAACGTCGTCGCGGTACGGGCCACGGCACGGCGCCGGCGTGTGGCGTGGGGCATCGCACCAAAATCAGCGGCCAAAGCCACCGCGGATCTTCGCCAGCGCAATACGGACCCGCGCTCTCAGGTCGGCCAGCCGGCGTTAGTTCGTTTCCTTCCTCACCATCCAAGCCATCGTGGCGATGGCGGTTCCTTCCGAGATCAGTTGGACCCCGATTAGGACACCGAGCAACAACAGGCTCATGCCGGGATTGGAGAGAAGCCACGTGGCGATCAGGATCCCGAGAACACCGCTTGCCAGAATCCAGCCCCAGTTGGGCAATGGACGAATGGTCAAGGAGAAGACGGTTTTGGAAATTCCCTCTATCATGAAGAAGACACTCATCAGCATGACAAGCGTTCCGACCGCGACCGCAGGATTGCGCAGGAAGAGAAAGCCGACGATCGCCGACAGCGCCGCCGAAATCAGTTGCAGCCATATATCTGTCTCCTTTCGTTTGGGGCATGGCGTCCCTGTCTCGTTTCTCAAATTAGAAGTGGGCACGCATGCGCAATCCAATAACCACTATGCTTTCGGTCGCGGGGGCGTTCGCAGGGTTGGTAACAAGCTGCACACTTGGTGTGATCTGGAAGAAATCCGTCACGTCCCACCGGTAGAATGCCTCCATTGTGAACTGGTTTCGTGAGTTACCAGGTGCCCGTCCCCAGTTCACCCCGACTCCAGCAAGATCCCTGCCGTCGCGGGCGTCGTACCCGGTTCCAACGCTGATCGATCGGTCGAGAAGCGTTCCGCCATCTTTGGCATAGCCTGCACGGAAGAACGGCCTCCACGCGTCCTGGCGACCGCTCGCCAGAAAAGAAACGCCGTAACCGCCGGGCACACCAGCCTGCATTCTCTGATCAATCTGCCAGAAAGTCAGCTGAACTGACTGGTCGTATCGATTGTCCCAATCAGGCGCCCAACCTATGCCGAAGTGTTTGAAGGTCTCGCCGGTGTCGAAAAGAGTTCTGGCGCTACCGACCGGGTCTGCCGGGTCTGCGTTGGCATCTGCAAAGCCAGCGAGGATCGCCCAACTGTCGCTTAGTCTCCACTGCAGCGCGGCTCCCAATCCCTGAGAGGGCGCTGGAACAGTTGGTAGTTGCTCAAAGGCGAGGTTTGTGAAGGCAGTCCATGGGTTGGCGAGGTTGTTGATGTCAATGTAGTCGGTGACATCAACCTGACCGATGACGAAGCTGCCCCGACCATCGGCAAACACTTGACGCCAGTAGAGGTTGGTCAACAACCACCCCGCATCGCTAAAGGTCGACGAAAAAAGCCCCGCATATCCTAGGGATGGCCCGAGCGCCTGGGGCGAGAGATGGCTTCCGAAGGCGCTCCGATTCTCGATCTTGAAGACCAGCTTACCAGCGTTTTCGGCAGCGCGTCGGCTGGCTGCCAAAGTGCCATATAGCCGAAACACGTTGCTTGCCGCGTTAGAAGGCGAGAGGTCCGAGTTAGTGCCGAGATACTGAACCATCTCGTCGATACCGAATGTCAGGCCCACCCGATCCTCGAGCCCATTCTTCCAGTCCCGGTACTCCCAAAGCCCCCGTCCGTCCTGGCGCACGGACGTGGCCGTCAACGTTCCGGGAACGCTTCTCGGAGAAGAGAGAACGCCTCGCCGGTGAGACCTTCAGAGCGAACTTGCACTGGAGACAAAGTGGCCAGAAGCACGCAGATGATCGCCAGCGCATAACGCTCCCATAGGCACCAAAGGCAGTGGGGCGGGGCGACACAGATGCAAGGAGGCTCAAATGCTCCTTGCTTGCTCTGTTCCTTTGGCGCCCGTGACATTGTTCATCAACTCCAACTGCCAGTTCTTGACGTGTGAACCGCCTCGCAGGCCACCTATTGCGCCCTCGCGTAGCTTGTCCCGACGACAGATGTTTGCTGCACTCGATCCTGTCCTGGCGGTTGAGCGAAGGTCACGGCGAATAATGTTCCCCCGATCGCCAGCACACAGACGGCTCCTGCGAGCCGTGCAACGGCTTCAAATCGCAGACGTCCTTGCGGGGTGCTCCCAACACGCGCCTCGGCCCAGTTGCGACCAAGGATCGCCGCAATGCCAACGACTGACATGGCGAGCGCCATACCTGTCGAAATTGCGATCACCATCATGATCGCTGGGATCACCAGATCGTTCGCGAGACCGAAAAGCATGACGATGAGCGCACCGGTGCACGGCACTATGCCCACCGCAGCCGCGACCCAGCCGCCGCCTTGCGGTTTGGCCTGGGCAGCGGCGCAGGCCGTGCATCCGGCATGCGCGTGGGCGTCATCGTGATCGTCGTGAGCGTGGCCGCCCGCCTCGTTTGCCCGCATGTTCGCGAGGGCATGCCAGAGCATCACCGCACCGATTGCCATGATCAGCGTGTAACTCCCGAGCCGGATCAACCTGTAGTCCGATGGGGCCGCTCCTGTTGCCTGTCGCACGGCGAAATCGAGCAGGAAGACGACTACTACCGCAGAGAGCACGTGCATGATGGCGATCCGGGCCCCCATGACGAAGCCGCGCCTCAGGCCGCCGCCGGTTCCGATAAAGTAGGAGACGACGACGGCCTTTCCGTGTCCCGGTCCAAGCGTGTGGAGCGCGCCGTACGCGAACGCGATCAGCAGCGCGAGGCCGACTCCGCCAGCGGACCGGCCTTGCTCCATGTCAGTCATCGCCGTGGTGAAGATGTCGGTGATCCTGGCCTGCGCGCGTGCCAGCCCCGACAGATCCTCCACTGCCGGGTTCGCGGCAACGATCTCCCCAGGCGTCCCGGCGATTGTCGCCTGCTCCATCGCGTAGGATGTGGGAATGCTGCGCGAACCGTCGACCAGGAACAGGGTGTGACTTGCCGGCCAATGCCTCAGGCGCCCCGCAAGCCGCACCGGCGTGAACATGCTGACGGCTTCGAAACCGTCGGGATAATCGACATGGATGATCTGGTTGGGAGGAGGCGCTGGGGTGTGTATGCAGGCGCCTACCCAGGGCACGAGAAGAAACTCGATGACGCGCCCGTGCTCTCTGCGCAATGGAAGGACATAGCCGTCGATCGAGACCCGAGCTTCCAGGCGGTCCGACGCGACCTCGAACGCCGCATCGTCCCAGTCTTCGAACGCGAGGCCGTCAGACGCCAGCGGATCGAATGGATTGCCCAGCGGCAGGTCCGCTTGAGGGCCGCTCGAGGACGTTTGGCCCGCGTGCGCGTCATCTGCCGTCTCGACGATCTTCTGGCTCTCGAGGCCCGGAGCCAGATCGCGCCATGTGATGACCGGGGCCGACGGCGCTTGCGCCTCCGTCGGACCAGCCGCAGCCAGGAGAAAGATCACGGCAACGGAGAAAATGCTGATCACGAGCGGATTTGGAGGGCGCGCGTCCTTTCCCGCGAGGCTGTGCGATCCGCCCGGCGCGCCATTGCCGTGACTGCAGGTCTTGATCGGTCCAGGGTGCCAGATCACCGGACCGCAACCTTAATCACTTGTCGATTGCTGGGGCTTCAAGGCTGGGCCGCGGTAGGAGGCTCTCTCGACTTGCAGCGTGTCAGGGGACGTGGATCGGGGCGTGTTCACCGCCAGCGTGACTTCGGTCGCATCGAGGGTCCACATGCTCGCCATCAGCACCTCGCCGTCGAGGACGAAGACAGTTTCGTTGCTTTCCTGCGGCGCAAGCAATCCTGTCGCCGTCACCGGCGTGTAGAGCGACCGGGCGGGAGACCCAGCTTCTACCGTCACGCGGATCAGCTGGTTGGGTGGCGGCGGGGGCGTATGGCTACACATGCCCACCTCCGGCACAAGGTATCCGACGGTGAGACCGTCTTCGTCGATGCCCGCGGGAATAAGGAAGCCGGTAATGGTGACCGCGGTCCGATGGAGCTCGGGATTGGTTGCAAGGAGTGCATGCTTCCGCGCTTCGGCCACGACCCATCTCTGGGCCAGCAACTCTTCGATGTCATGGCCGGCAAGCGTCAGCGTGCCGCGCGCCGCCTCGAGCCGCGCCTCAAGCCGTGATCGTGCGTCTTCCGGAACCTCCCCGCTCGCAAGCCGCTGCTCGAGACGGACGAATGTTCGCAACTCCCCGAGCATCTCGAAACCCATATCGCGAAAAGGGTCGTCGAACTCCTGCGCGGCAGGGTCTGGCAAGTCGGGGAAACCGATCCGGGTCGGTTCCGCCTGCACAGTCGCGGCGGCAAGCAGTACCGCGACGAGTCCAACACCCATTCGTGTCCGTAGCTTGGCTGCCCATGTCGTCATGGCTCAATTCCCTCCCTGCGGAGGAATGCCAGGCGCTACGTCCGGCATGCCGGTCGAGAACTCCCGGTTCCACGCTTCTTCCGACACGGGCTCGAACCTCGGCCTATCTTCGGGCTCGAAGCGGATCGGCTGGCCGGCAAACACTTCCAGCAGTTCGTCGTCACGCACAGTAACCTGGCCATTGACAATAACGGCCTTGAACCCGGTCGAAGGAATCGAGCCCTGATCATAGGTGGCGTTGTCGGTAACGGTTTCGGGGTCAAACACCACGATATCGGCGATCATGTCTTCCTGGATCCGGCCACGTTCCTGCATCGCCTTCAGGCCTGTACGGCCCAAATGATGCGCCGCGTTGTAGCTCAGGATCGACAAAAGCTGCATCATCGGAATGTCGTTCTCGCGCCCGAGGCGGAGCGTGGCAGCGCGCGCACCCGCGCCCCGCGGGTGCATGTTGCCCAATTCCTCGAAGGGAGTATTCCAAGGTGCCATCAGAGGCTCGGCGAACATTGCGTCACTGGCCATGGTCGTGCCTTTGAGTGTCAGCCATTTCACCGAGTCTTCGGGCGGCATCTTGAAAAGTACGATTTCCTTGGTCGGGGTTTCCTCCACGCCTTTGGTGTAGCTTTCCAACGTGTAGAAATCTCCGGTCACAGGGTCTTGCAACGTCTCCTCATAGGTGTGGCCAAGCCGTTCCACCCAATTCTCTGGCTTCAGGAACACCGCATTCAACGCAGTTGAGCCGGCGGCATAGGGATAAATCTCGCCCCAGACGTTGTAGCCCTGTTCCTGCAGACGCTGGATGATCTCGTGGCCAAGGCGCCAACCCGGGTTGTTGTAGTGATTGATCGTTGCCGGCGCATCGAGAGCGAGCGCGTTAGCAATGATTTCCTGAAGCCCGACATTCTCGAAAGTGGCGTTGTCGGGCGTGAACCGGGTATGCACGGCAGTATGCCTACCGTAGCGCGCAGCAACCTTTTGCACCTCGAACATTTCGCGCGAGCTCACGCCATCCCGCATATAGCCGAGCGTGCTGCCAATCCCGAGCGCGCCGTCCTGCAAGCCCTTGTCTATGATCCGCAGGATCTCGTTGCCGGTGTCGTAATCAGCCTCGGCCAGGCTCCAACCCGAACCCTTCCGAATCTCCAACGCCGCGGCGGGACCGTGAAGCAGGACTTCCTGGTCGGCGAACCCGTCGAGTACCATGGCGCGGGCCTGCTCATGGCTGGAGGCACATCCGTAATTCGCCTGCGTTACACCGGCGCGTTCCTCGTACCACTCGGCGATGATTGTGCCGGCGCAGCCTTCTTCGATGTCCATGCTGCTGGTCAATCCGTCGCGAAGCCCAAGCGAATAGCCCATCGGTTGCTGCCAGTGGAAATGGGTGTCGATGAAGCCAGGAGCCACGATATGGCCGGTGGCGTCGATTTCCTCGGTACCAGTCAGGGGATCCTTTGAGATCTCGACTATACGGCCATCGGTAATTCCTACGTTCGCGATACTGTCATAAAGCGTCTCTGGGTCCATCACGCGACCGTTCGAAATAACGAGGTCGTAGTCCTGGGCTTGAACGATGCTGCCGAACAGAAACGTGGAGGCAAACGCAGCAGCAAAAGAAAAACTCTGATTAAATGACATATTACTTTCTCCCTTGTTCTTTGCGGGTGGGGCTCACTGCATCTGGGACCTGCGGATAGGCTGTCCGTGCGGCGCGTCGAGGATGAGGCTGCCGTCGCGGACGACAAAACCGCCGTTCACGAGCACGGTCTGCACACCTATGGCGGGCTGGTTGGCGTTCTCAAAGGTCGCGCGATCCGCCACCGTCTCCGGGTCGAAGACCACGATATCGGCGTCCATGCCGACCTGTAGCCGGCCTTTGCGACGCATCTGTGGCACGAAGTCCTCCAGTGTCTGCGCAGGCATCAGCGACATCTTGCGGATCGCATCGCTCATCGAAAGCACGCCGCGCTCGCGCACGTAGGAGCGCAGGATCTTGGCGAATGTCCCGGCTGAGCGCGGATGGGCGAAGACGTTGTCCGGCAGCGGCCAGTCATCACCGGTATAAGTCTGGATGTTTCCGTCGTCGTCGAAATAGGACCAGAAGGTCGCGTCCGAAGCGATCAAGGTGGCAGGATGCGTCACCGACATGTCAAGCATGGCAAGGTCCTCAGGCTTGCTCTCATCGAGGAAGTGCCACGTGATGAAGGTGCCGGGCTTGTTGGCCTGGTAATCGGCGAGTTCGTCCTCGGTCATGCGGTCGGTGCCAAGCTGGAAATTTTCGGAGGTCGATTGCATCCGCTCCCGCCAGTCCGGCCCGGTGAACATGGCGGCGCCGACAACGGTGCTCGCCGCGCCGTAGGGATAAGCCTCCACGGTGATGTTGATACCCTGCACCATCGCCTCCTCCACGAGGGCCAGCGTGGCCTCGATGTCCGCCATCGACGTGCTGTTGATGTGGCAGATGTGCATGTGCGCACCGGTGATCGCGGCGTTGGCGATCAGTTCCTTGAGCGCCTCGAAGGAGCTTTGCGGCTCGATGACGCTCGCGTAGCGGACATGGGTATAGGTGGCCACGCCGTATTCGTTGGCGAGCTCCGCCAGCGCGAAATACTCCTTCTGACCGTATCCCGGCGCATAGCCCGCATTGATGCCGATGCCGAGGCCGCCTTCCTTGAGCCCCTGTTCCACAAGGGCGAGGATGCGTGCGGCTTCGTCCGCATCGGCGATCTCCATCTTCCAGTCGTTCTCGGCCTGGGCCTCCTGGAAATACTCGACCGTCGCCAAAGGATCGGTGTTGTCGAAGGTGGCGATCCGGCCATAGGTCCAGCCCGCCGCCGCACCGTAATTGATTGGCAGGTTCTTGGCAGCCTGACTGTCATACCAGTCGGCGATGGGCAAAACGCCAGATTCTAGCTCTAGCGCCGTTGTCACCCCCTGCATCGCCTGCATCCGATAGTCACCAATACTCTGCCCGTGAGCGTGCAGGTCGATGAACCCCGGCGAGACGACGTGCCCCTTAGCATCGATCACCGTGTCACCTTCAAGCGAGAACTCGCTGATCGCCGAGATACGGCCGTCCTCCACGCCAACGTTGCGGATCGCATCGAGGCCCGTCTCCGGGTCGATCACGCGCCCATTTAAGATCACGATATCGTTGGCAAACGCTGTCGTTGCGGTCGCGACCAAAACCGCCAAGGTGCCGATTGCGGACAAAGTTCTTTCTGGTTTCATAGGCGATGTACCTTTACCTTCGACCACCTTCTGGAATCGTGGTCTTTCGCAAAAAGGATACTAAACGCTAATCAAAACAAAACTGTATGCCCTCACGCGACAGGTAGTGTGGAAACTTGTCCTTGAAAGTGCGTTCTGGGAGTATTCGTAGTGAACGGCATGTACATCGTCGTGTAGAACTAACAACGGACGACAGACAAATGGTCTCTGAGCGAATCGCGTTCAACCGCGCTCTGCAGCTTCGCCCCTTCCTTGATCTGTTCGAGAAGCGCGGCGGCAAGGCTGGCCCTGTTCTCAAGGCGGCTGGGCTTGACCAGGTCGATCTCACCGACCCGGCTGCGATGATCACCGGCAATGCACTCTACAAGGCCGTCGAGAAAATGGCCGATGTGCTCAACGACCCGTATTTCTCGGCGCGCGCAGCTGAGACATTCGTCGAGGCGGGCCCCGTCTTTGTCCGGGAGAGCTATGCGATATCCCACACCCTCGCAGAGTTCCTACCGCTGGCTATTCTCGAACTCGACCGGCAGATCAACAACGTTCGATACTCCCTCCAAATCAATGCAAATGTCACCGTGATCCGAGCTGAGAGGACTTTCTTACCGGCAGCACCCGTCGTTCAGGCAGATGCCGCCACTGCGAGCCTGTGGTTGACCCTCCTGCGGTTAGTGACCGAAGACGATTTCAATCCGTCTCGCATAACAGTTACGGCGCAGGAAAACGCAGGTATTCCGCTGGATCTGCTTCCGAAGTCTTCTTTCTTGAAACGAAAGTGCAACAGTGTTCAGATCGGGTTTCCCTCTGAGTGGCTGCAACGGCCACTAGCCCTGAACTGGAAAATCCCGCCCACCTCGCGTGGAGAGTTCCGCGATACTTCCCCGCGCGATGCGATCCTGAAATGGGTCGAAAAGGTCTGCTTCCAAAAGATTGGTGAGCGAACCTTCGGCCTCGAGGAACTCGCGCGTAACCTCGGCGTCCATCCAAAGAGCCTACAGCGCACGATGTCTGAATTGGGCACCTCGTTCCAAGAGATCCGCGACAAGGGGCGTAGAGAGAGGGCCCTAGAAATCATTGACAGCGATAGATCCGCACCGAACGAGGAGATCGCCGAGTTGCTTGGTTTCTCCGGTGCAACAAGTTTTTCCAGAGCGTTCAAGAGATGGACCGGCGTTACACCGACCGAATATCGGCAAAATCAGTGATTTTTTCCCTGCTCTTTTATTGATGCAGTCGTGCCTGCTCCCGCATCATCGCATGGCCTCTCAGAATGTCCGCGATCGCCGATGCATCCGGCGAAAGAGCCAAATTACTCGCTGCCCGTGCCAAAGATTGCAGGCTGCATTCTCGCTGACTGGTAGACCTGCCCCTACGCGACCCGAGTCAGAAGCGCCCGTTGCGCACCCGCTCCGGATTATCCGCGCAAGACCAAGGATGACGCGCGGCCCAGAAGAGAGGCGGTGTAGTTAAGGTCGATAATTCATCGGCAGTTTTGCTCAATGCACAATGTTCGGGTCCAAACAAGTCAGTCCAGTTCAGTCAAGCCGCGTTGGGTGCACAAGAATTCTCAAGCAAACGCTTAGTGGGCGATCTTGCGAATAGATTCAACACATCACGAAAACGCGCGATTGAAACATGAACACAAGCGGCACACGATCCGATTAAAGTCGCTGAAAAAGCGTCGAAATCGCGTCCATTGATGACGGGGCAAACTCGCCTGTCGCTTTGAACGGCTGCTTTGCTCGGCTTCGCAGCCGTCGGTTCACACTGCAGCATTCTATACTTTGGGCTCGAAGCGGAAGACCAACGGGGGATTCCGAAAGTCTGCTTGGGAGCGGCGAGCGGACGGTCCCGCCCGCCAAAGCATTAAAGATCGATACGTTCGGCAATACTAAGCGCGTCTTCAAGCTCGACGCCAAGGTAACGCACCGTACTGACCACTTTGCTGTGACCGAGCAGAAGTTGAACGACACGTAGGTTTCCGGTCTTTCTGTATATCAAAGCCGCCTTGGTGCGCCTAAGTGAATGCGTGCCGTAGCTGGACGGATCGAGACCAATCGCTGACACCCATTCCCGGACAAGCCTAGCGTATTGCCGGGTCGAAAGATGCGGCAAAGCATGCATACGACTTGGAAACAGATACCGTTGTCCATACATGTATTGAGAAGAGACCCATTGCGACACGACTTCACGTGTATTCTCCGTCACTTCAAATTGCATCGGTTTTGCAGTTTTGCTTTGAACAACGGATACCCGATCGCGAACAGAATTGCCGACGGCGAGATCGTTAACCCTCAGGCGGACGAGATCGCACCCGCGCAACTTGCTATCGATGGCAAGATTGAACAATGCCAGGTCTCTCAGCTTGTTTGCAAGTTCGAGCCGAGCGCGAATGGCCCAGACTTGCTTTGACTGCAATGGCCGCTTCTGTCCGACTAGTCTGCCTTTGTTCCAAGGCGGACGACGCGTTGTGACAACGGGAAGTAGAGATTTGGGCATCTTAGATCTCCGTCCATTGCCTTCCGTCCCAAACATCGACACTGTGCCGACAGCTGCAGTCTAATTGCCGCTCGCGTGTCTTCAGCACAGGAAATTCTCAGGTTTCAGGAACTGCCACCGCTGATCTTCTTACCCATCACATCCGCTGCCTGCCGCAACGGGTCATCTGCGAGGTGCGCGTAGCGTTGCGTGGTAGACGGGTTCGTGTGTCCAAGTAACCGACCGACTATAGGCAGACTCAGACCGCTGGAAACGAGATGCGACGCATGCGTATGCCGATTGTCGTGGATACGGTAGTCTTGAAGACCTGCTGATGTGGTGACCGAGCTCCAAAATTTCTTCAGATCTTTGTACGGTTGGTCCGGAGAGCGTCCCGGAAACAACCAACGACTTTCAGTAGATGCCCCTGCTTTCATTGCCGCAAGCAAATCACAGGTTGCTGACGAAAGCGGCAGGTGCTCTCGTCGCTTTTGCTTTGTGTGGTGCGACGGCTTTGTCCAGACCCCGCGGTCCAAATCGAAGTCTTCCCATTTTGCCTTCAGCACTTCGCCGATCCGTGCGCCTGTCAGGAGCTGCAGGCGAATAGCGTTCGCTGCAACCTGATTTGGATGCTCTGACAGAGCCACCAAAAGTCTTTGCAGCTCACCGTCTGACAACCAGCGGTCCCGCTTTTCCTCGGGGAACTTTTCTATGCCGCGCGCCGGATTGTCAGAACGCTGACCCCAGCGCACAGACAGTTCAAACATTTTCGACATGAGCGCCAGAGTGCGATTGGCTTGATAGGGCGTATCACGCATTTGATTGTGAAGCTTCTGAACATGCTGATGCGTCACTTCAATGACTTTAAGATCCCCAAGCTTGGGGAGAATGTATCTGTCCAGCATTGACCGATCATTCCGAACGCTACCGGGACGTTTCTTCGGTTCCGCATGTTCGGTCATGTATTGCGTGGCAAGTGAGTTCACCGTTGGTGAATGCCTTAGGCTTTGAGCATCGGCGACAGGATCTGCGCCACGTACCACGTCAGCAAGAAGCGCGCGTGCTATTTCGCGGGCGGCGCCCAAAGACAAGGTCGGCCCATATCGTCCAAGTGTCTTGCGTTTCGACCGACCGGTTTGTTTGTTGCGATATTGAACTAAGAAGCTTTTGACGCCGGTCGTTTTCACGCGAAGTCCAAAACCCGGCAGACCGTCGTCCCAATATATCGTGTCCCGGTTTGTTGCTGAAAGGCGATCGACAGTTGATTTTGTTAATCTGACGTTGGGCATATTGGTCTCGGACGGCTTGGGTAAGCACAAGGTAAGCAAAGTGCGGAGAGTTGGGAAGGGTCTTATAGAAACCTCTGCACGCAAAAACTTTTGTTATTTAAGAGAATATGCTGTCCAATCGAATTGGCTATAATGCTATCGAAAAAAGGGTGATAAGATTTGTAATCAGTAGGTCCGCGGTTCGAGTCCGTGTGGGGGCACCATAAGCTCCAGTTAAGCATATGTTTTCAAAGGGTTTAATGGGGTAGTTATCTAGTCTATCCACCTGCCAGTCCACCCTTTGATGTGCGCTATGGGTTACACAAATTAGTGAATCGTAAGGTTGGTAATTGTTGGTGTTGGAAAATGTTGAATTGAGGATACGCACCAAAGCCTGATTGGCCGGTTGTATGTTTGGTGCAACTTAAAGATTCAATACCCCCCCTCTGAAGCAAGCCATGCTAGCGTTCGCCCATATTCCCCAAGTAACGCGCTGATTTCGCGGTCCTGATGGTGATATTTCGCATATAAAACATGGTGTTGTCGGCTTTGAGGGGCACGTTTCATGGATCACCCAGAGGGTGCGAGCCCGCAGCGGGCAGATCGGGTGGATTTCGACACTCGCGTGCGGCTGGAATTTCGAGGTGCGCAGCTCAGTTCCGACGGTGGCCTCCTGGTGATGCGGGAGATGGATGACGCGCTCGGGTTGTCCGATCTGGCGGCAGCGGCGCTGCGCGAAACGCGACGCGGCAAGAACACAGTCCATCGTCTCGACGGGTTGTTCCGGCAATCGGTGTTCGGGCGGTTGGCAGGATACGGCAGGACAGGTCTGGCCGCTGCGCCGAAAAACACAACCGCCGAGCCAGATCACGGCGCATTCGCGGTCTGATCCGCCCTGTTCCAGCAGCCTGCGCGACCGCAGGCGCCGTTCAGGGCGAAAAACGCTTGTCCAGCGGTCGGATCCAGGCGATCTTTACGTCAGACGGCACGCCACTTGGGGAATGTCGGATAGAACCATTTGTCCGAGCGCACGAATGGTTGGGACACATGTAGCAAACGGAGAATCCTATGAACGGAATTGTTAGGGCAACTGTGGTGTTGATTTTTTGTGGAGCAAGTCTTGCCGCTTGCACAAATAATCAAGGCGTGAACGCGGCCTCCGGAGCACTTGTTGGCGCGGCGGTGGGGAACCAAATCGGGTCCGGCAGTGGGAGAACAGCTGCAACTCTGGTAGGAGCCGCTGCTGGTGCGCAAATTGGTGCTAACGCTTGCGGCGGACAGAACCAACCCCCATGCACTTGAGGCGCCATTGGGCCGTCTTCTGCCTCTGAAAAACAGACAGCACGATCCTATTGAGCGGCAACCAGGGTCATGGCAGTCAAGTGTCTTGATCCTTCGGGAAATTCGGGGTTCGGCCATATGGCTAGATGTATATGTGTCCGGGTTTCTGTGACGCCGTTCGGGCTGATTTCCGGTTTGGCGTCACAGTATTCAGGACGGGTTTGGCTCAACCAAGGTCAATCACCGCGCCACCGTCACAATCATTGTGACGCGGTGTCCTGTTTTTTGTGCGGGGCTTCTGTTTTTGCCGCCAAGACATGAACCGCTTTTCGGCGGGTTTGCCATCACGGGTTGGCAGTTCGCCCAGCGCCCAGACGGATGCCTTGCCGATGCCAGACGGGCCAAGGTGCGGGGCTTGGGTCATGGTGATGAAGCCGCGTTCCTGAAGTTCCCGGAACCACGGGCCAACCGTATTGCGATGGACGTTCAACGCCGCTGCGGCGTCACGATGGCTTAGATAGATATCGCCGTTGTTCGATCCGTTATAGCGGCGTTTGATTTCGATATAGAGCGCCCTTGGCCCAGGTGGCAGGGTTGCCCATGCCTCGGACGCTTGCAGCCATTCAGGAAGCTGGACATGCCGCCCAGCGCCCCTTTTGTATCGCTTGTAGGGTTTCGCCATCACTTGTGCTCACTTTGGGCTACCAGCGCCAGCCAGACGCGCACAGCGACAATCTGATCGGGGCAACCGCCCAGCGTCAGCCAACCGCCCTCTATGGCGACTCCTGCGCTCTCGCGGGCCATGATTTGCCACGTCTTGCCATTGCGGGTCAGCTTGAAGTCATCTGCCATCACCGCGCCTCCCCATAGGCAAGAGCCGCGACCAAGCGCGCCTGGGCTTCTGACAGACCAAAACGCCGACGAAGATGAATGATGAATAATGCGCAAGCGGTCCATTACGTCGCCTCCCCATTGCTGAGACTGCGCGCGGATCTGGGGAAGCGCAGGGCCGTCCGGTCAAAGCCCGGTCGCATCGAGTAGTAGGCGACGTTCTCCGGCCCACGGTATTCGACCTGAATCGGCCAGCCGTATTCGGATTTCAGGCGATGGACGATTGCACCCAGTCGCCAACCGCGCACTTCGCGGATTTCGGTTCTGTGTGAGATTGTGCGCCCGTCCAGAAGCGCCTTGCACGTCCAGAAAACTTGGCTCTGACTTGAATACCATTGATTATTGCTCATGGCCCTTGCTCCTTTTCATAGTTGAGCAAACAAGGCGCTGGGCGTATGGTGCCGACGTTCCCGCAAAGAACATTCCCGCCCCACGCCCAGACGCCAGGTCTGGGTGGGGTGGGTCTTATTGCCCATGTGCCGCAATGGCGGCGTCGATCTCGGCCTCGGCCCATTACAGGCGCGAACCGATCTTCACGGGCTTGGGCAAGCGGCCCAATTCCACGTCACGGTAGATGGTGGTGCGGCCTCGGCCACCGAGTTTTTCTTGAAGGTCGTGGAAGGTTAGGTACTTCATTTGATGCCTCATCGCTGTTCGATGGGGCATTGCTAAATGCATTGAGATACGTAGAAAACCGAGGGGAAATTGGTTCTGGTTTCCCCTATGTTTCGCCCCCTTATTCCCTAAGGGACGAAACCGAGACAGCCTCCGCGGCCCAGGTTCTCATGGTTCTGTGTGATGGTTTTTCACCGGTTCGGCGTTCCAAGTGGCGCGCCAGTTGTTCCCACGACATGTTACCCCTGTCGTAATTCATTTTTGCGAACTCTGCCTTTGCTTTGTCCAACGACGGGCGTCCGACTTTTTTGCGACGACTTCTGATGTGTGGTTCCTCTATTACTTCGCTCAGAACAGCGGCAGGCAAACCAAGTCGCTCGACAATGAACTCGGGAATGCCTTCGTGGTCATCCTCGGAAATGCACAGCGCCCAACCCTCGAAGTTTGAAACGATTTGTGCGCAAAATTAATAGTCCATCCAGTCTTCGTAGGGTCAGGATTCATAACCAAAAGATGACGATTGCCGCGAGTGCGACGGCCGAGAGGAAGACTTTTGGGCATCTGTCGTATCGGGTTGCCACGCGCCTCCAGTCCTTGAGCCTGCCGAACATGATCTCGATCCGATTGCGCCGCTTGTAGCGGCGCTTGTCATATTTGACGGGGATCTTGCGTTGTTTTCGTCCGGGGATGCATGCGCGTATCCCTTTGTCTTGCAACGCTTCTCGGAACCAATCGGCGTCGTATCCCCGGTTCCCGAGCAGCCAGTCAACATCCGGCAGGCTGCTGAGCAGCGCCCTCGCCCCGATGTAATCGCTGACCTGCCCCGCAGAGACGAAGAAGTTGATCGGGCGCCCCTGACTGTCGCAGATGGCATGCAGTTTCGTGTTCATGCCGCCCTTAGTGCGACCAATCAGGCGACCACGCCCCCTTTTTTCGCGCCCAGGCTGGACGCGGTGCGATGTGCCTTCAGATAGGTCGCGTCGATCATTACGGTCTTTTCCTCGCCGTGTTCGGCGGCCAACCCAATCATCATCCTGGCGAAGATGCCTTTCTCGCTCCAAGGCTTCCACCGGCTGTAAAGCGTCTTATGAGGCCCATACTCTTTTGGGGGCGTCGCGCCAGCGCAACCCATTGCGATTTATGAAGATAATTCCGCTCAGCACGCGTCTGTCATCGGCGCGCGGCTTGCCGTGCGACTTCGGGAAGAAAGGGGCAAGTTTGGCCATCTGCTCGTCGGTCAGCCAGAAAAGGTCGCTCATGTCACCGCTCCGTTTTTCGGGCCGTGAATCACGCAGCGCACTGAAAATCAATGCATCCTGACCCTAGCGCGGTCTTGCCCGTCGCGTTGACAATCGGCACGCTGCAAATTGCAGCATGCGTCACTACCCGGGTCTTGCCGGAGAATAGCTCAATCCGCTCTGGAAGATCCAATCCGGACGAGTGGTTGACCACCATGTTCGAGGTGTGATTTTGGTTTCGTCGCATCCCATTCGGCAATATGGCGGAGGGGAGAAAAAAAACGACGGTGGAGGGTCGGGCACATGAAACTTGTACGCTACGGAGATGCCGGGGCAGAAAAACCAGCGCTGTTGGACGGCGAAGGCAGATTGAGGGATCTTTCGGCGCATGTTGCGGACATCTCGGGGGACACTCTGGATGATGCCAGCCTGGCCCGGTTGCGCCGCCTGGACCCCGAGGCCCTTCCTTTGGTCGAGGGCAACCCGCGGATCGGCCCGTGCGTCGGGAATATCGGAAAATTCCTGTGCATTGGTCTGAACTACTCGGACCATGCCGCCGAAACCGGCGCAGCCATTCCCGAACATCCCATTCTGTTCCTCAAGGCAAATTCGGCCATCGTCGGTCCCTATGACGACGTGGTGATCCCGCGCGGGTCGACGCATACCGATTGGGAAATCGAGCTGGGCGTGGTGATCGGCAAGACGGCCAAATATGTCGACCGTGCAAACGCGCTGGACCACGTCGCCGGATATTGCATCGTCAATGACGTGTCCGAGCGCCATTTCCAGATGCAGTTGACCGGGCAGTGGACCAAAGGAAAATCCTGCGACACATTCGGACCGACTGGCCCCTGGCTGGTGACGCGTGACGAAATCGCCGACCCGCAGACCTTGGGAATGGCGCTTGAAGTCAACGGCAAGCGCATGCAAACCGGAAACACGGCGACCATGATCTTTACAGTGGCCGAGATCATCGAGCATTTGAGCCAACTGTTCACTCTGCATCCGGGCGACGTGATCTCGACGGGTACGCCGCCGGGGGTCGGGATGGGAATGAAGCCTCAGCCGGTCTACCTGAGGGATGGAGACGTGATGGAACTGAGGATCGACGGTTTGGGGCATCAGCGTCAGAGGGTGCGCAGCGACGACTGATCCGGGCATGGATCAGCGCCGTGGCACGCGGGCGGCAGGCAGGGTACGCTTGCGCGCCGCAACCGGTCTGAACAAAGGCCCCTCTCGGACTGGCTTGGCCGGCGCGCGCTTCTCACGCGCCGGCGATCTTGGCTGTCACGCTGCGATGATGTTGTGTTCCGGTCCGTAAGGAAAGCCGGTGATGTTCTCGGCCCCATCCTCGTGCACCACCAGGATGTCATGCTCGCGATAGCCGCCCGCGCCGGGCTGACCTTCGGGAATCCACAGCATCGGCTCGATGGACACGACCATGCCCGGCTCGAGCACCGTGTCGATGTCCTCGCGCAGTTCAAGACCGGCCTCGCGGCCGTAATAGTGGCTGAGGATGCCGAAGGAATGCCCATATCCGAACGAGCGGTATTGCAGCAGGCCCTGATCGGCGAAGAACCGATTGATCTCGGCGGTGATGCTGGAACAGGTGGCGCCGGGTTTGATCAGGCTCAGCCCCAGTTCGTGGGCGGCGACATTGGCCTGCCAAAGGCGCAGGCTGTCTGCGTCGGGCTCGCCCAGGAACAGGGTGCGTTCCAGCGCTGTGTAATAACCCGAGATCATCGGGAAGGTGTTGAGTGACAGAATATCGCCTTTCTGCAACGCCCGTTTTGTGACCGGGTTGTGCGCGCCGTCGGTGTTCAGCCCTGACTGGAACCAGACCCAGGTGTCGCGGTACTCGGCGTCGGGATAGGCGCGGGCGATCTCGATCTCCATCGCGTCGCGGCCGGCCATGGCAATCTCGATCTCGGTGGCACCTTCACGGATCGCGGCATGGATGGCCGCGCCGCCCACATCCGCCGTGCGTGCACCGCCCTTGATCAACTCGATCTCTTCGGCCGATTTGACCATCCGCGCGGCCATCGTGTCGGGGGCGATGTCCACAAGCTCGGGCTGGTTCAGCATGGCCAGGGCCGTATCGCGTGCGGCCAGCGTCATGTGGTCGCTTTCGATGCCGATCCGGCGGGCATTCCCGATCAGGCTGGCTACGGCGCGCCAGTAGTTGTCGCGCTTCCAGTCGGTGTAGATCACGTTGTCCTCGACCGACCGGCGCCAGGGCTGGCCCGCGTCGATATTCGCCGACACGGTGGTGCAGCTGTCCTGCGTCACCACACAGCCATAGGGCCGGCCGAAGGCACAGTACAGAAAGCCCGAGTAATAGGCGATGTTCTGCATCGAGGTCAGCAAAACGACCGGGATGTCCCGCTGCGCCATGATGGCGCGCAGTTTGGTCAGCCGGCGGTCGTACTCGGCCCGGCTGAAGGGCAGGGGCGCCTTGTCGCCGTTGTGGCAGGTGAAGAATTCGGGGCGATTTGAAAGGTCTGTCATGTGCTCTCTCGTTTCTTTGCCGGACGTGCAAAGCCCGGCCACATGTCCCGGCGTACAGGACAGGCGGTCTCGGGGTCCGAGAGCCGATCACCCCTTTGGGTGCTGCGACGCCATCGCAGCAGAGGGTGAACAGAAAAATCGTTAGATCAGCAAATGCCGCCGGTCAAGCCGGTGTCAGCCCGCGCAGACGTTCTGACCGCCGCCGCAGCAGCTCGACCGTGGTCAGCAGCGCGATCGAGATGACGACGAGGATCGTGGCCACGGCCAGGATGGTGGGGCTGATCTGCTCGCGCAGGCCGGTGAACATCTGCCAGGGCAGGGTCTTCTGGCTGGCCGATCCGACGAACAGCACCACGACCACCTCATCGAACGAGGTGATGAAGGCGAACAGCCCGCCCGAGATCACACCGGGCAGGATCAGCGGCATCTGAATCTTGAAGAAGGTCCGGACCGGACCCGCGCCCATGTTCGCGGCGGCCCGCGTCAAAGACCGGTCAAAGCCCACCAGGGTGGCGGTCACGGTGATGATGACGAAGGGAATGCCCAGAACCGCGTGGGCCAGGATCACCTTGAGGTAGCCCACGAAGGTCTTGTTCATGCCCAGAGTGCCCTCGAGGAACCGCCCGATGTCGCTGTAGAAGAAGAACATGCCCGTGGCTGAGATGATCAGCGGCACGATCATCGGCGAAATCAGGATGGCCATGATCGCCCGCCGCCCGGGCACATGCGACTGGCTCAGACCGATGGCGGCCAGCGTGCCCAGCGAGACCGAGATGATCGTGGCGATGGGTGCGATGATCAGCGAGTTCTTGAAGCTGCGCTGCCATTCGTTGTTGGTAAAGAAATCCTGATAATGCTTCAGCGAATACCCCTCGGGGTCCAGTCGCAGCATTTCCGGGGTGAAGGTAAAGAAGTCCTGCGCGTTGAACGACAATGGCAGTACCACCAGGATCGGAGTGATCAGGAATACGAAGATCGCGCCGCAGATCACCCGGAACAAGTAGTGATAGAACACCTGCTGCGCCGTCAGGTAAGGCAGCAGTTTGCGGCGATACCGGCCCTCGTACAGCCAGTATGTGAACCAGACAAAGAACCAGCCGCCCAGCAGACCCAGAATACCGCCCGCGATGCCCGCGAACAGAAAGCCAGCCAAGCCGAAGCCAAGGATGTTTATCCAATAGGCCAGCCGCTCGTTCTTCAGCAGCGCGATGTAGATCCAGGCAAGCCCGGCGATCAGAATGGCGCCGCCGATCATGCCGGTCGGCACCGAACCGTTGCCCGCGCCGACAAAGATACCGGCGAAGGCTCCGGCCAGGGCGACGCTGGGCAGGACCATCGACAGGGGTTTGCGCGAAATCGGAGTCAGAGCGGCCATGTCGGTTATCCCAGCTTCACGTTGTCGATGCCCACGATCTTGTCGTAGACCCAATAGAGGATCAGAACCACCGCCAGCAGGATCGTTCCCAGCGCCGCGGCCAGCCCCCAGTTCAGCGACGACGAGATGTGGTAAGCGATCCGGTTCGAGATGAAGACGCCCTTGGTGCCGCCGACGATTTCGGGCGTGATGTAATAGCCGATGGCCAGAATGAACACGAGGATCGAGCCCGCCCCGATGCCCGGAATGGACTGCGGGAAATAGATCCGCCAGAACGTGGTCCAGTTCGTCGCGCCCATGGATTTGGCCGCGCGAGTGTAGGATGGCGGGATCGTCTGCATCACCGAATACATCGGCAGGATCATGAACGGCAGCAGGATATGCGTCATCGCGATGATCGTGCCGATCTGGTTGTTGATGATGATCAATCGCGCGTCATCGGCCACAAGGCCCAGCCAGACCAGCGTGTCATTGATCACGCCCTGTTGTTGCAACATGACCTTCCAGGCGGAAGTTCGCACCAGAAGCGATGTCCAGAACGGCAGCAGAACCAGGATCATCAGCATGTTCGACACGCGCATCGGCAGCGTCGCCAGCAGGTAACTGACTGGATAGGCCAGCAGTATGCAGGCGCCGGTGATGACCAGCGACATGAACAATGTGCGGCCGAACAGTTTTACCAGAATGCGCTTGTCTTCGGGTTGAGCCTGCGCACCTTCGGGGGTACGTCGCATGTCAATTGCGTTCAGGAAATACCCATTGGTGATCGGCACCGCGTGGGTCTTGATCACCTGCCAAGTCTTCACGTCACCCCAGCCATCATGGATGTCGATCAGCTTGTCCTTGAACGGCCCGTCGGTTTCGGGGTCCAGCTTTTTGATTTGCCTGCCCGAACGACGGAACAGCGACGACATGCCGGTCTCTTCATAGTTCAACCGCGTGCCAAGACGGGTATGTTCCTTGTTGTCGATCGCGACGATCATGTCGCGGACAAAGGCTTCGTAAACGTTTTCGTCCGGCAGTTCACCGCTTTTTTCGTCCCAGCTTTGCAAGGCCTCGATGGTCAGCGGCAGCGTGTCCTTGACGATGCTGTTTTCCACCGAACGGAACAGCATCGAGCCGATCGGGACGATAAACGAGACCAGAACGAAGATCAGCAAGGGGGCAATCAACAACAGTGCGCGCAGTTTCTGTCGCCTCAGCGAGCGCGCCAGAGACTGTTTCAGTGGCGTTCCATCCGCCGCCAGCATTGGCCCTGCGGTTTGGCTTGCGTCAGTCATTCGTGCCCCTTGGGTTAGCTTGGGTCGGGTTGGGGCGGCAGGCCGCCCCAACCGTTATTAGTTGTGTAAGCTGCGCTTACTGCGCCAGCCACGCCTGGAATTTGGCGTCGATGTCATCGCGGTAGTCGGCCCAGAACTCGTAGTTGTACAGGAAAGTGTTCTGGGCGTTGTTCGGATCGGTCGGCATGTGCGGCGCCATGTCGATGCCCAATTCGGCGTGTTGACCGACCAACGGGGCCGACGATTTGCGTGCCGGGCCGTACGAGATGTACTTGGCCTGATCCGCCAGACGCTGCGTGTCGGTCGCGAAGTAGATAAAGTCCAACGCGCGCTGCTTACGCTCGTCGCTGAGGCCCGCGGGAATGATCCAGCCGTCCAGATCGAACACCTGCGCATCCCACAGCATGGCGACGGGCTGCTTCTGCTCTTCGATCAGGCTGAACAGACGGCCATTGTAAGTCGAGCCCATGACGACCTCGCCATCGGCCAGCAACTGCGGAGTGTCAGCCCCGGCTGACCACCACACGACGCTGTCCTTGATGGTGTCCAGCTTCTTGAGGGCACGGTCTTGACCTTCGTCGGTTGCCAGAACGTCATAGACTTCGTCCTTTGCCACGCCGTCGCACAGCAGCGCCCATTCCATGTTGTTGATCGGGCGCTTTTCCAGCGAGCGCTTGCCCGGGTAGGCCTCGAGGTCGAACACGTCGCAGATGTCGTCCGGCGGCGTGTCGCCGACCAGATCGGTGCGATAGCCGAAGGTGGTCGAATAGACGATCTGCGGGATGAAGCAATCACTGACCAGCAGATCGCCGAAATCCTCGGATGCTGTGGTGCCATCGGGTGCCGGGGCCAGTTGGGTGTCCGGGTCGATTTCCATCGCCAGACCTTCGTCACACAGGCGAATGGCGTCCGAGGCGACCACGTCGACCACATCCCATGTGATGTTGCCCGCCTCGTTCATGGCGCGCAGCTTGGCCACGGCCTCGGCCGAGCTTTCATCCCAGACGATGTTCACGCCCGGGTTCATTTCCATGTACGGCTCGGCATAGGCTTTTTGCTGCGATGCCTGATAGGCGCCGCCCCAGGACACGAGGGCCATGTCCTGGGCCGAAGCCGCGCCGGCCGAGATGGCTGCGGCCGCAGCCGACAGCAGGAATTTTGTTGGTTTCATGTTCAGCTCCCAGTTTTCCCCGTTGTTGTCACTGGTCGACCGACGCACGGGTTTTCGTCGGCCGATCCTTCCAAGTTGACCGTCTGGCGCGGCAGGACGCTCACGCGTCCAGCGCGCGACAGTCTCGTGCCAGCCAGCCGATCTCGATCTCCTGGCCGGGTTGCAGGCGGACCGCATCCGGGGCGTTGCGGGTCTTGACGATGAACTCGTCATTGCCGGCCACCGACATGCGGAAACGGAATACGTCGCCCATATAGATGAACTCGCGAACCACCGCCTTGAGCGTATGCGCGTCCGGGCTCAGACGATCCTTGTTGAACTCGACCCGCTCGGGCCGGATCGACACCTTGGTGCGCTCGCCGGGCTGGCGGACGTTGATCGGCACCGCGTCGATTTCCGATCCGTCGTCCAGGGTCACGATGCAAGTGTCCCCGTTGATGGACTTCACCACACCTTCCAAGGTGTTGTTTTCGCCGATGAATTGCGCGACGAAACTGTTTTCCGGTTCCTCGTACAGTCGATCGGGCGGGGCCAGCTGCTGGATGCGGCCGTCATCGAAGACTGCGACACGATCCGACATCGTCAGCGCCTCGGTCTGGTCATGGGTCACATAGACCGTGGTGATGCCCAGCTCGTGTGCCAGGCGGGTAATCTCGAACTGCATGTGTTCGCGCAGTTGCTTATCCAACGCGCCCAGCGGCTCGTCCATCAGCACCAGTTCCGGCTCAAACACGAGCGCCCGCGCCAGGGCGATGCGCTGTTGTTGGCCCCCCGACAACTGCGCCGGCCGGCGATTGCCGAATGCGCCCATCTGTACCATGTCCAGCGCCCGCTGCACCTTCTGTTCGCGCTCGGATTTGCCGATCTTGCGCACTTCAAGCGGGAACGAGAGGTTCTCGGCCACGGTCATATGCGGAAACAGAGCGTAGTTTTGGAACACCATGCCGATCCCGCGCTTGTGCGGCGGAATGTTGTTGATCGGCTTGCCGCCCAGAAGAATTTCGCCATGGGTGGCGGTTTCGAACCCGGCCAGCATCATCAGGCAAGTCGTCTTGCCCGAGCCCGACGGGCCCAGCATGGTCAGAAATTCGCCTTTCGGCATGGCAAGATTGAGATCTTTCACGACGAGCGTTTCGCCGTCATATGATTTTTGCACGCGCCGAAATTCGACAAACGCGGCGTCGCTGGTTGTTTCGGTCACAAGACCCCCTGTCGCGTCAATTCCAGATCCGGTTGGCCCGGATTCCATTGATCCTGCACCAAATTAAAACGTAGCGTCCGGCGGCTTGCAACCAATTTAATCGTCCCAGCGCAGAAACGACCGTGAGTTTCAGGGGAACCGATCATCGTTTAGCCGTGCCATATGCCATGCAAGCGCCGTATTGCTGGACAGGACCGGCTTGCGGATGAGGGCCTGAACGTGAGGGATCGCATCCAGGGTTCGCAAGTTCGTGCAACTCAGAAATACCGCATCAACCGCGCTGTCTTGCCCAAGTGCAACCGCCGCCTCGACGATCGACGAACACGAAATCCGCGCCACTTTCGACTCTTCTGCCACGCAGAAAGTGCCGAATACATCGGTCGAAAGCCCGGCGGTCGAGAAGGCTGTCCGCAACGAGTCGCTGACTTCCTCGACATAGGGGGACAACACGGCAAACCGCGAAACGCCCAAGTCGCGGGCGCGGGCGATCGTCGCACGCAGTGGGTCGGTTACCGAACGGGTGGCGCAGGATCCGCGGACAAGAGATTCGACCTCGGCCGATCCGATCACCGAACTGGCCGACGTGCAGCCATAGCCCACAACGCCGTATTCGCGGCCCTTCGGAAACAGGTCCGCGGCCGCCGGCAGGGCCTGCTTCATTCGGCTCAGCGTCTGGGGCGTCACCTCCAGCCCGCTGGGGATGCGCGCAACATGAAGCGGTGCGGAGCTTTCCGAGAACAGACGCCTGAAGTCGCCCTCGATGGTTTCGTCGGCCTGCAGAACGATCAAGCCCATCGGTCGGTTGGCGTGGTCTTCCACGTCGAGTGCGTAGGGCAATGTGGTCATATCCGGGGCACCTCGCGCCCGGCGCGCGGGCTGAGAAACCGAGCGCCGTTCTCGGTGATCACGATGTTTTCTTCGTGAACGAGAATCCCGCCCGGGACGGCGATACCCGGTTCGAGCGTCAGCACCATCCCTGGCCGCAGAACCGTTGTGTCGGTGGGAATCAGCGATGGCCATTCGGTCAGGGACATGCCCAGCCCATGCCCCAGGCGCCCGGCCTGGGTGCCGGGTCCGCCATCGGTCAGAATGTCGTTCATCGCTTGGAACAGGTCTGCGGCCGTCGCTCCGGGCCGTGCCGCGTCAAAACCTGCTTCGATCGCGTCGACCAACCGCGCATGCGCCGTGCTGACGGCCGGTTCGGGCGGGCCGACCGACCAGTTGCGGTCGAAATCGCAAAAGTAGCCGTCCCATACCAGACCGGTGTCCAGCATCAGTATGTCCCCTGGCGCCAGGGGGCTCTCGGACGCGGGCGAGATCACGTCGCCATAGCCGCCATGGCCAGCCCCACCGGCAAGGTACGGCACCCAATCGGCCCCCTCCTCGAGGCACAGCATCTGGAAGGCGCGGAAAACCTGCGCCAGCGGCACACCTGCGGATGCAATTTCGGGCACCCGGTCGAAGGCGCGTCCGGCTATAGCGCAGGCGGTCTGGATCTTGGCGATTTCGGTGGCGGATTTAACCATCCGCAGGTCGCGCAGAATACCGTGATCGCCGGTGATCCGACGTTGGCCGATTTGGTCCTGCAACCGACGGAAATCGGACAGAGGCATGCGCAGATGGGTTTCGTGCCCGTCGGGGCAGCCGATCCGGCCCTTGTCGGCCACGACTTCGCGCAGCGTGTCGGCCAACAGCGATACGCCGTCGTCGGACAGGTCGGGTGCGCTCCAGGTGCGGATGTCTTTGATCCAGGTTCGCCCCATCAGCGCGGCCCCGATCGACGGGATCACGGCGACAGGGTCGCCCTGGGCCGGGATGACCAGAAACCATGGACGCGTGGGGCTTTCCCAGAACCGGGTAAGAAACCCCGAGAAATACCGGACTTCGGGCTCCGTGGTCAGAAGCAGAGCATCTACCTCGAGTTCTGCCATCCGACGTTGTGCGCGTTGGGTGCGGGCCTGGTATTCTGTTTGGTCGAACCCCCTCATGCGGGTCGCTCGGTCAGGATGCATAGTACGCGGTCATCGGTGCCGATTTCCAGGGCCGAGCGCATTGTGTCGTCCATGACCGCAGCAAGCCCCGCGCCGCCCGAAGCCGTGGTTGCAAGCCCGGCCCGCGCCATCGCTGGAAGCTGCGCGACGACGTCTTCGTCCGTCACAGTCAGGAACACATCAGCATCCCGCGCGAGGCCGTTCAGTGCGATTAACGAAGGTTCCTTGCAGTCCAGCCGCCCCATGATGCTGTCCGGGCCGTCTGCAAACACGCATTGCCCGGCGGCGATACTTGCCTGAAGGGCAGGCGCGGCGTCAGGTTCCACCACGACGATCCTGGGGACATCACCCCAAACCTTGCGGAAATAGGCCGCCGCCGCGGCAGCCATGCCGCCGACCCCGGCCTGCAACAGGATCACCGTCGGCACCTCGGGGCATTGCCCGACCGTTTCGACCGCCATCTGCAGATAGCCCTCCATCAGCAGATGAGGCAGGTCGGTGTATCCCTCCCAGGAACTGTCCGACAGCAGGGTCCAGCCATTCTGCGACGCGGCAGCGCTGGCGGCGGACATGCTGGCGGCATAGTCATTCCCCGCCCGGACGACACTGGCCCCCTGACCACGCAGGCGCTCGGCAAAGCTTTCGGGTACCGTGTCCGCGATGAAGACGACGGCCCGGGCGCCGAAGGCGCGCGCACCGGCCGCCATGCTGAGCCCGTGATTGCCGGCGCTGGCGGTGACATAGGTGCGCCCATTCAGGGTGGTGCCGTCGGGTTGCCCGGCCACAGCATTCGCGTGACTTGCGATCACGTAGGCTGCGCCCAAGGCCTTGAACGACCCAAGATTCATCCGCGCACGCTCGTCCTTGATCCAAAGGCTGGCCACGGGCGCCAGCGCGCTGCCGTCCACCAGAGGAGTGCGGGACGCGACCGGACACCGGGCGATCAGATCCGACACCTTTTCAGGATCGGTCGATGGGTATGGGGCCGATGGTATCAGCTTGGATCCGGCCCTATGTTCGTTCTTGGCGACTTGCATCTCGGTTTTCCAGCGTGTTCCGGATGACGAGATGCGACGCGGTTCGTTCTGTCAAGGCGACTTCAGCCTTCATATGCGGGAATCCTCGATCTGGCTGGGTTCGGGTGGGGGCCAAGGTTGATGCACCCACTACGCCGAGAACCCGCCGACGGTGCCCCTTCCCTCACGGGCTTTGCAATCCCGCAAGTTAGCTGTAAGTGTTCCGCAGTTCGGCCCCGGTGCTTCGCTCCGCTGGCCGGTTGCGGGCGTGATGGAATGGTAGACATATCGGACTTAAAATCCGAAGGCCCTAGCGCCGTGTGGGTTCGAGTCCCACCGCCCGCACCACTGTTTTCATTGGCAAAAACTCAACAAAACATGAGGGTTGCGGCCACATGCCCAGCGCGAAAGGGGCTATGCGCTCCAAATCATCGACCCCCGATAACCCCTCTCCGTGTCGCACAGTATCATGTCTCAACCGTGACCAATCCGTGACCTGCGCCTTGTGGTGAGGGGGTTCATCGCTATATTGGAGGAGAGGCCCGGCGGCGTTAGGACCGCCGACCGGGCAAAACACGACCGCCACTGCTTAGTGAAAACGGCCATGTCCCAATCTACATCGGAAATCCGAACCCAAGTTGCAAGCCTGATCGAGCAGGCCATTGCGCTGGGGCCACGCAAGGAACTGCGCAGCACCCTCGTGCGCGCCCTCGAAATCGCCAAGGGCGATGCACCCAAGGAACTCACCCAACTGCATTACGACCGGCTGGGGCGCGGCGCGCGTCTGGCTGATCCGGTGCGACCGGGGCTCATCATGAAATCCAGCAAGACCGGCCTCAAGCGGTGGACGTACCGCACCGAGGTGGCCGCACCGAGGTGGACGGCAAACAGCGCGAATTGACCCTCGGGCATTACCCGGAGATGTCGGTCAGCGAGGCCCGGGACAAGTGGGCCACCCTCCGCGTCCAGCGTGTGAGCGGTGCCGCGCCGGACCTCCGGGGCGACACGACCCTCGGGCAGATCGTGGACAACTATGGCAAGTGGGCCAGCGAAAACCTGCGGTCATGGCGTGAGAACGATCAACTTCTCCGCAAGCACCTCCTGCCGGGCCGTGAGGGTATCGCCCTCGCCGAACTGGACATCGACCACCTGAGCGCGCCCATCACCGCGATTCAGGCCAAGACACCTCAGCAGGCGCGCAAGCTGCGTTCGGCTATCTCGGGCGTCCTGACACGGGCGCGCAAGGAGGGTCTTTTGCCCAAGGGCTTCTCCATCACTCCGGTCATGTTGCCCGAGGTGAAAGCGGCCAGCCCTCGCACGTGGGTTCCCGGCACCAAGGACCTGCGCGCGTTCCTGCGCGCGACCCGGGAGATGGGGGACATCGGCGCCGCGCTGCGCCTGATCGCCCTGACCGGCACACGCCTGCGCGAGGTGGTGGAGATGCGTTGGGACGAGGTGGAGTTTGACGCCGAAATCGAAGGGCTGGGCACGGTCGCGCGCTGGACCATCCCGGCAGAGCGCATCAAAGCCAAGCGCCCGCACGTGGTCATCCTGTCCGACGCGGCCACGGCGGTTCTGGACGCCCAGCGCGGCAGCGGATCGCCGTGCGTGTTCCCGTCGCCGACCTACCCCGGGGAGCCACGCCTCGCCAACCATGTGGGGAAGGTGTGGGCAGACAAACGGGACGCCTTGGGTCTGAACAAGCAGTTCACCGTTCACACGCTCCGCAAAGCCCTGTCCACGTGGGTCGCGGAAAGCGGCGGCACCCGCGACATCCGCGACCGGCTGACGGCTCACACCCTCGCTACGGGTGTGGACGCCCACTACAACCAAGCGGAACTGACAGCGCCTGCCGCCGAGTGGTGGCAACGCTGGGCGGATCGTCTCGCGGCCATCGAAGGTGAGAACGTGATCCTGATCGGGGAGGGCCGGGCATGACCAACACCAAACCCAACCCGCTCGCCAACGCCCAGCGCGTCGATACCACGGCCCTGATCATGCGCCGCCTGAAAGTGCCCCGGAAAGAGGCGGAGCGTCTGGTGGCGCTGAAACCCGGCAAGGTGGACGCGAAACTGGACTTCGCTGCGCTGTACCTGCTGAGCCTCGACGGGGGTGATCCCGAGCGGGACGACATGGTGGACGAGAATGGCTATGCGTTTGCGTATGCGGTACGCGAGGAGACTGCGGGGACCGTTAGGCAACAGATGCGCTCTGCCGGAGGTTCCACGACAAAACGCCGAGCAGCCGAACGCCTCGCATGTGCTTTCGCCATCATTGAGGAACAGGTGGGAAAACTGCCTCGGCGCGATGCCATCGACATGGCGGTGAAAGAGACAGCCTTAGCGATTCGGAACCATGCCACCGTGGAGCATTATTTCGACGCGCTCGCGCTGGGCGCATCACCGGATGAGGCCCGAGAGGGGGTCAAACCGGGCAAGTGGATCGCCTTTAGACGGTCCCTCAAGTAATTATTTTTGACGACCTCTAGGGTCAGGATGCATTGATTTTCGCTTCGTTGCGTGATTCACGGCTCGAAAAACGGAGCGGTGTCATAAGCGACCTTTATTGGCTAACCGACGAGCAGATGGCCAAGCTTGCCCCCTTTTTCCCTAAGTCGCACGGCAAGCCTCGAGTTGATGACAGAAGGGTGTTGAGTGGGATTATCTTTGTCAATCGCAATGGATTGCGCTGGCGAGACGCCCCGGAAGCGTATGGGCCGCACAAAACGCTTTACAGCCGGTGGAAGCGTTGGAGCGAGAAAGGCATCTTCGCGCGGATGATGGCCGGCCTGGCCGCCGAGCACGGCGAAAAGGGGACTGTCATGAGTGACGCGACCTATCTCAAAGCCCACCGCACCGCGACCAGTATGGCCGCGAAAAAAGGGGGGCGTGGACGCCTGATCGGCAGAACCAAGGGCGGTATGAATACCAAGCTGCATGCCATTTGTGATAGCAAAGGTCGCCCGCTCAACCTGTTCGTTACCGCCGGCCAGGTCAGCGATTACATCGGTGCTCGGGCTCTGCTCAGCAGCATACCAAACGTGGATTGGCTGCTCGGGGATCGCGGCTATGACGCCGACTGGTTCCGAGAAGCGCTAAGAGACAAAGGGATACGCGCCTGCATCCCAGGCCGTAAGCAACGCAAGACACCGGTCAAATACGACAAGCGCAGGTACAAACGCCGCAACCGGATCGAGATCATGTTCGGCAGGCTCAAGGATTGGAGGCGCGTGGCGACACGCTACGACCGTTGTCCCAAGGTATTCCTATCAGCCATCGCACTCGCGGCAACCGTTATGTACTGGTTATGAATCCTGACCCTAGACAGGAAACCCTAGCCTGGAAATCAGGCTCCAGATGTCCCTGTTGGCGGCAGACAGTTGGGCCAGAACATCTTCGATGTCGGCCAACGCCTGATCGTCGACGGTGTCTTCCCGACCCAGCTTGATGTCGGTCTTGCGGTCGGCGATGCGCATCAGAATTGTTTTGGGGTTCCCGCTTTCCTGATCGAAAGAATAGATGCAGTGGTTGAACCGGTTGCGTATCGCCGACAACCGACCGAGGCGTCGGGTATGCAAAAGGATGGGGTCGCGCACGTCGGCCGGACGGCCGTCCATCTTGGCCAAACGTTCGACTAGGTCGATGCGCGCGCGGGTCGTGTTCAGAGTCAGAAAGATGATGACAGCCACATCTTTCGAAGTGCCCGACAGCCCCGCGATCAGGTGTATCAGCAGGCTTTCGGTGTTCGTCCACATGTAGTTCAACCGCCCGACCAGCAGGATCAGGCGATCGAATTTTTCTTCGAACCTGTCAGTCACGGCTGGCCTTTCCGTTCGCTTGTGGCGCGGCCTCGAAATAGAAATGCGCGGCGGCGGTCCGGTTGCTGACTCCGATCTTGCCCGAAACGTTGTGGACATGCAGTTTCACCGTGTGTTCGGTGATGCCGAGTTGCGCCGCGATTGCCTTGTTGCTCTTGCCTTGCGAGACGAGCTCCAAGACCTGCAATTCCCGAGGAGTCAGGGTGGAAAGCAGGTCACCGGGCGCATGTCCGGTCGAGCGCGCCGAGACCTGAGGCTTCTGCTTGTCGTCGGGATCGGAGCGGGCGGCAGGTTGGGTCATGCAGGTCGCGACAAAGCTAGGAAGGTACAGTTCCTCGTGCATCAGCAGCCTCAGGATTGCCCGCCAGGCATCCGGAGCGATGTTCATGGGAAGATAGCCGATCGGGCCATGTGTGTCGCGGAGCCAGTTGTTGAACAGGGTCAGCGCCATCTCCTCTTTGCGGTAGGCGAAAGCCAGGCACCCGGACCGCGCTGCTTCGGCATAGGCTTCGGGGCGGGTCAGCAGGTCATCAAGAAGGATCTGGTCGACCACAAGGATCTTGCCGGACCCAGAGGTCACCTTTTCTGCTTCCGACAGGTAAGCGTCCAGGGTTTCGAAGCGATGGGCCGCGACGCCGAATTCGTTCTGGACGTTTCTGAGCGTTTGGTTGGAAAAAAATAGTTCTTTTCCAAGAAAGACAATCATGAAGTCTTCATTTTCAGAAATTGTGTCTGAAATCAGATTCCCGGAAGGCATTCGAAATTACCTCCTCAAACCAAGTGACCAGGCGGTTTCACAATATTTTGCGATCGGGCGCGTACGTAATTCGATTAGTCAAATTCAATGAATATCTTATACCAGAAGGTAGTGGTTTTTTCAACATTTTATGCCTGTTCAATTTAGGGTTTATAGAACTTTTGCATAGGATATTTGGTAGGGCTTGTGGCGTAAGTCGCGGGAAATAATGGGATAATTATTTACGCCTCGGTTCGGTCCTTCGTTCGTCTCGGGACCACGAGAAAACCGGGTCTGTCTTGAAAAACATCATGAAAACAGAAGCTTGATCGAAACTGTGCTTTCGGCCAGCTAGTCAGGCGCGCTCTTGTATGTAGGCTATTCGACGCCTCAATTACCGAGGCTCTGATACAGACGTGACTGCGCTGCGCAGTATTTCGCGCATCAAGGCAGTCCCGGATTCGGCTTGGCCGAGAAAGGGGGGCACGACATCCAAACACCACAGACGCGTATCCGCGCAGATTTGGCGGGACTACGCGAATTTTTGACTCAATCGCGCCGAATGCCGTTTTGTAGATGAATTGCGGTCTGGCGCTCCGAAAAAGGATATTGAAATGCGACGCAATGTTAACAATACTAACGTCACGACCGTCGACGAAATCAATGTTGAAAATCTGGACGCTCCGATCAACGCGGAAATTCCCATCGAGGAAGCTTTCATCGAGGCCGACCTGACCGCGCAGCAACAGCAGCAGGGTCAGGATGTCTCGAATGCCGCGAACAATGCGGACAATCAGGACCAGTCGCAGACCTCTGACAATGACAATTCGCAGGGTCAGGACCAGGGTCAGGGCCAGGATCAGGGCCAGGATCAGGCCCAGCAGCAACAGAACACCAACGGTGGTGACGACAGCAACTCGAACTCCAACAACAATGCGATCAACATCGACTTCGGCGGTGGCGAATGGATCCCGCGCGATGATGACCAGGTTGATCTGGATGTCGGGGACTCGGCCTCGATCGGTGATGTGATCACCGGCGGCCGCGATGTGAACTATGATCCAGGCGACGATCTGAACCTGGACATCTCGCTGAACGGTCCGGGCAATGACATGTCGTCGATCAACAACCAGCTTGCCAACCTCAGCGACGACGACACGCTGGATTCGGTTTCGCTGTCCAATGACGGCGAGTTCTATCAGAACGGCAGCGCGACCGGCGGCAACGCCCATGCCGAAGAGGGCATCGGCTCGTCTGTGGCCGGTGGCGATTCCGGCGCAGGCGGCACCAACAACGGTGGCTCGGCGGATGGCGATACCAGTGGCAGCCACGCGTTTTCGATGGGTGGTCATACCGGCAGTGCCGACAGTGATGCGGCTGGCGGAACCGGTGGTGCAACCGGTGATGCAAGCAACGGCAGCATGGGTCTTGGAATGTCCGGTGCGCATGCCGACGGTGACAGTGCCGGTGGCGATGGCGGTGCTGCCGACAGTGCATCCAGCTCGGACAACGCAGGCACATCCAGCACCGATGGCGACTCGACCGGCGGTGACGGTGGAAGCGCCGATTCGACCTCGCACGCGGCAGGCATGGGCATGTCGGGCGCGAGCGCGTCGGGCGATGCCGATGGCGGTGACAGCGATTCGGATTCGACAGGAACCGGCGATGGCAATGCCGACAACTCGACCGATGCTTCCGGCGCCGATGGCGGTGACGGCGATGCCGCCGCCGACGGTTCGGCGTCGAACAGCAGTGATGCTGACACCGAAGCCAACGACGCGACCGCCGGCAGCAATGCCGCAGAAGGCGCGGCTGACAGCAGTTCCGACAGCTCGGCCGACGGCGATGGCGGTGACGGCACCGGTGGCGACGGCGACGGTGGAGATGGCACCGGCGGCGACGGCGACGGTGGAGATGGCACCGGTGGCGATGGTGAAGGTGGTTTCTCGGCCTTGGTCGAAGCCGCGATCATGGCGCTGCAGGAAGAGATCCTGGGTGTTGATGCCGAAGCTGGCGAAGGTGGCGACGGAACCGGCGGTGACGGCACCGGTGGTGACGGCGACGGCGGTGACGGAACCGGCGGCGCGGGCTCGGGTGGTCCGGGTACCGGCGGCAGTTCCGCGGCGGATGCCGACTCGCAAGGTGTTGGCGATCAGAGCGCCAGCGGGCCGGATATCGACCAGAGCCCGGGCGACGTGAATGGCGCGGCCAGCAACTCGCAAAACGCCAATGCCAATGGTGGTGCCGGTGGTACGAACGACGCTGACGGGTCCTCGACCGGAACCGGTACCGGGACTTCGGCTGCGGATGGCGACGGCGGAGCCGGTGGCACGACGACGCCCACGGCAAGCTCGTCCGGCAGCGGCGCAGGATCGGCGGATGCTGCGAACACCGCTGGAGCAGGCGGGGCGTCGGACGTCTTCGGCGACTCGGATGTGAACGGCGCGGCCGACAGCCTGGCCGAAGCCATCGCGGGTTACGGTGGCGCAGCCGACTCGGACAACGACGCCGACTCGGCCGGATCCGGCAGCGCCGATGGCGCGGCCGGCTCGGGCGCGGGCGGGGCCGGTGGCGCATCGGCCGCCAATGGCGGCACCAGCGGCTATGCCATGGGCCAGTCCACGGCGGGCGACACCATGGGCGGCACCGTCAACGGTGGCAGCGCAGCCGGCGCCTATTCGGGTGATGGCGGCGCGGCCGGCAACGGCGGCACCTGGGGTTCCAACAACGGCGGCGATGGCATCGTCACCGGTGAATCCTACGCATCGGCGGCTGCGGTGGTCGATACCTCGGCCTTCAACCAGTCGATCGTCATGGGTGCCAACGTGCTTGGCAACTCGGTCGACACGACGATGGTCGGCGGCTCGATGACCTCGAGCTACGCCAGCGACGACACCGAGGCATAAAGCCAACTTTGCCGAGGGCCGCTTTACCGGCCCTCGGGTTTTGACGACATTGCCGGGGCCGTTCAGGCGGCCCCGGCCCAGCACAGCCGAAACCGGAAATTTCCGCCGGTGAACGCGACAGGGAACATTCAGATGTCACTAGACAGCATTACTGAAACAATTGCCCATTTCATCGGAACCTTTGAACTGACCATTGAACAGGCCCGCCTGCGCGACCAATACGACGAATTTACCGCGCTGCGGCGGAAGGTGGACCTTGATGAACTGGAAGACCCGACGCGGATCCAGATCAAGGCCGAACTCGAACTGGCGCCCAAGGATTACGATGCGCTGCCGTTCCGCTTTCCCGCTCCTCCGGCCGACCCGCAACTGCCGCCGGCGCCGGATGGCCCCTCGATCAAGACCGAGATCACCATCGGTACCCCGCCCGCGCCCGGTCGCATTCTGCCGGACTCGGAACTGGCGGGCAGTGGCCCGGAATACATCGTGCTGCGGCCCGAGCTGACAAGCGAAGTGATTGGCTCGGCGGTGACCTACACGTTCCAGACCATCGTCCTGAGCGACAACGATACCGTTGGTGTCGGTGATTTTCGCGATGTGGGGCTGATGACTGCTCAGGCCGAGGCCGCGCTCGACACCGCGCTGTCGCTGCATGCGATGGCCGCGCCGTCTTTTGCGATTTCCGACTATGCATCTGCGGAATATGTCCAGGACCTGGCCGCCCAGATGCAAGCGCCGCCCGGCACACATGTCGAAGGCGCCACGGTTCATCAGTTCCACGGAGACGACGCGCTGGGCGTCATCGTAAATGGGCAACACGTGGCCGAGGCACCCGTCTGGAGCGATCTTTTGCCGGCCTATCACCAGCCCGACGAGACGTCAGATGAATTGCCGCTCTCTGTGGCCGTTCCCGCCGAGTGGGACCAGTCGAAAGATCCCGAGTTCGACGACGGCCACACTGTCGTCGCCGGTGGAAACCTGGCCATCAACGAGGTCGCATTGACCGTGGGATGGGTGGATGCGCCCTTCATCGCAGTCGGAGGTCAGGCGGTCAGCCTGACGGCAATCAGCCAGGTCGCGCTTGTGTCCGACATGGATGTCGGCACGCCGGGCGGGGGCTCGGGCACGATGGTTGTCCAGTCGTCACAGATCGACACGCAGTCCAACCCGGCGCCCTGGCTGGCCGGAACCACCTCGGCCGCGGGCACCGGTAGCCAGCCGGCACAGATGACGGTCGACTGGATTCACGGCGACCTGGTGGTTGCGAACTTCTTTAAACAGGTCATCGACGCCACCGACATCGACCACATCCAGGCCGACATTTCAGCGTCTTCGACGATGTACGCCCTGGGGGCCAACCAGATGGTCAACGTGGCAGATGTGGTGCAACTGGGCAGCTTCTATGACCTGATCATGATCGGTGGCGACATGGTCTCGGTCGACATGCTGTTCCAGACGCTGGCGCTGGTGGATGACGATATCGTCTCGGGCGGGCTGGCGGAAGGCGCGTCCGCAGGCGCGGACGGCAACCTGTTGATGAACCAGGCCTCGGTCACGGGGCAGGGGCAGGATACCCAGCAGGCGCTGGACGCGGGCCTGGCCAATGCGTTGGCCATGGACAAGATGGACATGACCGCGCTCGAGGATGCATTGCTGAACGATCCGATGTTCGCCGGCATGGAACAGATGCGCTTGCTGAAGATCGACGGCGACCTGATGCAATTGAATATCGTCCAGCAGGTCACGATGCTGGCCGATCAAGACGATGTTTTCCTGTCCGGGCCGCATGCGGCCAGCACCGAAGTCATTGCCGGGTCGAATGCCATGTTGAACGCGGCCAATATCAACAAGCTGGGCGTCGACTCGACCGTCATGGCCGCTGGCGGCGCCTATTCCGATCTGTTGCTGCATCAGGCCAGCCTGATCGACACGCCCGACGACCAGATCAGCCCGGCCCTGGCCAACGAGGCGATCGCCATTCTGATGGATGACGCGATGACGGCGGCAGCGGGCGCTGGCGCCGTGACCGGGCCGGACCTGACGCCGACGGAGGTACTGAATTCTTATGATGGCCTGCAGACGATGCTGGCCTGATTTGCCTTTTTTGTAGCGAGTGACCGGAAGTTCAGTTCATGTCGATTGTATTTTCATCGTGCCGTCCCCGATATGCCAGCCCGCTCGACAGGTCAGGAGGTGGTCGGCCCCTGACCCTCAAACCGGCTGACAGAGTGCCCGACAAAAGCCGCAAGGAACCCGCTCCGATGTCCTGTCTGAGATTGGGAAAAGAAATGCGTGTCACAGGCGACCTGGCACCTGGGAGCGGCGGCGTCTCCGAAGGTGACGCGGCCGCGAAAAAAGAGCCCCGAGCGGCCAGCAAGTCCGGTGGGGAAACCACCCGGAAAACCGATCAGGCGACCCGGACCGATGCCGGCAGGGTTGCGCAAGACAAACACCGCGCCGGTCCTTCCCCTCGGCGCAACCTGTCGTCTCCTGCGGCTGTAACCGCCGGAGATGACGCTGGGGTGGCCGATGCCGACGGCCCCGATCCGCACCGTGTCCAGGCACCGACTGCGCGAATGACCCCCTCGACCCAGTCTGGTGAAACGGAGCGCATGGGCACCACGATCGAAGGCGAAGCCAACAAGCCGCTGCTGCGCACCGGAACCGGCGGCGGCGACGGCAAAGGGCCACCCCAGACCTTCCACAAACGGACACCGCCGCAGGATTTTCAGCGCACGCTGCAGACGTCGATGCGCGCCATCTGGCGCAACCTTGCCTTCGTGTTGGTCCTGACCTGCGCGACAAACATTCTGATCCTGGCGATCCCGATCTATCTGTTCCAGATCAGCGACCGGGTCCTGACCAGCCGGTCGCTGGACACGTTGATCATGCTGACGGCGATCGTTGCCGGCGCGGTCATCTTCCAATCGGCCTTCGACGCCGTGCGCCGGTTCATGCTGATGCGCACGGGGGTCGAGGTCGCGGCCCGTCTGGGGGCACCGATTCTGAGTGCGGCGGCTCATGCTTCGCTGCACGGGACCGGGCGCGAATACCAGACCCTTGGTGATCTTCAGCAGTTGCGGGGCTTTCTGGTATCGGGAACCTTGATCTCGTTTCTGGACGTGCCGTTCGCGCCGCTGTTCATTCTGATGATCTTTCTTGTCCACCCCGAACTGGGAATGATCGTGGTGGTCACGGCGCTGATCCTGATGACGATCGCGCTGATTAACCAGAGAATGACGGCAAAACCCTTCGCCGAAGCCAATAAGGCGCAGTCCATGGCGAACCAGCACCTGGACTCGATGGCCCGGAACAGCCAGATCATCAACGCCTTGGCCATGATCCCCGAAGCGGTGCGCATCTGGGGCCGCGACACGGCGTCGTCGCTGACATGGCAGGTGCGCGCGCAGGATCGCAACGTGATCTTTGCCGCCATTTCGCGCACCGTACGCCTGTTGACCCAGATCGGGATACTGGGCTGGGGTGCCTTTCTGGCGCTGCAGGGCGAAATCACCGGGGGCATGGTCATCGCCGCATCGATCATCGCGGGGCGGGCATTTGCCCCGATCGAAGGCTCAATCGAGGGCTGGAACACCTTCCTGTTGACCCGAGGCGCCTATGGCCGGATCCGAAACCTGTTGGCCAATTCGGCACTGCAGTTCGAAAAACTGCGCCTGCCGCGCCCCGAGGGCCGCCTGGATGTGGAAAGGCTTTTGTATGTGCCCGGCGGAACCAAGCGGGTGGTACTGAACGGGATCAACTTTTCGCTCAACCCCGGCGAGACGCTGGCGATCATAGGCAATTCGGGCGCGGGCAAGACGACGCTGGGCAAGACGCTGGTGGGGTCGATTCTTCCGACCTCGGGCAGCGTGCGCCTGGACCTGATGGACATCCGAAACTGGGATCCGCGCCAGTTCGGCGAAAGCATCGGGTACCTGCCTCAGGACGTTCAGCTGTTTCCGGGAACGATCAAGGACAATATCGGCCGCATGCGTGCGGATGCCACCGATGAACAGATCCACGACGCCGCGGTTCTGGCCGATGTGCACAACATGATCGCAACGCTGCCGCAGGGCTATGAGACTGTGGTCGCGGCCGATGGCTCGCCGTTGTCGGGCGGGCAGAAACAACGCATCGCCCTGGCGCGTGCGTTCTTCGGCAACCCCAGGCTGGTGGTTCTGGACGAGCCGAACTCGAACCTGGACGTGGCGGGCGACAAGGCGCTGGCGCGGGCCATCGAACAGGCCCGGTCCAACAAGATCACCGTTGTCGTGATCACGCAAAAACCTGCGCTGTTGAACGTGGTGGACAAGATCATGCTGCTGACCGACGGACGCGTGGCGCTGTTCGGGCAGCGCGAACAGGTGTTGCAGCAATTGGCCGGGTCGCGAAAGCAGCCCGAGTTGAAAGGCTGACAGGGGGCAACGATGAACGAAATCGCGAAGATCGATGATCCGACACTTTGGTATGCCGAGGTTCCCAGATCCATCAGCCGACTGATCGTATTGGGAATGATCCTTCTGGTCACCTGTTTCGGCGGGTTTGGCGTCTGGGCGTTCAGCGCGCCACTGGCGGCGGCGGTCATCGCCCAGGGCAGTTTTGTGGCGACCGGGCGCAACAAGATCGTTCAGCACCTGGAAGGAGGAATTATCGAGGACATACTTGTGTCCGAAGGTCAGACAGTGAAGGCCGGTCAGGTGTTGATGACCCTTGACCAGACCTCGGCCGAGGCAAATCAGCGCGAGCTCTATGTGCGCAAGATGCGCCTGCAGGCGATGGTCGACCGTCTGCTGGCCGAATATGGCGAGCGCGAGAAGCTGGTATTCTCGCACGAGCTGATCGAAGCGTCGGACGATGTCGAGGTGATGACGATCCTGGACAACCAGCGCCTCAGCTTCGAGGTGTCGCGCAAGACCTTACTCAACGACATCGCCCTGCTTGAACGCAACATCGAGGCGCTGAAGATCCGGGTCAGCGGGTTCCGTGCGCAACTTGAAAGCATGGAACGCCGCCGCGACATCCTGCAGGAAGAATACGAGACCAAGAAGTCGCTGTATGAAAAGGGCCTGGTCCGAAAAGGTGAACTGAACACGATCCGGCGCGTTCAAGCCGAGGCGGACGGCCAGTTGGCCCGGCTGCAGTCCGAGGCGTCGGAACTCGACCAGATGCTGCTGAAATACACCGAACAGATCGCCCGGACCCGGTCGGCCTATCGCGAGGCTGCCCTGGACGAGCTCAGCGTTGTCGAGGCCGACCTTGAAAGCGTGCGCGAAAAATCCCGGCAGGCCAGCAGCGTCCTTGCGCGCGCGGTTGTACGGGCGCCGGTGGACGGTACGGTCGTGCGTCTGCACTATCACACGCCGGGCGGCGTGATCGAAACCGGTGAGCCGATCGCCGAAATCCTGCCCGCGGATGCGCCCCTGATCATCGAGGCCCAGATTCCCCGCACCGACATCGACAGCGCTACGACGGGCCAAACCGCGACCGTGCGGCTTGTCGCGTTGAACCAGCGCACCACGCCTGTTCTGACCGGCGAGGTCTTCTATGTTTCGGCGGATGCGGTTCTGGAAGAGGCCGGCGGCATTCCCAAGGAAGTCTATCTGGCGCGGGTCTCGTTGCCGCCCGAGGAGTTGGATCGGATCCGTGGGTTTGTCCCGACACCGGGCATGCCGGCCGAGATCATGATCCAGACCGAGGAACGCACCTTTGCCTCCTACATTGCCAAGCCGGTGGTCGACAGCATGTCACGCGCCTTCCGCGAACAATGATGGGCCGCGCTTTTGGGATCTTGTTCCAGATCACGGTTTCCGTTTTCTGAATGTGTCATGATCGGCCTGATCGTTCACAAAGGGTGGTGACACATGTTGCGGCTTGCGTTCCTGCTGTATTCGCTGATTGCCACCGCGCTGGCGGGGTCGGCGGTCATTGCGGTTCTGGTGGCCGGTTTCGTCTCGGTTCAGACGATTCTTGCCGGTGCCGCCATCGGCGCGGTGGCGGCTGCGCCCGCGTCTTGGCCCGTGGCCAGGAAGCTGTATTGACCTACGCGGTTGTCAGGCGTTGAGAAACGTCCTGACGGCGGCTTCGAACTCTCTGGGTTTCTCGGCGTGCAACCAGTGTCCCGCACCGGGGATCTTGGCGAAACGGGTGTTGGGGAACAGCGACCTGATCGTGTTGCGGTGTTCCGGCCGGACATAGTCCGACTCGGCGCCCGACAGGAACAGCGCCGGGCCATCCCAAACTGCGTCAATATCCGGAAAGCCCATGATTCTGGGCATTTCTTTTGCCAGCACGTCCAGGTTCAGCCGCCAGCGTTTACCGGCCACGTCCAGTGACTGCGTGAAAAAGCTTTGCAGGGCCTTTTCGACGCCCTGTTCGGCCAACAGCCGTTCGGCATCCGCCCGCCGATGGACCTGCGCCATGTCCACGGCGCGCATCGCTTCGATATAGGGCATCTGGCTGTGGCCGTAGGTCACCGGCGCGATGTCGGCCACCACCAGCTTGTTGACCCGTGCGCCATGGGTCAGGGCCAAGGTCATGGCCGCCTTGCCCCCCATCGAGTGCCCCAGCACGTCTGCCCGCCCGCCCAGGTTGTCGATGACCTCGGCCAGATCGTCGGCCAGGGCCTGATAGTCGTGCCGGTCATCCCATTTGCTGTAGGCGTGGTTGCGCATGTCCACGGCCACGACCTGCCGTTCGTCGGCCAGTCTTCGGGCAATAACCCCCCAGTTCCGGGCCGATCCGTACAGGCCGTGGGCAATCAGCAGGGGCGGGAGCGATGTCGGGTCGCCATGTATGATCGTGTTCAACATGGCGTACTGATACCGCCAGCCAAACCCGACAGCCAGCCCCATTGTCGCGCCGCATCGGCAAGGCTAGATTGTCGGCTCAGGAGGCGCGGATGTCGCAGGAAACCGAAATTCAAACCCTGATCGCCCAGACCATCGCCCTGCTGCGGAAAAAGCTGGGCACCCGGGGCAAGACGCTGGCCGAGTCGGTGCGGCGCGCAAAACGGCGACTGCCGCGTCGCGTCTACAAACAGGCGATGGAACTGGCCCGCGCCGAACCGATGGCCGCGCACCCCCGGTTGCGCCTGATCCTGGACACGCCTCGGCTGGAAAAAGCCGCGCACGAAGTCCAGGCACATCTGCGCTCGATCAGCCTGGCCGATCGCCGCTGGGGCTGGTTTCTGGACACCCTTGGGGCGTTGTCGTTCAACCTTTTGGCACTTGCCGTTCTGGTGCTGGTCTTTCTGCTGTGGCGCGGCCTGATCTAACGCGGACATCGCCAAGAAAAATGGCGCCCAGCGGGGCGCCATTTCAGGTCAGGGTCGCTGACGAACTCAGAGGTTGGGATAGATCGGGAACCGGGCGCACAGCTCGGCCACCTGGGCCTTGACCTTGGCTTCGACCGCATCGTTACCATCCTCGCCGTTGGCGGCTAGCCCGTCGACAACTTCGATGATCCAGTCGGCGATCTGACGAAACTCCGGCTCGCCAAAACCGCGTGTTGTGCCGGCAGGTGAACCCAGTCGGATCCCGCTGGTCACGGTCGGTTTTTCGGGGTCGAACGGCACGCCGTTCTTGTTGCAGGTGATGTGCGCGCGGCCCAATGCCTTTTCGGTCGCGTTGCCCTTGACGCCCTTGGGGCGCAGGTCGACCAGCACCACATGGGTGTCGGTGCCGTGGGTCACCGTGTCCAGACCGCCCTTGATCAGCTGATCCGACAGCGCCTGCGCGTTGGTGATCACCTGCTTGATGTAGTCTTTGAATTCCGGACGCAGCGCTTCGCCAAAGGCGACGGCCTTGGCCGCGATCACATGCATCAACGGGCCGCCCTGAATGCCGGGGAAGATGGCCGAATTCACCTTCTTGGCGATCGTTTCGTCATTGGTCAGGATCATGCCGCCGCGGGGGCCGCGCAGGGTTTTGTGCGTGGTGGTCGTGGCCACATGCGCGTGCGGGAAGGGCGACGGGTGTTCGCCTGCTGCCACCAAGCCCGCGAAATGCGCCATATCCACATGCAGGTAGGCGCCGACCATGTCGGCAATCTGACGCATGCGGGCAAAGTCGATCTGGCGCGGAATGGCCGAGCCGCCGGCGATGATCAGCTTGGGCTGGTGTTCTTTCGCAAGCGCCTCGACTTGGTCATAGTCCAGCATGTTGTCCTGCTTGCGCACGCCGTATTGCACCGCGTTGAACCACTTGCCTGACTGGTTGGGCTTGGCACCATGGGTCAGGTGGCCGCCGGCATCCAGGCTCATGCCCAGGATGGTGTCGCCAGGTTGCAGCAGCGCCTGGAAGACGCCCTGATTGGCCTGCGACCCCGAATTCGGTTGAACATTGGCGAATTCGCAGCCGAACAATTGCTTGGCCCGGTCGATGGCCAGGTTCTCGGCGATGTCGACAAACTGGCAGCCGCCATAGTAGCGACGGCCGGGATAGCCTTCGGCATATTTGTTGGTCATCACCGAGCCCTGCGCCTCCATCACGGCGGCCGAGACGATGTTTTCCGAGGCGATCAGTTCGATCTCGTCGCGCTGACGGCCCAATTCAGACCGGATCGCGCCGTACAGTTCGGGGTCGCGCTCGGCGAGAGGCTGGGTGAAGAAACCGTTATCACGAAGGTTGGCGTTCATGGGCGCTCCGCATGGCTGAGGTTGGTTTGGCGGATTTCCTATAGGAAACCGCGCAAATGAAAAAGACTTTAAAGCGACGAATTGGCCATCTGCGGCGTCAAGTCTGGCCTAAGAGGGAAAGGTATGTTTGTTTCGGAACCAAATGCGCAGCACCGGAAACCAACAGAACATGACAAAGAGAATCGCTTTTCTCGCCAGTGACGCGAATGTCGCACAAACTGCGCGCAGCACGCTGGTGGACCGTTACGGCAACGCCGCGCCACGGGACGCGGATGTCATCGTGGCGCTGGGCGGGGACGGGTTCATGCTGCGCACGCTGCACAATACGCAGCATCTGGACGTGCCGGTCTATGGCATGAACCGCGGAACCATCGGTTTCTTGATGAATGAATATGACGACGCCAATCTGCTGGACCGTCTTGCCGCCGCCGAGGAAGAGGTGATCAATCCTCTGGCCATGCGCGCGATGGACCAGTCCGGCAAGCTGCACGAGGCCCTTGCGATCAACGAAGTATCACTGCTGCGGGCCGGACCGCAGGCCGCACGCCTGCGGATCAGCGTCGATGGGCGTCTGCGCCTGGCCGAACTGGTGTGCGATGGAGCGCTGCTGTCTACGCCCGCCGGGTCCACCGCCTACAACTATTCGGCGCATGGGCCGATCCTGCCGATCGGTTCGGACGTTCTGGCCCTGACAGCGATCGCAGCCTTCCGGCCGCGCCGGTGGCGGGGGGCGCTGCTGCCGAAAACGGCGCATGTCCGGTTCGACGTGCTCGAGTCCGACAAGCGCCCGGTCATGGCCGATGCCGATTCGATCTCGTTCCCGGATATCGACTGGGTCGAGATCCGCTCCGAGCCCAAGGTGCGGCATCGCATTCTGTTCGATCCGGGCCACGGGCTGGAGGAACGCCTGATTTCCGAGCAATTCACCTGAAGGCATGGGAAAACAGAGATTTGGCCCGCTTGTGTGATGCAGTTCACAGGACGCGGAAGATCAATGTGATACTCTCAATTTGCCCGGAGAACGCGCCAAGGTGGAAGTGAGTGGCCGCCTGAAAATGGTGTTTTCGAATGATTGCGCAGATTATGCGCTGGCGAGAGTGGGTGGTGCTACGCTCGTCATCAAAAATCCGGGCTTATTTAAGTAGGCGGGCCCCGGGCACAATACCCCGGGGTCTATTTTTTGGTGTCAGCCAGCCTGTTCGGCCGGGTCCATGCGGCCCCATAGCGTTTCGCACATCCGGCCCACGCGTGCCTCGATCGCGGCGGCGGCGTCAACGGCCAGATCCTCGCGCCAGCGGCGGGCTGCGATTTGAACATTGATGGGTTGCGGGCCGCTCGGCAATTCGGCCAGCCGTGCCGGCACGCTGGCGGCCGGAAGGCCCAGAAAGTTCATCGCATAGGAATAGACCGCGCAGCCCAGCACTTCGTGCACGCCTTCCGAGCCTTCCGTATCACGGTCGGGTCTGAAAAAGGGTTGCGGTAGGAAGGGCGACAGCACCAGCGGATAGTCCTCCATGAACAGCGCCCATTCCCGCGCATGGTGGCTGCGCTGCGCTAGTGCCCGGATCAGGTCCGGGCCCGTGATCGGGGGAAATTCCTGGAAGTAGGTGGCAAAGATGCGTTGGATGGTCTCGGATCCGGCCGCCTCGACATCGGCTTTCATCAGGGTCAGAACCTCGCCCATCAAGGCGCGATACCCGAGCCGTCCGCATTCGAAAACGTTCGGAGGGTCGATCTCATCAACGGTGTACCCAGCATCAACCAGTGCATCGCGGGCCGTGTTCAGCGCCTTGTCGACCTCGGGGTGGAGATCGTAACCAAAAGTGTTCTTGGTGAAAGCCACCCTCGGCTGCTGGTCAGGCTCGGCCATGCGCCATGGCAGCGGAACGTGAAACGGATCGCGCGGATCCGAAGCGATCAGGCTGGGCATTGCCAGGTGCAGGTCAGTTGTGCTGCGGGTGATCAGTCCTTGCACCGACATCAGTTGCGCCAGCAGACCGCGTTCGGCGGTTTGGCTTGGGTTCCATGCTGGGACGCGGCCAAGGCCCGGCTTGACCGTCACCGCGCCAACGGCCGAGGCCGGGAACCGCAGGCTGCCGCCGATATCGTTGCCATGCGCCAGGGCACCCATGCCGGTCATCACAGCCACGCCGGCCCCGCCCGAAGAGCCGCCGGCCGAGATATGTCGGCCCCAGGGGTTGTGCGTGCGCCCATACAGCGGGTTGTCGGTATCGGCGCGGAATGAAAACTCGGGCGTGTTGGTCCGGCCGATCACCACCGCCCCGGCCTTCAGCAGGTTCGACACGACGGGCGCATCGTCGGGGGCAATCACATCTTTCAGAGCGGCCACACCATTGGTCGTGGCATGGCCTTTTTGGTCGATATTGACTTTGATCGTGACGGGAACGCCGTGCAGAGGGCCGATCGGTTCGCCGCGCGCCCGCGCGGCGTCCAGCGTCCGGGCGCGCTCCTGCGCCTCGGCGCTAAGGTCTTCGACGACGGCATTCAACGCCGGGTTCAGCGCGTGCATCCGGTCGATCGCACTTTGTACAGCCTCAGTTGCGCTCAGGTCCCCGGAACGGGTGCGGTCTGCCAGTTCGGTGGCGCTCAGGCGCCAGATGTCGTCATTTGCCATATGCCCTCCGTCAAGGGCACAGTAGGCGGTCTGCCAAAGGTTGCAAGCCCGCAGGGCAGGGCGGGCGGCTCAAGGCCGCCCGATGCCCGGTTACTGGGCGTAACCGATTGATTTCAGGGCTTCGGTGATTTCGTCCAGAATGGCCGGGTCGTCGATTGTGGCAGGCATTTTGTAGTCCTTGCCATCGGCGATCGCCACCATCGTTCCGCGTAGGATCTTGCCCGAGCGGGTCTTGGGCAGGCGGTCCACCACAACGGCTTTCTTGAAGGCGGCGACGGGGCCGATTTTGTCGCGCACCATCTGCACGACCTCATTCGCGATCTCGGCATTGTCACGCTTGCATCCGGCGTTCAGGCACAGGAAGCCGACCGGGGCCTGCCCCTTCAAATCATCCGATACGCCGATGACCGCGCATTCAGCCACGTCGGGATGGGCGGCCAGAACCTCCTCCATCGCGCCGGTGGACAGGCGGTGGCCTGCCACGTTGATCACGTCATCGGTGCGCGCCATGATATAAAGGTAACCGTCCTCGTCGATCATCCCGGCATCGCCGGTTTCATAGTAGCCCGGGAAATGCTCGAGATAGGATTTCTTGAACCGCTCCTCGGCATTCCACAGGGTTGGCAGCGTCCCCGGGGGCAGCGGCAGCTTGACCGCGATCGCGCCCAGCTCGCCCGGTTTCATCGGGTGGCCGCCTTCGTCGAGGATCTGCACGTCATAGCCGGGCATCGGCTTGGCGGGCGAGCCCAGCTTGATCGGCAGTTCCTCGATCCCCAGCGGGTTGCCGGCGATGGTCCAGCCGGTTTCGGTCTGCCACCAATGGTCGACGACCGGAACCTTCAAGGCGTCCTGCGCCCAGGTGATCGTATCGGGGTCGGCGCGTTCACCGGCCAGGAACAGGGCCTTGAGGCAGGACAGGTCGTATTTCGCCAGCATTTCGCCCTTGGGGTCCTCGCGCTTGACCGCGCGGATCGCCGTTGGGGCGGTGAAAAAGCTTTTGACCTTGTGCTCGGAAATCACCCGCCAGAAGGTGCCCGCATCGGGGGTGCCGACGGGCTTGCCCTCGAACACGATGGTGGTGTTGCCGTGGATCAGCGGGCCATAGCAGATGTAGGAATGCCCCACGACCCAGCCCACGTCCGAGGCCGCCCAGAACACATCGCCGGGATCGACGTTGTAGATGTTCTTCATCGTCCAGTTCAGCGCCACAAGGTGCCCGGCCGTGGGTCGTACGACGCCCTTGGGCGCGCCGGTGGTGCCCGAGGTGTATAGGATGTAGGCCGGATCATTGCCTTCAACCGGGACACATTCGGCCGGCTCAACGCCGTACTGGAAGCCGTGCCAGTTGAAGTCGCGCCCCTCGACCAGCTTGGCCACTTCCTGTTCGCGCTGAAAGATCACGCAGAACTCCGGCTTGTGGCTGGCCATCTCAATGGCGCCGTCCAGCAGCGGCTTGTATTGCACCACGCGACCGGGTTCCAGCCCGCACGACGCCGCGATGATCGCCTTGGGTTTGGCGTCGTCGATCCGCACCGCCAGTTCGTTGCTGGCAAACCCGCCAAAGACCACCGAATGCACCGCTCCCAGCCGCGCACACGCCAGCATCGCCTCGAGCGCCTCGGGGATCATCGGCATGTAGATGATGACGCGGTCGCCCTTTTCGACACCCTTGGCGCGCAGCGCGCCGGCGAGGGTCGCCACGCGATTGCGCAGCTCCATGTAGGAGATCTCGCGCTTGGTGTGGGTGATCGGGCTGTCATAGATGATGGCGGTCTGCTCGCCCCGACCGTTTTCCACGTGGCGGTCCACGGCGTTCCAGCAGGTATTCACCTTGGCATCGCAGAACCATTCATACAGCGGCGCGTTGTCGTCAAACAGGGCCTTGCTGGGTTTCTCGATCCAGTCGATGCCTTCGGCCGCCTGCATCCAGAATGCTTCGGGATCTTTTTTCCAGCTCTCGTATACGTCCTGATACGCCATTTGTCCTCCTCCAGACAGTCTTGGGGAATGTGTTAGGCTCCTGTGTCCAGCCGAGCAAGCGGCGCGCATGACGGCGCGTCAGTTTATCGCGAAATCTTTGCAGAAGCGTGCCAAAAGGTCTGCAAATTTTTGCAAATATACAGAATATTAACCCCTTGAGTGGGGCTTTTTTCTGTTGTTGCAAATCAGCAAACCCCTGGGTGCAAACGCGCGTCCGTCAGATTCGGATCAGGTCGCCGTTCCGGCAAATCGGGGCAGGCTGTCCTCGATGTTCAGCCAGTGCAGATGCTCGGCGTGAAAAACGTGAAAGCGGGGTGCGGCATCTTCGGGGTTTTCCAAGGTGGCGGTATAGAGGTGAATGTTCACCCGGTCGCGGGCATTGCGATATGCCATCGGCGTGCCGCAGGTTCCGCAGAACAGGCGTTCGACATCCTTAGACGAGTTGTACACGCGCGGCGCATCCCCCGACCACGTCACCGAACCGTGGGGCAGCCCGATGAACGCAGTGACCGGGGCAGCGCAATTGCGACGGCAATCCGCGCAATGACAGTAGCAGCTCCAGGCGATCTCGGCATCGCTGGCCCATCGCACGGCGCCACAGTGGCAGTGACCTTTCATGATGACCTCCCTCGGCGGGGCAGCCGGGCCGCCGTGCTCAACCGTAATGCGCGACGGGTGTTCCGGCAATTGCCGCCATGTTCAGCAGCCCGCGTGCGGTGATCGAGGGTGTTACGATATGCGCCTTGTTGCCCATACCCATCAGGATGGGGCCGACCTCGATGCCGTCGGCCTTCATCTTCAGAATATTGCGCACACCGCTGGCCGCGTCCGCATGGGCAAAGATCAGAACGTTGGCAGCCCCCTCCAGGCGCGAGTTGGGGAAAATACGCTCGCGCAACTCGGGGTCCAGGGCCACGTCCAAGTTCATTTCGCCTTCATAGATGAAATCGCGGGGCTTGCTGTCCAATATCGCGATCGCTTCGCGCAGGCGTTTTCCCGAGCCCTCGGCCTGATTGCCGAATTGCGATTGCGAGCAGAAGGCGATCTTGGGTTCAACCCCAAAGCGCCGCGCATGCCGCGCCGCGCCGATCGAGATCTCGGCCAGTTCCGCCGGGGAAGGCAGTTGATGCACATGGGTATCGGCGATGAATAGAGGCCCGTCTTCGAGGATCATCAGCGACAGCGCGCCATGCGGGCGCAGATCGCCATCGCCCAGAACCTGTCCGACATAGTTCAGGTGCCAGCGATACTCGCCGAAGGTGCCGCAGATCAGGCTGTCTGCCTCGCCGCGATGCACCATGATGGCGCCGATGGCGGTGGTGTTGGTGCGCATGATGGCCTTGGCCAGGTCGGGCGTCACGCCGCGGCGCTGCATGATCTGGTGATAAGAGTTCCAGTAGTCATAGTACCGCGGGTCGTTTTCCGGGTTCACGATCTGGCAATCCTGACCGGGGCGTATGGACAGCCCCAGCTTTTCGCAGCGGGCCTCGATCACCTCGGGGCGACCGATCAGAATGGGCGTTTCGGTGGTTTCCTCCAGAATGGCCTGGGCGGCGCGCAGCACGCGCTCGTCCTCGCCCTCGGCAAAGACGATGCGGCGCGAGGCGGCCTTGGCGGCCTCGAACACCGGCCGCATCAGCAGGGCCGATTTGAACACGGTCTGGTTCAGGCGCTCCTTGTAGGCTTCGAGGTCTGCGATCGGGCGCCTGGCCACGCCGCTTTCCATCGCGGCGCGGGCCACAGCCGAGGACACCACGCCCACCAGCCGCGGATCGAATGGCTTGGGGATCAAGTAGTCGGGGCCAAAGGTCAACTGCTCGCCCTTGTAGGCGGCTGCGGCCTCGGCGCTGGTGGTGGCGCGTGCCATTTCGGCGATGCCTTCGACGCAGGCGATCTGCATGGCATCGTTGATCTCGGTCGCGCCCACGTCCAGCGCGCCGCGGAAGATGAACGGGAAACACAGGACGTTGTTCACCTGGTTCGGGAAATCGCTGCGCCCGGTGGCGATGATGGCGTCGGGGGCCACTTCGCGCGCGGCATCGGGCAGGATCTCCGGTGTCGGGTTCGCCAGCGCAAAGATGATCGGCTGTTTGGCCATGCGCGCGACCATCTGTGGCTTCAGCACGTTCGGCCCGCTGAGGCCCAGAAACAGGTCGGCGCCGTCGATCACCTGATCCAGCGTGCGCAGGTCGGTCTTTTGGGCGAATTGGTCTTTGTGCGGGTTCATGTCCTCGTCCCGGCCTTCATAGACCAGCCCGTGAATGTCGCACAACCAGATGTTCTCGCGCTTGACCCCCAGCTTGACCAGCATGTTCAGGCAGGCGATCCCCGCCGCGCCGCCGCCGGTGGAAACCACCTTGATATCCTCGAACCGCTTGCCGGCTACGTGCAGCGCGTTGCGCGCAGCGGCCCCCACCACGATGGCGGTGCCGTGCTGGTCGTCGTGGAAGACAGGAATGTTCATCCGCTCGCGGCACAGTTTCTCGACGATAAAGCAGTCGGGCGCCTTGATGTCTTCGAGGTTGATAGCGCCGAAGGTAGGCTCCAGCGCGCAGACGATATCGGCCAGTTTCTCGGGATCGGGTTCGTTCAACTCGATGTCGAAACAGTCGATGCCGGCGAATTTCTTGAACAGGACGGCCTTGCCCTCCATCACCGGCTTGGAGGCCAGCGCGCCGATATTGCCCAGCCCCAGCACCGCAGTGCCGTTCGAGACGACGGCCACAAGATTGCCGCGCGCGGTGTACATCTCGGCTGTCGTCGGGTCGTTTTTGATCTCCAGGCTGGCCTCGGCCACGCCGGGTGAGTAGGCGCGCGCGAGGTCGCGGCCGTTGGCCATGGGTTTGGTCGCCTTGACCTCCAGTTTCCCAGGCTTCGGATGCGCGTGGTAATCAAGTGCGGCCTGGCGCAGGCTGGGTTTGTCGGACATGTCAAAACTTCCCGTTTTGGAATTTAGTTTAGTGTTAAACTATTTCTTACGCAGGGGAAACCACGAATTCGCGTGTCGGCCGGTTCGACCCTGGCTTGCAAATTTCCGAAACGCCCCCCACTGTCCCGCGCAGAGGAGACCAGCATGACCGACACCATAGCCGAATTCCGCATTCCGACCCAAGAGTTGCGAGACGACATTCCGTTCTACACCAAGGTTTTGGGCATGCGGATGGACATGATCTATCCGGCGGATGACCCTCGGGTTGCGGTGTTTTCCGGTCATGGACTGCGCCTGCGTGTGGAAAAGGACGCGCCCGAGGCGCCGGGCACCTTGCGTATCCTCACCGAAGACCCGGACGGGTTTGCCGGCGGTCAGCGCAGCCTGGTCGCCCCCAACGGCACCCGCATCGAGATCGAGGAGCGCAACCCGCCCCTGGTGATGCCCGAGACGGTTCATTCCTTCGTCGTCCGCAGGCTCAAGGATCAGGCGCCCTGGATCATCGGGCGCGCGGGCATGCATTACCGCGATCTGGTGCCCGACCGGCTGGGCGGGTCGATCATTGCCAGCCACATCCGCATTCCCGACGGCGGCCCGGTCCCGGACATGGTCCATTTCCACAAGGTCGGGTTCCAGCTCATCTTCTGCATCCACGGCTGGGTCGATGTCGTCTACGAAGATCAGGGCGACAAGATGCGCCTGACCGCCGGTGATTGTTTCATCCAACCGCCCGAGATCCGGCACCGCGTACTCGAAGCGTCGGACAACGTGCAGGTGATCGAAATCGGCGTTCCGGCCGAGCATGTCACCGAGATCGACCACGAAATGCAACTGCCCACGCCGCATTACCGCCCCGAGCGGGAATGGCAGGGGCAGCGGTTCGTCTACAACCGGGCCGAAGGGGCAGAGTGGCAGCCATTCCGCATGCCGGGCTATCAATGCCGCGACACGACGATTGCCGAAAACACCAACGGCGTGGCAGGCGTTCAGGTGGTGCGCCGGGGGCAGGGCGACCCGGTCTGGGCCAGCCATGATGCCGATATCCACTTTACCTTCGTGATGAATGGGGCCGTCACCTTGGAAGGTGAAGGCCGCGAACCCTATCGCCTGGAGCAGGGCGACGCCTTTGTCATCCCACCCGGAATGCGCACGCGGCTGGCCGATCCGAGCGACGATGTCGAACTGCTTGAAGTGACGCTGCCGGGGTATTTCAAGACCGATCTGGGCTGACGCGCGGGCGCGCCGACATTCCGTGCAGATGGGGCTTCAATTCCCCGGCGGATTTCCAGTAGGGTATGGCATTCTGACCAGTTGATCAAAAAATCGGGGAATCGCCATGTCGTTGAAAGAAGCAGCCCTCAAGGTGCGTGAAAACGCCTATGCGCCCTACTCGAATTTCAAAGTGGGCGCCGCGGTCCGCACCCCGTCGGGTGCGGTGTTCGCGGGCTGCAACGTGGAAAACGTGGCCTATCCTGAAGGCACCTGCGCCGAGGCCGGGGCGATCGCCGCGATGGTCGCCGCCGGAGAAAACAAGCTGGCCGAGGTCTATGTCGTGGCCTCGAGCCCGCAACCGGTGCCGCCTTGCGGCGGGTGCCGGCAGAAACTGGCCGAGTTCGGGGACAAGGACGTGGTGGTCACCATGGCGACGGTGGACGGGGTTGAGACCCGCACGACCATCGGCGAGCTGCTGCCCGGCGCTTTCGACGCTTCGTTCATGTAAGGGCCGCGCCCATGGACGCCCGTTCGATCATCGCGAAACTACGCCGCCGCGAGGTGCCGGATGCCGGCGAACTGGCGTGGTTTGCCCAAGGTCTGGCCGATGGAAGCGTCAGCGACGCCCAGGCCGGAGCCTTTGCTATGGCCGTCTGCATGGGCGGGCTGGGTCCCGAGGGCCGCGCCGCGCTGACGCTGGCCATGCGGGACAGCGGTGAAGTTCTGACCTGGGATCTGGACGGTCCGGTGATCGACAAGCATTCGACCGGCGGTGTGGGGGATTGCGTCAGCCTCGTGCTGGCCCCGGCGCTGGCGGAATGCGGAGCCTATGTGCCGATGATCTCGGGCCGCGGTCTGGGCCATACCGGCGGGACGCTCGACAAGCTCGAGGCAATCCCAGGCGTGTCGACCCAGATCGGCCAGGACCGGTTCGCCCAGATTTTGGCCGAGACCGGTGCCGCCATCGTCGGCGCGACGGCGCAGATCGCCCCGGCGGACAAGCGGCTCTATGCCATCCGCGACGTTACCGCCACGGTCGAAAGCCTCGATCTGATCACGGCCTCGATCCTGTCCAAGAAACTAGCGGCCAGCCCCGATGCGCTGGTGCTGGACGTCAAGGTTGGCAGCGGGGCCTTCATGAAAACGCTGGACGAGGCGCGCATGCTGGCGCAGGCCCTGACCGAAACGGCCAATGCGGCCGGGTGCCGGACCTCGGCCCTGATCACTGACATGAATCAGCCGCTGGCGCCCGCGCTGGGCAACGCCTTGGAAATCGCCGAGGTGATGAAGGTGCTGACCGGTGGGCAGCCCTCGCCCCTGGCCGAGATTTCGGTCGAGCTGGGCGGTGTTCTGTTGTCTGACGCTGGTATGGTCGGCGACGTGCAGACGGGGCGGGACATGATCGCCGAGGTAATCCGCGATGGCCGCGCAGCCGAGCGGTTCGGCCGGATGATGGCCGCGGTGGGCGGACCGCTGGGCCTGGTCGAGGACTGGACGCGCTATCTGCCCGAGGCCAGCGTGATCCTCGAGGTGACGGCGCAGGACGAAGGCTATGTCACCGCGATGGATGGCGAGGCGCTGGGCCTTGCGGTCGTGGCGTTGGGCGGTGGCCGGCAGGTGGAAAGCGACGTGATCGACCCGGCGGTGGGCCTGTCGGCGCTGGTGCGGCTGGGCGACAAGGTCTCGGCCGGAACGCCGCTGGCCGTGGTCCATGCCGCGCGCGAGGATGCCGCACAGCGGGCCGCGCAAACCGTGCGCGCCGCAATCACCATCGGCCCGGCGGCCGTTCCGGTGCCGGAGCTCGTACAGGAAAGGATCCTTGCATGAGGCGCGCGTTCCTTGTGGTGATGGATTCGGTGGGCATCGGCGGCGCGCCGGATGCCGACCGGTTCTTCAATGGCGACGTGCCGGACACTGGCGCCAATACGGTGGCCCATATCGCGCAGGCCTGCGCCGAAGGGCGGGCCGAGGATGGCCGGTCCGGGCCGTTGCGCCTGCCCAACCTCGATGCGCTGGGGCTTGGGGCGGCGGTGCGACTGGCTTCGGGCGCGGATGCGCCGGGGTTGGAGGCCGACCCGACCGGCCTGTGGGGCTGCGCGCGCGAGCATTCGCCGGGCAAGGACACACCTTCGGGCCATTGGGAACTGGCCGGGCTGCCTGTGCCGTGGGACTGGCACTATTTCCCCGACACGGTTCCCGCGTTCCCTAAGGATCTGACCCGCGCCGCCGCACAGGCCGCAGGAACCGAGGGCATTCTGGGCAATTGCCATGCCTCGGGCACCACGATCATCGCCGAACTGGGCGCGGAACACATGCGCACCGGCTGGCCGATCTGCTATACCTCGGCCGACAGTGTGTTCCAGATTGCTGCGCATGAGGAGACTTTCGGTTTGGAGCGCCTGTACCAGATGTGCCGGACCCTCGCCCCCATTCTGCACAAGATGAAGGTGGGCCGGGTGATCGCCCGCCCCTTCGTGGGATCGCCCGAACAGGGGTTTGTCCGCACCACCAACCGCAAGGATTTTGCCATCACGCCGCCCGCACCGGTGCTGACCAACTGGGCGCAGGATGCCGGGCGCAATGTGCATGGCGTGGGCAAGATCGGTGACATCTTCTCGATGCAGGGGATCGACACGCTGGACAAGGGCTCGGACGCCGATCTGATGGGTCACCTGTCGCGCCTCGTGGACAGCGCCGAGGACGGCAGCCTGACATTCGCAAATTTCGTCGAGTTTGACAGCCAGTACGGCCACCGGCGCGACATCTCGGGCTATGCCCGCGCGCTGGAATGGTTCGACGCCGAGATCGGGCGTATCCTGCCCCGGCTGCGCCCTGGCGACCTGTTTCTGCTGACCGCCGATCACGGCAACGACCCCAGCTGGGTCGGCACCGACCACACCCGCGAACAGGTGCCGGTGCTGATCGCCGGCTTGGGGGCCGGACAGATCGGGCAGGTCAATTTCGCCGACGTGGCCGCCAGCATCGCACATCACCTGAGCATTCCGGCGCAAGGGCCGGGAAGGACCTTTCTATGACCGTCGCAGACCTGCCCAAGATCGAACTGCACCTGCATCACGAAGGCGCGGCTCCGCCCGGCTTCATCCGCCAGCTGGCGCAGGAAAAGAAGGTTGACCTGAGCGGCATCTTCAAGCCCGACGGCAGCTATGACTTCCGCGATTTCGCACATTTCCTCAGCGTCTACGAGGCCGCCTGCGAAGTCTTGAAAACGCCCGAGGATTTCCGCCGCCTGACGCTGGCGATCCTGGAAGAAAGCGCGGCGAACGGGGTGGTCTATTCCGAAACCTTCCTCAGCCCCGATTTCTGCGGCGGGGGCGATCTGCACGCCTGGCGCGACTATCTGGCCGCCATTCAGGACGCCGCCGACGAGGCCGAGCGCAAGTTCGACATCACTCTGCGCGGTGTGGTGACCTGCGTGCGCCATTTTGGGCCCGACAAGGCCAAGCGCAGCGCGCTGTGCGCCGCCGAAACCGCGGGCGACTGGATCACCGGGTTCGGCATGGGCGGGAACGAGGCCATGGGCCAGCAGGCCGATTTCAAATGGGCCTTCGACTGCGCGCGCGAGGCCGGATTGCGCCTGACCACCCATGCCGGCGAATTCGGCGGCCCCGAAAGCGTGCGCGATGCCGTACGCGCGCTGGGGGTCGAACGGGTGGGCCACGGCGTGCGAGCTATCGAAGACCCCGATCTGGTGCATGAACTGGCCGACCGGGGCGTTACGCTCGAGGTCTGCCCGGGCTCGAACGTGGTGCTGGGCTTGTACCCGGATTTCGCGACCCATCCGATCGCGCGGCTGCGCGAGGCGGGCGTGAAGGTCACGGTTTCCACCGATGACCCGCCGTTTTTTCATACCAACATGCGCCGCGAATATGAGATGCTGGCCCTGGCCTTCGGCTGGGACGCCGAGGATTTCGCCGCGCTGAACGACACCGCCCTGAACGCCGCATTCTGCGATGAAGAGACCCGCGCAAGGGTCAGGAAAAGACTGGAGAACACATGAGCGAACATCTGACCGTCGTCGACCACCCACTGGTTCAGCACAAACTGACGCTCATGCGGGACAAGGGCACCTCGACCGCCTCGTTCCGGCAACTGCTGCGCGAGATCACGCTGCTGCTGGCCTATGAGGTGACCCGCGATCTGCCGCTGACCACGCGCAACATCGAGACCCCGATGGAGGAGATGGACGCGCCGATTCTGGCGGGCAAGAAGCTGGCGCTGGTGTCGATCTTGCGTGCAGGCAACGGGATGCTGGATGGTGTTCTGGAATTGGTGCCCTCGGCCCGGGTCGGTTTCGTCGGCCTGTATCGCGACGAAGAAACGCTGCAACCGGTGCAGTACTATTTCAAGGTTCCCGAGGGGCTGAAAGACCGGCTGGTGATCGCGGTTGACCCGATGCTGGCCACGGGTAACAGCTCGGCCGCGGCGGTTGACCTGCTGAAGCAGGCCGGCGCCACCGACATCCGGTTCCTGTGCCTGTTGGCCGCCCCCGAAGGTGTGGCGCGCATGAAAGAGGCGCATCCCGATGTCAAAATCGTGACCGCCGCGCTGGACCGCGAGCTGAATTCCAAGGGCTACATCATGCCCGGCCTCGGCGATGCCGGCGACCGGATGTTCGGCACCAAATAGGCGCCTAGTCGCTGCAGATGTTCTGCAGCCGCACCCAGTCGCGGTCAGGCAGGACCTGGTCCAGAGGCTCAGCTGCCATCGGGTCGGCCTCGATCAGGGGCAGAACCGTTTCGCCAGTGATGTCGCGCGCATAGGCATAAGGCGTCGAAGGCAGTCGGGCCTGGGCAAAGCTCTGCAGCAGGGTCTCATCCGCGATTTCCGGGCGCGGGTCCGACAGGACCTGCTCGGTATAGGCGTCGATCTGCCCGGTCGTCAGCCCGCCGGTGGTCAACAGGTGAAACGCGGCGGCGCTGCCCGTCCGGTCCAGCAGTTCGTCCAGAGGGTCCTGCTGTGCGGCTCGGGCGCGCTCAGCGATCATGTATCCCGCGGCGACGGCCGGGTCCTCGTAATCTTCGACAAGCGCCCGGTTCAGCAGCACGATGCCACCGGGCAGGCCTAGGCTGTCTTGCACGCCCGCGGGCAAGATCACGACCCGGCGCACCCCGGTCCGCTGCGCAAGCGCCCGCAGCGACGCCTGCGCGTCGCGCGTGTTGCAGGCCCGACCCGAAACGCGTTCGATCCGGCGCAGGACCATCTCGCCGATTTCCTGGCGCTTGATCTGCGGCAGAACGCTCACGACATGGGATTGCAGCGCGCCCGGTAACCAGAAAACAAGCAGCGCCACCACCGCGGCCGCGACGCCGCCGACGCTGGCCCAGCGCAGGCGTCCGGGGTGGGGACGGGCACGTTCGATGGCACGCTGCAGCTTGTCGATGGCCTCGATCATGGTCGTTTCCGACTGGTCGAGCTCCAGCGTCTCGCCCGGGTCGCCGTCGGGGTTGTAGATGGCCGGAAAGACGCCGGGGTTCTGGCGCTCCAATGCGGCCAGAGACCAATGGGTCAGCGGTCGGTCGTTGAAGTCGGAAATCGTCAGTGTCGCTTCGCCGATCGACACCACGACCTCGCGCCGTTGTTCGTCCGGCGACGGGCGCCACAGACCGGTGGCTTCGATCCGTTGGTATTGTTTGAATGCCGTCTTCACGGTGGGCTGCTCGTTATGGTTTGGCCAAGTCCTATCACGTTCGGACCGAACGGCGCAAACCTGTTGCACAACCGGTGCCGGGCATGTTCCACTGAACCACTTGAAAGTACCAGAATACCAAAGGGGCCAGGGTGATCCTATCGACGGGGCGGTCTTTCATTTTCATTCATATCCCGAAAACCGGGGGAACGTCGCTGGCGCTTGCGCTCGAGGCGCGTGCGATGAAGGACGACATTCTGGTGGGAGACACGCCCAAGGCGCAACGGCGACGGCGGCGTCAGCAGTCGCTTGTGACCGCGGGCCGCCTGTGGAAACACGCGAGTCTGTCCGATATCGAGGGGCTTGTACCGCCCGACCTAATGCCCGCCATGTTCGTCTTTACGCTGGTGCGCAACCCCTGGGACCGGATGGTCAGCTACTATCACTGGCTGCGCACACAGACGTTTTCGCACCCGGCGGTCGGCTTGGCCCGGACGCTGGATTTCGCTGGTTTCGTACAGCACCCGGACATCCGCCGATCGTTCCGGCAGAACCCGGCGCGTAGCTACGTCACCACCGCCAAGGGGCAGGATCTGTGCAAGGCTTATGTTCGGCTCGAGCATTTCCACGAAGATGCCTGCCCCTTGTTCGATCATCTTGGGTTTGAATTCTGTCTGCCGCATGCAAACCCGTCGAACCGATCGGCAGACTATCGGGACTATTATTGCGCCCAGACCCGCGATGCCGTGGCCGAGGCCTGTTCAGAAGATATCGAGAGATTCGGGTATCACTTCGAATAAAGTAACTGTTGCCCATTTACGTTCAACGGCGGGGCTAGTGGTGGAACTGTTCCCGAAACCTGGCCTGGCACTCGGTGTGATGGCATAAAGCCGGCGGAAAAAAGGCATAAATGAGGCGTCGCTTGGCCTGACGTGCTACACCTGTTTCAGTTGACAGGTGCCAGAAGGGGGCGGCGCATGTTTGAAGTAGTGAGTGTTTCAGCGGACGAGATGTCCTTTGAAAAAGGGGTTGCAACAACGACGCGCAAGGCTGTTTCGGTGCGGCGCGGAGGGTTGGTGCATGGAACGCGGGTTCTGACCTATGGCGGGTGGGTGCCCGTCGAGGCGCTGACACCCGGAGATCCGGTACGCACGGCGGACAACGGGTTCCAGCCCGTGCGGCGGGTGTCACAAGACCTGATTTCGGTGCCGGCTGATGAAACCCGTCCGGACTTCCTGCCGGTCCGGGTGCCGGCCGGCGCGGCTTACAACAAGCGGCCGGTCTGGCTCATGCCCGAGCAGGGGATTGCCGTCGCCGCGGCTTGGCTGGATGCGCCGCCGACGGACAGCGCCATCGTCGCCGCGCGGTTGCTCAGCGGGGCATTTGCCTTTGGCTCGGCGATGCCGGCCACCCGTTTCCCGGTGACCACATTGTTTTTCGATCAGGACGAGATCATTTGCATCGAAGGGGGTCTGCGGGCCTATTTCCCGGCCTGCCGCATCGGGGGCAGAGGGCGTGTAGCGGGGCAAAGCGGTTATCCGGTTCTGGATGCAGAGAGTGGCGCGGCACTGGTGGCGTCCGTCGCGGCGGCGCGCGATCTGTCAGCGCTGGCCTGCCCGGTGTCGGCTTCGGCTGTTGCGGTTCCCGGGGCGCCGGTGGTTCCGGTCAGACCCCTCCGGGGCGAGCGGCGCCCCGGACGCCCGGGGCGGCCCAGACAGCCGGTCCTGCTGTTGCGCGCCGACTGGCAGAGCTGACCCGGTCGAGCCAGCGGGCGGCTGGCGCGTTCAACCACGCGCCAGCACCTGTACGTCAAGCCGCTTTGGCCTCGGGGGCGAAGCGGCCATAGAAGGTCTGACCCTTCTCGGCCATCTCGCGCAGCAGCGGCGGGCAAGCGAAGCGGTCGCCATATTTCTCGGTCAACTGGTCGCAACGCTCGGCGGCGTAGGGCGCGCCGATCATGTCGAGCCAGCTGAACGGACCACCCGACCACGGCGCAAAGCCCCAGGCCAGGATGGCGCCAACATCGCCTTCGCGGATGTCTTCCAGAACGCCTTCCTCCAACGCGCGCACGGCTTCCAGAACCTGTGCGAACATCAGGCGGTCCTGCACTTCCTGCAGCGAGGCCTGCTGTTCGGCTAGCCGATATTTCTCGTGAAGACCGTGCCAGTAGCCGATGCGCTTGCCGTTCTCGTCATAGTCGAAGAACCCGGCCTTGACCTTGCGACCCAGACGGCCTTGCTCCTCCATCCAGAAGATCAGCTCGTCGGCGGGGCTTTCGGGATAGGCGTCGCCCATCGCGGCCTTGGTCGCCCGCGCGATCTTGGCACCCAGGTCGATCGAGGTTTCGTCGGTCAGCTGTATCGGACCAACCGGAAAGCCCAGCTGACGCGCCGCGTTGTCGATCAGCACCGGCTTGACGCCCTCGGTGATCATCCGCGCGCCTTCGTTGATGTAGGGGATGATGCAGCGGTTGCAGTAGAAGAACCGCGCGTCATTGACCACGATCGGCGTCTTGCGGATCTGGCGGACATAGTCCAGCGCCTTGGCCACGGCGCGGTCACCGGTTTCCTTGCCCTTGATGATTTCCACCAGGAACATCTTCTCGACCGGCGAGAAGAAGTGGATTCCGATGAACTGATCGGGCCGCTTGCTGGCCTTGGCCAGTTCGGTGATCGGCAGGGTCGAGGTATTCGAGGCAAAGATGCAGTCCTCGGGGATGATCGCCTCGACCTTCTGGGTCATCTCGGCTTTGACCTTGGGGTCCTCGAACACGGCTTCGATGATCAGATCGCAGCCCGCCAGCTTTTCAAGATCAGGCGTGGCGGTGATGCGGCTCAGCATGGCCTCTTTCTTCTCGGCCGTGACCTTGCCACGCTTCATGCCCTTGTCCAGATAGGCTTCGGTATAGGCCTTGCCCTTGTCTGCGGCGGCTTGATCGCGGTCGATCAGCACGACCTCCATCCCGGCCTGCGCCGAGACCAGCGCGATGCCCGCGCCCATCATGCCGGCACCCAGAACGCCGATCTTCTTGACCGACTGGTCCGGAATGCCCTTCGGACGAACGGCGCCTTTTTCCAGCGCTTCCTTGTTCAGGAACAGCGAACGGATCATCGCGCCCGAGGACGGGTTCATCAACACCGAGGTGAACCAGCGCGCCTCGATCTTCAGCGCGGTGTCGAAATCGACCAGTGCGCCTTCATAGACCGCGCTCAGCAGGGCCTTGGCCGCCGGGAAGGCGCCTTGGGTTTTGCCGTTCACCATGGCCGAGGCGCCCACGAAGTTCATGAAGCCCGCCGGGTGATAGGGCGCGCCGCCGGGCATCTTGTAGCCCTTGGCGTCCCACGGCTTGACCAGATCGGCATCCTTGGCGTTCAGCACCCATTCCTTAGCCGCGGCCAGCGGATCGGCTGCGATCTCGTCGATGTAGCCTGCGCCCTTGGCCTTTTTCACGTCCAGCATCTTGCCTTCCAGCAGCAGCGGAGCCGCCGCGATGGCGCCCACCTTGCGGACCATACGCGTGGTGCCGCCTGCGCCGGGAAAGATGCCGACCATGATTTCCGGCAGGCCGTATTTGGCCTTGGGGTTCTCGGCGGCAAAGATGCGATGGGTCGCCAGCGGCAGCTCCATGCCGATGCCGGCGGCAGTGCCGGGCAGGGCGGCCGCGATCGGTTTGCCACCTTTCTTGGTCTTGGGGTCCATGCCGGCCAGTTCGATCTTGCGCAGCAGGGCGTGCATCTTCATCGTGCCTTCGAACAGGCCCTTGGCCGGGTCGTCACCCGCCTGTTCCTTCATCACCGCCAGCAGATTCAGGTCCATGCCGCCGGCAAACGATCCTTCCTTGCCGCTGGTAATCACGATGCCTTTGATCTCGTCATCGGCGAGGGCCTGATCGATGCAGTCGTTCAGTTCGGACAGGCCGTCAAACGACATCACGTTCATGGTCTTGCCGGGGACGTCCCAGGTGATGATGCCAACGCCGTCGGCGTCTTTGGTCAGTGTAAAATCAGCCATTTTTCTTCTCCTGATCCCCGCCGTTACACACGTTCGATTATGGTTGCCGCGCCCATGCCGGATGCGATGCACAAGGTGGCCAGACCGGTTTCCTTGTCCTGACGCTCCAGCTCGTCCAGCAGGGTGCCGATGATGATCGCGCCGGTGGCGCCCAGCGGGTGGCCCATGGCGATCGAGCCGCCATTGACGTTGACCAGCGCCGGATCGACGTCAAATGCCTGCTGGAACCGCAGCACGACCGAGGCAAAGGCCTCGTTGACCTCGAACAGGTCCAGATCGCTGATCGTCATGCCGGTTTCGGCTAGGATCTTTTCGGTCACCGGAACCGGGCCGGTCAGCATGATGGTCGGGTCGGTGCCGATCTTGGCGGTGGCCTTGATGCGGGCGCGCGGCTTCAGGCCGTATTTCTCGCCGAATTCCTTGTTGCCGATCAGAACGGCCGCTGCGCCATCCACGATGCCCGAGCTGTTGCCGGCGTGGTGGATGTGGTTGATCTTTTCCAGATGCGGGTATTTCAGCATCGCCACCTTGTCGAAACCCGGCATCTGCTCGCCCATCATCTGGAACGAGGGGTTCAGCGCGCCGAGGCTCTGCATGTCGGTGCCGGGGCGCATGTATTCGTCGCGGTCCAAAATGGTCAGGCCGTTGCGGTCCTTGACGGTGATCACCGACTTGGCAAAGCGGTTCTCTTCCCACGCCTTGGCCGCGCGTTTCTGCGATTCAACGGCCAGCGCGTCGGCTTGATCGCGGGTAAAGCCGTATTCGGTCGCGATGATGTCGGCCGAGATGCCCTGCGGTACGAAATAGGTCTCCATCGCCAGCGACGGATCGACCGCGATGGCGGCGCCATCGCTGCCCATGGGCACGCGGCCCATCATTTCGACGCCACCGGCGATATAGGCCTCGCCCGCGCCGCCTTTGACCTGGTTGGCGGCCAGGTTCACGGCCTCCATGCCGGAGGCGCAGAACCGGTTGATGGCCAGACCGGGGATCGATTCATCCAAGTCCGAGGCCAGAACCGCGGACCGCGCCAGACAGCCGCCCTGTTCCATCACCTGGGTGACGTTGCCCCAGATCACGTCCTCGACGGCGTGGCCTTCCAGGTTGTTGCGTTCCTTGATGGCGTTCAAGGCCACCGCCGACAGGCGCACCGAGGTCACCTCGTGCAGGCTGCCGTCCTTGCGGCCCTTGCCGCGCGGGGTGCGCACAGCGTCATAAATGAAAGCTTCGGTCATGCTTCTCTCCTCAAGCTCGATCCGACGGATTGCCGGGCATCAGGTCATAGGGGTGTTTCCAGCCGGGCTGCTCGGACAGGCGGGTCAGCCAGGCGTCGATATGGGGCCATTCGGAGCGGTCAAAGCCGAACGGTTCGGGGTAATACAGGTAACCGCAGCAGCTGAGATCGGCGTTGGTCACGCTGTCGCCGACGATCCAGTCGCGGCCCTCCAGATGGGCGTTCAGCACCTGATAAGCGGCCTTCAGGCGGCCTTGGTTGAAGGCGATCACATCCGGGTTACGGTGCTGTTCGGGCAGGAAGTTCATCAAGAACCGGGTCAGGCCCGCCATCGAGCTGAGCTTGTGGTTGTCCCACAGCACCCAGCGTAGGATGTCATAGTTCTCCTCCCGCGTCTTTCCGCCGAACTTGCCCGACTTTTCGGTGACATAGGCCTGAATCGCGCCTGACTGGCTGATCCGGAAATCTCCGTCGATCAGCACCGGCGCTTCGCCCATTTCGTTGACTTCGGCGCGGTATTCGGGGGCTCGGGTCTGGCCGTTGAAGAAATCGACAAAGACCGGCGCCCACTCCAGCCCTGACATCTCAAGCGCAAGGGCGGCCTTGTACGAGTTTCCGCTTTCTCCGAAGCAATGCAGTTTTATCGTCATGCACTCACCCCTCCCAAGGCGGTTTGTACGGTTTCGTCACGCACGTGTCTTAAGAAAGACCTGACCGCGGGCCGCAGCCGATTTTGGACTTGTCTTGCTGAAAACACGCCGGGCCTGGGCCAGGCATTGGGGTCGTCTAGCGTTTGCGCGCCTCAAGCTCGGAATTGAAGATGCGCAGCCGGTGGGTCAGGTTCTCCTCGTCGATCACGCTGTTGAAATTCTCGAACAGGAATGACAGCGCCTCTCCTTCGTCCAGCCCAGCCTCGCGGGCAAACCCCTTGAGTTTTCGATATCCGTCCTCGGTCATGGCGACGGGAAAGCGGCGGGTCAGGCGAAAGCGTTTGGGCATGTCAACTCCTCGGTGAGCGCTGGTTCCGGGCGGGGTCGCCCGGAACCAGACTGGGATCAGAAGTTCGCCGCGTCCAGTGCCATCACCGTGTCGGCGCCGGTCTGGATCCGCGCCAGGTGCATGCCCGTGGCCGGTAGACGGCGTGCCATGTAGTAGCGGCCGGTGGCGATTTTTGTCTCGTAGAAGTCCTTGTCGGACGCGCCGGCATCCAGCGCCTCTTGCGCGGCCTTTGCCATCTGCGCCCACATCAGGCCCAAGCAGACATGGCCGAACATGTGCATGAAGTCATAAGAACCCGACAGGGCGTTGTTCGGGTTGGTCATGCCGTTCTGCATGAAATACATGCCGGCGGCCTGCAGGTCCTTCGAGGCGGCCTTCAGCGGTTCGATGAACGCCTTGTCATAGGCTTCGTCTTTGCCGCTGTTTTCCTTGCAGAAGGTTTTGACCATGTCGAAGAAGGCCATGACATGCTTGCCGCCGTCCTGCGCCAGCTTGCGGCCGACGAGATCTAGCGCCTGAACGCCGTTGGCGCCTTCGTAGATCATGGCGATGCGGGCGTCGCGGGTGTATTGCGACATGCCCCATTCCTCGATGTAGCCATGGCCGCCATAGACCTGCTGGGCCCGAACGGTCATGTCGTAACCTTCATCGGTCAGGAAGCCCTTGATGACCGGGGTCATCAGCGAGATCAGCCCGTCGGCGTCCTTGTCACCTGCGCGGTGCGCCCTGTCGATCAGAGTCGCACCCCACAGAATGAAAGCCCGCGCGCCTTCCACAAAGCTTTTCTGGTCCATCAGGCTGCGGCGGATGTCGGGATGCACGATCAGCGGATCGGCCGGGCCATCGGGGTTCTTGGCGCCGGTCACGTCGCGGCCCTGCAGGCGGTCCTTGGCGTATTCCAGCGCGTTCTGATAGGCGGCCTCGGCCTGGGCCAGACCTTGCATGCCCACACCCAGACGCGCTTCGTTCATCATGGTGAACATGGCTCGCATACCCTTGTGTTCCTGCCCCAGCAGCCAGCCGGTCGCGCCGTCATAGTTCATCACGCAGGTCGAGTTGCCGTGGATGCCCATCTTTTCTTCGATCTTGCCGACCGAAACACCATTGCGCTCACCCAGGCTGCCGTCTTCGTTCACCAGGAACTTGGGGACGATGAACAGCGACACGCCCTTGATGCCCTCGGGGCCGCCGGGGATCTTGGCCAGCACCAGGTGGATGATGTTGTCGGCCATGTCGTGATCGCCGGACGAGATAAAGATCTTCTGGCCAGTGATCTTGTAGCTGCCATCGCCCTGCGGTTCGGCCTTGGTGCGCATCAGGCCCAGATCGGTGCCGCAATGCGGCTCGGTCAGGTTCATGGTGCCGGTCCACTCGCAACTGACCATCTTGGGCAGATAGGTGCTTTTCTGCTCGTCGGTGCCGTGCGCCAGGATGGCCGAGGCAGCGCCGTGGGTCAGGCCCTGATACATCGTGAAGGCCTGGTTCGCGGCCGAGAACATCTCGCCCACGGCCGTGCCAAGAACATAAGGCATGTTCTGGCCGCCATATTCCTCGGGCATGTCCAGGCCGGTCCAGCCGCCTTCCTTGACCTGCTCGAACGCGTCCTTGAACCCGGTCGGGGTATAGACCACGCCGTTTTCGAACCGGCAGCCTTCCTTGTCGCCAACCACGTTCAGCGGGTGCAGCAGGTTGACGGCGACCTTGCCTGCCTCTTCCAGCACGGCGCCGGTGAAATCGGGCTCGAGCTCGGCATAGCCCGGAATGTCGGATTGCGAGACCTTGAGAAACTCTTGCAGAACGAATTGCGTGTCTTTGGTAGGCGCGTTGTAGACGGGCATTTGAAGCTCCCTTAAATTCAGATGTCCGGGTGGCTGGCGGCCGGGTGGCTTACTCGGCAGCCTTCTTTTCCTGTTTCATCGAGGCGATGACCTTTTCGCCCCAGCGCAACTGTTCCTTCAGATCGTCGATCGCCTGGGTCAGTTCCTCACGGCGGGCTTCCATGTCGGCCAGACGCTCGCACGCGATTTCATAGGTGCGGGTCATCTGGGTCAGTTGCTGGTCGCCGACATGGTACAGATCCAGAAGCTGGCGAATCTCTTCCAGGCTGAAGCCAAAGCGCTTGCCGCGCAGGATCAGCTTGAGCCGCGCCCGGTCACGTTTGGTGAACAACCGTTTCTGACCTTCCCGGATCGGAAACAGAAGCTCCTTGGCCTCGTAGAACCGCAGGGTCCGCGGCGTGACGTCATACGCCTCGCACATTTCGCGGATCGTCATCAGGTCTTCGGTCATGGGTCATCCCCCTCGTCACTGGCGTCATGCAGTACGAGTTGCGCAGTCGATGGCCGCTTTACAACATGAGAGTGACGTTGACGTAATTCAAACGCTGCGTCACTTTCAAATTGACGTAACATCCGCTCGCGTAAAGCGCGGTCCCGGCAATTTCCTTGCCCCGGTTCAGGCGAAATCGAGGGTGGCAGCGACAAAAAAGAAAGCCGCGCAAGGCAACGCGCGGCTGTCTGTCAAGATGATCAGGCCGGGGGTCAGTTCAGCATTTTTGCGGTTTGATCGCGCAGGCGCTGCAATTCGTCCATGGCTTCGTCCAGTTGCTGGCGCTGCTGGCGCAACTCTTCCATCTGCCGGTCGGCCATCTCGACGAAGGTCGCCATCTGGGCCTCGTTGCCCTGATCCTCGTAGATCAGCAGCCATTGCCGGATCTCTTCTAGCGGAAAGCCAAACTTGCGGCCGCGCATGATTAGCTTCATCCGCGCCCGTTCGCGCGGGCCATAGAACCGCGACCGGCCTTCGCGGTCGGGTTGCAGAAGCTCGATATATTCATAGTAGCGCAGGGTGCGCGGAGTCACGTCGAACTCGGCGCACATCTCTTTGAATGACAAACGATCGTCGGACATTCCTGTTCTCCTCGGCTGCAACCTAGGGCGTTGCGCGGACAAGCGCAACAGGCGGGCTTGCCCTTTGCGTCAACACCAGACCATAAAGAAGGCAACGAAAAAGGACAGAGCACCAATGGTCGACAAGACAGTACTCGCCCGCCAGTTCATCGAAGCGATCCCCCATGCGCGGGCCTTGGGCCTGACCCTGACGCATATCGGCGAGGGCGAGGCCGAGATCACCATGCCCTACAACGAGGATCTGATCGGCGATCCCCGCACGGGCGTGATTCACGGAGGAGCGGTGTCGGCAAGCCTTGATACTTGCTGCGGGGCCGCGGTCATGAGCCACCCGGCAGCCCCCGGCGGTACCGCCACCATCGACCTGCGCATCGACTACATGCGCGCCGCAACGCCCGGCCAAACGATCACCACCCGGGCAACTTGCTATCACATCACGCGCAACGTAGCCTTCGTGCGCGCCACCGCCATGGACGACGATCAAGATCGCCCTGTGGCCACCGCCTCGGGCGCCTTCACGGTCGAGGGGAAGTGAGATGACAAGACCCCGTCCCGAGCCGATGCAGGTGGTGAAACAGCGGCGCGACGCGGCCCTCAAGGCGCTGGTCGAGGGGGTTCCGTATATCCGGTTCCTCAACATCAGCTTCGACCGGCGCGGAGACGAACTGACCAGCGTTCTGAATTTCGACGAGAAGCTGATCGGCAACCCGTTCCTGCCGGCGATTCATGGCGGCGTCACGGCGGCCTTTCTCGAGGTGACGGCGGTGATCACGCTCAGCTGGGAGCACCTGTTCCCGCGCATCGAAAGCGGTGAGATCGACGCCGATGACATTATCTCTGATCACAGTATCCGCTTTCCCAAGACCATCGACTTCACGGTGGATTATCTGCGCTCGGGCCTGCCGCGCGATGCCTATGCGCGCGCTTTCATCAGCCGGGCGGGACGGCGGTATGCCTCGGTTCGCGTCGAGGCCTGGCAGGACAACCACGCCAAGCTGTTCGCGCAGGCCAGCGGGCATTTCCTGATGCCGCAAGAGCCTTCGGCCAAGGGCTGAGCAAAATGCGGGACGCCTCGGCACCCATCACGCACAGGCGGGTGCTGAAGATCGCGGTGCCGATTGTGCTGTCCAACGCGACGGTGCCGATTTTGGGTGCGGTGGATACCGGCGTGGTCGGCCAGATGGGGCAGGCCGCCCCGATCGGAGCGGTTGGCATCGGCGCGGTTATTCTGGCCACGATCTATTGGGTGTTCGGCTTTCTGCGCATGGGCACGACCGGATTGGCGGCGCAGGCCCGAGGCGCAGGGGACACGGCTGAAACCGGAGCTCTGCTCATGCGCGGTCTGCTCTTGGGCGGCGCTGCGGGACTTTTCTTTATCGTAGCGCAGGTGGCGGTATTTGCAGGGGCCTTCGCCCTGTCGCCCGCAAGCCCCGAGGTCGAGGCGCTGACGCGCGACTACCTCGAGATTCGCATCTGGGGCGCACCGGCGACCATTGCGCTTTATGCGGTGACGGGCTGGCTGATCGCGGTCGAGCGCACGCGCGGCGTGTTCGTCCTGCAGGTTTGGATGAACGGGCTGAACATCCTTCTGGACCTGTGGTTCGTGCTGGGTCTGGGCTGGGGCGTCGAAGGTGTGGCGGTAGCCACGCTGATCGCCGAATGGACCGGTCTGGCGCTGGGCCTGTGGCTGTGCCGCGATGCGTTCGGTGGCAATCAATGGCGCGATTGGGCGCGGATCTTCGACCCCGCCCGCCTGCGCCGGATGATGCAGGTCAATGGCGACATCATGATCCGGTCGGTCCTGCTGACCGGGTCCTTCACCACCTTTCTGTTCGTGGGCGCCGATCTGGGCGATGTGACGCTGGCTGCCAACCAGGTGCTGCTGCAGTTCCTGGAAATCACCGCTTTTGCATTGGACGGGTTCGCCTTTTCCGCCGAGGCGCTGGTGGGCAGCGCCGTCGGGGCCAAGGACCGATACCAGGTCCGGCGCGCCTCGGTCATGGCGTCGCAATGGGGCGTCGGTGGGGCTCTGGTGCTGGGGGGCACGTTCTTCGTGGCGGGGCCCGCGTTGATCGACCTGATGGCCACAGCGCCCGAGGTGCGGATCGCGGCGCGCGAATACCTGATCTGGGCTGCGCTGGCCCCGGTGATCGGCGTCGCCAGCTGGATGTTCGACGGCATCTATATCGGCGCCACCTGGACCCGCGCCATGCGCACCGCCATGATCCAGTCGGTGGGGATCTATGTGGTGGCGCTGTTCCTGCTGGTGCCGAGCTTTGGCAATCACGGGCTGTGGGCCGCGCTGATGGTGCTGAACACCGCCCGCGCGGTGACGCTGGGCCTGCGCTATCCCCGGCTCGAGGCGCAGGTAGTCTAGAGAAGGGTCAGCAGGTTCTCGGGCGGCCGACCGATGGCGGCCTTGTCGGCAGTGATCCCGACGGGGCGTTCGATGAGGATCGGGTTCTCGGCCATCGCGTGAATCAAGGCTTCCTCGGGCGAATTCTTGCTCAGCCCCAGTTCCTTGAACCGCGCTTCGCCCCGGCGCATCATCTCGATCGCCGGGATGCCCAGCCGGGACAGCACCGCCCGCAGCTCATCCGCGCCGGGCGCGTCCTCGAGGTATTTGCGAATGGTGACTTCGGCGCCGCGGTCCTGCAGCAGGGCCAGCCCGGCGCGCGATTTTGAACAGCGTGGGTTGTGCCAGTATTCGATCACAGCCAATCCTCTCGTTTGCTGCCGACGGCGTCGGCCACCGACTTGAACCCGTCCCGCGCCAGCAGGGCATCCAGCCCCCGCGCGATCTCGGCCGCCAGCGACAGGCCGCCATAGACCATTGCGGTATAGAACTGTACGGCCGAGGCCCCGGCGCAGATCTTGGCATAGGCCTGTTCGGCGGTGCCGATGCCGCCCACGCCGATCAGCGGAATCTGCCCGTCGGTCAATTGGCTCAGCCGGGCCAGAACGCGGGTCGATTTCTCGAACAGAGGCGCGCCGGACAATCCGCCGGCCTGATCCTTGTGCGGGCTGCGCAGTCCTTCGCGCGACAAGGTCGTGTTGGTGGCGATGACACCGTCGATGCCCGTGTCACGGGCGACATCGGCGATGTCCCGCAGTTCGTCATCCGTAAGGTCGGGGGCGATTTTCAGAAACACCGGGATCGGCCGCGCCAAGGCTTCGCGGGTGTCCAGCACACCTGCCAGCAAGGCGCTCAGCGCCTTTTTTCCCTGCAGGTCGCGCAGCTTTTCGGTGTTGGGCGACGAGACATTCACCGTCGCGAAATCCAGCCATTGCGCGCAATGGGCCAGCACCTGCGCGAAGTCCCGCGCCCGGTCGGTGCTGTCTTTGTTGGCGCCCAGGTTCAGGCCGATCACCGCGTCCTTGGGGCGGTGCGCCAGACGCCGGGCCATCGCCTCCATCCCTTCGTTGTTGAAGCCGAACCGGTTGATGGCGGCGCGGTCCTCGGTCAGGCGGAACAGGCGCGGCTTGGGATTGCCCGGCTGCGGGCGCGGTGTGACGGCACCCACCTCGATAAACCCAAAGCCCGCGCGTGACAGCGAACCCAGGACTTCGCCATTCTTGTCGAACCCGGCGGCCAGACCTACCGGGTTGGGCAGGTCGAGCCCGGCCAGCTGCGTGCGCAGGCGCATTGAGGTGACGGGACCGGGCGCCGGGGTCAGCCCCGATTTCAGCGCCTTGATCGACAGGCCGTGCGCGGTTTCAGGATCCACGCGATGCAGCGCGGCCAGGGCCAGTTTCTCGGTCAGTTTCATCCGAAGGACGCTCCGTTTGGGCTAGGGGCGGTGCGGATCAGGCGCGAGTCGGCCACCGCCGCCTGCCGGTGAATCACCGCTGCCCGATAGGCCGGGTCGGTCACCATCTCCAGGAACGCATGGGCCGAGGGGTAACGGGCGATGAACATCTCGTCCCACGCTTCGCCCTGCGGGCCGATCAGCGTGGTCTGGAACGTGCCGCGCCAGATGATCGAGGCCCCCAGCCGCGCGATGATCGGCGCCGTTTCGGCCCCATACCGGCGATAGGCTTCGGCGCCGCTCAGCCCCGCGGCGGCCAGTTCGTGGCTTTCGGGATAGGCCGCCTTGGCGCGGAACCGCACAAGGTTCAGCATCTCGATCGGGTGATCGCGGTCCAGCGCCTTGAACGCCTCGAACTGGGCGCGGTCGGGGTCGATATGGCCGGTCATTGCATTTCCTCGGGGAAGCGGTGCGCGCCGTTTTCCAGCGACAGCGGCTTGGCCCAGACCACATCCGCCATGCGCATGTTGCGATAGAGATGCGGGAACAAGGCACCCCCGCGCGAGACCTCCCATTTCAAATCATCGCCCATTTTCCGGGCATCGCAGGCCACGAGCGTCAGGTTTTCGGCCCCGGCAAAGTGTTTGGCCGCGGTTTCCGCCGCCTGTTCGGCGGTGGAAAAATGCACGAACCCATCCGCCACATCGACCGGCGCGCCCCGGGTTTCGCCCTGTGCCTGCAGGGCCGCCCATTCCTCGGCCCGGAATATCTTGTAGATCAGCATGGCGCCGTGATGCCCCGCGCGCGGGGTAGAATCAAGCCGCATTTCCCCCTTTGACTCTTTGCCGCCCTCGGCGCACGATCTTGGCAATCAATAACAGGGAGTTTCAAATGATTACCCGTTTCCTGACATCCGTCGCGGCCCTTGGCCTGACTGCAGGCATGGCGGCGGCCGACTACAAGCTGACCATTCTGCACACCAACGACTTCCATTCCCGGTTCGAGCCGATCAACAAATATGACAGCGGCTGCAGCGCCGAGGACAATGCCGAGGGCAAGTGCTTCGGCGGTTCGGCGCGCCTGGTCACCGCGGTCAACGATGCGCGCGCGCGGGCCGAGAACTCGATCCTCGTGGACGGCGGCGATCAGTTCCAGGGGTCGTTGTTCTATACCTACTACAAGGGCAAGGTCGCGGCCGAGTTCATGAACAAGCTGGGCTATGACGCGATGACCGTGGGCAACCACGAATTCGACGACGGCCCCGAGGTTCTGGCGGGCTTCATCGACACCGTCGATTTCCCGGTTCTGATGTCGAACGCGAATATCGAGAACGAGGAACTGCTGACCGACAGGATCATGCGTTCGACCGTGATCGAAGTGGGGGGCGAAAAGATCGGCCTGATTGGCCTGACCCCCGAGGATACGGATGAGTTGGCCTCGCCCGGCCCCAACATCACCTTCTCGGACCCGGTGCCCGCAGTTCAGGCGCAGGTCGACAAGCTGACGGCCGACGGCGTCAACAAGATCATCGTGCTCAGCCACTCGGGCTATGGCGTCGACCAACGGGTCGCGCAGGAAACCACGGGCGTCGACGTGATCGTGGGCGGACACTCGAACACCTATCTGTCGAACACGTCGGACAAGGCGGTTGGGCCGTATCCGACGGTTGTGAACGGTGTGCAGATCGTTCAGGCCTATGCCTACGGCAAGTTCCTGGGCGAGCTGAACGTGACCTTCGATGACGACGGCAACGTGGTCGAGGCGGTGGGTGAGCCGCTGATCATGGACAACACCGTGACCGAGGATCAGGCGGCCCTGGATCGCATCGCAGAACTGGCCAAACCGCTGGAGGAGATCCGCAACAAGGTCGTGGCCAGCGCCGCGGCACCGATCGAAGGTGACCGGTCAATCTGCCGCGTGCAGGAATGCGAAATGGGCAACCTGGTAGCCGATGCCATGCTGGCGCGGGTCGCCGATCAGGGCGTTCAGATCGCCATCGCCAACTCGGGCGGCCTGCGGGCTTCGATCGACGCGGGCGACGTGACCATGGGCGAGGTGCTGACCGTTCTGCCCTTCCAGAACACGCTTTCGACCTTCGAGATCAGCGGTCAGGGCATCATCGATGCGCTGGAAAACGGGGTCAGCCAGGTGGAAGAGGTCAAGGGCCGCTTCCCTCAGGTGGCTGGGTTGAAATTCACCTGGGATCCGTCGGTTGCCCCCAACGAAGGCCGCGTGACCGAGGTCATGGTGGCCGAGGGTGATGGCTATGTGCCAATCGATCCGGCCAAAACCTATCTGGTGGTCACCAACAACTATGTCCGTAATGGCGGGGACGGGTACAAGATGTTCACGGGCGACGACAAGAACGCCTATGATTTCGGCCCTGATCTTGCGGATGTGACTGCTGAATATCTGGTAGCGAATGCACCCTACACGCCTTACCTCGACGGTCGTATTCAGAAGAAGTGATTATTTGCTAAAAGAAGAAAGGCCGCATCCGGGGATGCGGCCTTTTTTCGTTGGCGGGTCTCAGTCGAACTCGTATTCCGGCCACAGTTCTGGGTCGAACCCGTCCAGCATGGAGCGGACGTGATCGGCGACCTTGCGCCAGCCGCCGATCGACTTGGTCGAGATTTTTTTGCGTACCTGGTCGATACTGGCAGTGCGCACCTGTTTCTTGTTTTCCTCCGGGTGCATCATGCTTTCTTGCCAATCGATCCCGCAGAACGCGGCCACCTGCTTGCTGTAGGTCTCAGGGTCGGCCACCAGTTTTTCGTAGGGCACCGTCAGGATGCGATCCCCGAAGATGGCATCCCAATGCTGCATGTAGCGCCGATACAGGTTGGCCGAATGCGCGATGGAGTCCAAGTTTGACGCGTAGCGCATTCCACTCGCGGGAAAACGGCGAATCCATTTTGACAGACCTACGTCGCGCGGGTCGCGTAGCATGTGCACGATCTTGGCATTCGGGAAGGCCGAGAGGATGAAGCCCACGCGCTGATAGTTGTGAGGCATCTTGTCTACAAAGGCGATGGAGCCGTCAGGGATTGGCGGCATCAGTTCGCGGAACTCTTCGGCGAATTTGCGGGCCTCGGTATCGCCGAACGGCTGATTTTCATCCGAGTAGACCGCCGACAGATCGGCGGCAAGGGTCAGTTCTCCGCAACCGGCGACATCCGGGACCGCACTCAGCATCATCTCCATCAGCGTGGTACCCGAGCGCGGCTGTCCGACTACGAAGATGGGCAAAGGTACGTCTTCGACGCCGGAACTGGGAACGGCCTCCGGGGAGGGGAACAGGAACTTGATCCGCTCGAGTTTCTTCTCCTCGGCGCCGAAGTCGTAAGGGTTTTCCGCGTGTTGGGCGGCATTGGCGCGCGCGAACTGCGGGAGTGCGGCCTCCAGGCCCTCGATTTTCGACTCAAGCTGGGCCTTGGCGAATTCCAACGTCGAATCCCTGTGGTTGAGCTCGGCCATCGCCGCCTCGACCTGCGGCATCAGTGACTTGGCCTGCTCCCGGTCGACCATCGACGACAGCTGATACAAGGCCGAAATGTGGTGCGGCTCCTGTTCCAGAATGCGCCAAAGAATCTCGGCACACCCCGTCTTGTCACCCGCCTGATGCAGATCGACCGCCTTTCGGAAGGCGATCCCCATGTCGTCTGGCGCCAGTTCATACGCCCGCGTGATGTCGCGCGAACTGGCCTCGACAAAACCTAGTTTGCCGTAGGCCCGGCCGCGCGAGGCCAGAAGCTTGGGGTTGTCGGGGTCGTTCTTCAGCTTTTCGGTGGCGTTTTCGACGATGCTGCGCCAGTTCTGCCCCTTGAGCTTGATTTCATCGATGACGCGGATGATTTCCGTGTTGCCCGGGAATTTGTCCAACATCCGTTCGGAATAGGCCAGGGCCTGAGCGATCTGCCCGGTCTGCATCAGAGCATTGGCGATGTTTTCCACGAATTGCGGGTCATTCGGCTTCAGACGTGACGCCTCCTGAAAATGAGGGATGGATTTCTTGTACTGCTTCATCTCGGTCAGCACGAAACCCGCAATGGCGTGAAAGTCTGCATCCCGCGGAAATTTCTTGGTGCCCAGCGTCGCTTTTTTCAAAGCCTGGGGCAGTTTGCCTGTTTCCAGATCGGCCAATGCCTTGGCCTTGAGGGAATTTGGTGCTTGAGTTGCCATCAGACTATGCGCCGCTCGATCCTGTTTTTCCGCTGCTAGGTTCATTGCCCATGTGTGGACGGTTTGCAATAACTCTTCCCAATGATGCCATGGCACAGTTGTTTGCCGCGCGCCCGGCGAATGACTTGCCGCCGGTGCCCAACTTCAATGTGTGTCCCACCAACCCGGTGCATGTGGTCCGCGCCGGGGAAACGGGGCGCAGGCTGGATCCGTTGCGATGGGGGTTTCTGCCCCATTGGTACAAGTCCGAAAATGACGGCCCGCTTCTGATCAATGCGCGCGCAGAGACCCTGGCGGACAAGCCGGCCTTTCGCGCCGCCTGCCGGGATCGGCGCTGCATCGTCGTCGCCACGGGTTTCTATGAATGGACCAAGGACGCGGACGGCGCGCGCCTGCCGTGGTATTTCCACCGTCGCGACGGTGCCCCCATCGCCTTTGCTGGGATCTGGCAGGAGTGGGGGCCGCCTGACGCCCGCCGCGTCACCTGCGCCATCGTGACCACCGCCGCAAACACACGGGTCAAGGCCATCCATCACCGCATGCCACTGATACTCGAGCCGAAAGACTGGGCGCTGTGGCTCGGCGAAGTGGGCAAGGGGGCCGCACGCCTTATGCGCCCCGGCCCCGAGGACCTGCTGGAGTTCTACCGGGTCAGTACAGCGGTCAACTCGAACCGGGCCAGCGGCCCGCAGCTGATCGCGCCGATCGCCGAGGGCTGATCGCTCGGTCGCGGGTTTCCATTGAGCCCCGGCAGCGCTAGACCTTGTCCATGGCAATCGAATTCCCAGACCTGACCGCGTTCTACACCCACGGGTTCGACACGGTTATCGACGTGCGCAGCCCGGCGGAATATGCCGAAGACCACGCGCCCGGCGCCATCAACCTGCCGGTTCTGAACAACGAAGAGCGCGCTCGGGTCGGCACCATCTATGTGCAGCAAAGCCCGTTTCTGGCCCGCAAGCTGGGCGCGGCGCTGGTGTTCCGCAATGCCGCCGACCATATCGAAAACCGCCTGAGCCATCACGATGGCGGTTGGCGCCCCCTGGTCTATTGCTGGCGCGGGGGGCAGCGATCGGGGTCGTTCACCTGGATGCTGCAGCAGATCGGCTGGCGCGCCGAGGTCGTCTCGGGCGGGTACCGCACCTATCGGCGGCTTGTGAACCGGTTTCTGTATGACGACCCGCTGCCGCACCGGCTGGTGGCGTTGGACGGATATACCGGCACCGCCAAGACCGAGCTTCTGGAGCGCTTGCGCCAGAGGGGCGTGCAGGTTCTGGACCTCGAGGCGCTGGCCAATCACCGGGGCTCGCTTCTGGGCGAGCAACCGGGCGGCCAACCCAGTCAAAAGGCTTTCGAATCCGCACTCGCCGCGGCGCTGATTGCGCTGGACCCTTCGCGCCCGGTCGTGGTCGAGGCCGAATCCTCGAAGATCGGTACGCTGATCCTGCCGCCCTCGGTTTGGAAGGCGCTGCGGGTCGCGCCGCGTATCCGGATCACCGCACCCATCGAGGCGCGCACGGCTTATCTGGTGTCGTCCTATGACGACATCCTGTCCGATGCCGAGCGGCTTAAAGAGCGTCTGTCACCGCTGCGCCATCACCGCGGCCATGACGTGGTGGATAGCTGGTTCGATCTGATCGCCCAAGGCGACAAGCCCGGGCTGACCCGTGCCCTGATGGAGCAGCACTATGACCCGGCCTATGAAAAATCGCGCCGGGTCCACAAGGTGGACTTGATGGCGCAACTGCAGGCGGAGTCGCTCACCGCAACAGCGCTGGACAGTCTGGCATCGCAAATCGAAGAGCTGTTGGTTCAACCCCGAAGCTTCAGCCCCGGATCCTCGATCAGTTCACCCACGATTTCGGCCGGATAACCCGCAGCCCGCAGCCGGTCGCGCAGGGCCGTGGCGGCGTCGGGTTGGACGGCAGCCAGCAGGCCTCCGGCGGTCTGGGGGTCGAACAGCAGATCGGCTTTGTTGCCTTCGGGCAATTCGGGAACGATCGCACGGTTGTCGGCAAACAGGGTCGAGCGGATGCCGGCGCGGCTCAGCTGGTCCGCCCCATCCATGACCGGCACCGCGTTCAGGTCCAGAATTGCGCCGCAACCCGAGGCCTCGCACAGCCCGGCCAGATGCCCGGCCAGCCCAAAGCCGGTGACGTCGGTCATTGCATGCGCCGCGCTCAGTATACGCGCCGCCTCGCCCTGGGGCTGCGTCATCAGATCATATGCCGCCTGCACCCAGTCGCCGCGTGCATCACCGGACATTTCGGTGGCCATGAGGACCCCGCTGCCCAACGGTTTGGTCAGCAACAGCGCGTCGCCCGGCCGTCCGCCGGACAGGGTGATCGGGTCGGTGTCGCACAGGCCGGTCACCGTGAAGCCGATGGTCATCTCGTCGCCCATCGAGCTGTGGCCGCCGACGATCTCGGCCCCGGCCTGCCGCATGGCCTGGGTCGCGGTCTCCATGATTTCCGCCATCGTCCGGTTCTGCAGTTGCGTGGACATGCGCGGCAGGATCAGGGTTGCCATGGCGGCGTAGGGCGCGGCGCCCATTGCCCACACATCCCCCAACGCATGCACCGCGGCGATCCGGGTCATCAACACCGGGTCGGCAACGAAGGCCCTGAGGTGGTCGGTGGTCATGACCATCCGGGCCGTGCCGACGGTCAGCAGCGCGGCGTCATCGCCGGGCAAAGGTGTGATATCCGGGCGGTCGCTGCCGGGCACGACCGAAAGGGCCGCGCGCAGCGCGCCGCGCCCGACCTTGGCCCCGCAGCCGCCGCACATCGGCTTTTCTCCCAACGTCTCGCGCAGGCCGGCGGCGTGGTGACGCGGCAGGGGTGGGGCTTTCGTGCGTGGCAGGTCGCGAAACCGATCCATGAACTTCTGGTCGATGTGGTCCTTCCATCTCCACATCAGCGGGCCGCTGAAAGATGTACCCAGCCGCTCGGCCAGCGCCGATTTCTCGCCCATTGAAATCAGTTTGAGGTAGTCCTTCTGCGGCCGGTAACTCCGCATCCGCCCGGCCCCCAGCGCGGCGCGCAGGTTGTCGAACAACACTGGTGCTTCGCGGACCGCAAAGACTCCCGCCTTTGGCCGGGGATCTTCGGACAGGTGCGCGCAGTCCCCGGCCGCAAATATCAACGGATCGCTGGACTGTAGGTGGCTGTTCACGCGGATGAACCCCTCGTGCAGGGCCAGACCGGTCTGCGCGATCCAGTCATAGGGGCGGGCGCCTGCGGCTCCGGTCACGAAATCTGCGGCGATGTGGCGACCATCTGCCAGTTCCAGGTAATCCGGTCCGACGCGAAGAATGCCGGCTTGTTCGATGCAGTCGATACCTAGGTCGAGCATGGTTCGACGAAGGGTCGCCGCCGCCTTGGAACCAACCGCCGACAAGGCCTGGTCGCGGTCGATAAGCGTCACTAGCCCCTTGCGGTTGCGCGCACGCAAGGCATGGGCCATGGCCATGACCAGTTCAACCCCGGCGACCCCGCCGCCGATGACCGCAACCGAGGCCGGGCCCGAGCCGTTCAGATAACCGGCCCAGTGCGCGGCAAACGGACCCAGAGGCTTGGCCGGCACTGCATGTTCGGCAAAACCGGGCAGGTCGGGCATGTCGGACGTGATCCCCACATTGACCGAGGCCACGTCAAAACCGATCTCGGGGTGGTCGGGCACCTGAACGACGCGACGTTCGGGATCAAGCCCGGTGGCGGGGCCAAGGATGAGCCGAGCGCCCGCGAACCGCGCCAGGCGCACCAGGTCGATATCGAGATCTTCCCGTGCGTAGTGCCCCGCGACAAATCCCGGCAACATGCCAGAATAGGGGGCCGTCGGCCCCGGGTTTATCACGGTTAAACGCACGCCTGGCAGCGGGTTCATGCCCCATTTGCGCAGCACCAGGGCATGGGTGTGGCCTCCGCCGATCAGAACCAGATCGCGGGTCAGGGGCAGGGACGGCGTTTGCATGCGGCTCAGTTCTTGCTGTGGTCCGGGACGTCTTCCATCTGCTCGACCGCGTGGGTGGCCCACAGGCCATCCTCGCCGGCATCGGGCAGGTTCTCGGGCTTTTCATGGCGGTGAATATGCCATTTGGCAATGAACAGGGCCGTGATCGGCGCGGTCAGGAACAGAAACAGGGTAATCAGCAGTTCGTGCATCGACAGGCGCCCCTCGATCAGAACCGAATGGAAGATAGAGGCCAGCAGAACGCCGCCCACGCCCAGCGTGGTTGCCTTGGTGGGCGCATGCAAGCGCGACATCGGGTCTTTCAGCTTGATCATCCCGAATGAGCCGACAAAGCCGAAGATGCCTGACACGATCAGGAAAAAAGCGATCAGCAGTTCAAACAGAAACTCCATGCCGGCCTCACTCGATGATGTTTCCGCGCAGCATGAAGCGCGCGTAGGCCACGGTCGAGACAAAGCCCAGCATGGCGATGATCATCGCGGATTCAAAGAAGATCTCGGTTCCGACGGCAAGGCCATACAGAATCATCAAGGCGATGGTGTTGATGACCATGGTGTCAAGCGCCAGTACGCGGGTTCCGACGCCGTCGGCGGTGATGATCCTCCAAAGGCACATCATGATCGCGGCGCCGAAACAGGCAAAGGCAAAGTATATTGCATACTCGATCATTCGAAGATCTCCTTCAGGCGGCGCTCGTACCGCTGTTTGATCTGGTCGCGGACGGCGCCCGGATCGGGGGAATCCAGACAATGCACCAGCAGGCAGTGGCCCTGGGCGGACAGGTCGCAGCTGACGGTCCCGGGTGTCATCGTGATGGTACCGGCCAGAACGGTGATCGCCTCGGGGGTGCGCAGTTCAAGCGGGATCGAGACCCAGTTGGGCTGGCGCTCGGCATCCGGCTTGAACAGGATGATCCGGGCGACGGTGATGTTGGCCACCACGATGTCCCACAGCACGACGAGGATGTATTCCACCACCATTGGCCAGTTGCGCAGCACTGGACGGTCGGGCCAGTAGGGCTGCGTAATGAAGGGGATGACGATACCCAGAAGCAACCCGAAAACCAGCGAATTCAGCGACGGCGCGTTGGCCAGCAGCACCCAAACGATCGTCAGCAGAAAGCTCAGATGCGGGTGGGGAAATATCCGGCGCAATAGTTTCATCAGTCTTCCCTTCCCAATACGGCCGAGATGTACTGTTCCGGCGCAAACAACTGCGCCGCCGTGCTGCGAGTGTAGTCCAGTGCCGGCCCGGCGAACAGGGTCAGCAGGACCAGCCCCGCGACGAGGCCGAAGACCGAAGTGAAGGCAAGGCCGGGCTGCGGCTCGGGCGGCGGCGGTGGCGCGGGGTCTGCGTCTTCGGGGGCGGTTTCCGCTTCGGGCGTCGGATCATCCTGCGTGCTGGCGTCGTGGCTTTTCCAGAAGATCAACGAGCCGGCACGCGCAAGCCCCACGATGGTGACGAACGAGCCGATCAGGACCACGGCCCAGATGGCGGTGGCATCAGGCGCGTTCCGCGCGGCATCCAGCACCAGCAGTTTTCCGATGAAGCCTGACAGGGGCGGCATGCCGGCCATGGCGATTGCGCCGACGAAAAACAGCGAAGCGATCAGCCCGTTCTGCGGCATCGGCGGCCGCGGCGCGATTGCCCCGCTGCGGCGTTGCATGACCAGATCGGCCACAAGAAACAGCAAGGCGGTGGCTAGGGTGGAGTGGTAGACATAGTACAAGGCCGCGGCGGTCGCCGACTCGGTGAACAGCGATATGGCGACCAGCAGCGTTCCCATCGAGGCTATGGCGCAGAAGGCCACCATTCGGGCGATGTGTTGGGTTCCCAATATACCGATGGATCCGATGGCCAGCGTCACCAATGCGGCGGGTTGCAGCCAGTCGCCGACCAGTCCCTGCGAGACCGGGACGTCCGGGCCGAAGACCAGCGTATAGACCCGCAGGATCGAGTAGGCCCCCACTTTGGTCATTATCGCGAACAAGGCGGCCACCGGCAATGGTGCATTGGCGTAGCTTGCCGGCAGCCAGAAATGCAGCGGCAGGACGGCGGCCTTGATGCAGAAGACCAGTAGCAGCAGAACCGCGCCCACGCGCAACAGGGCGGTGTCTTCGGTCGGCATCTCGGCCACGCGCAAGGCCAGATCAGCCATGTTCAACGTTCCGGTCACCGAATAGATCGTGCCCAATGCAAACAGGAACAGGGTCGACCCCAGCAGGTTGTAGGTGACGTATTGAACTCCGGCCTTCAGACGCACAGCGCCGCCGCCATGGGTCATCAGACCGTATGATGCGATCAGCAGCACCTCGAAGAACACGAACAGGTTGAAGGCGTCCCCCGTCAGGAAGGCGCCGCAAACCCCCATCAGCTGAAATTGGAACAGCGGGTGGAAATGATCACCGCGCTCGTCCCATCCGGACGCGATGGCGTACAGCACGATGGGCAAGGCCAGCAAGGCGGTCAGCAGCACCATCATCGCCGAGAGCCGGTCAAGCACCACCACGATGCCGAACGGGGCGGGCCAGTTGCCAAGCTCGTAGACATGGATGTCGCCACCCGCCGCCTGCGCGGTGATGGTCAACGCGATACCCAGCAGGCCCACCACGCCCGCCACCGAAAAGATGCGCTGCAGGTCCAGATGATAGCGCAGGACCATGATGATGAACGGGGCCAGGATCGCGGGCAGGACGATCGGCGCAACGATCCAGTGGTTCATGCGTCTTCTCCCGCGCCGTCCACGCTGTCGCGCGCGGCCATGTCGATGTGGTCATCCTTGGCCGAGAGATAGGCGCCCAACGCGATCATCACGATCACCGCCGTCATCCCGAACGAGATCACGATGGCCGTCAGCACCAGCGCCTGCGGCAGCGGGTCGGTGTAGGGAACCTCTTCGTATTTGTTCAGAACTGCAGGTGCATTCACGGCCAGCCGTCCCGTGGCGAATAGAAATACGTTGACCGCATAGGTCAGCAAGGACAGGCCCAGGATGACCGGAAAGGTCCGACGGCGCAGGATCAGAAAAATCCCGGCGGCGGTCAGCACGCCAACGGCCGAGGCGACGAGAGCTTCCATCAGCCCTGCTCCTTCTTTTCTTGTTCTTCTTCGATCGGGTCATCGCGCAAAGGGTTGATGTCCATCGGGAATTCTTGCGCCATGCCCGGCCGCCACGCAAAGCGCGACAGGCTGTCCAGAGCCAACATCACAGCGCCCAGAACGGCAAGGAACACGCCTGTGTCGAACAGCATGGCAGTGGCCCATTCGAACTCTTCCAGTGGTGGCCAATGCAGATAGCCGAAATCGCTGGTCAGGAAGGGCCGCTCGTTGAACCAGGCGCCCAAACCAGTAGCCGCAGCGATCAATACGCCCCAGCCGATGGTGCCATGGTAGTAGAACCGTTGCCGCTCGATCGCCCAGGTGTAGCCGCTGGCCATGTACTGCATCAGGAAGGCGATCGCGACTATGAGACCGGCGATGAACCCGCCTCCGGGTTGGTTGTGTCCCCGGAAGAAGATATAGGCACCCACCATAAGGGCAATCGGCATCATCACACGTGTCGCAACAACCATCATCAGCGGGTGAGAGTCGCCCGATTGGGGCCAGTGTGGTTTGCGGTTCAGCAGGTAGGCGCGAACACTGGTGCCTAGCACGGCCTCGGTCAAAGCAAAGATGATCAGTGCCGCGATCCCCAGCACGATGATCTCGCCGAAGGTATCAAATCCCCGGAAGTCCACCAGGATCACGTTGACCACATTGGTGCCGCCGCCACCCTTGTAGGAATTGGCCAAGTGGAATTCCGAAATCGTCGGGAAGGCGAAATCGCGCAGCATGAGCGCATAGATCAAGCCCCCAGCTCCGATACCGGCCACCACCGAAATGGCAGCATCACGCCAGCGCCGTGCCGCGCTGCTGTCCCATGGGGTCTCGGTCGGCAGGAAATTCAGCGAAAGCAGCAGGAGGATCATCGTGACAACTTCGACCGAGATCTGTGTCAGAGCCAGATCAGGCGCGGACAGATAGTTGAAGGCCATCGACACGATCAGCCCCACCACCCCGATCAGGACCAGAGACAGCAGACGGTTGCGGTGGAACCACATGATGCCCATCGTCGCTACGATCAGGCACAGCCAGCCGATGGTCGGGATGATGGGGGCCTCCAGCGGAACCCGCGTTTCCAACCCGATCGTGCCGGTTGCGAAAGCATAGTACCCCAGCCCGACGGTGAAGGCGATCAGGATGATCGCATAGCGGCTGATGACACCGTTGTGCAGCTCGTCCGTGATCCAGCGACTGGCGGCGGTCAGCGCACCGATGACGGCGTCGAAGATGGACTTGGCCTCGGGGCGGGGGAGGGCGTTCCAGGCGGTTTCGCCGCGACGGTGCAGGGCCAGCAGAAACAGACCGCCCAGCGTAGCGATGACCGACATATACAGCGCCGGCGTAAACCCGTGCCACAGTTTCAATGAATAATAAGGCAGCTTCTCGCCGCCGATCACCGCGGAAGACACAACCGCGACCAAGGGGCCGACGATGACAGCCGAGTTCAGGCCGATCAGGACGACCAGAACCACCAGGAACGCGGGGGCCAACCACAGGCCTGCAGGGGGGTCGTGTGGATGGGCGGGATAGTCGTCACGCTCGGGGCCCAGAAACACGTGGCTGATGAAGCGGAAGGAATAAGCCGCGGAAAAGATCGCTGCCAGCAGAGCCAGACCTGGCACCAAATAGTGGGAATTGCGCCAGACGGTGTGGACCGTCTCTTCCAACATCATCTCTTTCGACAGGAAGCCGTTCAGCGGCGGAATGCCGGCCATCGACAGCGCGGCGATGGTGCCAATGGTGAACGTAATCGGCATCAGGTGGCGCAATCCTCCCAGCCGCTTGATGTTCCTAGTGCCGGTTTCATGGTCGACGATCCCCGCGGTCATGAACAGGGCGGCCTTGAAGGTGGCGTGGTTGATGATGTGGAAGATGGCGGCCACGACGGCGATCTTGGTGCCGAACCCCAGCAGCATCGTGACCAGTCCCAGATGCGAAACCGTCGAAAAGGCCAGCAACGCCTTGAGGTCATCCTTGAACAGCGCGATCACTGCACCGATCAGCATTGTTACAAGACCGGTGGTTGCGACGATGTAGAACCACGCCTCGGTCCCCGCCAGAACCGGCCACATGCGTGCCATCAGGAACAGGCCGGCCTTCACCATCGTGGCCGAGTGCAGATAGGCCGAAACCGGCGTTGGCGCGGCCATGGCATGAGGCAGCCAGAAATGGAACGGGAACTGGGCCGACTTGGTGAAACACCCCAGCAGGATCAGCACCAGCGCCGGCAGGTAATAAGGCGAGGCCTGGATCAGTTCGCGGTTTTGCAAGATCACGCTCAGGTCATAGGACCCCACGATGTTGCCAAGGATCAGCATACCTGCGATCATCGCCAGCCCGCCGGACCCGGTCACGGCCAGCGCCATCCGCGCGCCCTGGCGACCTTCGGGCAGGTGCTTCCAATAGCCGATGAGCAGAAACGAGCTGAGCGAGGTCAGCTCCCAGAAAATCAGCAAAAGCAGGATGTTGTCCGACAGAACGATGCCAACCATCGCGCCCTGGAACAGCAGCAGATAGGTATAGAACTGCCCCATCGGATCCTCGCGCGACAGGTAGAACCGCGCGTACAGGATGATCAACAGACCGATGCCAAGGATCAGCAGGGCAAACAGAAACCCCAGCCCGTCCAGCATGAAGTTGGCGTTTAGCCCCAGCCCGGGAATCCAGTCGAAACGGGCGGTCACGACCTCACCCTGCATGACGGCGGGGATGTGGATCAACAGCCCCATGAGCGCCAGGAAGGTGGTCAGCCCGGCAGCCGAGGCCGCCGCATTGCGACCGGCCCGGACCAGCAAGGCCGGAAAGACAGCGCCAAGAAACGGAAGGGCCGCGATGAGGAATAGGGACAAGTGCGATACTCCGGGCTGAGCGGTCAGTGTGGGCTTGAATTTGTAAGGATAATTTATTGGCTGTCCAGCTATTGCAAGTTTTTCACCTTGCCCTAACGCCCGTGGATTCCGCCGACCCAAATGCGAAAAAATGACGCAAACTTGATTTCCGCGCGCGAATTTGGCGCGGCGGTGAAAGGGCCCTTGTGCTAGAAACGGGCCATCCCAACCGGAGGGTTCGAGTTGGCAGAGCAGAGGTTGAAACCGCGCAGATGGGTGTTGCTGGTTGGAACGGCCGCTTTGGCCGTGGGGTTTGCGATGCGCGAGTACCGTCTGATCCCCGAGGAGTTTTCCGGCGGCAAGCTGAGCGTCGCGCAGGCGCAGGCCAGCGCCGTGTCCGGCGACGTTCTTCTGATCGACATCCGTACACCGCGGGAATGGCGGGCGACGGGTATCGGGCGGGGCGCGATCCCCTTGGATATGCGGCGCGACGATTTCGTGGCCGCACTCGACCGTCTGACCGGCGGCGACCGCAGCCGTCCGGTTGCCCTGATCTGCGCGCGCGGTGTCCGGTCGGCCCGGCTGAGCAACGCCCTGACCCGCGCCGGTTTTTCCAACATCATCGACGTCCCCGAGGGCATGTTGGGCTCGGCGGCCGGGCCGGGCTGGATCCGGGCCGGGTTGCCGGTCGACCCCTACGAGGTGCAATCGTGAGTGCCGTTGCCCGGTGGCTGTCGGTCTGGGCCGCGTTGCTTGCCGGACCGGCGCTGGCGGCCTGCGATGAGGTCGAAGGGGCGTGTGAAACCGCGCGGGGTACCTATCTGATCGAGGTCCCCGACCAGGACCATCCGCCCTTGGTAGTGTTCCTACATGGTTACGGCGGCAGCGCGTCGGGGACCCTCAGGAACCGCGGAATGGTCGAACCGCTGCTGGCGCGCGGATACGCGGTGATGGCACCCGACGGCGCGCTGCGCAACGGGCGCAAAAGCTGGAACTTCTATCCCGGTTGGGAGGGCCGCGACGAAGCCGCATTCCTGGCCGAAGTGGTCCGGGATGCCGTCCGCCGGTTTGACATCGACCCCGACCGCGTCATCCTTGGCGGGTTTTCGGGCGGCGGGTTCATGGTGAACTACCTGGCCTGCGCCAAGCCCGACGCGTTTTCGGCCTTTGTTCCGGTATCGGGCGGGTTCTGGCGCCCGCATCCCGACGGCTGCGCCGGGCCTGTCCGCCTGTTCCACACCCATGGCTGGACCGACAACGTGGTACCGCTCGAGGGGCGGGCGCTGGGTGGCGGCCGGTTCCTGCAGGGTGATATTTTTGCCGGTCTGGAAATCTGGCGGCAGGCCAATGGTTGCGCCGATAACCGCCCGGACGGGATTTCCACTACGGGGCCGTTCCTGCGCCGCAAATGGACCCGCTGCGCCGATGGCAGCGCGCTTGAATTCGCCCTGTTCCCCGGTGGCCACACTGTGCCCGCAGGCTGGGCCGACATGATGCTGGATTGGTACGAAGGCCTACCGGGCGGCTGATCATTCCGCCGCGGTCAGCGTTCGTTTGCCCTTGATCAGGCGCTTCAACTCGTTGCGGTGGGCACGGGCGGCGCGGCTGATCGCTGGTTCCTTGACATCCTCAGGCATCCGCAGCAACCGCCGCGCCCGGGCCGCCGAGACCCCGCTGAGCGCCGAGAGCGGCACCGCGAAGGTCAGGCTGACGGCGATCGGGGCCAGCCAGACCGAGACCAGCCCGGACAGGATGCCGACGCTCAGCGCCACGCCGATGACCGTTTCCAGCGCATGAAACAGGAGCAGCGTGCGCAGCCCGTATCGGCCACCCGCGCGCGCCTGGGGCGCCCAGCCCTTTTGCACCCCGAACATCGTGCGGAATACCGCGATCATCTGCTGGACCATCAGGATGGGGGCGAACAGGATCGACAGGATAACCTCGAACAGGAAGGACGCAAAGAAGCGCGCGGCGCCGCCGAAATCGGAATAACGGACACCGCTCAGCGGCAGGGCCAGCGCACCAAGGATCTTGGGCGTCAGCAGCATCGCGTACATCACTAGGATGATCAGCACGTGGCGTGTCTCGGTCATTTCCGGCCATTGCGGGAACAGAGGATTGTCGGGGCTGAAGTAATGCAGGACCGAGGCATCCTTGCCCTGGCCGATCAGCGCCCACATGAGAAGCAGAGCGAACCACAGGGGTGACATCAGATATCCGACGGCCCCGTGGAACAGGTGAAAACGCGATACGGCCTTGAAACCCGCCGACCCCAGCAGCCGCAGATGCTGCAGGTTGCCCTGGCACCAGCGACGGTCGCGTAGGGCATGGTCGATCAGGGTAGGGGGTGTTTCCTCGTAGGACCCGCGGATGCGGGGCAGGAACCGGACCCCCCATCCGGCCCGGCGCAGCAGGCCGGCCTCCACGAAATCGTGGCTCATGATCAATTGCTCGCGTCCGTTGAGAGCGCGCAGTTTTGGCAGGCCTGCGCAGGCCGCAAAGGCCTTGGTGCGGATGATCGCGTTGTGGCCCCAGTAATTGCCTTCTTGCCCGCACCAGCGGGCCAGCCCCTCGGCAAAGGCGATGCCATAGACGCCGTTGGCGAATTGCTGCATCCGGGCAAAGACCGACTGGGCGCCGATCAACTGCGGATAGCTTTGGATCAGCCCGGCGCCGGGGTCACGGGCCAATGCGTCGGTCAGCCGCGCAATGGCGCGCCCGGTCATCAGGCTGTCGGCATCCAGAACCAGCATCGCATCCCAGGCGCCGCCCCAGCGGCTGACCCAATCGGCGATGTTGCCCACCTTGCGGTCGGTGTTTTCGGCGCGGCGGCGGTAACACAGTTCGAGCCCCGGGGCCAGCGTGGTGCGCAGCGCCTCGACGCTGGCCTGTTCCTGGGCGGCGATATCGGGATCGCGCGTGTCAGACAGGATGAACATCGCATAGTGATGCTGACCGCCGCGCGCGCGCAGGTCTTCCAGCATCGTGCGCGCATTGCCCAGAACGTTCCACGGCACTTCGTTGTAGACCGGCATCAGCAGGGCCACGCGCAACGGCTGCGGCCGGGCCGCGCGCCGGGGCCGGTCTTGGCGGGACAAGGAAACCATTCCCAGCAGAACCGTACTGACGGTGAATGCGATCCAGAAGAAGTTGAACGAAATAAGCGTTAGCAGAATGGCCTCGACCAGGTTGATGCCCTCGGTGTCGAACCAGTCCACCAGAAACCACAACAGGGCCAGCGTCGCGCCCATGGCGGGGGAAAACGCCATTGCCCGCCACAGGCCCGCAGACCGGTCGCCGGGCCGTTCGGGCACTTTCGCGTCGCGAAACCCGGCGCGGAAGTCCTGCGCGGGCATCGGCAGGGGGGCCTCGGGCGGCATGATATGAAGATCGGGGCTCATGCGGTCCACCGGTAAAGCCAGACCTCGGAGGCCGGGGCCTCGCCCAGACGCAGCTGCGCCCGCAATTCGACATGGTCGCGGTCGCCCGGCTGGAAGGAAAATGCCAGCCGCAGCCCGCCGGTGTCGGGGTTGCGCTGCAGTACGCCATCCGACGTTTCCGCATGGGGTGACTGCACGAAGACGCTCAGCGCGTCGGGGTCTTCGAACAATTCGCTGGGCTCGAAGTCGATCACGGCCAGCCGGCCCTCGCCAAAGGTGTTCTCGCCCATGGCCGTGCGGATCACCCGGGGCATGGCCGTGCGCTGTGGCTGCTCGCCCCAAGTCAGGCGATAGGCCAGATCGACCTGCGTGCCCGCCGCCATCGGCTCGGCCGGGCGCCAATAGGCGACGATGTTGTCATAGATCTCCTGGTCTGCCGGAATTTCCACCAGCGTCACGGTGCCCTTGCCCCAATCGCCGATCGGTTCGACCCACAGACCCGGGCGTTTGTGGTATTGCGCCTCGAGATCGGCATAGTCGGAAAAGGCGCGCTTGCGCTGCATCAGGCCAAAGCCGCGCGGGTTCATGTCGACGAAAGATGAAATCTGCAGCCGCGTGGGGTTGGCCAGTGGCCGCCAGATCACTTCGCCGGCGCCATTGCGGATCATCAGCCCGTCGCTGTCATGCACGGCGGGGCGGAAATCGTCGAACCGGTTGTGGTTGGTCTGGTCGAACAGGAACATCGAGGTGCCCGGCGCGATGCCCACATGGGTCAGGTCGGTGCGCGGGAACAGGGTTGCCTCGACCTGCATCTGGCAGTCTTCTCCGGCGGTAATGTCAAACCGGTAGGCCCCGGCCACGCTGGGGCTGTCCATCAGCGCATGCACGATCATGTTGCGTTGGCCGGGCCTGGGCCGTTCCAGCCAGAACCGGATGAATTCGGGGAATTCTTCGCCCTCGGGGTCGCCGGTTTTCAGCGCCAAACCACGCGCCGACAGGCCATAGACCTCGTGCAGCCCGATGGCGCGGAAATAGCTGGCGCCTTGGAACACGCAGAACTCGTCGGTCTTGCCGGGGCGGTGCATCTCGGTGCGCAGACGGAACCCCGAGAAGCCAAGTGTGTCGCTGACAGGCAAGGGCGGAACGTCCTCGGCCCGGTCGAACATCTCGAGATCGAAGGGTACGGCCTCGACCCGGCCGCCCTCGACGGTCGAGATCTGGACCGGGCGGGGGAAGTACAGGCCGGGTGCAAAGAAATCCACGTTGAACGGGGTGTCGGACCCGAACCAAAGCCCGTGATCCAGCCGGAACCGGATCGACCGGTACTGCTCATAGGTCAGGTCCAGCCACTCTTGCGGAACCTGGGCGCGCGCCTGATAGGGGCGGCTGGCCAGGTCTCGGGCCATGGCGATTACATCGGCCCGGTCAAACGCAACGTCGCCGCCCGTGGCCCATGCGGCCCGGGCGAAGGCGAGCGCCGTTGTCGACGCCAGAAAGGAACGACGCGTAAGCTTCATGTCTTCGACTTCCACGGGTGTGATTTGAACCAAGCGGCCAGATAGGCAACGCCGATCAGCATTGCAAATCCAAAAAGATTGGCGGTCAGAACGGCGGCGAAATCCCGCCCGAATTCATCCAGGAAAACGCCGATAAGTCGTGCCACTGCCATGGAAAATACGAACACGGCAAGCGATTGCTGGCCGACTTTGGTGATCAGCTTCAGGACCACTTGCCAGATCCGCGCGTAGGCGCCGTGTCCCGTTGCGATCAGCCGGTGCCCATGGGTGCCCGCCGCGACCCAGCCCAGATATGCCAGCGACAGAAAGTGCACATAGCGGAACAGGCCGAAATCCGTCTTTTCGCGCAGTTCGGCCGTCAGCGGCCAGACCTTGCGGATTTCGGCCGCCAGGTCGGGGGCTGCGGCCTGAACCCACAGAAACACTTTCCATGATCCGAAGGGCGCAGACAGGACCAGAAACGCCACCGCCGCCCAGATCAGGGTCTTGGACACCGGGGGCGCCGGCAGCCAGCCGCGCATGAAGGCAAAGCCTGTGAAGAACAGAAGCTGCCAGCCGAACGGGTTGAAGAACCACTGCCGGTCCGACCACGGCTCGGCCGGCAGGGCCAACGCGCCGGTTTGCGCGACCAGCCAGATCGCGACCGAAACCAGCCCGACCGCCCAGACCCCGACCCGAGACAGCCCCATCAACAGCGGCATCATCGCCAGAACCACCAGGTACATGGGCAGGATGTCGAAATAGTTCGGAACATAGGTCAGCGTGAAAAGACCCACCATCTGCGGCGCCGGGTCGTTGAAGAAATGCTGCAGGTTCAGAGCGTTGACATAGCTTTTGTCGAAGGTACCCGACAGATCCAAGGCCGCCATGGACATGGCGACGAAGAAGAACAGGCAGATATGCGCCCAGTAGACCTGCCAGATGCGGAAGCTGACCCGCGCCGTGCCCATCCACCAGCCCTTGCGCAGGAACGCTCCGCCAAAGGCGATGGCCGAGGCCATGCCCGAACAGAAGACGAAAATCTCTGTGGCGTCGGAAAAGCCGAACCGCGCCGGAATCCAGCGCGACCACGGGTTGTTGGGAATATGTGCGATCAGGATGATGAACATCGCGATGCCGCGATAGAAATCCAGCCGCGGGTCCCGCGTCGCGGGGCGGGCTGCGGCGTGGGTTTCCACCGGGGCAAAATCAGAAACGGGCGATGCGGTCGCCATGCGGTCTCGGGTCCTTCTTGGTCTTGTCGTTATTCTGCAGGCACGCTTTGCGCATCCGACTGGTCGCGCGCGGCGTCGATCAGCGCACGCCGGGCTAGGGCATAATTGTCCTCGGCGCCTCCGCGCTTGGCCCGCCTGTCGTCCAGAATGCGCTCGACCGCGTCGAACCGCCCCGCGCGCAGGCCGGAATCGATGGTGATGCGTTCGAAGACGTCGCGTTGCGCGTGGCTGCCGCCCGCCAGCTGCATGCTGTCGCGCGCGGCCAGCAGGTGGTCAAAGGCGCGGGCATGGTCGCCCTCTCCGAACGCCTCGAGCCCCTTGGCAGCCGCTAGGCCGGGATCGGCCATGCGCCTTGCCGTGTCGGTCTCGGGGGTCTGGGCATCCTTGTGAATGCGCCCCAGCAACTTGGCCGTGGCATCGGCGCGGCTGTCTCCGGTAAGGGCCAGCAGATAGTGCAGATCGGCAAAGATCAGGCAACCGTCCTCGGTGCGCGCCGCGCTCAGATCGGCCAGTTCTTCCCACCTGCTGCCGACATCGACGCCTTCCAGTTCAAGCCGCGACAGCAGCGAAGTCGCGTTCGAGATGTCGCGGTAATCATCCGTCTTGTCCTTGCGGATCTCGTGATCGTAGAGCGCGATCACCTGATCGACCTGACCCAGATCCAGATGCATCAGCGCCTTGTGCCACCAGACGTGATAGCGGAAATTGTTGCAATGCGCCCAGGCTGCCTCGCGCCCCGCGAACCAGTCCAGGCCGGCCTTGGCGTTGCCAGTCATCTCGTGCACATGCGCCACCGCGTGCAGGCCCCAGGCATCGTCCGACACCATCCATAGCGCCTGCCGGCCCGCGATCTCGGCCTTGTCATAGTCGCCGGTTTCCTCGAGCGCGAAGGAATGGCAGCCCAGCAGATAGCCGCGGCCCGGATGATCGGGCGCATAGGCGGGCAGCACCCTCTCGATCGAGCGGCGCATGCCAGCCGCGTCGCCTAGAACGAACCGGGTGGCATGGCTGAGCTTCATGGCCAGCGCGTCCTCGGGGTGGGCGCGCAGGATGGTCTCGAACGTCTGGATCGCGCGCGACGGATGACCCGCCAGCCACTGATCCAGGGCGTCCAGATACAACGCCTCGCGCGGGGTGATCGGCTGGTGATCGGCGGCGGCGCGGGCGGTTGCGGCGGCCTCTTGGGCGACGGCCGTCATTTCGCGCCGGCCCAGCAGCACCATGAACAACCCCTTGACCGCATGGCCCAGCGCAAATTCCGGTTCCAGTTCCAGCACTCTGCCCAGATGCTGGGGTGTTACGGCCGCGTGGGCCAGGAAACCAAGCAGCACACCGTTCCACGCCTCGACCGCGATCGGGTCGGTCAGGGTGTTCATCTGTCCAAAAAGGTCTTGTTTCATGCTTGGGTCCAATCCGGCTGCGCAAAGTGACACCTCTGGGCTTAGCAGAGTGTTCGGGTGCGACGTACCAGTATCGGGCCTGCTCTCGAATTGGTGAAAGCCCGTGTGCGGCAAACGCGAAAAAATCCGCCTGTTCCGGCACATTTTCAGCAACTTGCCGCCGAAACGGGCCAGAGTGTTTCAGTTGCAGGCTGTGTTTGCCGCGCGATCACCCAGAGGTATCTCGCAAGGGACGGTCGGTTTGCCTTTCGGGGCCACAGTTGCCACAGTACGGCGCATAACATGGAGGTGCCCCGTGACAAACGACCTGACCCGCAAGGATTTTGCCGTTGCAATCTGCAAGCAGGCCGGTGAACTCGCCATGCGCTATTTTGCGGATCGCAGTGCGCTGGTCGTCGACCGGAAGGGCGCGCAGGACTGGGTCAGCGAGGCCGACCGGAATGTCGAGACCTTCATTCGCCAGAAAATCGCAGAGACATGGCCCGAGGATGGGGTGGTGGGCGAGGAACACGGCCGCACGCCGGGGACCAGCGGCTTTGACTGGGTGATCGACCCGATAGACGGCACAACGAATTTCGTCAATGGAATCCCGGTCTGGACGGTGGTTCTGGCCGGGGTCGCTGATGGGCGGACCCAGATCGGCGTGATCCATGATCCGAATGTGCACGAAACCTTTGCGGCCGCGCGCGGTGGCGGCGCCACGCTGAACGGAGCACCGATGCAGGTTGCTTCCGGCGTCGCGTTGAATTCGGGCACGGTGGCGGTTGGCTATTCGAACCGGATCGAGGCGCGCCATGTCGTGCCGATCGTGTCAGACCTGATTGCGCGCGGGGCGATGTTTCACCGCAATGCCAGTGGGGCCTTGTCTTTGGCCTATGTCGCGGCGGGGCGGTTGTTGGGCTATGTCGAAGAGCACATGAACGCCTGGGACTGCCTGGCGGGGCAACTGATGATCGCCGAGGCCGGTGGCTGTGTTGAAGATCAGGATGCCGATGCCATGATCCGCCAGGGCGGCCGCGTGATCGCGGGCACGCCCGACGTGTTCGACACCCTGCGCGAGATCGCCGAGCAGGCCTGGGCGGACTGACCGCTAGCCGATTGAGCGCCACCCGGTCCGAGGCCGCAAGGTAGCCAGATCCGCGCGCCAGAAATGTCCTTGGAAAGGTTGGTCGAATTGGCGGTCGATGGGCCGGTGCGACAAGGCACACCACAATAGCGTGCCGACGGCCCCATGGGTCACGACCGCAAGATCCGCCCCGTCATGCGTTGCGACAATCCGGGAAACGGCACCGAGCATCCGGGTCTGCGCGGCGCGAGCGGTTTCCCATCCGCAAAAGCTCTGGTCGGGCTGGGCAAAAAACGCGTCGGCCGCGCTTTCGAATACGGTGTGGGGCAAATATCCTGTGGCGCTGCGATCATTTTCGCCCAAGGCCGCGTTTTGTGCCACAGGCAAGGCGCGAGGCGCCGCAAGGATCGCAGCGGTTTCGCGGGCCTTTCTTTCGGTGCTGACCCATATATGTGAAACTTTGTCCATTTCGGGGCTGGCGGCGAATGCCTTGGCCCGGCGGCGGCCCAAGTCGCACAGAGGCCAGTCCACCACCAGGATGTCGGGGTCGACGACGACTTCGGGGTGCGTGATCACCAGCAGGTCGGGCATCTATGTCTCGGGCAGCAAGACCGGGCCTTTGTCGGCGAAGGCCATCCGCACCTGCGCGCCGGGGGCCAGCGGGGTGTCCACGTCTTCGTGCACCGCGAAGACCTGGCCGAAATTGCCGGTCAGCGTGTATTCCATCCGCACACCGACATAGGTTGCTTTGGCCACCGTGGCCGGAATTCCCCGCTCGGCCCCGATCACCAGCCGCGACGGGCGGACGGCGACGGTGCCCGGCCCTTGGGGCAGCCCGCGGGATGGCAGGCAATGGCGATAGCCTTCGATTTCGATCGTTGCGGTTTCGCCTTCGATGGCAACGATCTGACAGGCCAGCAGGTTGGCCTCGCCGATGAAATCGGCCACGAAGCGGTCGTTGGGGGCATCATAAAGCTGTCGGGGCGTTCCGATCTGGGCAATGGCGGCGTTGCGCATCACCACGATCTCGTCCGATACGGCCAGTGCCTCTTCCTGGTCATGGGTGACATAGACCACTGTCAGGCCGAGATCCTGCTGGATGGCGCGGATGTCCTCGCGCACCTGGCGGCGCAGCTTGGCATCCAGATTCGACAGCGGCTCGTCGAACAACAGTACTTGCGGTTCCAGAACCAGCGCACGCGCCACGGCGACCCGCTGCTGCTGACCGCCCGACAGTTCCGATGGCAACCGCGCGTCAAACCCCTTGAGGCCCACCAGATCCAGCCCCTGCAACGCGCGGCTGCGGGCCTCGTCCTTGCCGAAGCCCGAAAAGGTCAGGCCATACATGACGTTTTCCAGCACGCTCATGTGCGGGAACAGGGCATAGGACTGGAACACCATCGACACGTCGCGGTCGGTCGCCGGTAGCTTTGTCACGTCGCGGTCGCCGATAAGGATGCGGCCCGAACTGGCCATCTCGAGCCCCGCGATCATGCGCAGGGTCGTGGTCTTGCCGCAGCCCGACGGACCCAGCAACGTGACCAGCTTGCCCGCTTCGACATGCAGGTCGATGGCGTCGACGGCGACGACATCCTTTCCGAAAACCTTGGACACGCGTTCAAAGCGGACCGGGGCGGCCTTCGAGCCGATATGAGTGTCGGTCATGGCAATGTCTCCGTTTCGTGCACTGTGCGCCGCCCGATGCGGACCCGGCCCACCAGAAGTTGCAGCAGCCCGACCGCCGCAAGCATCACGAAGATCAGGGTCGTGGAATAGGCGATGGCCAGGCCGTAATCGTTGTTCTCGACCCGCCCGATGATATAGCTGGTGGCCATGTCATATTCGGCACTGACCAAGAAGATCACGGCCGAGATGGCGGTCATCGCGCGGACGAAGCTGTAGACCAGCGCAGCCAGGATCGCCGGCCGCAGCAGCGGCAGGATGACCCGCCGGAAGGTCTGCCAGGAATTCGCCCCCAGCGTCAGCGAGGATTCATCCAGGCTGCGGTCCAGCTGTGACATGCTGGCGATGCCGGCGCGCACACCCACCGGCATGTTGCGAAAGATGAAGCTGACCACCAGGATGACACCGGTTCCCGTGATCTCGATCGGGGGCACGTTAAACGCCAGAATATAGCTGACGCCGATCACCGTGCCGGGAATGGCAAAGGACAGCATGGTGCCGAATTCAAAGGCGTTCTTGCCCGCAAAATTCTGCCGGGTCAGAAGGTAGGCCGTCACCAGACCCACGGCGGCGGTCAGCGGGGCGGCGATGGCGGCGATGGTTATGGTGGTCCAGAAACTGTCCCAGGCGGCGCCGGTCCAGCGGATGCCTTCCGCGTCCAGCCGCACCGAGAAGGCGGTGACGTAGTGCTTGAAGGTCAGCGTGTTGTTGACCCCCCACAGCTCGACCACGCTGCCATAGACGATCATCGCATAGACGACCACCGTGAACAGCGCCCAGCCCAGCGCGATTACCGCTACCGGGATCGACAGGCCCGTGGGCATCAGCGGATGCACACCGGAATCGCCCTTGCCGGTCACGGTGGTATAGCTTTTCTTGCCCAGCCAGACGCGCTGGGCGTAGAAGGCCGACAGGGTAAAGAACAAAAGCACCATCGCCAGCACCGCCGCGCGGCCCTGATCGTACTGGGCGCCGACGATGGCAAAGAAGATCTCGGTCGACAGCACGTCGAAATTGCCGCCAAGAACCAGCGGGTTGCCGAAATCGGCCATGCTCTCGATGAAGCCCAGCAAAAAGGCGTTCGCGAGGCCCGGTCGCATCAAGGGCAGCGAGACGGTTCTGAAGGTCTGCCACCGGTTGGCCCGCAAGGTCTGTGCGGCCTCCTCCATCGAGGGCGAGACACCCTCGACCACGCCGATCAGCACCAGGAAGGCGATGGGCGTGAAGGCAAGGGTCTGTGCGATCAGGATGCCGGGCATCCCGTACAGCCAGCGCGTGGGCTGGGTGCCGAACAGATCGGCGACGAAGCGCGTTATCGATCCGGACAGGCCGAACAGCAGGATCAGCGCCAGTCCGATCACGAAGGGCGGGGTGATGATAGGCAGCACCGTCAGGGCGCGCAGCGCTCGTTTGTAGCGAAAGCCCGACCGGGTGACGACCAGCGCGAAACACAGGCCCAACGCGGTGGTGAGCAGCCCGACCAGAACCGCCAGCACCAGCGAATTCCAGGCCGCACCGCATTTCGCGCCCCACAGGCACCCCAGCCCCCACAGCCGGTCGTCGAAGAATTTCGAGAAGAAGACCGCCACCGAATAGGCCCCGTCCTCGGTCACGAAGGCGGCAAACAGCATTCTGGCGATCGGGAAGAAGACAAAGGCGGTGACGATGGTGATGACGCCGCCGATGGCGCTGACGACGAACACGTCTCCGTTCACGGCGCCGCGCGCAGCGATCCCCTGGGTCAGCAAAAAAAGAAAGCTCGAGGCGCAGATCATCGCGCCATAGCCCATGCCGAACTGCCGGTCGCCCAGCTCTCCGAACAGGGCGGTCAGCCAGTCGAAGTAGAAACCGCGGATGCCGATGCCGAACCCCTGCGCGATCAGCCAGGCAAAGCCGAACGCCCCCGATAGGATCAGGATGCGGGCGTGCAGCGGGTCGGATTTCGGCCGGCCCAGCGCCAGCAGTGGCAAGGCGAGCGCAAGGACCATCGGCGCCAGCCAAAGCTTCTTGCCCTGTGCAATCAGAAAGGCCGCAGGGGCATAGTCGTCGTCAAACGGATAGCCATCGACCAGCCAGTGGAACGACCAGAAGCCGTCCTCGACCATGTACCACGGCAGCAGCCAATAGCCGACCCACCCGGCGGCGATCCAGAAGGTCAGCACCGAATGGGCCGTTTTTGTGGTGGAACGCGTCATTTACTGCGGCAGAACCGAAACCTCTTCGTCCCATTTCTGCAGCAGGCGTTTGCGTTCGTCGGACGAGCCGTATTTCTTGAAATCATAGTCGATCAGCTTGATCTGGCTCATGTCCGGCGCGCTGTCCGAGGTCTTGGCCGCCTTGTTCGACGGTACTTGGAAAGCGTTGACCTCGAGCGCCAGGTTCTGCGCCTCAGCGCTCAAGGCCCAGTCATAGAATTTCTTGGCTTCTTCGACGTTGCGGGCGCCGTCGATGATCGACATCGACCCGATCTCATAGCCGGTGCCTTCGCACGGGGCGACCACCTGGATGGGAAAGCCCGCCACGGCTTGTTTTACCGCGTCATGCATGAAGACGATCCCGATGGTCGTCTCGCCACGGGCCGCCGCCTTGATCGGGGCCGAGCCCGATTTGGTGTATTGATTGATGTTCTTGTGCAGGCCCTTCATGAAGTCGAACCCTTCGTCCTCGCCGAAGATCTGCACCATCGAGGCCAGCGTCGTGTAGGCGGTCCCCGACGAGTTCGGGTTCGCCATCTGGATATGGCCCTTGTATTCGGGCTTGAGCAGATCCTTCCAGCAGGACGGCTCGGCCAGGTTGTTGGCTGCCAGCAACTCGGTGTTGTAGCCATAGCCCAGCGCGCCCGAATAGATGCCGATCGTCCGGTTTTCGGCACTTTCGGCCTGCGCGAGCGCCCAGTCATGCAGCTGGTCGCGCATGGGCGAGAGATACTCCATCGTCAGGCCCTCTTCTGCGGCCTGCAAGTGCGGATCACCCGTACCGCCCCACCACACGTCGCCCTTGGGGTTGGACGCCTCGGCGCGGATCTGGGCAAAGGTCTCGCCCGAGGATTTGCGGGTCATGTTGACATCGATGCCGGTGGCGTCCTCGAAGCTGCGCGCCATCAACTGGCACCAGTCTTCCTGCGCCGAGCAGTACAGGGTCAGCTTGTCCGCGTAGGAGGCCGAGACCGAGGTGGTCAGGGCCACGAGTGAACCTGCGAATGTCAGTGTGAGTCGTTTCATGTCTTTCCTCCCAGTTGCATGTCGGTGGCCGGGTTGGCCGCCTCGTACTCGTCCTCACACGGTCTTGCGCCGCTTTGTTTCAGTCAGTTTCCTTCAGGATGCGCCTCCGATCTTGCGGGGGCGGGCCAGTCGGCTGCCCAGCAGATCACCGGTTTCCTCGGCGATCGGATAGGCCACGAAGGCGAGGGCCGCGTTCACCTGCTTGAGCAGGCGCAGTGTTTCCTGATGGATGTTCGTGGTTTCAATGCTGGCCGCCGCGCCGTTCTGCAGACGTTTCAGGTGCCGTTCCTGCAGGTTCTGTTCCTCGATCCGGATCCGGTCCTTCTCGGCCACCAACTGACGAGCGGCCTCGGCGTCGCCGGTTGTCAGAACGCTTAGCGCCAACTGGCCGTTCGTAACGACCTGATCGTGGAAATGTTCGATGTCGGCCAACCCTTCCTTGGAAAAGGTCAACGCTTCGTCGGCCAGTTTTTGCGCCACCGCCACCAGGTTGACCGCGAGCCGGTCGGCGGCCTCTTCCAGGTTGTTGGCCGTGGCCACAATGCCCAGCGATTTCTTTTCCTGCTCCGGCGTCAGGTCGTTTTCGCGCATGCGCGAGATGTAGATCTTGATGGCGAAGTGCATCCGGTCGACCTCGTCCTCGCGCAGCTGGATCACCCGGGCCAGTTCCGGATTCCAGTTCCGAAACAGTTGAACCACCGGCACAAGCATGGCCTGCACCGTTTCTGCCATACGCAGCAGCTCGCGCTGTGCGCAGGCCATTGCCAGGGGCGGGTGGTCGAGGGCGCCGGGATCCAGCGCCGAAACGCTTTCGGTGGTTGACGCCGCGTGGCGCGGCAGAAACCTGTCGACCAATGCAACCAGAGGTTCGGTCAGCGGCAGTGCGACCACCAGAAGGATGGCGTTCAGCAGGATATGCAGCAGGACAACCTGCTGGCCCGGCGCAGCAGTGAGCATGTCCATGTTCAGTATCCCGGCCAGCAGCAGTGTCAGGGCAACCAGCGTCAGACCCGCACGTGCCACGAGGTTCGACAGAACCACCAGCCTGGCCGGGCGCTCGTGTCCCCACAGCAGGGCTACCGGAATCACCGCTCCGCCCAGATTGGCCCCGATCACCAGTGCGGCCGCGACCGGGGCGGCGATCAGTCCCGATGCAGTGAAGGTTGCGAACGTCAGTACCGAGGCCAGGCTGGAATGCATCACCCAGGCCAGCAATGCGCCGATCACATAGGCGCTGAGCAGATCGTTCTCAAAATAGGCGGCAATGCTCTGGACGATCGGGTTGGCCCCGATCGACGCGGTGGCCTCGCGGATCATGCCAAGCGACAGCAGCACCAGGGCAAATCCGATCACGATGCGGCCGACCTGTTTGGTCTTGCGGCGCTGCGCCTTCAAGAAGGTGACCACGCCCGCAAGTAAGGCAAAGGGTATCACCGCCTCGACCGGCAGGAACAGAACCTGCGTCATCAAGGCCGAGCCCAACTCGGCCCCCAGAATCAAGGCCAGAGCCGATTGCGCCGCCAACATCCCCGATACGGCGAATCCTGCGCCGATCAGGGCCACCGCAGTCGCGCTTTGCATCAGCATGGCCGTCAGGCTGCCGCCAAGTGCGGCCGACAGCTTGCGTTCGGACAAGGTTTTCAGCCCACGCTTCAGTTCCGGCAGAAAGGCGCGTTCGATGCCCGTTCGGATCAGCCGGACTGACCACAACAGCAGCGCCACCGCCGCCGCGAGATGTGTGGCAAGTACGATCATGTGGAAGTCGCCCGCTTCAGTCTTTGGTGGCGCATTGTTGACCAACCGCGTTTGTATTCTCGAAGTTTGGCAAGTGTCACCACCGATTTGAGGGTTTTGCAACAAAATATTTGCAAAAATGCTGGAAAGCCCACAGTTTTGCCTTGTTGACCGGGCCGGAGTTAAAGATGTCAAACACCAAGGCAAAACAGAAAGACGCCAGGAAGGGAAAGGACCGGCTGAAGAAATCAGACCGGCGGCGCCAGATCCTGCTCGAGCTGAAATTGCGGCCGCATGTCCGGATCAGCGATTTGGCCCGCAGCTTCAACGTCTCGACCGAGACCGTCCGGCGGGATTTTGACGCCCTCGCCAAGGATGGCCTGCTGGCGCGCGCGCATGGCGGGGCCTCGACCGCGTCGCAAGGCCATTACCCCAGCCTTGACGAGCGTACGGCCGCCCGCGCCGCCGAGCGTACGCGTATCGGGGAAACGGCGGCTGAGCTGGTGCAGGAGGGCGACACGGTAATGATCGACTCCGGGTCAACAACGATTCAACTGGCCCGCGCTCTGGCGTTGCAGGGGCGGTCTTGTACGGTGATAACGAACTCGATTCCGGTCGCCGCAGCGCTGGGTGACAGCGCGGCCGACGTGATCCTCTGTCCGGGGGAATTCCTGCCGGCTGAATCGGCCGTGATCGGCGCCGATACGCTCGAGTATCTCTCGCGGTTCAATGTCGATCGCTGCCTGATCGGCGCGACGGGCCTGACCGACGAGGGGGTGTCAGAGGCGATCAGCGGCTTTGCGGCGATCAAGAGGACGATGCTGCAGCGCGCGGCCAACAGGCACCTGCTGATCGATGCGCAGAAATTCGGCTGCAAGGGTTTGGTCCGCGCCGGCGCGCTGGCCGATTTGGACAGCGTCGTGGTCGATACCGCGCCGACGGGGCCGCTGCGCGCGGCGCTCGACGCTGCAAACGTGGAAATCGTGTTGGCGGACTTTGGCTGAAACCGGCAAGCTCTGGTCCAAGAAGGGCCGCACAGAGCCGCGCCAAACTTCCGTTGTCCAACTTTGCGCCCAGTTCAGTGTGATCGTCGGGGCGATGGCCCCACATATGCCCGATCAAGGCAGTTCCTGGTCATGCCTCGAACGGGTCGTCCGCGTCCAGGACGGCTTGGGTATCCGCCCCAAAGGTCGGAGGTGCCGTTCGATAGGTCACGGGCGTGCGGGACAGCTTCAGCGGGTTTCCGATCAGATTGACGGGGGCGGAGCCGGCCTGCATGTTGATCTGCATCTGCCGCGCGGCCACCTGGTCCGAGGCAAAGACCTGATCCAGTGTCTGAACCGGGCCGACCGGCACTTTCAGCGCCTCGAGGCCATCGATGATGGCCTTGGTGTCCAGCCGCTGCAGCGCGGGCCGCAGAACCGCGTTCAGGGCATCGCGGTGTTCCAGCCGGGCCGGGTTGGTGGCGAACCGCGCATCGTCGGGTAGGTGATCGAGGTTCAGAAAGCCGCAGAAGCGCCGGAACTGGCTGTCATTTCCCACGGCCAGAATGACGTGGCCGTCGGCGGATTCATAAACATCGTAGGGCACGATGTTGGGGTGCCCATTGCCGCGCCGCTGTGGAACCTGGCCCGAGGTCAGATAATTCACGCCCTCGTTGATCAGCCATGCGATCTGGCTGTCGACCAGCGCGATGTCGATCTGCTGGCCTTCGCCGGTCTGATCCCGGTGGCGCAGCGCCGCCAGAATGCCAACGGTCGCGTACATGCCGCACATTACGTCGGCGATGCCCACGCCCACTTTCATAGGGGCTCCGTCCGGTTCGCCCGTCAGCGACATGATCCCGCCATAGCCCTGTGCCATCAGGTCATAGCCAGGCTTGGCCGCGTTCGGGCCGGTCTGGCCGTAGCCCGAGATCGAACAGTAGATCAGCCCCGGAAAGTCGCGCGAGAGGGTTTCATGGTCCAGCCCGTATTTGGCCAGCCCGCCGGGTTTGAAGTTTTCTATGAAGATGTCGGCATGGGAAGCCAGCCGCCGGATCTGTTCCTGCCCCTCTGGCGTGGCGATATCGATGGCGACGGACTTCTTGTTGCGGTTCGCGGCCATGAAATAGGCGCTCAGATCGGTCGGGTTGCCATCCGCATCGGTGACATAGGGCGGCCCCCACTGGCGGGTGTCGTCGCCCCCGGTGGCCGGATTTTCCACCTTGATCACGCTAGCGCCTAGATCGCCCAGCAGTTGCGTACAGGTCGGGCCGGCCAGAATGCGCGACAGATCCAGAACCTTGACGCCCTTCAGCGGTCCGTCAGATGCGGCCATCATAGCCTCCGCGGTCGATCTCGGCGGCGATCACGGTGAACGTGTCGGCGGCCATCGCGGCCTTCAGCGCCGCCCGCAGTTCGGCGCGGTTGCGTACGGTGTGGCCGTTTCCGCCGAACGCCCGGCCCATCGCGGCATAGTCATGCCGGTCGAAATCGACGCCCCGGTTGCCCATCTGGCGCTGGCGTTGTTTCAATTCGATCAGTGCCAGGCTGGCATCGACAAAGACCAGAAAGATCGGGTTTCCGCCCATTTCTGCGGCGGTCGACAACTCACCGGCCACCATCAGGAAACCGGCATCGCCGGAAAAACTGATCACCGGTCGGTCTGGTTCGGCCAGTTTCAAGCCGATCGCCATTGGAACGGCGCAACCCATCGTGCACAGCGCCGACGACTGGATCAGGCCGCGCGCTTCGGAGCATTGCCACATCTGGCTAAGGAGGATGCGGTGCGCGCCGCTGTCGGCGGTGGCCAGTGTTTCGGGGGGCAGGGTGTCGCGGGCCTCGGCGATCACGGCGGCGGGGCCCCAGTCGTCATCGGTCGGAAAGGCCGCAGCCAATGCGGCCTTGACCTGCGCCGGTTGGCCTTGGGGCCAAGTCGGTCGTGCAGGGTTGCCCTTGGCGATCGCCTCAAGCGTGGCGCCGGTATCGGCCACCAGGTTCAGCCCCGCCTGGTGCATGTAGTGGTCATTCGCCACGGCCGAGATGTCGATCACGCGTTTCTCGTCCGGGTCCCAGATCTCGCGCCAACCTGGGCGCATTTCGATCGGGTCGTAGCCCAGACACAGGATCAGGTCGGCCTGTTCGACCAGCGGCACAAGGAGCGCGTCGGCCAGGGGCGACAGGCCCGCACCGCCCAGGCACAGCGAGTGATCCTCGGGCACCACGCCCTTGGCCTTGTAGGTCGTGACGAACGGGATGCCGAAATGTTCCAGAAACGCCCGCACAACGCTGCGCGAGTCGTCATACAGCACGTCCAGCCCGATGATCGCCAGCGGACGCTCGGCCTCGGCCACCCAGCGGCGGGCCTTCTCGAGGCATGTCCCCTCGGGCGCGACGCGGGCGGCCCGGGTCAGCCGTCGGCGTTTGGTGACCGACACCCGGGTATCGGCGACGGAAATCGGCACGTCGATATGCACCGGTCCCGGTCGAGGCTGCGTGGCCAGCGACACGGCCTTGTCGGCGATGATGTCGGCGCCCTTGGCCGTCAGGGTGAACGTACCCTTGGTGATCGAGCGATAGACCTGCGCGTGATCCATGACCTGATGGGTATAGGTCAGCGCCTCGTCGGCATCGACGCAGCCGGTCAGCACGATCATCGGCACCCGATCCTGCAGCGCGTTGGCCACGACATTGATGCCGTTCATTGCCCCCGGCCCCAGAGTCGCCACCAGAATCGCTGGCGCGCCGTCGCGGTGGTGCACCGCCTCGGCCATGAAACCAGCGGAGTTTTCGTGCTTGGTCAGGTGAAAGGTGATCCCGGCCTGTTCCAGTGCATCGACCAGTGTCAACACCTCGCCTCCGGGCATGCCGAAGGCGTGGCGGCACCCGGCCTCGTACAGCCGTTGCGCCAGAAGGTCCGCAGCGCGGGGGGACAGGTCCTGCATCGAACAAGCTCCGTAAGTTCCGTTGCGCAGCAGATTGCGGAGGTTCCGGGCCGGCGCAAGCCGCATCACGTCAGTGTGACTAATTGACAGCCATCTCGGCGATGGCGGCGAACTTGGCGTCCAACTCTGCGGCGATCGCGGTCAGGGCGCCGGTGCCATCGGTGTAAGGGGTAAAGACCAGGCTGGGCGTCTTGTAGGACAGCGTAGCGGTTCCGTCCTCGTTTTCCGTGACATAGAGGCGGATCGGCGCCTCGATCATCGCGGGCACCGATTGTTCCAGAACCCGCACCGCATAGTCGTTGTTGAAGACGCCGATCACCCAGTTGCCCGGAATGGTGATGCCGCGCGCGGCGGCGGCCTTGGTCGGCCCGGCCTGGGTGACCACGGCCATCCCGTTTGCCTTGACCGCTGCGATCGTGTCGGCCACCAGCGCGTCATGGGCCTTGGCCGACGGGTGGACGGCCCAACCCGGCCGGGGTTCGATATCGGCCGCCAGCGCGGGAAGCGCCAGCAGGCCGAGGAAAAACACAAGATGTTTCATCGCGGGCTCTCCAAGTCGTGGTTGGCTCGAGTCTTGCCGAAATCACGGGCGCGTACAGTCACAATATCGTGGGTGGCGGGCTTGCGCCGGGGTTGCGAAACCCGCACAAGCGACAGTGTGAATCGGAAAAGGCAGGCGAGGGGCATGCGTGTTTTGATCTGCAGCAGCTGCGCGGGCGAGCGCGACCAGCCGGCCGAGCGACAGGCCGTATTGGAAGCCCTGCGCGCTGCGGGACTGGACGGGCAGGTCGCGATCGCCGAGCACGCCTGTTTCAGTGGCTGCAATGAACCGACCGTGGTGGCGATTCAGGGGGAAAGCTTGGCGTCTTACGTGTTTTCGGGGATCGATCCGGTTGCAGATGCCGATGACATTGCGGCGACCTGCCGGACCATTCTGAACAGCCCGAATGGCTGGATCGAGGACGCCCGGCCGTGCGGGCGGCTTCGCTTGTGTCTGCGGGCGCGGATCCCCGCGCTTCAGTCCACCTGAACCGTGACTGAGGCGCTGACAGGCACCCCATCCACGACCAGCGGGCTGTGGCTGTTGGCGTTCAGCGAGACCTCAATGGTGGCTTCGCCCTTGGGCAGGTCCGGAAGGTGCATCCAGTTACCATAAAGCCGCGCTAGCTTGACGCCGTTCACATAGACATGCGCATGGCCTTCGCCAGGCCTGTCCGCCAATGAGGCGTTCTCCGGAGAGAAGTGGAAGTTCTTTGGCACCACATGCAGGTTCCAACCCGCCATCGGGTCAGGGGTGACGGCGATCTCCAGCCCCGGCGCATCCGGTCCGGCGGGCAGGTCGATGGCGGTGCTGTGATCATGGGCCGTGGCCTCGACGTGATGGCCGCCGTGTTGAGCGGGGTCGGTATGGTCGTGACCGTCGAAGGTGACGCCGTTGGCTGCGGCCAGCACGAACCCGGCGCCCCCGCCAAAGACCAGACCGATCGCAAATAGTGCAAGCGAGCGTGTCATCTTGTTTCCTTGAAAAGCAGATGATCCGCCAGTTGGTCGCCGGCGGATCGTGGGATTTCGGGGATCAGGCCGCGGCTTCGACGCGCTTGCCCTCGCTTTGCCAGAAATACCCGGAAAAAGCACCCAGCAGCACCCAGGCCGCAAGACCCACGCCGAAGGCGCGCGCGGCGAACAGGGCCCCGATCTCGGTCGGAACCGGCCCGGTGAACACGTCGGGTTCCGGCGCGCCGATCAGGTGCGGGGCCATCAGCAGCACGGCCGCGACCAGATAGCTGACGATGTTGCCACCAAAGGCGATCAGCCACAGCGCCACCACGGCAGCCGCGACGGTTGCCCACCACCAGATTTGCCGCGCGAACACATCGGCTGCGGCTACGCCCGGAACCTCGGGGGCCAGGGTGAAACCCGGCGCCAGATGAAAGGCGATGAAACCGGCCAGGCCCCACAACACGCCCGTGCGCCCGTCAACCGGGTGGCCCAGCGCCTCGGCCAGCGACATCAGGGCGACCAAAACCAGCGCATAGCCGGTATAGGTCAGCATGGTGAACACCACGCTCAGCCCGTCGCGGGTCAGGTCCGAGAACATGCTCGGCAGCTCGGGATGGGCCGACACGGCCTCGGCCCCGAAATGCACCAACTCCCCGGACTCATAGAGTTCAGCGTGCAGCAACACGGGCTGCACGAATAGCAACTGCAGCAGGGCGACGATCAACCCGGCTGCGGCACCAGCGAACAACGCGCTGGTCAGAATGCGGCTGAACATTGGTTTAGTGGCAGGGGAAGCCGGTTGCGTGGCGCACGTCATGGGCGGCGTCATGCAGCGCCGATGCCTGAACGTGACCGGCCACGGTGATGATCCCCAGGCCCAAGGCCGCCGCGAACACTGCCGAAAGCATGCCGGCGCGTACCGTTGATGCGGTTTGCGTTTGTGTCGTCATTTTCTGTCCTCCTGTGCCGCCGCACCCGACGGCCGGTGTTTCATTGTTCGCCTGGCAGGTCTCCTGGCTTGCGGGTCAGCGCCTCTGTTCGCCTTCCCCCCGAACGGATCGGGAGTGGCAGGTTGAACAGGGCTCACCGCTTACAGTCGCGGGGGCGGCTTTGGATTTGACCTGCGCGCAGGCCGCACCAAATTCCCTCTTAGCATCCGGATGTCTCCGGCAGGACCAGACCCGACCATTTAGACGTGAATGCCGCTTTGGCGCAATCGCCATTTGCGACCTTTCGCGTCAAATCCCGCGCTTTTTGAGGACATAGATATCCATGATCCACCCGTGCCGGGCGCGGGCTTCGGTGCGCGTGCGCAGAATCTCGTCGGTCACATCGGCCAGTGGACCCTTGATCAGGATCTGCTCGGGCATACCCACGTAAGCCCCCCACCAGATGTCAAAATCGGCCATGTTCAGCGTCTGGAACGAACACGCGCCATCCAGCATCACCGCAACCGTATGCGCGTCTCTGGGCCAGCCCTCGTCGCGGATGCGCCGGCCGGTGGTGACCAGATAAGGCGCGCCGATCTCGTTGATGGGCATGGCATGGGCCGCCGTCAGCGCCTGCAGCGCCGTGATGCCTGGGATCACGGTGGTGTTTGGCTGCGGGTCCAGCCGCGCCGCGATTCGCAGCGAACTGTCATAGAGCGACGGGTCGCCCCAGATCAGCAGGGCGACGGTGCGTGCCTCGGGGTGCCGAGCCATCGCCTCCTGCCAGCGCAGGGCGATTGCGTCGTGCCATTCATCCACGCCGCGCAGGTAGCCGTCCTGTGACCGGCGCTCGGGGATGTCGAAATAGGCAATTTGGGGCGGTGCGTCGGTGACCTTTCGGATGATTTCCTCGCGCACCCCCGCCAGATCGGCCTTGTTGACGCCCTTACGCGGGATCAGGATCAGATCGGCCGCGCGGATCGCCTGCGCGCCCTGAAGCGTCACATGATCGGGGTTGCCGGTGCCGATCCCGATCAAGACCAGATCAATCATCGTCGCTCTCCGCCAGCGGGCCATAGAGGATCAGCGCCGGCGCGGTACCGATCTCGGAGTTTAGGCGCTCGGCCAGTGCACCGACGGTGGACCGGTGCAGCGACTGCTGAGGCGTCGAAACCGATTCTGCCATCAGCGCAGGGGTGTCCAGCGGCAGCCCATGCGTGTGCAGAACTCGTGCCAGCAGGGGAAAGGTGCGCTTGCCCATGAACACCACCGTCGTCGCGCCCGGGTCGGCCAGCGCGGGCAGGTTCAGGTCCTCGGGCAGCTTGCCGCTGACATCGTGGCCGGTGACGAATTGCACCCGCCGCGCGGTCAGCCGGCGAGTCAGCGGGATGCCCGCCGCCGCGGCCGCGGCAATCGCCGAGGGGATGCCCGGAATGATCTCGTATGCGATCCCGGCGGCGCGCAGGGCTACCAGTTCCTCTTCGAGCCGCCCGAACAGGCCGCCATCGCCCGATTTCAGCCGCACGATCCGTTGGCCGGTCTGGGCGTACTCCACCAGTAGGCGGCTGACGTGGTCCTGCTTGGGCGAGGGCCGCCCGGCGCGCTTACCCACGCCCACAAGGTCGGCCTCTTTGCGCGCATGGCTCAGGATCGGCCCGCTGCTGAGATCGTCGAACAGCACCGCGTCGGCCTTTTGCAGCCGGTCCACGGCTTTGAGGGTCAACAACTCCGGGTCGCCGGGACCGGACCCGATGAAGGAAACGAAACCGCTCATGCGCTGGCCTCTGCGATCAGATGGAAGAACGTACCGGTGACATGTCCGCGACGCGATCCGGTCTGCGGACCTTCGGCGCCTTCGGCGTCAAAAACCCGTGCCAAGGGCGCGTCGGGCTGCTCGACGATCGAGGAATAGTGGAACTCGTGCCCCCGCAGCGCGGTTCCAGCAGAGAACCCGGGCATGTCGGCCAGCAACTCGGCCCGGCGATAGCCTAGGTTGAATTTGCGCTTTTCGTACGAAGTGACCAGGCCCAGCAGCCCGGCCATCCGGTGGCGGGTGCCGTCCTTGTCGATCAGCCCTTGTCCCAAGGCCATGTAGCCGCCGCATTCGCCATGCACGGGCCGCGTTTCGGCATGTTTGCGCAAGCCGGTCAGGAACCGCTCTGCCGCAGCCAGGGTTCCGGCGTGCAGTTCGGGGTACCCGCCGGGCAACCAGACCAGATCGGTATCCGGGGCCGGCGCCTCGTCCGCCAGAGGGGAGAACGGCAGGATCTCGGCCCCGGCCGCCCGCCAGCCTTCCAGAAGATGCGGGTAGGTAAAGGAAAACGCCGCGTCCTGGGCCAACGCGATCCGTTGCGCCGGAGGGCGCGGCAGCGCGGCCGACGACGGCCCCATCGGGCCCGAGGAGGCCGCCCGCTTGATCGCCTCCAGATCCACATGTTCGCGCAGAAAGGCCGCGTATCCGGAAATCGCGCTTTCCAGATCGGGGTGCTCGACCGCCTGGATGAGACCCAGATGCCGCTCGGGCAGGGTCAGGTCGCCGCGCCGGGGCAAAACGCCCAGAACCGGCAGGCCCGCGCGCTCCATCCCAAGACGGGTCAGGCGTTCGTGGCGCTGGCTGGCGCAGCGGTTCAGGATCACGCCAGCAAAGGGCAGGTCGGGGTTGTACATCCGAAACCCCAGCGCCGTGGCCGCAGCCGACTGAGCCTGGCCACCCACATCCAGCACCAGTACCACCGGCCAGCCCATGCGCAGCGCGGTCTCGGCGCTGGACCCATGGCCCAGCTCGCCCGGCTTTGCTACCCCGTCGAACAGTCCCATCGACCCTTCGGCCACCACGATGTCGGCGCCTTTGGCCTGCGCTGCAATCGCGCCCAGTAATGGCGCGCCCATCGCCCAGCTGTCCAGGTTGAACGAGGCCCGCCCCGCCGCCGCCCGGTGAAAGGCCGGGTCGATGTAGTCGGGACCGCTCTTGAAGGGTTGCACGGTCAGCCCGTCCTCGGCCAGCGCGCGCAGCAGGCCCAGCATCACCGTGGTCTTGCCCGTCCCCGAGGATGGGGCCGAGATCAGCAGTCCGGGCGGGTTAGTCATCTCCGTGACTCCAGCTCGACCACGGGCTGTCGGCGCTTTGTGGGCGGTAACGGCGGTCATAGGTCTTTGAATACAAACAGCTTTCGTCGAATCCTTCACCGGCCAGCGCCGGCCCGACCAGGATCAGCGCGGTGCGCGAGATGCTCTCGTCCAGCGATTCCTTCAGCGTGCCCAGGGTGGCGCGGACGATCCGCTCGTCCGGCCAGCTGGCGCGGTACACCACGGCCACGGGGCAATCGGCGCCATATGCGGGGGTCAGGTCAGCCACTACCTTGTCCAGATTGCCGATCGACAGGTGGATGGCCAGTGTGGCGCCAGTGCCGGCGAAGTTTTCCAGCGTTTCGCCCTCGGGCATGGACGAGGCGCGCCCCGGGGTCCGCGTCAGCACCACCGATTGTGCCAGCCCGGGCAGGGTCAGTTCGGTGCCCAAAGCGGCCGCGGCGGCGGCAAAGGACGGAACGCCGGGGGTCACGCTGACGGGAATGCCCATCTGTTTCAGGCGTCGGATCTGTTCGCCCATCGCCGACCAGACCGACAGGTCGCCCGAATGCAGGCGGGCCACGTCCTGACCGGCGTCATGGGCGGTTTTGATTTCAGCCATGATCTGATCCAGATCCATCGGCGCGGTGTTCACGATGCGCGCGCCTTCGGGGCAGTGCGCCAGGATCTCCTCGGGCACAAGCGATCCGGCATACAGGCACACCGGGCAAGCGGCGATGATGTCGCGACCGCGCAGGGTCAGAAGGTCGGCGGCGCCCGGTCCGGCGCCGATGAAATGAACGGTCATGTCTGTCCTCCGATGGCGACCGCGCAGGTGGCAAGCCGGTCGTCCGAGATCTGTCGGGGTGAAAGCAGCCGCGCGCCCGGTCCGGCGGCGGCAAGGGCGGAAGCTTCGGCCACGCTGCCGGTGCCATGACTGGCGCGGCTGCGGGGCGAGCAGGTGAGGGTGCGTTGCCCGGCCAGATCGGCCGGGTCCGCGAAATGCAGGGGCAGGGCGCAGGCGGCGGCAAATTCGGCCAGCGCCGGATGGCCGGCCTTGTCGGCGGCGGTGGCCAGCGCGTCCACCGCCTGCCCGGCAGTGGCGCGGTCGAACGCGGCGCGCAGGCTGGCGCAGGTCGCGGTGGACGAAAACCCAAGCCCGGCCACGATCATAGGGTCACGCTCCACTGAACGACCGGATAGGCCGATTTCCAGCCACGCCGCGGGCCGAGGTCGCCGGCCTGCGCCAGCTCGATCCGCAGCAGGTCGCCGCCCAGCTTGGCGTGCCATCGGCTCAGCACTGCTTCGCTTTCCAATGTCACGGCGTTGGCCACCAGCCGGGTGCCCGAGGGCAGGTTGGCCGCAAGCCAGTCCAGCAGCGCGTCGCTCAGCCCGCCGCCGATGAACACCACGTCAGGCAAGGGTAGGCCGTCCAGCGCGTCAGGCGCCCGGCCATGGATGATCTGCAACCGATCCTGTCCCAGCGCGTCGGCATTGGCGCGGATGCGCGCGGCGCGGTCTGCACGCGGCTCGATCGTGGTGGCGGTCAGGGACGGGTCGCACATCAGCCACTCGATGCCGATCGAGCCGCTGCCGCCGCCGATGTCCCACAGATGCTCGCCCCGAGCGGGCGCCAGCGCCGACAGGGTCAGCGCGCGCACCGGCCGTTTGGTGATCTGCCCATCGGTTTCGAAGATCTCGTCGGGTTTGCCCGAGGCCAACGGTAGCGCACGCCCGTCGCCCGAAACCTCGAGCGCAACGCAGACCGGATGCCCGAACGAACCCAGCAGGGCTTCGGTCAGGGACATGCTGCGCGCGCGTTCCCGAGGGCCGCCGAGGGCCTCCATCACGTGCAGGGTCGTATCGCCGAATCCGGTCTTGGTCAGATAGCGGGCCAGCTGGGCCACAGCGGCACCGTCGCGCAGCAGGACGATGGCGCGCAGGCCGCGCGACAGATGCGGACGCAGGCGGGTCAGGGGGGCGGCGTGCAGGCCGAAGGTGGCAGTGCTTTCCAACGGCCAGCCCAACCGCGCGGCCGCCAGCGAGAAGGTCGACTGCCCAGGCCGTGCCACCCAGTCTTCGGGGGCGAAATTGCGCGCGATCACCGACCCGGAGCCAAACCAGAACGGATCACCCGAGGCCAGCACCACCGTGCGCCGGCCCTTCAGCCCCTGCAGAAAGGGCAGCCCGTCGGCGAACGGCACCGGCCATTCGATGCGTTCGGCTCCGGTTTCGGGAACCAGTGACAGGTGCCGGGGCGGGCCCATGATGACCTCGGCACGCTCCAACTCTTGACGGCTTGCGGCCGACAGGCCATCCAGTCCATCCTCGCCCAGGCCCAGGATGGTCAGCCACGGAGTTTCAGACATGCCCAACCTCCTGATCCTTGGCGGCACGACCGAGGCCAACGCATTGGCCCGCGCCGTGGCGGATTTGGGTGTGGCGGCAACCTATTCCTATGCGGGCCGGGTCGACAACCCGCGGCCGCAACCGCTGCCCACGCGCGTGGGTGGCTTTGGCGGGCCCGAGGGTCTGGCGCGTCATATCCGCGACACCGGCGTGACCCATGTGATCGACGCCACCCATCCCTTTGCCGCGCAGATGAGCCGCAATGCCATCGCCGCCTGCCAGAAAACGCAGACGCCGCTGGCCGCGCTGACCCGCGCGGAATGGACGGCCGTGCCCGGCGACCGGTGGCAACGCGTGCCCGACATCGCCGGCGCCGTCGCCGCGCTGGCCGGGCCGCCGCGTCGGGTGTTCCTTGCGGTCGGGCGCATGCATCTTGAGGATTTCGCGGCGCAGCCCCAACACCACTACCTTCTGCGGCTGGTCGATAAACCCGGCGCGTTGCCCTTTGCCGATTGCGAGGTCGTCGTGTCGCGCGGGCCGTTCTCCGTTCAGGACGACACGGCGCTGATGCGCTGGCACCGAACCGAACTGGTGGTGTCCAAGAACGCTGGCGGCACCGGGGCCCGCGCCAAGCTGGACGCCGCGCGAGCGTTGGGCATCCCGGTGCTGATGATCGACCGGCCCAGGCTGCCCCGCCGGGTCGAGTTGACAAGCGTGCCGCAGGTTCTGGACTGGCTGGCTCATTCCGGCGTGGACCTTGGAGTATAGACGATGGGGCCGATGGGCCGGTCGATGACGCGGGTCAGCGACGAGCCGACGATCACCACCGTCTGCATGTCGGCCATGTCGGGCGTTGCCTCGGCCAGGGTCGCGATGCGGATTGCCTCATCTGGGCGCGATACGGCGCGAGCGAACATGATCAGACGCTCGGGCTCGCATTCCTGCCGCAGGATTTCCAGCGTCTTTACAAAGCCTTCAGGTCGCGACTTCGAGCGCGGGTTGTAAAAGGCCATTGCGAAATCGGCCTGCGCGGCCAGCCGCAGGCGTTTCTCGATCACGGCCCAGGGCTTGAGGTTGTCGCTGAGGTTGATGGCGCAGAAATCATGGCCCAGCGGCGCGCCCGCCCGGGCCGCGGCGGCCAGCATGGCGGTGATGCCGGGCAGAACCTCGACAGGGATCTCGTGCCAGGTGTCGGGGCCGTTTTCCAGCGCCTCGAACACGGCGGCAGCCATGGCAAACACGCCCGGGTCGCCCGACGAGACCACGACCACCCGCTTGCCCTCGGCCGCCATGCGCAGCGCGTGCTGCGAGCGGTCGATCTCGACCCGGTTATCGCTGGCGTGCAGGGTCAGGCCCGGCCGTTCGGCCACCCGCGCGACGTAGGGAATATAGCCCACCACATCAGTCGCATCGGCCAAGGCGGCGGTCACCTCGGGGGTCACCAGCGCCTCGTTTCCGGGGCCAAGCCCGGCGATCTTGACCCAGCCGTTCATGGCCGCCGCCCCTGTCCGTGCACGATGATGATCGAGAAATAGGGCGTGACCTCGGTGCAGGCGTCGCTCAGCTTGCGGACGGTCTGGTTGGGCATCTGCGCGTATTCCACGATCCAGGCCCGGTCGAACAGGCCCGCCGTTTTGAGCGCGCGTTTCACCTTGTCGATGTTGCGGCCGATCTTCATCACCACCAGCGCGTCGGTGCGCGCCATTCGGTCGGCCAGAACCTCTTCGGGCAGGGTGCCCATCAGCACCGTCAGGATGTCGTCGCCCCAGGTGATCGGATCACCCGAGGCCGTCCAAGCGCCCGACATGCCGGTGATCGCCGGCACCACCTCGACGGGCACCACGTCGCGCAGGCGGGTGTAGAGATGCATGAACGAGCCATAAAAGAACGGGTCTCCCTCGCATAACACCACCACGTCCTCGCCCTGATCGGCCAGTTCTTTCAAGCGCGCGGTGCAGCGTTCGTAGAACTCGGCCAGAAGCGCGTTGTAGCGCGGATCGGTGACCGGGATCTCGGTTGTGACTGGGTATTCCATGGGAAACTCGACCGCATCGTCGCGGATCATCCCGTTGACGATCTTGCGCGCCTGCCCGCTTCGGCCGGGCTTGCGGAAATAGGCCACGTGTTTCGCGTTGCGCAACAGGCGGTCGGCCCGGACGCTCATCAAATCGGGATCGCCTGGGCCGAGGCCCACGCCATAGATCGTGCCCATGGTCATTCCGCCCGGCTTGCGATGGCGTTGATCGCGGCGACGGTGATGGCGCTGCCGCCCAAGCGGCCCTTGACGATGCAGCTGGGGACGGGCTGCGCCTCCCACAGCGCGTCCTTGGATTCGACCGCGCCGACAAATCCCACCGGGCAGCCGATGATCGCGGCGGGGCGGGGGCAGTCTGGGTCCTCGAGCATGTTCAGCAGGTGAAACAGCGCCGTGGGCGCGTTGCCGATGGCGACAAGCGCGCCTTCAAGGTGCGGGCGCCACAGTTCCAGCGCGGCGGCGGATCGGGTGTTGCCCATCTTCTCGGCCAGCGGGCGCACGCGCTCGTCCTGCAGGGTGCAGATCACCTCGTTCTCGGCGGGCAGGCGAAAGCGGGTGACGCCTTCGGACACCATCCGCGCGTCGCACAGGATCGGCGCGCCGTTCTCCAGCGCCGCGCGCGCGGTGCGCACGAAGCCGGGTGAGAAATGGATGAACTCTTCCAAACCGACCATCCCGGCGGCATGGATCATGCGGACGGCGACCTGCTCTTCGTCGGGGTCGAAACGGGCCAGATCGGCCTCGGCCCGGATCGTGGCGAAGGATTGCTTGTAGATCGCCGCGCCGTCGGTTTCGTATTCATAGGGCATCAGGTCAGGTCCATGGTCTTCAGTGTTTCGGGGTCCAGCCCGCGCTGCAGGGGCTCATCTCCCGCGCGGCCGTGTTTTACAAGATCAAAGCGCCCGTCGCGGCCCACCAGCGTCAGATCGGCTGCGCCCATGCGCGCGCAGCCTTTTGCGCAGCCCGAGACATGCAGGCTGCCGGACACGCGCGGAGCCAGCGCGCGGGCGATGGCGCGGGTCTCGGCCTGCGCCTGCGGGCAGAATGGCGCGCCGGGGCAGGCGTCGGTGGTAAGCAGAGGGTCGGCGCCGTCGGTCACGAAGGCCGGGGCGGGGATCGCCGCCCCGCCTTCCAACATGAACAGCCGCCAGGGCGTGACACGCAGGGCAGCGGCGCCCGAGGCTTCGACCAGCGCGCGCAGGTCGTCGGCGGGCAGTTGCCCGAAGGCCGCGCCGTAGATCGGGCCGATTGCGTTATTGCCGGGTTGTGGCGCGGGTGCCACGGGGCCGGGGGCGTGGCCCTGCCATTCCTTGGGCAGCTCCTGCGCTGCGATCAGACGGGCCATGCGGCGGGTGTCAGAAGTGAAGCGCTCGGCGAACCACTGGGCCAGTTCGATCACGCAGTCGATCGCCGCGTCCTCGGTCACCAAACGGCCGGTCTCGGCCCCGTCGGCGCGCAGGATCAGGCCCGAAGGTCCCCGCTCCAGCCGAATATCGGCCGAGTCCCCGGCCAGCAGCCGCGCCTGGTCGGTATCCACCGCAAAGCCGAACTTGGCGGGCAGGGCGGGCAGGTCGCCCAGCCGGTCGGCCAATGCCTGTGTCAGGCGCGCGGTCAGGTCGCCCGGCTGGTGCAGCGGCGACACAAGGATGTTGCGCCGGGTCTCAAGCCCCGGCTCAGGATCCAGAAGGTTCAGCGCCGACAGCTCGGCCAGCAGCGCATGATGGTCCGTCTCGGCCACGCCGCGCAGTTGCAGGTTGGCGCGGTTGGTCAGGTCGATGGTCCCGTTGCCGAACCGCAGGGCCAGATCACACAGCCCCAGCGTCTGCGCGGCGCTCAGCCGGGCCAGACGCGGGCGCACCCGCACGACCAGCCCGTCTCCGGACATCATCGGGCGATGCGCGCCGGGGCACCAGCCCTGAACGACCGGGGCGCTCATCCCAGCCCCTCCAGATCGGCGCGGATCGAGTTGCGGCGGGTGTTCCACAGCCCGGCCTCGTACAGCGCGCGGAACCGGTCCTTCATGGCTTGATGGGCCTGCGGATTGGCCTGCTGCAGGAACGCGTCCACCTCGGGGTTGCCCAGGGTCGCATCGTGGTAGAGGTCGAACAGATGCGGGGCGACGCTGCCTGACAAATGCGCGAAAGACGCCATGTGGTCGAGCGTTGCCGCGATCTCGGCTGCGCCGCGGAAGCCGTGGCGCTGCATCCCGGCGATCCAGTCAGGATTGGCGGCGCGCGCATGGACCACGCGGCTGATTTCCTCGGGCAGAGTGCGGGCGCGGGGCGTTTCAGGGCGCGTATTGTCCAGATGATACAACTGCGCCTGCCCGCCGGTCAGCTTTTTGGCGGCGGCAAAGCCGGCCTCGTGCGTGGCATAGTCGTTTGCCAGCAGCAGGTCGGTTTCGGTCAGGTCCTGCAGGTGCACGAAACTGTCGGCCTGCGCCACGCGCTGGGTGATCCCGTCGGGGTCGTGGGCGATGTGCTCGCCCTCGAAGGCAAAGGCACTGGCGTCCAGCCAGGCCTGACCGGCCTGCGCGCGCGCCTCGTCTGTATAGGTTTCAGACAGGTGGGTCATCTTCAGCCCATAGCTGCCTGGCGCCGGGCCATAGACGCGGGCGGTGGGCGGCTGACCCGCATAGGGGTTCCAGTCGGGCGCCTCGTCGCGTTCCGACAGCGCCCGGACCGCCTGTCCGAACAGGGCCGACAGGGTCGGGAACGCGTCGCGGAACAGGCCCGAGACGCGCAGAGTCACGTCCAGCCGGGGGCGCTCCAGATCGGTGATCGGCAGAACCTCGATCCCGCTCACGCGCTCCGACCCCGGATCCCAGACCGGTTTGACGCCCAGCAGGTGCAGCGCCATGGCGAATTCCTCGCCCGCCGTACGCATCGTGGCAGAGCCCCACAGATCGACGATCAGGCCCTTGGGATAGTCGCCTTCCTCCTGCAGGTGGCGGCGCACCAGTTCTTCGGCCAGTTTCACCCCCTGCGCATAGGCCGCGCGGGTCGGGACGGAGCGCGGATCGGTGGTGAACAGGTTGCGGCCCGTGGGCAGCACGTCGGTGCGCCCGCGATAGGGCGAGCCGGACGGCCCGGCCTCGATCCGTTTGCCGGCCAAAGCATCCAGCAGGGCCTGCCGTTCGGCCTGTGCCGACGCGGCAGTGTCGAAATTGCCCGCACTCTGCGGCGCGCGGCCAAAGACATGCAGCCCGTCGCCGAACTGGCTTTCCTTGATGTCACAGACGAAACGGTCGATGCGGGTGATCGCCTCGGCGGTGCTGGTGGCCTGATCCAGCCCAAGATCGGCCTCGAGCCCGATGGCGCGGGCCTCGTCACGGATATCGGCCTGCAGCCGGTCGCGCCGCTTGGGGTCCAGTCCGTCGGCGTTCGAGAACTCGTCCAGCAGCGATTCCAACCGCACCATGCGGTCGGGCGTGCTGCTCTGCTTCATCGGCGGCGGGATGTGGCCCAGCGTGACGGCCCCGATCCGGCGCTTGGCCTGCGCGGCTTCGCCCGGGTCGTTCACGATGAACGGGTAGATCACTGGCAGATCGCCGATCAGCGCCTCGGGCCAGCATTCCGCCGAGAGCGCCACCGATTTGCCCGGCAGCCATTCCAACGTTCCGTGTGCGCCGATATGAATCAGCGCATCCGTCCCCAACCCGTGCCTCAGCCACAGGTAAAAGGCCACATATCCGTGCCGGGGCGTGCGCGACAGGTCGTGATATTCGTCGTCCCGCAATTCCGGCGTGCCGCGTTCGGGCTGCAGCGCCAACAGCGCCTTGCCGCGCCGAAGCGCGGTGAAGTGGAAGGCCCCATCGGCGCAGGCCGGGTCATCCTCGGGCGCACCCCAGACGGTTTCCAGATCGGCGCGCAACGCTTCTGGCAGTTGCGCAAGTGCGGCGCGGTAGGCCGAGACCGGCCATGAAATCCGGGCGTCCAGCAGCGTGTCGGCAATCGGCTGGGCGGGGGCGGTGTCATACCCCGCGCCCTGCAGGTCGGACAGGATCGCCTCGGCCGAGGCCAGCGCGTCCAGCCCCACCGCATGGGCCATCTGCCAGTCCTTGCCGGGATAAGTGGACAGGACCAGCGCGGGGACCTGTTGCGCCTTTGGTTTCTCGGCCAGGTCCACCCAAGCCATCGCCCGGTCGACGATGGCGGCAATCCGGTCGGGCTCGGGGCGGTGGGCGAAGCGGGAATATTCCAGGTGTGGGTCGCGCCTGCCCGGTTCCTTGAACGAGGCGACACCGGCCGAGATGCGCCCGTCCACCTCGGGCAGCACAACATGCATGGCCAGGTCGGCAGGCGACAGGCCGCGCTCGGCCTCAGCCCAGGCCTTGCGGCGCGAAGTGGCCAGAGCGACCTGAAACACCGGCACGCCCGCCACGTCCAAGGGCGATGTGCCCGACGCGCCCTTGCCCGAAAACGAGGTGGCATTGATGATGGCAGAGGGCGCCATCGCTGGGATATTCTCAGCCAGCCATTGCGCCGCCGCAGGCGCCTTGAGCGAGGGTGCGAACAGCCCGACTGCCTGGTGGCCCCGCGCGCGGATTTCCCGGATCAGGGCCGCGACCGACGCGGTATCGGCCGAAGTCAGATAGGCGCGGTAGAAGGTTACGATAATGCGCCGGCCTTCGCCTGCGAACGCGTCCTCGGGCGCGATTACGCCGCGATCCGGGCACCACGCTCCGCATTCGGGCAGGGTCTTGGCCCCCATAACCGGCCCGGCATAGAGCCCCGCCGCCAGCGCCATCTGCGCCAGTGCGGCTTGGGCCGCGACCTCGCCACCGGTGTCGCACAGATGCGCCAGTCGCCGCAGGGTCGAGACCGGCAGGGTCGAATAATCGTCCAGCCGCGTATCCTCGCGCCCGTCGGCGGGCAGCACCGCCAGCGCGATGCCCTTGGCCTGCGCCAGCGCCAGCACCTGCTGCAACCCGTAGGACCAGTAGGGCACGCCGCCGATCAGGCGGATCAGGATACCCTTGGCGCCCTCCAGCGTCTGCTCGACATAGGTATCGACCGATAGTGGATGTTTCAGCGCCGTCAGGTTCGCCAGCCGCAACGAGGGCATCCGCCCCTCGGGCCCGCCGCCGCGATGCCAGCCGGCCGCGAAAGCACCCAGATCGCTATCCGAAAAGGACAACACCACCAGATCCGCCGGGCTCTGGCCCAGATCGGTCGGGGTCTCGGTTTCTTCGAGCCCGTGGCTTTCGCGGAAGACGACGTGCATCGGTGCTTACTCGGCGGCCTCAGTGACACCGGTCAGGATGCCGCGGATCGCGGCTTCGTCGATGTCGTCATGCTCGGCGATGACCACAAGGCGCGAGCGGCGCTCTTCGTCCGGTTTCCACGGGCGGTCATACTGGTGCCGGACCCGCGCGCCGACCGCCTGAACCAGCAGACGCATCGGCTTGCCCCGAACGGCGGCATAGCCCTTGACCCGCAGGATGTTCAGCTCGTTCGCCAGACGTTCGATATTGGCGACCAACTGCGCCGGGTCGGTCTGTTCGGGCAGTTCGACCACGATGCTTTCGAAATCATCATGTTCGTGGTCGTCATGGCCATCGTGATGCGAGGGGCGGGCGTCCATGTCGTCCTCGGCCGCGGCGCCTAGCCCCAGCACCACGCGCACGTCTACCGCACCTTCGGCCACTTCGACCACGGGCAGGGGGCGGGGCGCCTCGGAGGCGATGATCTCGCGCGCTTTGGCCACGCCTTCGGGGCCGGCCAGGTCGGGCTTGGTCAGCAGGATGATGTCGGCGCACGAGATCTGGTCCTCGAACACCTCGGACAGGGGTGTTTCGTGGTCGATCGAGTCATCGGCCATGCGCTGGGCGTCCACCGCCGCGACATTCGGGGCAAAGCGGCCTGCGGCCACGGCCTCGGCATCGGCCAGGGCGATCACGCCGTCCACGGTGATCTTGGAACGGATATCGGGCCAGTCGAACGCCTTGAGCAGCGGTTTCGGCAGGGCCAGACCGCTGGTTTCGATCAGGATGTGATCGGGGCGCGGGTCCAGCGCCATCAGCGCCTCGATCGTGGGGATGAAGTCATCGGCCACGGTGCAGCAGATGCAGCCATTGGCCAGTTCCATGATGTTTTCCGCCGGGCATTCGGGTATGGCGCAGCTCTTCAGGATTTCGCCATCGACACCCACATCGCCGAATTCGTTGACCACCACGGCCAGCCGCTTGCCCTGCGGGTTCTGCATCAGATGGCGGATCAGCGTGGTCTTGCCCGAGCCGAGAAAGCCGGTGATGACGGTGACGGGAAGTTTTTCGAGGGTGCTCATGCTCAGGCTCCAATCGGGGGAATGCGGGCGGCGCAGTTCTTGCGGAAATGTTCGGGGCGGTCGCGCCATTTCACAAGGCCATCCTCGGTGGCCAGGTATTTGGCAGCGCCTTCGACGATGATTTCGACATGGTCGGATTCGTTCAGGTTCTCATAGACGAAGGTCCAGCGAGACGGCCCGCCGCGCAAAACGATCGAGCAGCCCTGATCGCAGTTCGACAGGCATTCGACCGGCTTCAGGGTGATGCCTTCGGGCAGGTCGGCTGCGGCCAGCGCCTTGTGCAGCAGCGTGCCGGGGCGCTGGGCGTCATCCTCGATGGGCAGCCCGCGTCGGCAGGTGGTGCAGACCAGCAGCTCGACTGGTGCGGTCTCGGTCACGTCTCTCATCCCCCCTCAATTGGTTGTCGGGGGACGGGGTATGCGCGGGCCACGTTGCCGACATGGGCCCGACACCGGAACACCCCGTCCGGTTTGTCTTCGGGCGTTGGCAGGTCTCCCGGCTTGCGGATGTCAGAGCGGTGCTCTGTCGGATGTCCCGCCTTCCCGGCCTGCGGCCAGTGGCATTTGGGCACCCTCTCCGGTCACGGTCGCGGGGGCGGCTGCGTTTGACGGAAAACCGCTGACGCATTCCCTTTTCATCTGCTTGCACAGACACCAACGCAAGCGACATGCGGCACGGGCAGGGGGGTTGTCAAGCGCGCGGGGCCAAGTGCCTTGCCTCGGATCGAAAAAGCGACTTGCCAGGATCAATCCGCGGCATCGCTGGCCAGGCAGTCGCGCAGCCAGGCCAGGAACAACTGGGCAGGGATGGACGGAGGCGCCGCGCTGACGCTGCGGATCAGGTAATGCGACTGGGCAAAGGGAATCGCCGGCCCCGCAATCCGGATCGGCGCACCCTGGGCGATGGCGTTGCGCGCGAACCGCTCCAGAACGGTGGCGTAGCCCGCGCCGGCCATCACCAGTTGCAGCGCCGTGACGGTCGTATCCGCCGAATGGCGCGCGGGGCGGTCGGGCAGGTCGATGCCCGTGGCCTCGAAGTACCGCGCCCAGTTGTCCTCGTACCCCAGAATGTGGATCAACGGGCCGTTTTGCAGGTCTGGCGACGAGTCCTGCGCCCGGCAGACGGGCACCAGCCGTTCCGAGCACAGTCGGTCCGCCGCAACACCGGGCCAGTCGCCATAGCCCAGCCGGATTTCCACGTCTACATCCGCGGGCGCGGCCGAGTCGTTCCAGATATGTGACACCAGCCGCACCGGGATCTCGGGGTGCTGAGCGCTGAACTCGGGCAGCTCGGCCGCGATCCAGTAGGTCATCGTCGATATCGCCGCCCGGATGGTCAGCGCCTGCCGCGAGGCGGGGCCGAACAAGCTGTTGGTGGAAAGCGCGATATCCGACAGCGCCCGGCGCACGGTCAGCGCATAGGACTGGCCCAGCTCGGTCAGCGACAGGTGTCGCGCGTTGCGGGCAAAAAGCGGCTGCCCGAGGTCCGCCTCGAGTGAGCGGATATGCAGCGATACCGCCGTCTGGGTCAGGCCCAATTCTTGCGCGGCGGTGGTGAAATTCAGGTGGCGGGCGGCGGCCTCGAAGCTACGCAGCCACGCCGGATTGGGCAGGCGGTCCATTTAGCACCAAAATAATTTTTGTATAGATAGCTTTATTATTCGTTTCTTTTGTCGATGGGCAACGGAAATACTCGGACCAACGAAAACGCGCCTGCGGGAGGGCAGAACATGAAGGTCGGGTTCATCGGTTTGGGCAATGTGGGGGGCAAGCTGTCGGGGTCGCTGCTGCGCAACGGTATCGACCTGACGGTGTACGACCTGAACCCCGATCTTGTGGCGGAATTCGCGGCCAAGGGGGCCAAGGCCGGCGAAAGCCCGGCCCAGATGATGCGCGATTGCGATGCGGTCATCACCTGCCTGCCGTCGCCCGCTGCCTCGGACGCGGTGATGCAGCAGATGCTGCCCGAGGTGAGCCAGGGCAAGATCTGGATGGAGATGTCCACCACCGATGAGGCCGAGGTCAAACGGCTTGGGGCCATGGTGATCGAACGCGGCGGCGCGGCGGTGGACTGCCCGGTTTCGGGCGGGTGCCACCGGGCGGCCACGGGCAATATCTCGATCTTCGCGGGCTGCGACCGGGCCACGTTCGAGCGGATTCTGCCGTTCCTGACGACGATGGGCCGGCGCATCCTGCATACCGGCGATCTGGGCACTGCCTCGGTTCTGAAGGTGTTGACCAACTATCTGGCCACAGCCAACCTGATCACCTGCGCCGAGGCGCTGGTGACCGCCAAGGCCGCCGGGATGGACCTGAACACCACCTACGAGGCGATCAAGATCTCGTCCGGTACGTCCTTCGTGCATGAGACCGAAAGCCAGGTGATCCTGAACGGCTCGCGCGACATTTCCTTCACCATGGACTTGGTGAAAAAGGATATCGGCCTGTTCCAGGAGGTCGCAGACCGCGCCGGTGTGCCGTTGGAGATGAACCCGTTGATGATCAAGATTTTCGACGACGCCATCGCCCGCTATGGCGCGCGCGAGCTGTCGCCCAACGTCATTCGACGGCTCGAGGATGCAACCGGGCTGAGCATTACCGCGCCCGGTTTTCCGGCCGAGATGCAGGACGATGAACCGGAAGAGCCGGGGTACGAGGTGATTCCGCAAGGCCGAAGCACGGTCTGAACCGACGGTCAGCAAAACGGCGGCCTTCGGGGGGCGTCTTGCGTGAAACCCAAGGTGGCGGTGTCCCCTTGCGCGGCCAAGAACAGTTCGAGCTGGATTTCGACCAATCGGAAGGCAGCGACGCGGAACCAAGTCGGAGCAGTGGAGGCGAGTACCGGAATCGAACCGGTGTACACGGATTTGCAATCCGCTGCGTCACCACTCCGCCAACTCGCCTTTTCAAGCAATATCAATTACTTGCCGTGGTGCAGCAGCGGTTCTAGCAGCTTTCCCGCGCGGCGTCCAGAGGGCGCGCAAAGAATCTGCACGGGAAATGACCGTCACCGGTATTCGAGACGCAACGCCAATTGTCGCGGGCCGGAATTTGCGTGCAAGGGCCGTTGCCGGGGCGCGTGCATTGTGGCAAAAGCCATCCGAACCAGGGAAATGATTGAGCGGTCACATGACGGATTTCGCAGCCCGACGCCAAACGATGGTCGATACCCAGATTCGGCCGTCCGATGTCACAAAGTTTCCGATTATCGATGCCATGCTGAAAATCCGGCGGGAAGATTTCGTGCCGGATTCCCAGCGCGAGGTGGCCTATGTCGGCGATTTGATCGATCTGGGGGGCGGTCGGTGCCTGCTGGAGCCGCGGACCCTGGCCAAAATGCTGGACGCGCTTAATATTTCCAATGACGAGGTCGTGTTGGATATCGGTCCGGCCTATGGCTATTCGACGGCCGTCGCCGCGCGCATGGCGCAACTGGTGGTGGGCGTCGAGGAAGACGAGGCAATGGCCGCCGAGGCGCAGGCCAATCTCAGCCAGGCCGATATCGACAATGCAATCATCCATGTCGGCCCATTGGTGCAAGGGGCCGCCGAGCATGGCCCCTATGACGTGATCATGGTTCAGGGCGGGGTTGAACGGGTTCCGGACGCGTTGCTGGACCAGCTCAAGGAACATGGCCGCATTGCCTGCCTGTTCGTTGATGGCAATCTGGGCACCGTCCGGATCGGTCGCAAGGTCGGCGGGCGCGTGACTTGGCGCCACGCGTTCAATGCCGCGGCGCCGGTCTTGCCGGGATTTGCTGAAGAACGGGCATTTTCGCTATAGTTCGGAAACACTTTTCCGTTCCCTATTGATTAGTTGAGAATCTGGCCGCAAACTGTTCCGAAATCAGAACAAATTTTGGTTTACGGGGTTGGATTATGCGTGGGACATCAGCAGCGAAACTGATCAAGGGGTTGGTGTTTTCAGCCTGCCTTGCACTGAATGTAGCGTCCGAGCGGACGGCTTGGGCAGACAACCTGACCGATGCGTTCATCGGGGCCTACAACTCCAGCGGCCTGCTGGAGCAGAACCGCGCGCTTTTGCGGGCCGCTGATGAAGACGTCGCGATCGCGCTTTCGGCCCTGCGCCCGATCATCAACTGGACCGTTCGGGTCAGTCAGGATTACACCAAGAACCGGATCAGAACGACGGTAACATCGGTCGAACCCTCGCGATTCTTTTCGGGGATAACGCTCAGCCAACTGCTGTACGACGGCGGCGCATCCTTGCTGGGCAAGCAGTCGGCGCAGGAAACCGTTCTGGCCACCCGGCAGGCGCTGATCGATATCGAGCAGCAGGTGCTGTTCCGAGCCGCAACGGCCTATCTGGGTGTTTTGTTGGAAGAAGAGCGGGTCCGAATCCGGCAAAACAACGTAAACCTGTCGGGTGAGGAGCTTCGCGCGACCCAGGACCGCTTCGAGGTGGGTGAAGTGACCCGCACGGACGTGGCCCTGTCCGAGTCGCAACTGGCCAGCTCGCAGGCCGATCTTGCCGATGCGCGCGGCAACCTCAGCACGGCGCAGGCTGAATATGTCAATGCGGTGGGCAAGACTCCGGGTCGCACTGCGGGGCAGCCCAGTCTGCCGGCACTGCCGCGATCTGCGGACGAGGCGATCAGCCTGGCCATGCGGAACCACCCGGCCATTCTGTCCGCACAGCATCAGGTGCGCGCCCTCGATCTGGTGGTTCAGCAGCAACGCGCGGGTCTTGGCCCGAATGTCAGCCTGAATGCCGATGTCGGGATTACCGAGAGCTACGACAACGACGACTACACCAACGACGCGTCGATCTCTCTGAATCTGAACCAGCCCATCTATGCGGGCGGCCGTCTGGCCGCAAACGTTCGCCGCGCCATGGCGCAGCGGGATGCCGCGCGGGCCAATCTGCTGAACGTGCAGAAAGACATCACGCAGGGGGTGACCAACGCCTATGTCCGCTTCCAGACCGCGACGGCCAGCCTGCGCGCGTCCGAAGAGCGGGTCCGGGCCTCTCAGGTCGCCTTTGACGGCATCCGCGAAGAGGCCACCTTGGGCGCGCGCACCACGCTGGATGTTCTGACCGCACAGCAAGACCTGCTCGATGCGCAACTGGCCGAGATCGCATCGCGGACCGAACGCTCGCTGGCCGCCTACCAGTTGCTTCAGGCGCAGGGGCTTTTGACCGCCGAACGTCTTGGTTTGGCCGTCCAGATCTATGACCCGACGCTATACTACAACCTGGTCAAGAAAGCGCCGGCGCAGATCAGCAAGCAGAGCCGGGATCTGGATCGTGTGCTCAAGGCGTTGCGTCGCGAGTGATCGCGCGCACTATCTGTTGTTCCGCACCGATTGTTTGGTTACAGTCGATCAAAAGGCCAGATCGGTAGAGAGCCATGTCGGATAGCAGTGTCACAGCAGGTGTCGAGGACGTTTTAGCGTCGATCAAGCGACTTGTCGGCGATCAGGGGCGCAAGGCTGAGCCAGGCGCCGGCTCCCGGCCGAAACCGGGGCGGCTGGTTTTGTCCCAGTCGCTGCGAGTCTCGGACGCACCCGATCCGCCTTCGCAGAGTGGAACCGGGTTGTCGAGCCTTGCACGGGACTTCTCGGTTGACGCCTTTCTGATGAAGGACGCCGAGTTCGCGAGCATTCATCCCGCAAACCAGAAGCCCGAGCCGATGGTTCTCAGTGCGTCCGACCGGGTCTATCCGACCGCCACCGAAACGACGGCAGAAAAGTCTGGCGCTCTGCCAAAAGAGAATCAGACCGGTCCACGGGATCTTGCCGGCAGTCTGAGTGCCAAGATTGAAGCCCTGGAGGCGGCAATCGCTCGGACAGAAGATCAATGGGAACCCGATGGAAACAGCGGCGACGAATATGCGGGAACCCGCACTCGGCGCATCCACTGGGATTTCGAAGCCGGCGGGGGCGCCACAACGGCAGCCGAGACCGAACGCGACGAGTCTTTGCAAGCGCAGCAGCCGCAGACGACAGCGCAATTCGTGCGGGATCGCGGGGCGGTCGAGCCCGTCGCGACCGATGCAGAGGCCACCGCGACGATGGAGGTCGATGAACTGAAGGCGTTGATCGCCCAGGTCGTGCGCGAAGAACTGCAAGGCGCACTGGGCGAGCGGATCACCCGAAACATTCGCAAGCTGGTCCGGCGCGAAATCAACCGCGCATTGGATGCAAGAGAGCTCGAGTAGTCCTCAGCCGCGCTGCGGTTTCGCCGCCATGGACAGCAGAAGATCCAGATCCATGTGCTTTTCAAGGTGATCGGCCAGGGCATCGAGGGTCTGTTCGACGCCGTCCTCATAGGCCAGGTCCGATTTGACGCCCAACTGCCGCAGATAGCGCGCCCGAAAGGCATCCGAGGAAAATACCCCATGCAGATAGCTGCCGCGGACCCGGTCGCTGGCGTTGGCTGCGCCTTCGGCACGGCCCTCGACCTCGAGCCAGGCGCGTGCGCAATCGGGGCCGTCGGTGCGCCCCATGTGGATTTCATATCCGCTGACGGGTTCGCCGCCGGGCCGTGCTTTGGCCCTGCGCAGGCGGACTTGCTTGTCCTTGGCCATGACCGTTTCGACATCCAGCAGGCCCAGGCCTTCGACCGTACCCGGCCGCCCGTCGACGCCGTCGGGGTCCGAGATGGTCTTTCCCAGCATCTGATAACCGCCGCACAGGCCCAGAACATGGCCGCCGCGGCGCACATGCGCGTACAGGTCGATATCCCAACCCTGACGGCGCAAGAATGCAAGATCGCCGATGGTGGATTTGCTGCCCGGCAGCAGCACCAGATCGGCATCGCCGGGCAGGGCGCGGCCGGCGGGAACGATTTCGACCGTGACACCGGGTTCGGCTGACAGCGGATCGAGATCGTCGAAATTCGCCATCCGCTCAAGCTGTGGCACGGCCACTTTGACCGCTCCGCCCGGGGCCGAACGGATGTCCATCATGTCCTCGGCGGGCAGTTTCCACGCGTCGTCGAACCAGGGCACCACGCCCAGACAGGGCCACCCGGTGCGGGCCACGATGTCATCGCGGCCATCATCGAACAGGCTGACGTCTCCCTTGAAGCGATTGACCGCAAAGCCCCGGATCATCGCCAGATCGCCCGCTTCCAGAACCGCCTGTGTTCCCACGATCTGCGCGATTACGCCGCCCCGGTGGATGTCGCCCACCAGGATCACGGGAACACCGGCGGCACAGGCAAAGCCCATATTGGCGATGTCGCCACTGCGCAGATTGGTCTCGGCCGGGCTGCCCGCGCCTTCCACCAGAACCAGATCGGCATCGGCGCACAGTCTGTCAAAGCTCTCAAGCGCGGCGGCCAGCAAGCGCGACTTGTCCTTGCGGTAATCCTTGGCCCGCATAGTTCCGGCGCGCTGGCCCTGTACGATGACCTGGGCGCCGGTGTCGGTCTCTGGCTTCAGCAAGATCGGGTTCATGTCGGTATGTGGGGCGCGGCCTGCGGCGCGGGCTTGAAGGGCCTGTGCGCGGCCGATTTCGCCGCCGTCTTCGGTGACGGCCGCGTTGTTCGACATGTTCTGCGGCTTGAACGGCGCCATCCGAAGGCCGCGCCGGGCAAAGGCCCGCGCCATGCCGGCCACCAGAACCGATTTCCCGACATTGCTGCCGGTGCCTTGAATCATGATCGCGCGCACCATTCATGCCTCCTGCGGTTGGTGGCAGATGATCGTATTTGAGCGGCCAAGGAAAGCGCGGAACGGGCGAATGGCGCGCTGAATCCGACATCAGGTGTCCGGGCAACAAAAAAGCGCGCCGCAATCGCGGGCGCGCCTTTTTGAGATACCGCAAAGCCTCAGGCGGCTTCGGCCTGCTGTGCAGCGTTGCGACGCTCGCTTTCTTCGCGCGACAGGGCAACCGAGGTCCGCACACCGCGGCCCACGAATTCCATCAGGCCTTTGACGACACGTTCGTTCGGGTCGATACCGGCACAGGTCAGCACCTCACGACCATCGCGCGAGCGGGCCCAGCGGGCAATCTGTTCCGGGCCGTTGCCGTATTTCTTGTCATCGGCAATGGCGTCGTCCAGGGCAGCCAGTACAACAGCCGCGAAAAGTTTGCGGGCACGGTTGCCTTGTTCATTGTTAAAGGCGGTGCCGTCAACGAAATCTCTCATCTCGTCTTCCTTGTTCTTGCTCTTGTAATTTTCGGCGTGGCGGTCCTTATGACCGATTTAGTGCGATTCGGATACACCTATTTTGCATGGTTGCGTTGCGTCATTTGCATAGCTCTCTGCGGGTGCAGCACTAGGTTTCGTTGTCTTGCATGGAATGTTCCCGCCAGATATAGGGACGGCAACGAACGCATCAACCTTGTGTGAAGGATTTATCTCATGCCCAAGATCAACGGGAACGAAATTCGTCCGGGCAACGTGCTGGAGCACAACGGCGGCCTGTGGGCAGCGGTCAAGGTCGAGCATGTCAAACCCGGCAAGGGCGGCGCCTTTGCTCAGGTCGAACTGCGCAACCTGCGCAACGGCACCAAGCTGAACGAACGGTTCCGCTCGGCGGACAAGGTCGAGCGGGTGCGGCTGGAACAGAAGGACCAGCAATTCCTGTACGAGAACGACGGCATGCTGGTATTCATGGATGCCGAAACCTATGAACAGATTGAATTGCCTGCCGATTTGCTGGGCGAGCGCCGGCCGTTTCTACAGGACGGCATGACCATCGTCGTCGAATTTTATGAAAACGAGGCGTTGAACGCGACGCTGCCGCAAAAGGTCACTTGCAAGGTCGTCGAGACCGAGCCGGTCGTCAAAGGCCAGACAGCGGCGAACTCGTTCAAGCCGGCGGTTCTGGACAATGGCGTCAAGGTCATGGTTCCGCCCTTTATCGCGCAGGACGAGATGATCGTGGTGAATACCGAAACCATGGAATATTCCGAGCGCGCGTAACGTCGCGTCACGGATACGGATCAGGGCCGCGCCGGAAGACCTGGGGCGGCCTGTTTCATGCCCGTGCATCGGGCTGGCGGTATCGCTCGCGGTCGGGGCCGAACAGTTCCAGCATCAGTTCGAATTTGATGCGATTGGCGCTGACCTGCCGATAGAAGGCGATCAGGAACGCGGTGGGGCCCTGGATGCGGGCCAGCCCGCTGGTGGCCGCCACCACGGTGCCCACGTCGGTTTTTCCGTTCAGGACAAGCCATCCCCCCAGCATCAGTACGGCCACCGTACCTGCGCCGTTGATCACGCTCAGGGCAAATTTGGCGGACAGTTTCCACAAAAACATGCGGCGCCGCGTCTCATAGATGGCGTCGAACTGGTGGTGGATGTCCTGGGTGACCCGTTGCAGGTCGTCGGTGGTCAGATGGTCGGTGGCGTTTCGCAGGATGCGCACCCGCTCGGCGACGAAGCGGTTTACCTTGCGCTGGGAAATCAGCACGATGGCGATCTGCGGTGCGATCATCGACAAGGCGATCAGACCCAGCCAGGGCTGGGTGGACGAAATGTAGGCGATCACACTGACCAATGTGCCGATCTGCACGACCGGATCGGTGAAGGCGCCGCCGGCAAATTTGCCAAGCTCTTCGGCCTCGGCGGAAATGGCCGTTGTCAGCGTGCCTTTCCCGACATCCTCGTCGGCCTCGTCAACATCTTTTGCGCGCGCCAGAAGCAATCGGCGGATCCGGCGGATCATGTCCTCGCCCAGCGTGCCAGCGCGATATCCAAGCAACCATTTCAGGGCGAGGCTCAGCAGGATGACGCCCATCATGCCGGCACTCATCCAGATCAGTTGGGCCTTTTCGACCGCATCCGAGGTCAGGTGGTTGATGATGTCACGCTGAAATTCCAGCGGCGCAGCGGCCAGCGCAGCAACTGCAAGAGACAGCAGGATCAGTATGACCTGCCGCTTGGCGCTGGCGCGCCAGATGGTTGCGTACAGTCTCAGCATCCCTCGGCCCGTTCAATTCGTGCCTGCCTGTTCTACTCCGGGTACCGCACCGGAGGAATGCCCTGCGCAAGCCCCGTTCAGGGTCGTGCCGGTTGAGCAACAGAGGTCAGTCGATCAGCCACAGCCGCGCATCCGCGGCCTGCATGTCCGCGCCGGCGCGGTCCAGCCGCAGATGAGCGATGGCCTTGCCCCCCGATTGAGTGAACAGGGTGCCCGCTGGTTTGCCTTCGGACGTGATCTGGGTGCCGACCGGGGCGGCGCCTTCGATTCCAACCACCTGCAATCCCTTGCGCAGCTGGGTCTTGTGCTTCATGCGGGCGGTGACTTCCTGTCCGACATAGCAGCCTTTTTTGAAATCCACGCCGCGCAGCCGCTCGAACCCGACCTCGAGGATATAGGTGTCGGGCGTCAGTTCGATCCCGCTTTCGGGAATGCAATGGGCGACCCGGATCGCGTCCCAGTCGGTTCCGTCATCGGCCTCGGCGGCGGGCGAATAGGCGCGCCATCCCAAATCCGGATGACGCGGGTCGGACAGGGCGCCTTGGGGCGCCGGGCCGGTTCCGCGCTGCAGATGCAGCTCGGTTTCGCCGAGCGTCACGTCCGCGCGCAGTTTGTACATGCTCAGCCGTTTGATCAGCATGTCTGCCAGATCCTCGGCCACGTCCAGCAGCACGCCGTCGCCATCGCGTTTCAGGAAAAAGTCCGCGATGTATTTTCCCTGCGGCGTCAGCAACGCGGCATAGACCAGCCCGTGGTCCAGCCCGCGGATGTCATTGGTGACCAGACCTTGCAGAAAGCTGTCGGTATCCGCGCCGGTCAGGCGCACAATGCGGCGGGTGCTCATCTTTGGGTCCTCGTGCAATCGGTGCGGCTGTTCATATAAGCGAATGGACCGGCAAGGCCAGAGGTTTCGCTACGAGGCGCATGCGGTCAGGCACCCAGGCTGCTGCGCAGCTCGACCACCGATTTTCCCAGACGGAACGGGGCGGCAAAACTGACAAGGCACAGCGCGATGATCTGCAGAACCAGGATATGCGCGTTGGCCTGCAGGTATTCCCATTCATCCTTCAGCTTCCCGACCTGTTCGATCAGGTCGTCATAGCTTTGGGCCAGAATGATGTAGTCGCCGGCGATGGCCGGAACCTTGCGGCGCATGTTGTCGATCGCCTCCTGAGTTTTGTCGTCAAGCGTGGTGAAGACGAGGAACTGCTCGATGTCGAAGGCGTCGGCCCGGGCGGCCTTTTCGTGCATCTCGTCCATCTGCGCGCGGCTGTGGCCGCCCAGCAGAAAGTGCAAGCCCTGCAGCGGCGCGACCTCGTTGGTGACCGCGATGAACAGGGGCAGGTCGGCATTGTTGGCGGTCGAAGCCGAGAGGAATTCGACCTTGTCGCACAGGACGGCGGTGTCGGGGTCATAGGCCGGGTCGCAGAAGCGCAGGCGAAAGCGCGCGGCGTCGCGGTCAAAGGCCCGAGAGGCGGCATAGGCCACGTCGATCTGCCGATCCAGGCGCGAACTGTCGGCGGTATAGAGCCCCGCCAGCACGGCCACCAGCGCGCCCAACCCGCCCAGCACGACCCAGACCAGATCGGCCAGCTTCCACGCCCGGTGCCCGGCCGGTTTGCGGAACAGAAAGGCGGTGCCCACCAGCCCGGCGGCAAAGAACAGCAACAGCAACAGAAGCTGGTTGTCGGAGATGAAACTCATGCGGCGAGTCTACGGGGCCGGGGGGCGCAGGCAATGGGGCTCACGAAGATGTAGGGTGGGTTGATTTGGGGGTGGGGCCAGCCCATGCCGCGGCGCGGGGGTAGGGTGGGGTTTTACCCCGCCGTTGCGAGGTGATTTGTCGGCGGGGAGGTGGGTTGGAAACCCACCCTACGGGTTGCTGCGGCTTGCTTGATGCGCGAAAATTGATGAGTGTGAGTGCCCATTCTACGATTGTCAACTTCCTCCGAATTGCTCAAAGTCTTGAAACAACGATTCTGCCAAGCCCGAGTTCAAAAATTTTTCTGGGTCTTTCAAGATTTGTTCGTCAACAAGTTGTTTTTGTTTTTGTGACATAGAATTCATCACCTTTTGAGCCGATGACGCTCTATCTTTAAATAGATTCCATGTCGTGGAGTTTAATAGGGAGCTCGGATGCGGAAACTCGCCCTCTGAGCAACGAATAAAATTTTTCCCCAAGATCTGCTTCTGGTCGCGTATTTTGCCGAAAAAGATGATGGGACCTAGTTTAACAAAAGTGGCAAGAAAACTGCCGCTTGTAGTATAAATTATGTCCCTTTCAACGGACCGTTTTACCCAAGTATTCCAGTTTGATGGCAAAGTTGGATCATCAAAATTATCAAAGTATCCAAGGTATAGAAAGTATTGGCTAAACTCTCCGGGATGCTTGGTGGAGGCGGTGAGAAATTGCTTCCAGCTTTTCTCGGCGGCAGCTATGAGCTTTCGTGAAGTTGGATCATACTTTTTGTCGATCCCTCGAAAAATTTGAGATTGCAAAGTTCTCAGTGCTAGCGAACACGCAAAACGAGATAGCCATGGACCGTAGTTATTCGCTAACTCGCCACTTCTAGTTGCTGGTGCGAAAATACGCTCTTTGGCTCTTTGCTCCCATTTAGAGAGCGCAGCCTCGCAATCCGAGCAATACAGAAAATGCTTGTCGCCGTCTTGAACCCTCCTATTAGGGTTGGCTCCAGCCCGCAAGAAGGGTGTTCCGCCGGTTTCAATTAACCAGCGAAAAACAAACTTGGGAATAACATGGCTATTATGAAGTTCCGCCCCCTTCTCACACAGCCAACAAACTCCAGTTCTCAAACATCCAACTCCTCCACGAACCGCGCGTTCTCCTGGATATACTGGAAGCGCAGTTCGGGTTTCTTGCCCATCAGGCGCTCGACCAGGTCGCCGGTCTCGCCGGGTTCGTCCTCGTCGATGGTCACGCGGATCAGTTTGCGCGACTTTGGGTCCATGGTGGTTTCCTTCAGGTCCTTGGCGTCCATCTCGCCCAGCCCCTTGAAGCGGCTGACGTCGATCTTGCCCTTGCCGCCCAGGCCCTTCTCCAGCCACATGTCGCGCTCGGCCTCGTCCAGGCAATAGACGCGTTTCGCGCCTTGGGTCAGGCGGTAGAGCGGCGGGCAGGCGAGATATAGGTGGCCCGCGTCGATCATCGGACGCATCTGGGTGAAGAAGAAGGTCATCAACAGCGAGGCGATATGCGCGCCGTCCACGTCGGCGTCGGTCATGATGATGACCTTGTCATAGCGCAGGTCGTCGAGGTTGAACTTGCTGCCCAGCCCGACGCCCAGCGCCTGCGTCAGGTCGTTGATCTCGGCGTTCGAGCCCAGTTTCGACGAGGCCGCGCCCAGCACGTTCAGGATCTTGCCGCGCAGGGGCAGCAGGGCCTGGGTTTTGCGGTCGCGGGCCATCTTGGCCGAACCGCCGGCCGAGTCGCCCTCGACGATGAACAGCTCGGTGCCCTCGCGGTTGGTGGCCGAGCAATCGACCAGCTTGCCGGGCAGGCGCAGTTTCTTGGTGGCGGTCTTGCGGGCGGTTTCCTTTTCCTGCCGACGGCGCAGGCGTTCCTCGGCCCGCAGGATCAGGAAGTCGAGGATCGCGCCGGCCGATTTGGTGTCGGCGGCCAGCCAGTTGTCGAAATGGTCGCGGACCGAGTTTTCCACCAGCCGCTGCGCCTCGACCGTGGCGAGGCGGTCCTTGGTCTGGCCGACGAATTCGGGTTCACGGATGAAGCACGACACCAGCGCGCAGCCCCCGGTGATGAGGTCTTCGCGGGTGATCTGGGCGGCCTTCTTGTTGTTGATCAGCTCGCCGTAAGCCTTGATGCCCTTGAGGATCGCGGCCCAGAAGCCGGCGACATGGGTGCCGCCCTCGGGCGTGGGAACGGTGTTACAGTAGGACTGGATGAAGCCGTCGCGCGAGGGCGTCCAGTTGATCGCCCATTCGACCTTGCCCGGGGTGCCGAACTTCTCGTTGAAATCGACGGTTCCGGCGAATGGCTGGTCGGCATAGGTCGAGGAGCCGTTCATCGTCTCTTTGAGATAGTCCGACAGGCCGCCGGGGAAGTGGAAGGTGGCCTCGGTGGGGGTTTCGCCGTCGTCGATGGCGGATTTCCAGCGAATCTCGACGCCCGAGAACAGGTAGGCCTTGGAGCGGATCGACTTGAACAGGCGCGCGGGCTTGAACCGGTGGTGGCCGAAGATCTGGTCGTCGGCGTGGAAGGTGACGGTGGTGCCGCGCCGGTTGGGGGCGGCGCCGACCTTTTCGACCGGGCCCAGCGGGATGCCGCGCGAGAATCGCTGTTCGTAGAGTTCCTTGTTGCGGGCCACCTGCACGACCATCGAATCCGACAGCGCGTTGACCACCGAGGCGCCCACGCCGTGCAGGCCGCCCGAGGTCTGGTAGGCCTTGCCCGAGAACTTGCCGCCCGCGTGCAGGGTGCACAGGATCACCTCGAGCGCGGATTTGTCGGGGAATTTCGGGTGCGGGTCGATCGGGATGCCGCGGCCGTTGTCGCGGATGGTGACCGCGTAATCCTTGTGCAGTTCCACCTCGATCCGGTTGGCATGGCCGGCGACGGCCTCGTCCATCGAGTTGTCGAGGATCTCGGCCACCATGTGGTGCAGCGCCCGTTCGTCGGTGCCGCCGATATACATGCCCGGTCGCTTGCGGACTGGCTCCAGACCTTCGAGGACCTCGATAGAGGAGGCGTCGTAGGTGGTGGCGGATTCGGGCGTCAACAGGTCGTCGGGCATGGGGGCTGCTCTTGTTCTTGGGTTTGGGCCCATTATGGCAGGTGATGTGGGTCTGGGAAAGAGGGGGGCGAGGTGTTGTGGGTAAAGTCGGGGGCGGGCGTTGTGCGAGCGAGGGGCGCTGCCCCTCGCGCTCCCCGGGATATTTGAGGCCAGATGAAGGGTCGGGTCAGGTCTTGTCGGTCCAGTCGAGGATGGCTTGCGCGACCTTCTGGGGGTGCTGGTGGTGCAGCCAGTGGTCGGCGCCGGGGATGGTGACGCGGGTGAGGTCAGGGGCGAAATCCTCGAGCCCTTCGGTGGTTTCCGGCAGCAGGGCCTTGTCCTCGGGGCCCCAGATCAGCAGGTGCGGGCAGGCCACACGCAGCCGCTCGGTTGGCAGTTGCGGCGGGTCGGCTAATGGCTTGCCGGGGTCGGCGACCTGCAGGGGCGAGGCGCGGTACCAGTTCAGCATGGCGTCGAGGCGGCCGGGGCGGGCCCATTCCGTGCGATAGGATTGCATCTGGTCGGGCGTCAGCCAGTCGGTGCCCATGCCGTGCCGGAAGAACTGTTCGAGTTTGGCGAAATTGTCCGCGGACAGCCAGTCGGCCGAGTTGGGCGCGCGGAGCTGGTTGATGTATTGCGAGGCTTGGGATTGCGCGCCGCCCTTGGCCATCTCGCGTTGGAAGGGGTAGGGGTGGACGCCGTTGGCGATGATCAGGCGGCTGACCAGGTCGGGGCGGAACATGGCGAGGCCGAAGGCCACCGAGGCGCCCCAGTCGTGGCCCAGAACGGTGATCGGCGCGCCGATCTGTTCGATCAGGGCGGCCATGTCCGAGACGAGCTGTGAGAGGACGTAATGCTCGGTGCCTTCGGGCGCCCAGCTTTGGCCATAGCCGCGCTGGTCGGGGGCGATGCAGTGGAAATGGTCCGCCAGGTGCGGGGCAAGGTCGGACCAGGCACCCCCGTATTCCGGGAAGCCGTGCAGCATCAGCAATGGTGGAAGGTCTGCATTGCCCCAGCGACGGACGAAGAACGGCTGGCCGTTCAGGTCGAGATATTCGGTTTTCATGCACAATTCCTGGGTGATGCCGCTTGGCCCAGCATTTTCGGACCTGAGAGCGAAGTCAACTTGATACGGATCAACGCGAAAAAGATACAAATTTGCTAGGTGTTTCGGTGAACAGCAAAACCGGAGTGATCGCATGGATGCAGTGACCCAGCAGAAACCGAACTCAACGCCCGAGGCCGCCGCGGCCAAGCCGAAGGCGGATCCGGAGGCGCCGACCCGCGAAAAGATCCGGCAGGCTTTCGAAAGCGGCGAATACCCCTATCGCACCAAGCTGTCCCGCTCGGTCTATGAAAAGCAAAAGGCCCAATTGCAGGCCGAGTTGCTGAAGGTGCAGCTGTGGGCACAGGAGACCGGGCAGAAGTTCGTTCTGCTGTTCGAGGGTCGTGATGCCGCTGGAAAGGGCGGCACGATCAAGCGGTTCATGGAGCATCTGAACCCACGTCAGGCCCGCGTGGTCGCGCTGAACAAACCGACCTGGGAGGAGAAGGGCCAGTGGTATTATCAGCGCTACATTCAGGAATTGCCCACCGTCGGCGAAATGGTGTTCTATGATCGATCCTGGTACAACCGGGCTGGAGTCGAGCGGGTGATGGGGTTCTGCACCCCCAACGAATACCTCGAGTTCATGCGCCAGACGCCCGAGTTGGAGCGCATGTTGGTGCGGTCCGGGATCCAACTTTACAAGTATTGGTTCTCGGTCACGCGGGACGAACAGCTTCGCCGTTTCAAGAGCCGCGAGACCGACCCGCTGAAGCAGTGGAAGCTGTCGCCCATCGACAAGGCCAGTCTGGACAAATGGGACGACTACACCGAGGCGAAAGAGGCAATGTTCTTCTATACCGACACCGCCGACGCGCCCTGGACCATCGTCAAGTCGAACGACAAGAAACGCGCCCGGCTGAACTGCATGCGGCATTTCCTGTCGACGCTGGATTATCCGGACAAGGATCATGACGTCGTGGGCCAGCCCGATCCGTTGATCGTGGGTCAGGCGCATCATGTGGTCCACCGGTCGGATCACATCCTGGGCACGGCCCTGCATCCTGATGCCCGGGCGAGCTGATCGGCGGGCAGCTGGTCTCGGATCGAGATTTTCCAGATGAGCCCTTGCCCCGTGTCGGGGCCGGGCATAAGGCTGGCGGGATGAGCAAGGTGATGACTTATCCTGCCCATGTCCGGGCGATTGCGGTGCTGGGGCTGCCCTTGATCGGGGGTCATCTGGCCCAGTTTGCCATCGGCCTGACCGATACGATCATGTTGGGCCGGTACGATGTCGAGGCGCTGGCCGCGGTGACGCTGGCCGGCAGTTTCTATTTCGTGCTGTTCCTGTTCGGGGGCGGATTCGGCTTGGCGGTGATGCCGATGGTTGCCACCTCGGCTGCCGAGGAGGATGAAACCAGCATTCGCCGCAGCACCCGCATGGGTCTGTGGTTGTCGCTGCTGTATGGCATGCTGGTGATGCCGCTGCTGTGGTGGTCCTACCCGATTCTGATCGCCACGGATCAGGATCCGCAAGTGGCGCAGACCGCGTCCGAGTATCTGCGGGTCGCGGGCTGGGGTCTGTTTCCGGCGCTGGTGGTGATGGTGCTGAAATCCTATCTGGCCGCGCTCGAGCGCACGCAGATCGTGCTGTGGATCACCGTCGCGGCGGCAGTGGTCAACGGCCTGACCAACTATGCGCTGATCTTCGGCAACTGGGGCGCGCCGGAGCTGGGCGTGATGGGGGCGGCGATCGCCTCGGTGGTGACCCAGACCGTGTCCCTGGTGGCGGTCATCATCTACGCGGTGAAGGTCCTGCCGGAACACAGTCTGTTCCAGCGGTTCTGGCGCCCGGACTGGGAGATGTTCTTCAGCGTGCTGAAGCTTGGCGTGCCGATTGGCCTGACCCTTCTGGCAGAGGTGTCGCTGTTTGCGACCTCGGCCTTCATGATGGGCTGGATCGGGCAGGTGCCGCTGGCGGCGCATGGGATCGCGCTGAACCTGGCCTCGGCCACCTTTATGGTGCATCTGGGCCTGTCCAACGCGGCGACGATCCGCGCCGGCAATGCGCTGGGCCGGAAGGACCGCGCGCATCTGGAAAAAGGCGCAATCGCGGTCACGGGTATGTCGCTGGTGGTTTCGGTGATGACGATCATCCTGTTCCTGACCTGCGCCGAGCCGCTGATCTCGGTATTCGTCGAATCGGACGACCCGCAGCGCCCGCAGATCCTGGCGATCGGGGCCGGGCTGTTGGCTATGGCCGCGCTGTTCCAACTGGTGGATGGAGCGCAGGTAATCGCGCTGGGCCTGCTGCGCGGGCTGCAGGACGCCAAGGTGCCGATGGTGATGGCCGGGCTCAGCTATTGGGTCGTGGGGATCCCGGCTTCGTACTATTTCGGCTTCATCCGCGGGATGGACGGTATCGGAGTCTGGTTGGGGCTGGTGCTGGGGCTGGCCTCGGCCGCCGTCCTGCTGATGACACGGTTCTGGACGCGCTCGGTCAAGGCGGTGGGCAAGCCGGCCGAATAGCCTCTCAGCTCTTGGGCTGGCGGTCGGCCTTCTTGCGCACCAAGACCGAACGCAAGTCATGCATCGCCAGCAGCAGCCGGTCGGTGACCTGTTCCAACTGGTTGTCAGTCGCCTTGGACTGGGCCCATTGCGCCGTCAGGTTCAGATGGTCGATGGTTCGGTGGATGTCGTCGATGTCACGCTGCGCCAACAGCGCCTTGCGGTCCTCCATCCAGCGGGCGATCTCGGCCTTGTCGGCCTCGGTCAAAGTGCGCTGGCCGTGTGGCTTGACCTCGCCATTGCGGATGTTGACGACCGCGATCTGATCCATTTCGATCCGGCGCTGTCGGTTTTCCGTGTCGATCCGATAGACTGCGGCGCCGTTCTCGCGGACGCGGAAATAGTATTCGGGCAGGGTCGCGGACATGGGGGTCTCGGGGTTATTTCAGGGAAGCGCAGAACCGCTGGATGCGGGTGCAGGCCTCGGTCAAGGCCTCGTCCGAGGTCGCGTAGCTGACGCGGAAATTCGGCGACAGGCCGAAAGCCGCGCCAAACACCACGGCCACATCGGCCTCTTCCAGCAAGGCCGTGGCAAAGGCCTCGTCGCTGTCGATGACCGTGCCTGCGGGCGTGGTCTTGCCGATCAGCCCGGCGATCGAGGGGTAGACGTAGAACGCGCCCTCGGGGGTGGGGCAGGTGATGCCCTCGATCTGGTTCAGCATGTCCACGACCAGATCGCGGCGGCGTTTGAACATCCCGTTATTCGGCGCAAGAAATTCCTGCGTGCCGTTCAGTGCCTCGACCGCGGCCCACTGGCTGATCGAACAGGGGTTCGACGTGGATTGCGACTGGATCTTGCGCATGGCCGCGATCAACTCGACGGGGCCAGCGGCATAGCCGATGCGCCAGCCGGTCATGGCATAGGCCTTGGACACGCCGTTGCAGGTGAGCGTGCGATCATAGAGCCCCGGTTCGACCTGCGCGGGCGTGCAGAACTGAAACCCGTCATAGGCCAGATGTTCGTACATGTCGTCGGACATGACCCAGACATGGGGGTGACGCATCAGAACATCAGTCAGGGCCTTGAGCTCGTCCCACGAATAGCCCGCGCCGGTGGGGTTCGAGGGCGAGTTGAAGATGAACCACTTGGTCTTGGGCGTGATCGCGGCCTCGAGCTGTTCGGCGGTCAGCTTGAAGCGGTTTTCCAGCGTGGTTTCCACCGGCACCGGGGTGCCCCCGGCCAGCAGCACCATGTCGGGATAGCTGACCCAGTAGGGGGCGGGGATGATCACCTCGTCGCCCGGGTTCAGCGTGGCCATCAGCGCGTTGTAGAGCGTCTGCTTGCCGCCCGTGCCGACCGAGACCTGCGCGGGCGTGTAGTCCAGCCCATTGTCGCGCTTGAATTTGGCGCAGATGGCCTGTTTCAACTCGGGGATGCCGTCGGGGGCGGTGTATCTGGTCTTGCCCGCGGCGATGGCGGCGACGGCGGCGTCCTTGATGTTCTGCGGGGTGTCGAAATCGGGCTCGCCCGCGCTCAGGCCGATGACGTCGCGCCCGGCGGCCCGCAACTCGGCGGCCTTGGCCGTCATGGCGATTGTGGGCGAAGGTTTGACGCGCGACAGTGTCGCAGACAGAAAGCTCATGGACGGCCCCGTTTGTATGTTGGTCCCGACTGTCATAGGGTGCGCCCGAAACACGATCAAGCGATATGCATTTGCAGAACTGGAGAGTTTGATGAGCGACGAAACCGACTGGTTCGGACCCGAGGCGGCGACGTTCGGAGATCGTCTGGCCGGCGCACGCGAAGCCGCCGGCATGACCCAAGCCCAACTGGCGCGGAGATTGGGTGTCAAGAAGGCGACCGTGGTCGGGTGGGAAAACGACATGTCCGAGCCGCGGGCAAACAAGCTGTCGATGATGGCGGGCATGCTGAACGTGTCGATCATGTGGTTGCTGACCGGCGAAGGCGAGGGCGCGGGCGTGCCCGATCTTGTAGAAGGAGATGCCGAGCTGGCTCCGCTGGTTGCCGAGCTGCGTGCGATCCGCGGTGAGATGCGCTCCAGTTCCGAGCGGCTAGCGCGGGTGGAAAAGGCCTTGCGTTTGAAGCTGGAGAAAGGCGAATGACCGAAACGCGCGAAACCCGGATCAAACGGATGAAGATGCGGTCGATGCGACGTGGCATCAAAGAGATGGACATCATCCTGCAGGCCTATGCCGAGCGCAATCTGGATGCGATGGACGATGCTGGGCTGGACCGTTACGACGCGCTGTTGCATGAGAACGATCAGGATCTCTACCAGTGGGTCACCGGACAGGTTGCGCCGCCCGCTCCGTTTGAGGATTTGATCTCGGAAATCGCGCAAACCTTTCAAAAATGAGGAAAATCCGGATTTAACCGATTATTCGGGATTTCGCGCCAAAGTTTCGAGAACAGCGCGACTGAATCGGAGGATCGGATGAGTTTGGAAATGCAGGTCTCCGCGCCGGGGGCCAAGGGGTTCATGTCCAGCTATCTGGAGGCGCTGGCCCTGGTCGAACGCCTGCATCGGCTGCTGCTGGATGTCATCAAGGACGAGTTCGAGCGGGTCGGTGTGCTGGAGATCAACGCCGTACAGGCTCTACTGTTGTTCAACATCGGCGATCACGAGGTGACGGCGGGTGAACTCAAAAGCCGCGGCTATTACCAAGGCAGCAATGTCAGCTACAACCTCAAGAAACTGGTCGAGATGGGGTATATGCACCATCAGCGTTGCGAGATCGATCGGCGCTCGGTCCGGGTTCGGCTGACCGAACGCGGGCGCGAGATTCGCGATATCGTGGCCGACCTGTTTGCACGCCACGCGGACGGGCTGCAGAGCAAAGGTGTCTTGGGCGCGGACGGAATCGAAGACATCACCAGCGCGCTGCGCCGGGTTGAGCGGTACTGGACGGACCAGATCCGCTATATCTACTGATCGGTGGCGGGCAGGCCCTGCGACATCACCAGCGCGTCAAGCTCGCGGATCAGCTTACGGGTCATGGCGTCCTCGTAGGCTTCGAACCCCAGCGCCGTTTCTACGAACGCGCCGGGGCCCAGGATGACCCAGGCATTGTAATAGGCTGAAAGCTCTCCGATCTGGACAAAGCGAGCGTCGCCGTTGCCGGGATCGTCGGCGCCGATCACCAAACCGTTGATCGTGAGGCCAGCGCTGCGCAGCGCTGACTTGGCCGTTCGCGGATGTGGGCCGACATTGTGCTTGCCGTCCCCCGACAGATCAAGCGTGCGCTTCCAGCAATCCGCTTGCCCAGCCAGAAGCCCGGCGCCGAACTGCATCGCAGCCCCCACCGCGGTGCCTTGTGGCGCCGACGAGCGGCTGGTGGCTTTCAGGCGTTCGGCGATGGCCTGCAGGTCGGACGAACTGCGCAGAGTGGTCCAGTCGATGAGCACGCGTTGAAAGCTGGTTTCGCTCCATTCGAAGACGGCAAGCCGGATCGGTGTGCTCGGGTCCGACAGGATGAGGTCTTGCACTTCGGGCCGCTGCAGGGCTGCCGCCAGCCCGTCCAGTTGCAATCGGTACTCACGGCTGTCGACCGAGCCCGAAACATCCAGCCCCAGCGCCAGTGCCTGTCGGCATTGGGCGGCAAGCGGGGTCGCGACCAGGCACATCAACAACGCCAGCGCTCGGACGATCATCGGACGGCCCTCTCCAGCGCGCCGATCTGCAGGCTGGTCAACTCGCGCTCCAGTTTGCGGCGCATGGCGCGTTCGAAGTCCTCGAATCCCTGGGCGATTTCCAGAAAGGCTCCGGGGCCGTGCAGGACGTTGTTTTCAAAGAACGGAATCAGGAACAGCTCGCCTTCGAAATCTGCGGCGTTGATGACCAACCCGTTGACCGTGACGTTTTCAAAGGGGAAATGGCGATAGGCGATCTGCGGGCCGTAGCCGTCATTGTTCGATCCGTCCCCCGACAGATCAATGGTCTGGAACAGGCAGGGCGGGGCTTGGCGCATCAAGGTTGCACCGTACCCCAGCGCGTGGCCCATGGCTGTGGCGGACCCGGCATCGGAGCGGGTGGAACGACCGATGCGCCGGGCCACATCGAGCAGATCGGCCCGGGTTTCGATCATCTGCCAGGGCAGGATGACATGCTGCGTGTTTCGCCCGCTCCACTCATAGGCGGCCAAGGCCACGGGCATGGGCGACGAAAAGAACGCCCGTTCGACCTCGGGCGCGACCAGAGCGGCGGCCAGGCCCTGACGCTGCAGCGCGTCCTCGGTTGCATCGACCGATACCGAGATGTCGAGTGCAAGCAGCAGTGCCAGGCGGCATTGCTCGGCCTGAACGGGGCCGGCCAAGGCGGCCAACCCCAGGGCTGTCAACCAGCGGATCACCAGTGGCCGGTGTTTTCCATGCTGACCCAGGGCTCGGCCGGGGGCAGCGGTTCGCCGTTCTGCAACAGTTCGATCGAGATGTTGTCCGGCGAGCGCACAAAGGCCATGCGCCCGTCGCGCGGCGGGCGGTTGATGACGACGCCGTTGTCGGCGAGGTGCTGGCAGGTTTCATAGATATTGTCGACGCCATAGGCGATGTGCCCGAAATGGCGGCTGTCGCTGGGCAGACCATCATCGCCGTCCCAGTTGTAGGTCAGTTCAATCGGTGCGTCCTCCTGCCCCGGAGGCGCCATGAAGATCAACGAGAACCGCCCCTCTTCGCTGTCATAACGGCGGGTTTCCTGCAACCCCAGCAGCTTGTAGAACGCCATGGATTTGTCCAGGTCCTTCACCCGAACCATCGTGTGGAGGTATTTCAGCCCCATCGTGTTTTCCTTTTTTCAAGATGATCTGCGTCAGCTTAGCGCGCTGTCGGTGGGTGTCGAGGGGCGGGCAGGGCTCCATACGAAAAATGCACAAGGCGCCGTACATATCGCGGTTTCGATGCCAGTGCTGCCGATATATAGTGTTAGACGACTCAATGCTGGAGAGGGAAATTTCATGCCGCTGTCTGCCGAACAACTGGCCGAAATCGAAGAACAACGCGCCCAGACGCAGCCGACCCGTCGAGTCGTGGCGCCCGGCATGGAAGAGCATCTGTACACCGCACACCCGGTTCTGGACCACGGTTTCGTGCGGGTGATCGACTATATGGGCGACGACGCGGCGATCTGCCAGGCGGCGCGGGTCTCGTACGGCAAGGGCACCAAATCGGTGCAGAATGACGAGGGGTTGATCCGTTATCTGATGCGGCACTGGCACTCGACCCCGTTTGAGATGTGCGAGGTCAAGCTGCATGTCAAACTGCCGGTCTTCGTAGCACGACAGTGGATCCGGCACCGCACGGCGAATGTAAATGAATACTCCGCCCGCTATTCGATCCTTGACCGGGAATTCTACATTCCCGCGCCGGATCAATTGGCGGCGCAGTCGGCGGTCAACAATCAGGGCCGGGGAGAGGCGTTGCAGGGTGAAGAAGCTGCCCGCGTGCTGGACATTCTCAAGGCCGACAGCGCCCGCTGCTACGACAATTACGAAGCGATGATCCGCCAGGACGGCCAGCAGGGGCTGGCGCGCGAACTGGCGCGGATGAACCTGCCGGCCAACATCTACACGCAGTGGTACTGGAAGGTGGACTTGCATAACTTGTTCCATTTCCTGCGGTTGCGGGCCGACCCGCATGCGCAATACGAAATCCGGGTCTATGCCGAAACCATGTGCAAAATCGTGGCTGACTGGGTTCCGTTCGCCTACAAGGCGTTCGAGGACTACCGCCTGGGTGCGGTCAACTTGTCAGCGCAGATGGTCGAAGCACTGCGGCGCATGCTGCAAGGTGAGGCGGTGACACAGGAGAACTCGGGCATGACCGCGCGCGAGTGGCGGGAGTTCGAGGCGGTGATCCGCAACACCTAGCCACGCAGCCTGTCTGGGCAACGTCATGACCGCTTCTCAAACAGCCGACCCGGTCAAAAACCGGCACAGGGGATAGCGGGCGGTAGGGGAGCGGTCAACGGCCCGCAAATTGGCCGTCGACCTTGTTTCAGGGCGCCGCCCTGACGGGCGGACCGATTACATGGGCTTCAAATCACCCGCCATTTGGCGGCCGTCGCGTCCGTCCTGCAACTCGTACGAGACTTTCTGATTGTCGGCGAGTCCGGTCAGGCCGGATCGTTCTACGGCCGAGATATGAACAAACACATCCTTGCCACCCTCATCAGGGGCAATAAAACCATAGCCTTTGGTCGTATTGAACCACTTCACGGTGCCGGTAGGCATAATTCCGTGTCTCCTTCTCCTTGCGCGTCACCCTGCGAAATGACAGGGCATAGTCAAAGCGACCACCAATCGACGCAGTTCCGAGCGAACGAGACGGCGTAAATTATGTGTTTCGCCTTTTTCAACATTGCACGGTGCGGTAAAAAATCAAGGAATACTGGGCCAGGCACTGCGTTTTGCCCGAAATTGGATCAAAAACCAAAGAGGACCGGCCATGCGCCTTTATGGTCTCAAGACCTGTGACACTTGCCGCAAGGCGTTGAAATCGCTTCCGGATGCCGAGTTTGTAGATGTGCGCTCGCAAGGCGTGCCGGCCGATGTACTGGCGCGGGCATTTGCGCGTTTCGGCGACACCTTGCTCAACACCCGTTCAACGACCTGGCGCGGATTGGACGCGGCCGCGCGCGCGCGTCCGGTTCTGGAACTGCTGGCTGACCACCCCACGCTGATGAAGCGGCCGCTGATCGAAAACGGGGCCGAGATGTATCTGGGCTGGACCCCGCAGACCCAAGCCGGCCTTGGCATTGTCTGAAAGGGTGCCTATCTGTCACGACGCAACAGCAAGGAAGACAGCATGCGAAACGCAGCCATGATCCTGGGGGTCATCGCCGGGCTGGTCGGAATGATCGTCGGGTTTTTCGGATACGGGTTCGTCGAATTGGTGGATCGCTATGGCGAGATTGAAGGTCTGGCCGAGCAGGTGGAGAACCCGGAACTGATCAAGACGGCCTCGATCTTTGCGCCGATGCTGGCGATTGCCGGGGGTGCGATGGCGCACGCCCGGGCTTTGGTGGCGGGGGTCTTGCTGCTGATTTCCGCGGCGGGAATGTACTACGCCTTTGGCTTTGGCGTGTTTACCATGTTCCCCATTGCCTTCGCCGGCGTCGCGGGGCTGCTTGGGATCGCCGCGGGCAAGCCGGACGAACCCAAGGCGCATTTCTAGGTCATTTCAGGCGCAGAACCCGATCGAGCGAGAGCGGGCCCGCGCCGTTGATCACGATAACCACGAACAGGAAGGTCCACATAACCCGCTGATCCATCAGGGTGATGGTGTTGTCGAACAGACTGCCCAGCTTGACCCCATGCCCGGTGACATCGGTGAATGTCTGCACCCAGACGAACCCGATCATGCCCAGGGCGGCAAGGCGAGTGAAAAGCCCCACCAGCAGCAATGCTGGCAGGATGAACTCGGCCCACGTGCCGGCGACGGCAACGGGCCAGGTAAAGAACCCAAGCTGCGAGCTGTCATAGCCGACGGCCTCCATCGCCTTGGGGAAGATCTGCACATAGGCCCCGTCCGAAGGGAAAAGGAACCCAAAAAAGCCGCTGCCCAGCTTGGTCATGGCCGAGTTCCAGTAATAGACCAGAAGAACCGCAGCAAAGGTCAGCCGCGCCACTGTCGGCGTCAGCCAGTTCGAGGCGTGGTCCAGCTTACCGAATGCGGAATTGTGCAGAGAAATCAGGGCAGTCATGTTTCCGGCCTTTCGATGGTGACAGAAGTGATCGCATTGCCCTGCAGCAGCAGTGCCAGGGTGGCACCCAGGTCGAATGCGGGCGTCCGAGCGGTGGTTGCCTCGAAGGCCTGGCCAATGGTCCGGCCGGCCTGAATGGCGGTGATCCAGTCGAGCCCGCCGGGGGGCAGCAGGTGCGGCGACGGGTCGAATTCAGGGCGCGTGATCAGCACGTCCTGCGCACCGGGCTCGGGCGTTGGCGCGCCGTCTTCGGTGTTGAACAACCAGATGGCGTAAATGGGCCAGTCGGACCGGATCAGTTGCATGGCCGGGGCAATGCCCAGCCGGGCCTGCATCAAGTCCTGAGGCGGCAGGGTGGCCAGCACGTCGGGCGCGATCGGCTGGCTGTCGGCGGCGTGGTACGACCGGCGCAGGGCGAGCTCCAGCCGCGCCACGTCAGGCAGATAGCCCAGATGCGCCAGTTGCTTGGTGTCGGCGAGAAATTCGGGGAAGCTCTCGCCATAGAACATCATCAGCGGGGAGGTCGGCGGGTGCTGACGCAGATAGATCCCGGCCAGACCGTCCATGTTCTGCGGACCCAGCAGCTTGGTTATGACCGGAAATGCCTGGTGCATTGCTTCGGTCAGCGACACGGCTACGTTGTTGCGATAGACGCTGAAGCGGCGTCCGGCGGGGCGGGCCTGGTCGTCCAGCAACCCGTCGGGCACGGGGGCTGCCGGGTCCAGCAAGGCCGCCCGGAATTCCGATTGCGAAACGCTCATGCCGGGATCCGGTCCAGCGCGGATTGCGCGCGTTCAGCCTCGGCGCGCAGGGTGGGCCAGTCGGGCACGTCATTGTCCCATTCGATCAGCACGGGTTTGGGGCCTGATTGGTCGAGCACATAATCCAGCAAAGCCCAAACCGGGTCGACGACGGCGCGGCCGTGGCTGTCGATCAGCAGGGGTTGCCCATGGTCGTCCTCGTCCTCGTCGTGGCCACCCAGGTGGATCTCGCCAACCTGGTCCACAGGGTAGGCGTCGATATAGGCCTGCGGGCTGTAATTCAGATTGGTGGCCGAGACGAAAACATTGTTGACGTCCAGCAGCAGGCCACATCCGGTCCGGCGTGCGACCTCGCGCAAGAAGTCGGGTTCAGACCACGTGCTTTCGGCAAAAGCGAGATAGCTGGACGGGTTTTCCAGCAGCATCTGCCGGCCCACCGTCTCTTGTACCTGATCGATATGATCGCAGATGCGCGCCAGTGTGGCGTCTGTATAGGGCAGGGGCAGCAGATCGTTCAGGAACTGGCTGTCATGGGTGGACCATGCCAGATGTTCTGAAAAGCTGGCCGGGTTCAGCCAGCCCACAAGGTGTTTCAATCGGTCCAGGTGCTCGGCGTCCAGCGGTCCTTCGCCGCCGATCGACAGGCCCACGCCATGCACCGAGATGGGAAACCGTTCGGCAAGGTGACGCAGTTGCGCCAGGGGGCGACCGCCGTCGCCCATGTAGTTTTCGGCGTGAATTTCCAGCCAGCCGACTGGACCGGGCTGCGCCAGAAGGTCGGCAAAGTGCTGAGGCTTGTAGCCAACACCGGGCGCGGCGGGCAAATGGTTTACTTTACGGGCGTCATCCAACAAGGGCCTGATCCTTTCCGGCAAAAAAGAGGGCGGGCAATTTGAAAACGCCCGCCCTTGTAAACCGTCAGGCAGTCTTATGCGGGCAGGTCACGCTCGAGCGGTTCCAGTGAGCCCTTGCGGGGTGTTCCGTCCGCAGCTTTGGGCAGTTCGATATCGGTGCAGGTGCCTGCATCGACCAGCGTCCAGGCATTGCCCTGGTAATCGACGGTCGAGGTGCCGGCGCAAGTGGTGCCCGGACCAGCGGCACAGTCATTCTGACCGGCCTTCGAGATGCCATAGCACTTTTCCTTGGCCTGTGCGGCTGCGGTGGTGGCAGTGCCGGCAACGGCTGCTGCAACGGCGCTTGCGATTACGAGGGTTTTGGCGGTGTTCGACATCTCAGGTAATCCTTTTCGTGATTGCGTATGTCTGCTTGTGACATTGACAAAGGTAACGGCTGACACCTCTCTGTTGAATTCACGAGCCCGTGTCTCACGGCTGTGTCAGGGAACGTTAATGCCCCTTGCAAGTTAACGCACTGTAATAAATTAGGAAATCCATAAATGTTTCAGTCCGGCCCCGTGCTGGGGGCCGGATTTTCTGCAAGGCGGAGCCGATTGTTACAGAAGATCGGGCGGCGTGGCCGCGCGCGCCAGCTCTTTTGTTACATCCTCGAGCGACTGGACACGGGTCTGCTTCTCGCCCAGGCGGCGGACGCTGACGGTACGCTCTTCGACCTCGCGGTGGCCCACGGCCAGGATCACCGGGACCTTGCCGACCGAATGCTCGCGGACCTTGTAGTTGATCTTCTCGTTGCGGATGTCGGCCTCGGCGCGGACACCGGCGGCCTTGAGCGCGTCCACCACCTCGTGCACGTAGTCGTCGGCCTCGGAGGTGATCGAGGCGACAACGACCTGCCGGGGCGCCAGCCAGAAGGGCAGCTTGCCGGCGTGTTCCTCGATCAGGATGCCGATGAACCGTTCGAACGAGCCCAGCGTCGCGCGGTGCAGCATGACCGGGCGGTGTTTGGCGCCGTCGGCGCCGATATAGGTGGCGTCCAGCCGCTCGGGCAGCACGAAATCGACCTGGAAGGTGCCGCACTGCCAGTCGCGGCCGATGGCGTCGGTCAGGACGAATTCCAGTTTCGGACCATAGAAGGCGCCTTCGCCGGGGTTCAACTCGGGTTCGATCCCGGCGGCGCGGGTGGCGGACAGAAGCGCCTCTTCGGCCTTGTCCCAGACTTCGTCCGAGCCGGCGCGGGTTTCGGGGCGGTCCGAGAATTTCACCGAGAAGTTCTCGAAGCCCAGGTCCTTGTAGATCACGCTGAGGAAGCGGATGAACTCGGCGGTCTCGGATTCGATCTGGTCCTCGGTGGCGAAGATATGCGCGTCGTCCTGCGTGAAGCCGCGCACGCGCATGATGCCGTGCAGGGCGCCCGAGGGTTCATACCGGTTGCACGAGCCGAACTCGGCCATGCGCAGCGGCAGGTCGCGATATGATTTCAGACCCTGCTTGAAGATTTCCACGTGGCAGGGACAGTTCATCGGTTTGAGCGCGTTCACGGCCTTTTCGCGGGCGTGTTCCTCGTCGACTTCGACGATGAACATGTTCTCCTGGTACTTGTCCCAGTGGCCCGAGCGTTCCCACAGCTTACGGTCGACCACCTGCGGGGTGTTGACCTCGACATAGCCGCCGCGGCGTTGCTGGCGGCGCATGTAGTCCTGCAACTGGGTGTAGATCGTCCAGCCGTTGGGGTGCCAGAAGATCTGGCCCGGGGCCTCTTCCTGCATGTGGAACAGGTCCATCTCGCGGCCCAGCTTGCGGTGGTCGCGTTTGGCGGCCTCTTCCAGCATGTGCAGGTGCGCCTTGAGCTTTTCCTTGCCGGTGAAGGCCACGCCATAGATACGCTGCAGCATCGGGCGGTTGCTGTCGCCGCGCCAGTAGGCGCCAGCGATGGACATCAGCTTGAAGGCGTCGCCGGGCAGTTGGCCGGTATGTTGCAGGTGCGGGCCGCGGCAGAGATCCTGCCAATGGCCGTGCCAGTACATGCGCACCGGCTCGTCACCGGGGATCGCCTCGACCAGCTCGACCTTGTAGGGCTCGTTGTTGGCCTTGTAGAATTCGATGGCGCGCTCGCGCTCCCAGATCTCGGTGGTGACCGGGTCGCGCTTGTTGATGATCTCTTTCATCTTTTTCTCGATGAGGCCGAGATCTTCGGGCGTGAACGGCTCTTCGCGGTCGAAGTCGTAGTACCAGCCGTTTTCGATGACCGGGCCGATGGTGACCTTGGTGGCGGGCCAGATTTCCTGCACCGCGCGGGCCATCACGTGGGCAAAGTCGTGGCGGATCAGTTCGTTGGCCTGGGCCTCGTCCTTCATCGTATGGATGGCGATTTCGGCATCCTGTTCGATGGGCCACTGCAGGTCCCAGTGCTGGCCGTTGACGGTGGCCGAGATGGCCTTTTTCGCCAGCGAGGTGGAGATGTCGGCAGCGACCTCGGCCGGCGTCACGCCTGCCGCGTAGGATCGGGAATTGCCATCTGGGAAGGTAAGAGAGACGGATTTTGAATCCAGGGCCATGATCTGGCTCTCCTCGTCGGTTTGGCGCCCACAGAACGCCCGGTTGCGGGTTATGGTGTCGGGCCCGTGTGGCAGGTGGTGGTGTCTGTGTCAAGGGTGAGGGGCGAGGGGCGCTGCCCCTCGCGCTCCCCGGGATATTTGAGGCCAGATGAAGAGGGGGGCGGGGAATTGCACTTGGGCGCGGCGCGTGCATGATGCTGGAAAAGCAAGTGAGGGTTTCATGGCAGCGACGACATTTCTGGAAACGCCGCAGGGGCGGCGGCTGGCCTATCACAAGAGCGAAGGGGTGGGGCCCACGGTCGTTTTTCTGGGTGGTCTGAAGTCGGACATGGAGGGCACCAAGGCGGTGCATCTGGAGGACTGGGCGCGGGCGCGTGGGCAGGCCTATCTGCGGTTCGACTACTCCGGGCATGGCGAAAGTTCCGGCCGGATCGAGGAGGGCTGTATCGGGGATTGGCACGAGGACACGGTTGCGGCGGTTTCAGCGCTGACCCAGGGGCCGCTGATCGTGGTGGGTTCGTCCATGGGCGGGTGGCAGGCGCTATTGCTGGCCAAGGCCATGCCCGAGCGGATCGCGGGTATGGTCACGATCGCGGCGGCGCCGGATTTCACCGAGGACGGTTATTGGGCCTCGTTCAGCGACGAACAGAAACAGGCGCTGGAGACGGTGGGGCATGTTGAGTTGCCCTCGGATTACATGGAGCCCTACATCATCACCAAGCGGATGATCGAGGATGGCCGGACGCGGCTGGTGTTGCGGTCGCCATTGAACCTGCCGTTTCCGGTGCGGTTCCTGCAGGGCACGGCTGATACGGCGGTTTCGGTCGACACCGCTGTACGGCTGCTCGACCATGCCAGCGGGCCGGACATGCGGCTGTTGCTGGTCAAGGATGCGGATCACCGGTTCTCGGACGGGCCGTGCCTGGGGCTGATCGAGGATGCGGTTCGCGACGTGATGGGGGCCAATTGATGTGGCGGCTGGGGCGGTTTCTCGGGCGGGCCTTGCTGGCGTTGGTGGTGGTCGGCGGGTTGATCTACTGGTTCGGCCCGCGCGAAGAGGTAGATCTGCACCCGCGGTTCGATCCGCGCAAGTTCGGCGAGGGGGTTCAGGTCTATTTCGAAAGCATCGAGTCCGCCTATGACGATATCGTGCCGGGTGTCGAAAAGCGGGTCATCTGGCAGGACGGATTCAAGGAACGGCGCACGCCTTATTCGGTGCTCTATGTGCACGGGTTCTCGGCCTCGTCCGAGGAAATCCGCCCGGTGCCCGACAGGATCGCCGACGCGCTGGGGGCCAATCTGGTCTATACGCGCCTGCAGGGGCACGGGCGCGGGTCGGATGCGATGGCCGAGGGGACGGCCTCGGGCTGGATGCGGGACATGGCCGAAGGTCTGGCCGCCGCCCGCGCCGTGGGCGAGGAGGTCATCGTGATCTCGACCTCGACCGGGGGGACCCTGGCGGCAGCCGCGGCGTTGGACCCCGAACTGAGCAAGGATGTGGTCGGGATGGTGTTCATCTCGCCCAATTTCGGGGTGCAGGCGGCCGGATCCTGGATACCGTCACTGCCTTGGGCGCGCAGTTGGCTGCCGTTGCTGATGGGGGAAACCCGCGACGTGTCGGGCGACGATGCCGAACGGAACACGTACTGGACGTTGGTCTATCCGTGGGAGGCCGTGGTGCCGATGTCGGTGCTGGTCGACCGGGTGCGGGTGCTGGATTTCTCCAGGGCGTTGGTGCCGGCGCTGTTCTGGTTTTCGGATGAGGACAAGATCGTGCGGCCGGACCTAACGCGCAAAGTCGCCGCTGCATGGGGCGTGCCTGCAACCGTGCACACAGTGACAATGGGGCCGGGTGACGACCCCTATTCGCATGTGGTTGCGGGGCGGCTGACCTCGCCCGGGCAGGACGCGGCCACGGTGCAGGGTATTCTGGACTGGCTCGGGGCGCTGGGGGTCGAATAGGCCATTGGCCAGCGGACAGAGGTGGAGAATGCGCAAGCCGGGCAGCATGTGGAGCCTTGAGACGCTGGGCCGGGTGCGGCTGTCTCGGCATTTCTTCATGCGCGATTTCCTGTATTCCGAGATCGGGAATTTTCACGCCCGGCAGAACATTCCCGAGGATCCCGACCTTGCAATCGAAACGGGGCGGGCGCTGTGCGAAACCTTGCTGGACCCGCTCGAGGAGACCTTTGGCCGGGTTGCCGTGCGCTCGGGCTATCGCTCGCCCTCGCTGAACCGCTTCGGCAACGAGAACAAGCTGAACTGCGCCCGCAACGATCATCCGTTGGAATGCCACATCTGGGACCGGGGACGGGGGGATGCGCGGATCGCGGGGGCGTCGGTAGTGATCCCATGGTTCGCGGACCGGTACGCGCAGGGCCGCGATTGGCGCGATCTGGCGTGGTGGATGCACGATCATCTGGATTATTCCGAGATCTGGTTCTTTCCCAAGCTTTGCGCGTTCAACCTCGTGTGGCGGCCCGTTCCGCTGCGCCGGATCGACAGTTACATCGCTCCGCGCGGCAGCCTGTTGCGGGCCGGAGCGGAGCCGGACGAGCCACCCGACGCACGGCGTGCGCGGTATGCCGATTTCCCGCCGTTCCGGGGTATCTGCTACCCGTGATTTTTGGCCTTGCCCGGCGATGCGCAACCTTTCATCCTGACGAAAACGCCGACGCATTCGGCAGACAAAAGGAGGCCCCGCGTGATCGAGCCGCTGGTGCTTTTGCCCGGTCTGATGGGTGATGCCCGACTGTTTCAGCCGCAGATCGCCCAGCTGTCGCGGGATCGGGCGGTGACGGTCGCGCCCATCGGCGGCGGGGATCGGATCGAGGAAATCGCCTCGGGGTTACTGGACCAGTTGCCTCACCGCTTTGCGCTAGCCGGGCTGAGTATGGGCGGCGTTGTCGCGCTGGAATTGGTGCGGCGGGCGCCCGACCGGGTGACGCGGCTGTGCTTGATGGCCACCGATGCGCAGGCCGACACCCCCCAGATCGCCGCGAACCGCGAAGAGTTGATCGTTGGGGCGCAGGCCGGACGCCTGCAGGAAGTGATGCGCAAGGTCATCGGAACCAACATCTTGGCGCCGGGGCCGCAGCGCCTCCCCATACTGGACGACATGCTGCAGATGGCGACCGAACTGGGGCCGGACCTGTTCGTGCGCCAGATGCGTGCGCTTCAACGGCGCCCGGATCAGCAGGGTACCCTGCGCCGGATCAAGGTGCCGACGCTGGTTTTGTGCGGGGCGCATGACACGCTGACGCCGGTACGCAAGCACAGCTTTATGGCCGAACTGATCCCCGAAGCCGTCTTGCACGTTGTGAATGACTCCGGGCATCTGCCCACGCTTGAGGCGCCCGAGGAAACGACTGCCGCGCTGATCGACTGGTTGAATATTCCGTTGCGGATTTTCTAGTCGTAGAGGGCCGCGCGTTCTTCGCGGGTGATCACATGCGGCAGCGCGACCGGTTCGCCTGTCTCGGTATCGAAAAACGGGGTCTGCCGCCAACGACCGGATAGGCGCGCGCCCAGCACGCGCCGGATCATGCCCAGAACGGCCGGGCCCGGTTTTTCATGTTTCCACTTGCCGTTGCTCTGCGGAACATAGGCGCGGGTCTTTACCGGACCCAGCGGTTCAGGGTCGGCAAACCGGGCCACGTCAAAGCCGGCAAACGGAAGTTTCGGGCTGCTGGTGGTGGTAGCCAGCGGGGCGTTGCAGCATTTAGCGTACCAGCGAAACAACCCTTTGGGGCCAAGGCGCATCACCGCCAGGTTCTCGGCCCCCTTGGAGATGTGTATGTATTCTGGAGACATCTGGAATATGTCCACCGGGCCGGGCGCGGGATCGGGCTGGCCGAAATACAGCTGCCCGGCCCGGCAATCGGGGCAATAGCAGACGACATGGGTGCCCGTGGCCAAGCCTTTGGCGCTGACCTCGCCGCTCAGCCCGCCGCAGGTGCAGGCGAAGGTCAGCGACGTGGCTGTGGCGCCGGGTATCACGCGACCTTGTTGCTGTTGGCGGCGCGGCGTTTCGGCTTGCGGCTGTTTTCGTTCATGAACTCAATGACCAGCGGGCGGATGTTGTCGCGCCAGCTGCGCCCGGCGAAGATGCCGTAATGCCCGGCGCCGGGTTCGACATGGCTGGCCTTCTTGCTGTCGGGCAGGCCGGTGCACAGATCCAGCGCCGCGATGCACTGGCCGGGCGCCGAGATGTCGTCATTGGCGCCTTCCACCGTTTTGACCGCTACATCGGTGATTTTGCCGATATCCACCTTGTGGCCATCCACGACGAACTCGTTCCGCGCGATTTCGCGGTTCTTGAAAACACGCTCGACTGTGGAAAGGTAGAATTCGGCGGTCATGTCCATCACGGCGAGATATTCATCATAAAACCGGTTGTGGGCGTCGTGGTCCGATGCTTCGTCACGCATCACGCGGTGGATCTGGTCCGAGAAAGCCTTGCCATGGCGCTCGGCATTCATCGACATGAAAGATGCCAGCTGCAACAGGCCGGGATAAACCATCCGGCCGACGCCTTTGTATTTAAAGCCCACGCGCTGGATCATCGTTTCCTCAAGCTGGCCCATGGTCACGCGGCGGCCGAAATCGGTGACTTCGGTCGGCGTGGCGTCAGGATCGACGGGGCCGCCGATCAAGGTCAGGGTGCTGGGCTGCGCCTTGGGGTCCTTCTCGGCGAGGTAGGCGGTGGCGGCCAAGGTCAGCGGCGCGGGTTGGCAGACGGCCACCACATGGGTGTCGGGCCCGAGCTCCTTCATGAAATCGACAAGGTAGAGGGTGTAGTCCTCGATATCGAACTTGCCTTCGGACACGGGGATGTCGCGCGCGTTATGCCAATCGGTAATGTAGACTTCGCAATTGACAAGCAGGCTTTTGACGGTCGAGCGCAGCAGCGTGGCGTAGTGCCCCGACATCGGCGCAACCAAAAGCACCTTGCGCGGTTGCTCTTCGCGGCCATTCACGCGAAAGTGGATGAGATCGCCGAAGGGGCGTTCAAGCACGGAGGTGACTTCCACCAGATGATCTTTGCCGTCCTCGCAGGTAAATGTTCGGATGCCCCAGTCGGGCTTGGCGACCATGCGTTTGAAGGTGCGTTCCGTGACTTCACCCCAGGCCGCCATCCAGTTGAACACCGGATTGGGAACCATCGCAAAGGCGGGGTAGGAGGCAAATGTGCTTGCGGTTGCACCAAGCCATTGATTGGTGTTCCGCATCGACTCCATCAGGTCGTAGGTCATCATATAGCGCATGGATTTGGCCTCCTGAATGTCAGCCTGAAAGTTCGGACCATTCGCCGCTTTGCCCCCCGGTTCCCACGACGATATTCTGCACAGCAGCGAGGTTAGGGGGGATTTGTTTAAATGACAACAAGCGAAGGCAAGATGCCGGAAATGACCGACGAACACCTTGAACGGCTTCAAGAAAACATGATGAAAGTCGAGGCGCTGTCGAAGCGACTGGTCGAGGTTATGGCGTCCAGAAAACCTCACAATCCCGCGCTGGATGTCCCGAATCACGAAGTTTTGGCAAAGGCGGCAACGGCTTACTGGACCGAGGCGCTGCAGAACCCGGCCAAGCTGCTGGAACAGCAGATCGAATACTGGGGCAAGTCCGTTTTGAATTTTGCTGCAGCGCAGCAAGCGTTGCTGAACGGAGACGACGACGTGGAAACCGGCGCGCCGCGTGACAAGCGGTTTGCGAATCCGCTGTGGGACAAGAACCCCTATTTCCGTCTGGTGCTTCAGCAATACCTGACCAATGCCGAGGCGATCGCACAGGCCGTCGATTCCGTCGAGGATCTGGACGAAAAAGACAAGCGACGCCTGCGCTTCATGGCGCAGCAGATCGTCGACATGATGTCGCCCACCAATTTCCTGCCGACCAACCCAGACGCCCTGCAAAAGGCGATCGAGACCGACGGCCAGTCGTTGATTCAGGGGCTTGAGAACCTGGTGGCCGATCTCGAGGCCAATGACGGCGCGCTGGTGGTGAAACTGGCCGACGAAAAAGCATTCGAGGTGGGGGGCAACCTGGCAACCACACCGGGCCAGGTAGTGTATCGCAACCGGATGATGGAGTTGATCCAATATGCGCCAGCCACCGAAACGGTGCACGAGATCCCGATCGTTCTGTTCCCGCCGTGGATCAACAAATTCTACATTCTGGACATGAAACCCGAAAACAGCTTGATCAAATGGATCACCGAGCAGGGTTATACCCTGTTCGTGGTTAGTTGGGTCAATCCCGATGCCAGCTATGCCGAAACCGGCATGGAGGACTATATTCAGGACGGCTACCTGACCGCGATCGAAGAGGCTAAGAAGATCTGCAAGGTCAAGCAAGTGAACGCTGTCGGCTATTGCATTGCGGGCACCACGCTGGGCCTGACTTTGTCGCTGCTGAAACAGCGGGGTGACAAATCGATAAAATCCGCAACCTTCTTTACCGCGCTGACGGATTTTTCCGATCAGGGCGAGTTCACGCCGTTCCTGCAGGAGGACTTCATTGAAGAGATCGAAGAGGAGGTGAACCGCATCGGCGTTTTGCGGTCATGGATCATGGCTCGGACCATGTCCTTTCTGCGGGCGCGTGATCTGGTCTATGCCCCTGCGGTGCGCAGTTACATGATGGGGGAAACGCCGCCAGCATTCGACCTGCTGTATTGGAACGGCGATGGGGCCAACCTGCCGGCCAAGATGGTGGTGCAGTATCTGCGGGGCCTGTGTCAGCGCAACGAGTTCGTCACCGACGGGTTCGAGTTGATGGGCCACAAGCTGCATGTGCGCGACGTGGATGTGCCGCTGATGGCAATCACCTGCGAGACCGACCACATCGCCGCTTGGAAGGATTGCTACCGGGGGGTCCAGCAGATGGGGTCTCGGTCGAAGAGCTTCGTGGTGTCCGAATCCGGCCATATCGCGGGCATCGTGAACCCGCCCAGCAAGAAGAAATACGGTCACTACACCAATGACGACCTGAAGGCGGATGCCGACACCTGGATGAAAGAAGCCTCCTTCCACGAGGGCTCGTGGTGGCCGCGCTGGGAGGCGTGGTTGAAAAAGCGTTCAGGCAAGCAGGTTCCCGCGCGTACGCCTGCTGATTCGGACCATCCACCGCTGGCCCCGGCGCCCGGCACCTATGTCGTGGCCAAGCCAAAGGTCTGATTTCATTCTGAAACCTAAAATATTTCTGCGACGCAGCAAAAAATGCTTGAAATGCTGCGTTGCGGCATTCATATTGTCCTCAAGCTGAAGAACCCGGGGTGGGCCCGGACTGGCTGAAAGGATTAGACCAATGGCAAAGACCCAAGACTTTACCGCGACCCTGAAGGAAATGATGGGTGCTTTCCCGGTGGATACCACCGCAATGGAAAATGCGTTCAAATCGACCGCGACCCTGAACGAGAAACTGTCCGGCGTTGCGCTGGAAGCCGCCGAGAAATCGGCCGAGATCTCGAGCAAGTGGACCAAGGACACCCTGGCCAAGCTGGCCGAGATGTCGAAAGCCAAGGCCGAGCCGGCTGACTACGCAAAAGCGGCAACCGACTTCGCCAGCGCTTCGGCCGAAGTCGCGGCTGAGAACCTGGCCGCTTTCGCTGAAATCGCCAAGAAGCTGCAGTCGGAAACCGTCGAGCTTCTGATGGCTGCCGGCAAGGAAGCTGCGGAAGAAACCACCGCGGCCGTCAAGAAAGCCACCAACGAAGTGACCGCTGCCGCTAAGAAAGCAACGGCCGCCAAGTAAGCAAGACCCGCGAAACGCACCCATCCCTCCCAACCGGTGCAATCGCTAGGGGCAGGTCCTGTGACCTGCCCTTTCTTTTTGTGCTGCGGTCGCATAACCTCTGCTGCAACGCATCATCCTTGGGGAGGGCAAACGGTGTCGGACAAAGAAAAACCTCTGCTGATAAAGCGCTATGCCAGCCGTCGGCTGTATAACACCGAGACCAGTGACTATGTCACGCTCGAGGACATCGCGGGATTCATCCGCGACGGGCGCGAAGTGCAGATCATCGACCTGAAGACCGGGGATGACCTGACCCGCCAGTATCTGCTTCAGATCATTGCCGAACATGAAAGCCGCGGCGAAAACGTGCTGCCGGTGAACGTGTTGAACGATCTGGTGCGCAGCTACATGCTGCCGGGCGGGGGCATGATGCCGCAATTCCTGCAGTCCAGCTTTGAGATGCTTCGCGAAAGTCAGACCAAAATGATGGAGAACATGAACGCCATGAACCCCATGAGCAACATGCCGGGGTTCGAGGCGCTTCAGGCGCAGCAGCAGGCGTTTCTGAAGGCCATGACAGGCGGTTTGTCAGGCGGATGGTCGGGGCCTGAAAAGGACGAGAACGCCAAGCCCGAGTCCAAAGAAGACTTGGACGACATCAAGAAACAACTGGCCGAGCTGCAGCAGAAACTGTCCAAGCTCAGCTGATACCAGACAGGCCCGGATGACCCGGGCCTTTGGTCTCTGGCGTTGAACTCAGGTGCCGAAGGCCACTTCGGGCGCGGTAACCTCGCCGACCGAGGCCAGGATGATGTCGGCGATTACATCCAGTTCCGCGCGGGTTAGGCGCACGGGAAGGCGCACATCACAGGCCGACATCAGCATTGCGCGCGTTCGAGGCAGCTCGACCTGCTCGGGCAGAAACTGCCAATTCCAGAAGGCGCGGGCATTGTCCTCGCTCAGACCAAAGACCTGCACCTTGACGCCACGGCCCTCGGCTGCAGCGGCAAATGCCTTGATCTGGTCTTTGTTCAGGTCGACCAGGTTGAATTGGATCGAATCCGGCGCACGTCGTTCCGGTGTCAGCGGGTCGGGTACGTGAATATGCGGCGAGCTGTTCAGGCGCTGCGCCACATAGTCGTGGTTGGCCAGCCCGTCGCGCACCCGCCGCGCCAATTCGGGCAACTGCGGCCGGATCACTGCCGCGCTGAGGTTGCTCATACGCAGATTGTAAAGCGGCAGCTTGTTCTGCCATCGGGCAAAAGCCTGCTCTAGGTCGGGCGTATTCTGGCCATGCGGGCCTTTGTGTTTCTTCCAATTGTGCTCGTAGGCGCCCGACATGATCACGGCGCGGGCGACGAGGTCGGCGTCGTCGGTGACAAGGATGCCGCCTTCGCCCGCGTTGATCATCTTGTAGGACTGGAACGAGAAACAGCCCACCTTGCCGATTGTGCCGATGTTGCGGCCATGCCAGGTCGTGCCCAGCGAGTGGGCTGCGTCCTCTATCACCGGGATGTCGCGCATGTCGCACAGCGCCATGATCGCGTCCATGTCCGAGGTATGGCCGCGCATGTGGCTGATGATAACCGCCTGAACGCCGTCGAGCTTGGTCGCAAAATCGTCGATGTCGATGCGGTAATTTTCACCCACCTCGCACAGGACCGGAACGCAGTCGGCATGCACCACCGACGAGGGCACCGCCGCAAAGGTAAAGCCGGGGATCAGCACCCGCGCGTCCCGCGGCAGCCCCAGCGCCTTGAGCGACAGGAACAGTGCGGCCGAACAGGACGACACAGCCAGCGCGAATTTGCTGCCGAGCAATTCGGCGAACTCTGACTCGAGCAGGGCAACCGGCGCGTCCTGCGGCGCGGTATAGCGGAACAGGTCCCCGGATTGCATCAGGGACTCGATCGCGTCTTTGGCAGCGGCAGGGATGGGTTCGGCGTCGTGGACGTTGGGTGGCAGCGTCATATTTGAAAATTCCAAAGGTTATCTGTGGAAAAGATAAAATGAAAGATCGCGCAAACCAAGCCTTCATTCGCCTGTTGGGCGAAATTTCACCGAACTGTCACAAGTCTCGGGTCAAAGGCCCAGCCGATCACGCAGGGCATACCATGTCATTGCGAGCACCAGCAGAGGGCTGCGCAGGGCCGAGCCGCCGGGAAAAGGCAGAGCGGGCACGCGGGCCATCGTGTCGAACCCTTCGGCCTGACCCTGTATGGCCAGCGCCATCAACTGACCGGCATGGGTTGCAGTGCCGACCCCGTGACCGGAATAGCCCGAGGCAGACAGGATGTTCGGCGCCAGGCGTGTCAGGTAGGGCATCCGCCGCATTGTGATGGCCAGCGTGCCGCCCCAGGCATAGTCGATCCGAACGTCGCGCAGATGCGGAAAGATCTCGGTCATCGGTTTGCGGACCTTGGCGGCGATGTCGGATGGAAAGCGATAGCCATAGCTCTCGCCACCGCCGAACAACAGCCGCCCATCGGCGCTGAGCCGGAAATAGTTCACCACGAATTTCGTGTCGGCAACCGCCACATCCTGCGTCAGAACCTTTGCAGCCTCGGCGCCCAGGGGCTCTGTTGCGGCGATGAAATTGTTGATCGGCATGACCCGCGCCGCGAGCTTGCGGTTCAGGTTGCCCAGATAGCCATTGCAGGCCAGAACCAGATGGTCGGCCGTGACCGAACCCTGTTCGGTGCGAACGGTGACGCGCGGGCCTTCTTCGATGCCCAGAACCTCGGTGTTTTCGTGCAGCATCAGACCGGCGGCTAAGGCGGCCTCGGCCAGGCCAAGCGCAAAGTTCAGCGGGTGCAGATGGGCCGCGCCCCTGTCCAGATAGCCGCCCGCATAGGCCGGCGAGGGGCAGAGCGCGCGCCCGGATTCGGCATCCAGAAGCTCGATCTGGTCATAGCCATAGGCGGTTTTCAGGTGCTTGGCGTGGGCGTGCAATTCGCCCCGTTCGCCGTCGCTGAAGCCTAGCGTGGCGATGCCCGGTTTCAGGTCGCAATCGATGCCGTGGCGTTCGATCAAGGATTTGACCAGCGTCTTGGCGTCTTCGGCCAGATCCCACAGCTTGGCCGCGTCGTCGCGCCCGACCAGTTTTTCCAGATCTTCCTGATCCATGCGCTGGGCGCTGCCCAGTTGCCCGCCGTTGCGCCCCGAAGCGCCGAAACCCACGCGATGCGCCTCAAGCAAGACCACCCTGAACCCGGCCTCGGCCAGATGCAGCGCGGTCGACAGACCCGTATACCCTCCACCGACGATGCACACGTCGGCTGTGACATCGCCGCGCAGCGACTCGGTTGGGGTTCGCGGGTGCGCGGTGGCGGCATACCAACTGGGTGGGTAAGTGCCGCGTTTGTCATTGCTGTACAGCAGATTCATGGCGCACATGGCTCAGACGTTCAGCAGCAGGTGTTCACGCTCCCACGGCGAAATCACCTGCAGGAATTCCTCGTACTCGGCGCGTTTCACGATGCTGTAGACGCGGGCGAACTCGGGGCCCAGAACCTGATGCAAGGCTTCGGCCTCGTCGAACAGATCCAGCGCGTTGCCCATGACCTGCGGGATGTCGCCGTCACCTTCGTAGGCGTCGCCATAGAACTGACGGCGCGGCCGGTCCTGGTTGACAAGGCCAAGATAGCCGCAGGCCAGCGACACGGCGATGCCCAGATAGGGGTTGCAGTCCATCCCGGCAATGCGGTTTTCCACCCGGCGGCTGTCGGGACCCGACAGCGGCACGCGGATCCCCGTGGTGCGGTTGTCGCGCGCCCATTCCAGGTTGATCGGGGCGGCGTGGTCCTTGACGTAGCGTCGGTACGAGTTGACGTAGGGTGCCATCACCGCCAGCCCGGCGGGCAGGTGCAGTTGCAGACCGGCGATGAAGTTGTAGAACGCGTCCGTCTCGCCGCCCTGAGGCCCCGAGAACAGGTTCTTGCCCGTCTCCATGTCGATGATCGAGTGATGGATATGCATGGCCGATCCCGGCTCATCCTCGATCGGTTTGGCCATGAAGGTGGCAAAGCAGTTGTGGCGCAGCGCAGCCTCGCGGATGAGGCGTTTGAAATAGAACACCTCGTCGGCCAGCTTGACCGGGTCGCCGTGGCGCAGGTTGATCTCAAGCTGACCAGCGCCGCCCTCCTGGGTGATGCCGTCGATCTCGAACCCTTGCGCCTCGGCGAAATCGTAGATGTCGTCGATCACGGGGCCGAATTCATCGACCGCGGTCATGGAATAGGCCTGCCGCGCGGCAGCCGGGCGGCCCGAGCGGCCCATCATCGGCTCGATCCCTTTGGCCGGGTCCACGTTGCGGGCAACCAGGAAGAACTCCATCTCGGGCGCGACAACCGGTTTCCACCCTTTGTCCTTGTACAGCTGGACCACGCGTTTCAGCACGTTGCGCGGGCTGAACGGAATCGGATCGCCGTCGCGGTCGTAGGCGTCATGGATCACCTGCAACGTCCAGTCGCCCGTCCACGGTGCCGCGGTGGCGGTGGAAAAATCGGGCTTGAGGATCATGTCGCGCTCTATGAAACCATCCTCGCCTGCGGCTTCGCCCCAGTCTCCGGTTATGGTCTGGTAGAAGATGCTGTCTGGCAGATGGAAATAGGACTGCTTGGCAAATTTCGAGGCCGGAACCGCTTTGCCCCGGGCAATGCCGGGCAGGTCCGAGATGATGCATTCCACCTCGTCCAGCCGGTGTCCTTCGATGTAATCGCGCGCCGCCTGTGGCAGCTGCTCTGTCCATTCGGCCATCAGGCCCTCTCTTTCTTCAGGAAATCGGCCATCAGGCGGCCGATCCGTTCGTTGTCATCGGGGGCGGCTTCGCGGGTCTTCGCGTCTTTCATCAGCGCATCGGGCACCACACCCTTGCCGCGCGTTTCCATCAGCCCCTGGATGAAGTCGTTGGAATATTCCGGGTGGGCCTGCACGGTCCAGATCGTGTCGCCATAGGCTAGCATCGCGTTTTCGCAGAACGGGTTGCTGCCCAGCAGGTGCGCGCTTTCGGGGCGTTGCGTGACCTGATCCTGATGCCAGGCGTTCAGGCTGACGGTTTCACCGTCATAGTCGTATTCGGTGCGCCCTATGGCCCAGCCGCCTTTGAATTTCTCGACCTTGCCGCCCAAGGCCTGCGCGATGATCTGGTGGCCGAAACAGACGCCGATCAGGGGTTTGCCGGCCGCCTGGATCTGTCGGATCAGCTCTTCGAGCGACGGTATCCACGGATGATCCTCATAGGCACCGTGACGCGACCCGGTGATCAGCCAGCCATCGGCATCATCGGGATCATCGGGAAATTCGCCATCAACCACGGCGTAGGTCACGAATTCAAAACCGTTGCCATCCAGCAGGGTGCGGAACATGGCGTCATAGTCGCCGAATTTCTTCTCCAGCGGTTCGGGCGCGTGGCCGGTCTGCAAAATGCCGATTTTCATGAGTCACCAAATTTGATCAAATTTAATCTAGCTGAGTCCCGCCGAACGGGCAAGGGGGTCAGACGGCCTCGAGATAACTGAGCCAGTGCTGATCTGCCGGGATCTGCTCGAAGCGCGCGATCTCCTGCCGCTTGGTCATGGCCATGTTGCGGATCAGATCAGCGGGAAAGATGCGCGCGACGATCGGGTCGGTCTCGAACGCAGTCACGGCCGTGTCCCAGTCAGCGGCCAATTGCGGCAGGCCGTCGATGTCGTAAGCGTTGCCGGTGATCGGGGCTGGGGGGTGCAGGCCGTCCTCGATGCCCACGAGGGCCGCGCCCAGAACCGCAGCCAGCATCAGATAGGGGTTGATGTCGCCGCCGGCCACGCGGTGCTCGATCCGGCGGGCGGCGGGCGCTCCGCCCGGAATGCGGATCGCGGCGGTCCGGTTTTCATAGGCCCAAGCCGCGCCTGTGGGGGCATGGGCTCCGGGCACGAGCCGCGTGTAAGAATTGCCATGCGGAGCAAAAATCAGCGTGCTGCCGGGCATGGCGGCCAGACATCCGGCGACGGCAGAGCGCAGGATTTCGGTTCCTTCACGCCCGCCATTGTCAAAGACGTTGCGGCCCTGGCCATCAAGCACCGAGAAGTGCACATGCATTCCGTTCCCCGCATCATCAGCATAGGGTTTGGCCATGAAGGTCGCGGTAAAGCCGTGCTTGCGAGCCAGCCCACGGGTCAATGCCTTGAAAAGCCACGTATCATCGGCGCAGCGCATGGCGTCCTGATGGTTCAGGTTGATCTCGAACTGGCCGATGCCGCTCTCGGAAATTGCCGTCTGGGCGGGGATCCCCATTTCGGCGCACCCGTCATAAAGCTCGGTGAAGAAGGCGTCGAAGGCGTCCATTTCGGCCATTGACAGCACCGCCTCGCCGCGCAGCCGACGGCCAGTGACCGGGTTATGTGGGGGCTTTGGATGCGCATCCGAGGAATCAAGCAGGGTGAATTCCAACTCGGTCGCGGCAACAACTTTCCACCCGCGCTGGACATAGCGCGACAGGACCGCGGCCAGCGCATGGCGGGGATCGCCGGCAAACGGCGTGCCGTGATCGTCGAACAGACACATCGGCACCAGCGCCGTGGGTGTAGTCAGCCAGGGCATCGGCACCGGCCCGCGCTCGGTCGGGCGCAGCACGCCATCGGCGTCGCCGGTTTCAAACACCAGCGGGCTGCCCTCGATATCGGCGCCCCACAGATCGACGTTCAGCGCCGAAAACGGCATGCGCACCGCGCCGCTGCCCAGCTTGTCGGCGTAAGACGGGGGCACGCGTTTGCCGCGCATCTGGCCGTTCAGGTCACATGCGGCGACGCGAAATGTGTGCAGGGCGGCAAGGTCCATCCGGGGCTCCGTAGCTGTGCTTCGGCAAACCTAGTCGAGCTTTTTGCCCTTGTCACGATATTTGATCAAATTATCCGACGGCAGCTGTCGCCCTGCTGAATGGGCGGGCAGGCCACGGTTCCGTACGAGCAGTAGACACAGCAATCGCCCGGCTTGGGTTTCAGTACGGTGTGACAGGCGCTGCATTCATAGAACCACTGGCAGGCGTCGGTGGGCATGGTCTCGGACTGGGCGTGGCCGCAGACCGGGCAGGTCAGGGTGCTTTCAAGCGTTACGGTCTTGTCTGTCATTGTCTCACATCGGCTGGATCAGAAATACGTTGATGCGGGCCTCGTGGAACACGACAACCCAGGCGACGGCAGTCATCGCGGTGCTGGCCGCCAAGCCCCATTCCAGATGGCGCACAGCATTGCGCCGACAGGCCACCAGCCACGCAGTCGCGATCAGTGCCGTCGAGGCCGCCTGAACATGGTAGCTGACCGCCATGATCTGGCCAAAGACGGCCAGCCAACTGCCGCCAAGGCCCAGCAACATCATCGTCATCGGCAGCATGCAGCACGCGCCCACACTAAGGGCCGACAGGGATCCGGCGAAGCTGAGGCCGAGAAATCCGCGCATCTTGTTCATCCGTTATTCAAGGCCTGCGGCATTGCCGCATCGCGTGGGCAGAGGTCTAAATCCTGTAGTCACTACAGGATCAAGCGAAAGAGGTCACGTGATTGCGATCGGCGAAGCGGCCCGTCAAAGCGGCGTGGGGATTGAGAACATCCGGTATTACGAGCGCGAAGGCATCGTGCCGCGCCCGGCGCGGGCCACCAACAATCGGCGGCTGTATTCCGCGCAGGATGTTGGGCGGTTGCGGTTTCTGAAACGCTGCCGTGACCTGGGGGTTTCGCTGGGCGACGCAAAGGCATTGCTGGACCTGTCCGAGGGCGGCGCGGCCGATTGCGCCGAGGTCATCGCATTGGCGCAACGTCACATGGAAAGCGTACGCCGCAAGATCGCCGAGTTGCAACGGTTGCAAGCCGCCCTGGACGAGCTGACCGCCAATTGCGCCGAAGGGTCGGTGGACTGCAGGATGCTGGGCCAGTTGCGGATGGCCTGAGCCCCGGCGCCTCAGCGCGCCAGGTTCAGGCGGAACCGCATCTTGGCCTTGCGCGCCACCGGCAGGTGCCGGTTCAGCCGCTTGTTGATCAGGCCGAACATGCCCACGATCACCAGCGTCAGCAGGATGAAGTAGAACGCCAAGATCGGGTAGGGGACGAACGGGTTGAACGTCTTGTCAGCGAAATAGCTGGCATAGTACAGCGCGTCCCCGCGTTGCTGCCAGGCCGGGAAGGCCGAGAAGAAGACCAGCGTTGTGGCATGGAACAGGAAAATCGCCTCGTTCGTGTAGGCGGGCCAGGCCAACCGCAGCATGGTAGGCCACACGATCCGGCGGAAGCGCGACCAACCCGACATGCCATAGGCATCGGCGGCCTCGATATCACCCTTGGGAATCGACCGCAGCGCGCCATAGAAGATCTCGCCGGAATAGGCGGCGGTGTTCAGGAACAGCACGATCAGCGCCCCCAGCCAGGCCGAGGTGAAGGCGTCAAACATCGGGTAGGTCTTCTTGAGCGACAGGAACAGGAAGTAGGCAAAGAAGAACTGGATGAACAGCGGCGAACCGCGGAAGATGAAGATGAACCACTCGGACGGTTTTCGCAGCCACTTGCGGCTGGACGCCTTGCCCAGAGCCACGGCCGTGGCCAGGAAGAACCCGGTGGCCAGCGCCATCACGCCGAAATAGATGTTCCAGATCATCCCTGAACCGATCAGGGTGAACTGTTCGCATAGGGTGAAATCGCTGCGCGGCAGCAGGCGCTCGCCGATGCCGATCGAGCGCAGGCCGTAATCTTGGATGGTCTGCAGGCAGCTCATGCGGTGGTCTCCTTACGCAGCAGCTCTCCGCCCGAGGTCGCCTGGCCATGCGACAGGCGGCGCATCAGCCGTTCAAGGCCAATCTCGGAAACGCGGGTCATGCCAAGGTAAAAAACCAGCAGGAACAGGAAGTACCACATGCGCCAGTCGCCATGCGGATAGGCGGTGAATTTCGAGGTCTTGGTGCCGCCCAACTCGCGCGCCCAATAGACGATGTCCTCGACCCCCAGCAGGAACAGCAGGGGCGTGGCCTTGATCAGCACCATCCACAGGTTCGACAGGCCGGGCAGAGCATAGACCCACATCTGCGGCACGAGAATGCGCCAGAAGGTCTGGCGGCGGGTCATGCCATAGGCCTCGGCGGTTTCAAGCTGCGCCAGCGGCACGGCGCGCATGCCGCCGAACAGCACGTTGGCGGCGAAGGCGCCGAAAACGATCGAAAAGGTGATGACGGCCAGGAAAAAGCCGTAGGTTTCGTGCACCCATTCTGGTGCGGTGCCCAGCGGCAGCTTGGCGGCGGGGCAGACGAGGAAATCGTTGCCCTGACGGATCGGATCGGTCCAGTCGGGACACAGCACCTGGTGCCGCATCCATTCGAAACCCTGGTCCAGGGCGATCACGAAGAACAGGAAAAACGCAATGTCGGGCACCCCGCGCACGATGGCGATATAGCCCTTGCCCAGCCAGCCCAGCGGCGGGACGTGCGACCGGGCCGCCATGGCCCCCGCAAAACCGAAGGCCAACGCCACCGGGGCCGTCACCGCCAGCAAGGCCAGAACCTTGATGAACGACAAGTAGAACGACCAGTGCACGCCGTTGGTCAGATAGCATGAAAACCAGCGGAAAGTGCCGAGCGTGTCGGGATCAGCGCAGTAGGAAAACATGAGGCGTCTTTCGAACGTCAGGCCCAGCACAAGGCCGGGATTGGTTCGGCGCGCGTGGCGCCGAACCGTAGGACCGGATGCTTAGTTGGTGACGACCGAGCCGTCAGGTGCATAGGTGGCGGTATCCTCACCGAACCACTTTTTCAGCATCTCGTTCAGGGTGCCGTCCTGTTTCATCGAGGTAATCGCGGCATCGAATTTTTCACGCAGCTCCGTGTCGCTTTCGCGCAGACCCATACCGACGCCACCGCCCAGCGGAACTGGATCGCCGACAAAGACCAGTTCGCCATTCGATTCCTCGACAAGCGGCACCAGATAGTCGCGGTCGGCCAGAACGGCATCGGCTTCGCCGTTGCGCACGGCGGCGATGGTTTCCTCGGGCGTTGCGAATTCAACCAGGGTTGCGCCCGACTCGGCCACGTGGCCGGCCTGGATGGTCGCGGTCTGTGCAGCGACAACGCCACCGGTCACGTCAACATCCGCCGAGGTGGCCACATAGGCCGACGCGGTCGGCGGGTAGTAGTCCTGGGTGAAGTCGATGACCTCGTCACGCTCGGCCGTGATCGACATGCCGGCGATGATGGTGTCGTAGTTGCCCGACACCAGGTTCGGAATGATCGAATCCCAGTCGTTCTTGACCCATTCGCATTCCAGCTGGGCGCGTTTGCACAGCTCGTCGCCGACTTCACGCTCGAAGCCGTCGATCTCGCCGGCGTCGTTGATGAAGTTGTACGGAGGATAGGCGCCCTCGGTGCCCATGCGGACCGTGTCGGCCATGGCCATGCCGGCGCCAAGCGCCAGTGCCGCGGTGGTCAGAATCAGGTTTTTCATTGGTAACTCCCCTGTTTGGTTCTGTTCTGATGTTATGCCGCCATCGTGGCGGAGAGAAAGCCCCGAAGCCGTTCGGATTCGGGCGCGGAGAAGATATCTTCGGGCGAGCCTTCTTCTTCGATCAGGCCCTGGTGCAGAAACACCACGTGGCTCGAGATGTCGGCGGCCATCTGCATGTCATGGGTGACGATGATCATGGTGCGGCCTTCGGCGGCCAGATCCTTGATTACCTTGATCACTTCCTGTTCCAGCTCGGGATCCAGCGCCGAGGTCGGTTCGTCAAACAGAAGCGCCTCGGGCTCCATGCAGAGCGCGCGCGCGATGGCGGCGCGCTGTTGCTGGCCACCCGAGAGCTGCGCCGGATAGGCGTCGCATTTGTCGCCGATGCCAACCTTGTCCAGATATCTGCGGGCGCTGTCCTCGACCTCGTGCCGGTCACGGCCCAGCACGGTGATCGGGGCCTCCATCACGTTTTGCAGGATGGTCATGTGGGCCCAAAGGTTGAACTGCTGGAACACCATCGACAGGTTGGTGCGAATGCGCAGCACCTGCTTGGGATCGGCGGGGCGGCGATGGTCGCGGGTTCCCGTCCAGCGCACCGGCTCGCCCTTGAACAGGATCTCGCCTTCCTGGCTGTCTTCCAGCAGGTTGCAGCAGCGCAGCAGGGTGGATTTGCCCGACCCCGATGACCCGATCAGCGACACCACGTCGCCGCGATGGGCGGTGATGTCCACTCCTTTGAGGACTTCGAGATTGCCAAAGCTTTTGTGCAGGTTCCTGATCTCGATGACGGGAGTGCTGTCGGTCACGGGTCGTCCTGGTGTTGTTGAGTGCGTTGGTGCGGTACTAGGGCTGAAAAACCAGAGCAATGCAATGCGCAAATGACAAGTTCAAGACCTGAAATCTCCGATTCGGCCAAGGACAGTGGTCAAATTGGTCAGCTTTCGGGCACCACCGCCGCGGGCGGTGGCGGGTTGGGAACGGCAAGGTAGAGATCGGGAGCAATGTCGATCAACCCGTGGATGTGCAGCGCCGCGCGATCGGCCGGGGAAAGGTCTGAGATCGCGGCGCGAACCGCGGCGGCGACCGCGGCCGGATCGCGCGTGATCGCGGTGATGTAGGGCAACGCCGGGGTGGGGCGCGTGGTTGCCACTTGGCGCAGGCGCTGGCCCAGATCGGTGTGCTCTTGCAGCAGCACCCATGTCAGCGCGTCCAGCGATGCAAAATCGGCATGTCCGTCGGCCACGGCCTGCGCTGACAGGGCGTGTCCACCGGTTTCCAGCAGGCGCGCCGGTGCAAGGCCCAGTTCGGACAGATGCGTGACCGGGGCGGCCCAGCCCGATTGGGACAGGGCCTCGTTATAGGCAAGGACGCAGGCGGCCAGTTCGGGCAGATCACGCGCATCATTGGCCCGGGCCACGAAGACCGAACAATAGTGCCCCGGAGGGCAACCCGGCAGGCCATAATCGGGGGTGCCAACCAGATGCACCTTGCCATGCAGTCGGGTGCGATAGGGCATGCCGCAGGTCTGGGCAAAGACTAGGTCAGGGTCCTGCCAGATTTCCCAGAAATCGCGATCACGGGTCAGTTGGCCCGGACCTTCGCCCAAATGCGCGCGAATCAGGCTCCAAAAGCGATCATTGACGGGCCGAAGGGCGGGCATGTCGTACATGCCCAGCATTGCGGTCACGATTTGGCGGCCTTCTGCCGGGCCCGTGCCGAATCCACGTCGCTGACGCCCAGAAGGCTGACCACCAGCCGCAAAAGCGAATCCTCATCCTGCGAGCGCTGACCGTCGGCCAGCGCCACCGACCACAGCGCCTGAACCACGCCGAGGCGGTGATCATAGGGCACCGCATCCTTGATGGCACGGGTGAAACGGACGGTGTCGGGGGCTTCTGCCTCGAGGTCCTCGGCCCGCGCACGCAGTCCTGCGGCCTCGAACGGCGACAGGTCATAGCGTTCAGCCAGGACCTTGTCGATGCGCGACATTTCGCTGTCGGCATAGTCATCGTCGGACCGGGCAAGGCGCACCAGCAGGGCGGCAAGCGCTAGCCGGGCGTCGTCATCGGTCAGTGGGTCGGGCTGCGGCTGGGTAAGCCGGGACAGGAAGGCATTGAACATGCCTCAGATATAGCGGCGGCTCAGTCTGCGTCCAAGCGGCTTTGCACGCGTTCGCGCGCGGCCTGGCTGTCATTGTAGCTGAGCCCCATGGCGATGCGTGCCTCTTCCACAATCTTGATCTCGCCCTCGTCCGAGTTTCCGTCGGCCAGCACCACCTCCCACAGGGCCTCCATCGCGGCCAGCCGCTCCTGCAAGTCCGTCGTTTCGCGGATCAGCTTGCCGAACGTGTCGGTGTCGGGGGCTGCGGCGTGCAGCTTCTCGCAGGTGGCGCGGACCTGGGCGGCCTCGATCGCGTTGTGCTGGTACAGGCGTGCCAGGATGCGATCGATCAACCGGATCTCTTCCAGCTTGTAGTCGCGGTCGGCCTGAGCCACGCGCACCAGCAACGCGCCTAGAGCCAGTTCCGTGTCCGGATCGGGCAGGGTGGTCTGTTGCTGCGGGCGAAACGCTTGAAAGAACTTTTTCAACATTGGCGCAGACTATTCCGTATTTTGTGGTCCGCCAAGCCCGGGCTACCCGTCATAGCCTTCGATGACCACCAGATCGCCCAGCGAGACCGGATCGCGCAAGGCCTTGGCTTTCTGGTAACCCGCGCTTTCATAGCAGGCCAGCGCATCCTCGTAGCTTGGGAATTCGATCACCACGGTGCGGGCGCGGGCTGCACCTTCCTTGACCTCGCGCTGACCCCCGCGCACCAGGAACCGCGCGCCATAGGCGGCGAAGGGTTCGGCGTTTGCGGCGATGTAATTCCTGTAGGCCTCCATATCGTTCACGTCGACATGCGCCACCCAATATCCTTTGGCCATGAAACTGCCCCCTGCGGTTTTTCCGGGTCAAATTGACCCGGAACGGAATGCAAAGCAAGCCCAAGCCGAAGGGGCGCGTCAAACCAGGCGCGAGCTTTCCTTCGCAGCGCGCACGAAATCGCGGAACAGCGGGTGCGGGTCGAAGGGTTTGGACTTCAATTCTGGGTGATATTGCACGCCAATGAACCACGGGTGATCCGACCATTCGACGATTTCCGGCAGGCGCCCGTCGGGCGACATCCCCGAAAATTTCAAGCCCGCTTTCTCAAGCTGTTCGCGATACTTGGTGTCCACCTCATAGCGGTGGCGGTGGCGTTCCTCGATCTGGGTGGTGCCATAGACCTCGGCCACCTTGGAGCCTTCGGTCAGAACCGCATTGTAGGCGCCCAACCGCATAGTGCCGCCCTTGTCATCGCCAACCTTGCGTTCGATCTTGGCGTTACCCTGGATCCATTCCTTGAGGTGATAGACCACCGGTTCAAACCGTTTCTGGCCGGCCTCGTGGTCGAATTCCTCGGACCCCGCGCCGGAGATGCCGGCAACGTTGCGGGCGGCTTCGATCACGGCCATCTGCATACCCAAGCAGATGCCCAAATAGGGAACCTGATGTTCGCGGGCGTATTGCGCCGCTTTGATCTTGCCCTCGGTGCCACGCTCGCCGAATCCACCCGGCACCAGAATGGCGTGGAAGCCTTCCAGATGCGGACCGGGGTCCTCGGTGTCGAAGATCTCGGCATCGACCCATTCGACCTTGACCTTGACGCGGTTGGCCATGCCGCCGTGGGTCAGCGCTTCGGCAATCGATTTATAGGCGTCTTCCAGCTGGGTGTATTTGCCGACGATGGCCACCTTCACCTCGCCTTCGGCGTTGTGGATGCGGTCGCTGACGTCTTCCCATTTCGACAGGTCGGGCTTGGGGGCCGGGCTGATCTGGAAAGCGTCCAGCACCGCCTGATCCAGCCCTTCCTTGTGGTAGGCCAGCGGCGCGTCATAGATGGTCGAGAGATCCAGCGCGGCAATCACTGCATCGGGGCGGACGTTGCAGAACAGGGCCAGCTTTTCGCGCTCTTTCTGCGGGATCGGACCTTCGGAACGGCAGACCAGGATGTCGGGGGCCAGACCGATCGAGCGCAGTTCCTTGACCGAGTGCTGGGTGGGTTTGGTTTTCAGTTCTCCGCTGGCCTTGATGTAGGGCAGCAGGGTCAGGTGCATAAAGATGCACTGGCCACGCGGCTTGTCCTGGCTGAACTGGCGGATCGCTTCAAAGAAGGGGAGGCCTTCGATGTCGCCGACAGTGCCGCCGATTTCGCAAAGCATGAAATCGACCTCGTCCTCGCCGATGGCGATGAAATCCTTGATCTCGTTGGTGACGTGCGGGATCACCTGGATGGTCTTGCCCAGATAGTCGCCGCGGCGCTCCTTCTCGAGCACGTTCATGTAGATGCGGCCCGAGGAAATGGAATCGGTCTTGCGTGCCGGAACGCCGGTGAAGCGTTCATAGTGACCCAGGTCCAGGTCGGTTTCTGCGCCGTCATCGGTGACGAAGACCTCGCCATGTTCGAACGGCGACATGGTGCCGGGATCGACGTTCAGGTAGGGGTCGAGTTTGCGTAGACGCACCGAATATCCGCGTGCCTGCAGCAACGCGCCCAGTGCGGCCGAGGCCAGCCCCTTGCCCAGCGACGAAACAACACCACCAGTGATGAAAATAAAACGCGCCATGTTTTTCGGCTGCTCCCGTGAGACGTCATTACCAACTGCCCGGCGGCCTGAAAAACCGCAGCATCACGGGACTTCACATATAAAGGATTCGCGCCAAAAGCGCAAGAGAACCGCAAGATGCTGTTGCCGTTCTCTTTCAGATTTCTAGGTTTTGTGGATCAGTCGGCCTGCGGGATCAGCGGGGCATTGTCGCCCTGCGCCGGAGGCAGCAGATCTTCGGCCGGCGGAACCAACGGTGTGGTTTCTTCGGTTTCCACCGGAGCCGGAACGCCCAGACGATCGATGACCGACGTGCCAGCCGATTTCTGCGCCGCCAGAATCGTCAGCGTGATCGAGGTGACGATGAAACAGGCCGCAAGAATCCAGGTCAGTTTGCCCAGCGCCGTCGCGGCTGCGCGGCCGGTCATGGCGCCGCCGCCACCGCCGCCCATCCCCAAGCCGCCGCCCTCGGACCGCTGCATCAGGACAACGGCAATCAGGCCAAGGGCCAGAAGAAGGTGGATGATGAGAACGACGTTTTCCATGGTGGTCCTGTACGGCGTGGCGTGTATCGCCGGGTACTTAAGCAAGTTTGGGGGCGGGGGCAAGTCACTAGTTTCCCGCAGCCGGATCGATCCGCGATTTTGCATCGAAAGATGTGGACAGGACGCGGTGCATCGCGCAGGCTTTGGCCATGCCACATGACCACCCCGATCATCCGCACGCCCTGCTGCCGCCCGAACCCGCCCTGCGCGTGAAAGCGCTGGAAACGGTTCTCATCCGCAAGGGCCTGATCGACCCGGCGGCTCTGGATGAGATCATTGACATCTATCAAAACCGGATTGGTCCGCAGAATGGTGCGCGCGTTGTTGCAAAGGCATGGGCCGATCCAGAGTTCAAATCCGGGCTGCTGAAGGATGCGACGCCGCTGATCGCCGAACTGGGCTATTACGGGCGGCAAGGAGAGCACATTGTGGTGGTCGAGAACACGCCGCAGCAGCACAACATGGTCGTCTGCACCCTGTGCAGCTGCTATCCGTGGCCGCTGCTGGGGATTCCGCCCACCTGGTACAAGTCAGACGCCTATCGCGCCCGCGCGTTGCGCGAGCCGCGAAAGGTTTTGGCAGAGTTCGGCGTAAATCTGCCGTCTGAGACGGCGGTACGCGTGTGGGATTCGACAGCCGAGATACGCTACCTCGTCCTTCCGATGAGGCCGCCGGGCACTGAGGGGATGAGCGAGGACGAGCTTACGGCGCTGGTGACCCGCGACAGCATGATCGGCACCGGGCTGCCCAAGGTGCCGGCATGACACGCGCGCATGATATGGGTGGCCGGTTCGGGGATGGCAGGGTCCGGCCCGAGCCGCAGGAGGCCCCGGTTTTCGCCGAGGAGTGGCACGCCCGGGCGCTTGCCGTCACGCTGGCCGCGGGCGCGTTGGGGCAATGGAACATTGACACCGCGCGCCATGCGCGCGAGCGGTTGTCGCCGCAAGACTATGCGCGGTTTTCCTATTACGAAAAATGGATCTCGGCCCTGGCTGACCTGTTGGTCGAAACGGGTGTGCTCAGCCTGGACGAGCTGCGCGGGGTGGACACCAAGGTGGAACATCCGTTGGCGGTTCGGGCGCTGCAAGCCGGCGCTGTGGAAAAAGTTCTGGCCATGGGTGGTCCGGCCGACCGTCCTTCGAACGTCGAGGTCGAATTCAAGGTTGGTCAGGTGGTGCGTACGCGCCGACCGGCGGGGAACCGATTGGTCGATGGCGGTCATACCCGATTGCCGAAATATGCCGCCGGAGCGCAGGGGCGGATCTTGCGCGTTCACGGGTGTCACGTGCTGCCGGATTCCAGCGCCCACGGACTGGGTGAAGCGCCTGAGCCGCTCTACGCCGTCGCGTTTCGGGCCTCGCAACTTTGGACGCACCCCGAAAGCCCACAGGACGAGGTCATCCTTGACCTTTGGCAAAGCTATCTGGAGCCGCCATGACCACATGCCCACCACCAATCCGGCCCGACATGGTGTTCGAGCAACCCTGGCACGCACAGTTGTTCGCCACCACGGTTGCGCTGAACGAGGCGGGGAGGTTTTCCTGGGCTGAATGGACGAATGCCTTTTCGACCACTTTGACGCGGCACGGTGTCGCCCGCGAACTGGATGGCGGCAATGACTATTTCCTAGCTTGGCTAGAAACGCTCGAGACACTTTTGGTATTCTCAGGTACCGCCGAGCGCAATGAACTTGATGCTGTGTTCGAGGCTTGGAGGGTTGCGTTTCTGAGCACTCCACACGGGCACCCAGTTCGACTTACTCGCGAATAGGGGCTCTGCCCCCGCCGCCCGTTCCGGGCGACTCCCCCAGGATATTTATGGCCAGATGAAATTTGCGGCCAATGTTCATCCGGCCCAAAATATCCCCACCGGAGGCATCGCGCGCCAGCGCGATCGAACACTGCGTCGAAATACCGGTTTCCCTGCTGCCTGTGCCTCGTTATACGGGCCGAGTTTGGAAAATCAGCACAAAAGGACCGGATATGGCCAATGTTGTTGTTGTCGGCGCCCAATGGGGCGACGAAGGAAAAGGCAAGATCGTCGACTGGCTGAGCGAGCGGGCAGACGTGATCGCGCGTTTTCAGGGCGGGCACAACGCCGGGCATACGTTGGTTATCGACGGCAAGGTCTACAAGCTGCACGCCCTGCCGTCAGGAGTGGTGCGTGGCGGCAAGCTGAGTGTCATCGGCAACGGGGTCGTGCTGGATCCGTGGCACCTCTTGGAAGAGATAGAGACGATTCGCGGGCAGGGGGTCGAGATCACGCCCGAAACGTTGATGATTGCCGAGAATACACCCTTGATCCTGCCGATTCACGGAGAGTTGGACCGGGCGCGCGAAGAGGCCGCAAGCAAAGGGACCAAGATCGGCACGACTGGCCGTGGAATCGGGCCGGCCTATGAAGACAAGGTGGGGCGCCGCTCGGTGCGGGTGGCCGATCTTGCGGATGATGCGACACTGGAGGCCCGGGTCGACCGGGCATTGCAGCATCATGACCCCCTGCGCAGGGGTTTGGGTATTGCTCCGGTCGATCGCGATGCCCTGATCGCTCAACTGAAGGATGTCGCGCAGCAGATTCTTCCGTTTGCCGCCCCGGTATGGAAAGTGCTCAACGAAAAGCGCAAGGCGGGCAAGCGCATCCTGTTCGAGGGCGCACAAGGTGCGTTGCTGGACATTGATTTCGGCACCTACCCGTTCGTGACATCGTCAAACGTGATCGCCGGCCAGGCCGCGACGGGCGTAGGCATTGGACCCGGATCCATCGATTTCGTTCTGGGTATCGTCAAGGCCTATACGACCCGGGTGGGTGAAGGGCCTTTCCCGACCGAGTTGCATGATGCGGACGGGCAGCGCCTGGGTGAGCGCGGGCACGAGTTCGGGACCACCACTGGACGCAAGCGGCGTTGCGGTTGGTTCGACGCCTGTCTGGTGCGCCAGACCTGTGCAACCAGCGGGGTCAACGGTATTTCGCTGACCAAGCTGGATGTTCTGGATGGTTTTGACACGCTGAAGATCTGTGTTGGCTATGAGTTGGATGGGCAGCGCTTGGACTATCTGCCCACGGCCGCCGAGCAGCAGGCGCGCTGCAAGCCGATCTATGAGGAGTTGCCGGGCTGGAGCGAGTCCACCGAAGGTGCGCGCAGTTGGGCGGATCTTCCGGCCAATGCGATCAAATACGTGCGTCGGGTCGAAGAACTGATCGAGTGCCCGGTGGCCTTGTTGTCCACCAGCCCGGAGCGGGACGACACCATCCTGGTGACCGACCCGTTTGCAGACTGATGCGCAGGCAACGAGAAACCGGTCTCAGCTACAAGGCGCGCAGGCGGTGGTCATTGGTGCTGCTGCTGGTGGGGCTGCCGCTCTACATCGTGGCCGTCGTCACCGTGTTGAACTGGCTGGACCGTCCTCCGATCTGGCTGGAACTTTTGGTTTATGTCGGGCTTGGGATCCTGTGGGCGCTTCCGTTCAAATTCGTGTTCAGGGGGGTGGGGCAGGCCGACCCCGACCAAGAGCAGGAGTAAGTGCACCACTGGCCCTGATCAAAGCCGCGTGATCGGGGCGCGACCGGCTTCCCAAAAGAACCCATGTCAGCCGCACCAAAAAAGGCCGGAGAAATGTCTCCGGCCCGATTGGTCAGTTGTGGGGGTCTTGTCAGCCCGCGGCGCGTTTGTCCTCGGGCCGGAAGCCGATCTGGTTCGAGGCGGCAAAGCGCCCTCCGCCGGCTTTTTCGATTTTGCCGTCGCGCAGCAGCTGGCCGAACGACCGCAAGCTTTCCTCGCGGTTGAATTCGTCTTGCTTCAGGGCGCGAACCTTGTTCATCAACTGAGGGCGCGAGAACTGTTCCTGGCCCTCGATGAACGACAGGTAGGCGGCCGCGGCCTCGAGCAGTTCGGGCAGTGACTGTGCGCCCTGTTCTTGCGCGAACCGGGCAAACCCGCCTTCATCGGGTGACGAGTCCGCCGGTTCGGCGGTCACGCGGCGCGGGGTCACCGGGCCCGCCTCTGGGGCGTCCTTGTCGACCCGCTGCTCGGCCACCAGCTTGAGGGGGGCGGCCGTATCCGATTCCGGGCGCATGCTGGTTACTCGAATCTCGGGGCGGCGCGGGCTGACGACCGAGGCCAGATCGCCGCGGTATTTTTCGTCCTCGGAAGCCGCATTGTCACCGGTCGCCTCGCGCTCGGCTTCGGTGGCCGCGACAGCCGTGCGCAGGTGCGAATAGGTTTCTCGCGTGTCGGCAGTGGCCGGGTCACCCAGTTCGGCATCCGCCTTCTGCAGCAGGCGCAGAACATCCGTGTCCAGTTCGTCGTCGTCCGCGTGGTCGGCCGGCGCTTCCATTTCGGACTCGATCGCGGAAATTTCGCGCAGGATGTTTTCCTCATCCTCGACCGTCAGGGTGCCGTTTGCCTCTTTGGTGTCATCCGAGTTGTCGTCTTCGCCCAGAATGTTGAGGATGTCGTCGACATCGGGCTGGGCGTCGTCCTCGATATCCTCGAACAGGGCTTCTTCGGCCGCTGCTTCCGGTTCGATCGGGGTGGAAGGCGCCGCGGGCGCCATCTCGTCAGACCCGTTGTCCTCGGTCTCTGCCGCCTCGGCCTGGGGCGGTTCAACGGACAAATCGTCGTCGGCATCTGTGGCTTGAGGCGGCAGGTCGGGTTCCACGTCAGTCTGATCGACCAACTCAACGGAGGCACCGGTTTCTGCAGCGCTTTCCACATGGTCGTCCGGCTGGGCCAAGATTGGTTCCGCACCGGCGGTGGACGGGGTGTCGGGCTGCCGGGGGCTGGCTGCCGCCGGATCCGAACCGGCCACCGTTTCCAGATCGTCCGGGGCCAAGGCGCCCGTTTCAAAAGCAGCCGAAATGGCGTCGACCTGGGGTTCGGTTGCAGCCAGAAAGCCGGTCTCATCTTCTTCTGCGTAAGGCGTGGGGGGGTGGTCGCCGTGGGAAACCACCGCGCGGATACGCTGCAGTTTCGCGGCGATGCTGTCCGCAGCCGGGGGCGGCGCCGCAGGGCGCGCGGCTGGGTCTTGCGGGTCAGACAGGGGAGGGGTCATGGAGGGGGTCCGGGTGTCAGCAGTCATGGGGTGCGGTGCGGCCGAAGGGGGGCGATCCGAGGCGCGCAGCAGCAACCCGTTCTCGCCGGGGCGGGCCTCGACGTGGCGCGCGGTGTCTCGTTGCGCGATGCGGGCCAGCATCTCGGCGTCGGGTTGCGGAGGTTCAGAACCGAAATAGCGATCTTCTGCGGCGAGATCGCGGAAATATTCCGCAATCGCCTTCATCGTTTCGAAGGAATCGTCGAACCCTTCCAGCGTGCAGGAAAAAGTCCCGTAGGAAACGGTCAATACCTTGTTGTTCTGTACCATCAGACGCACGTCCTTTACACAATAACACAGCCAAACTCGCAACCGCGGCGCAGAATCGGCTCAAGCAACTGTTCTGATGAACCTATCATTTTGTGGTCTGAATGTGTCCAAAAGCGGGAAAAATGGTCAATCTTGGAAAAAACGGCGAAATTGTTCATTCTGATTGGCCAATCGGGCTGTTTGGTGGCGGAGAAATCGGCCCCGGCGATCTGGATCTGGCGCTGAGCCGCGTCAGGCTGGCCGTTGCTGCGGATGGGGGCGCGGCGGGTTTGATCGATTCGGGGCGCGTTCCGGATGCGGTGATCGGCGATTTCGACTCGCTTTCCAGCCGCCATCGTGCGCAGGTGCCGGCCGAGCGGCTGTTTCCGATCCGCGAACAGGACAGCACCGATTTCGACAAGGCCCTGCGCAATATTCGAGCACCGGTGGTGCTGGGTGTCGGATTCCTGGGCGGGCGGCTGGATCACCAGCTGGCGGTGTTCAATACCATGGTGCGTTGGCCGGATCGACCCTGCATCCTTCTTGGGTCGCAAGAGGTGGTGTTCCACGCGCCGCCGCATGTCACCTTGCAGATCCCGCCAGGCGACACGGTGTCATTGTTTCCGTTCCGGCGGGTGACCGGGCGAAGCTTGGGGTTGGAATGGCCCATCGACGGATTGGTGCTGGAACCCGACGGGCGTGTGGGCACGTCGAACCGGGCGCTGTCGGATGTCACGCTCACGGTGGACGGGCCGGGCTTGATCGTGATGGTGCCGCGCGGCGCGCTGGATCAGGTCATGCAGGCGTTTGCGTCCGGGCAGACAGGGCGGTGGCCCGCTCGCGCAGAATGACATAGAGGCCGGCACCCACGGTGATCGCGATCCCCAAGGCGGCAAGACCGTTGGGCAGGTCGCGGAAGATCAGCCAGCCGATCAACGTGGCGACGGGGATTTCCAGATACTGCATCGGGGCCAGCGTGGCCGACGGCGCATAGCGCAGCGACCACGTCATCAACAGGTGCGCGACCGTGCCCAATACCCCTATGGACAGCAGCAGACCGTAGGGGGCGTTGGCCGGCAGAGTCAGCGTCAGGGCAGGCAGGTCTGCGGATGCGCCGATCAGAAGGACCGGCAGCAGCAACAGCGTTGCCATCAGACCCGATACCGCTTGCAGGGCGATCGGATCGGTCTCTTTGGCGATCTGCCGCGTGACCAGCATGAACAGGGCGAAAACCACCGCAACGATCAACGGCAGCAGTGCGGGGGCGCCCACTTGGGCAAAGCTTGGCTGGATCACCAGCAGGGTGCCGGCAAAGCCGATGATGCAGGCGATCAGGCGGCGGGGGCCTACCTCTTCGCCCAGAACGTAGCGCCCCAGCAGCAGCATGATGAACGGCATGACGAAGGCGATGGCCACCGCATCGGCCAGCGGCAGGAATTGCAGCGCGCTGAACATCGCGCTGATGCCGATGATATGCAGCAGCGTGCGCAGCGCGGTCAGCCGCAGGACGCGCCCGCGCATCCGCCACGGCCGGCCGGTCAGTGCCACCAGAGGGATCAGGAGCGCAGCCTGCACCGCGAAACGCGCCAGGACCAGCAGGCCCAGCGGCATGGTCTCGCCCAACAGCTTGGCCAGCGCGTCGCCCAGCGGGGCCAGCACGCAGAAACCAAGCATCAGGAAGATGCCAAAGACGGGGCGATCCTGGGTCATGGCCCGCACGCTAGGTCAAGCGGCGGGCCGGTGAAAGGTCTAATGCGTCTCAGCAGTTCGGCACGTTGACGGCCAGTCCGCCCAGCGAGGTTTCCTTGTATTTCTCGTGCATGTCATGGCCGGTCTGGCGCATGGTCTCGATCACCGCGTCCAGCGGCACGAAATGCTGCCCGTCCCCGCGCAGGGCCAGCGACGCCGCCGAAACCGCTTTGATCGCGCCCAGCCCGTTGCGCTCGATGCACGGAACCTGCACCAGCCCGGCGACCGGGTCGCAGGTCATGCCCAGATGATGCTCCAGCGCGATCTCGGCGGCATTTTCCACCTGTTCGGGCGTGCCGCCCATCACTGCGCAGAGGCCCGCCGCGGCCATCGCGGCCGCGCTGCCCACTTCGGCCTGACACCCGGCCTCGGCGCCCGAGATCGAGGCGTTGTACTTCACCAGCCCGCCAATGGCGGCGGCGGTCAACAGGAAATCCTCGATATGGCTTTCCGATGCGCCGGGAACGTGGTCGAGGTAATAGCGCAGCACCGCCGGCAGCACGCCTGCCGCGCCGTTGGTGGGGGCGGTGACGACCTGACCGCCAGCGGCGTTTTCCTCGTTCACCGCCATCGCATAGACGCTCATCCAGTCGTTGATCGTGTGCGGCGCATTCAGGTTCATGCCCCGTTCGGCCATCAGCGCATCGTGGATCGCCTTGGCGCGGCGCCGTACCTTAAGGCCGCCGGGCAGGATGCCGTCGGTGCTCAGTCCGCGCTCGATGCAGGCGTTCATCACCTCCCACAGGCGGGCGGTGCCCTTGGCGAAACTGTCGGCGCAGCCGCGCGCGATCTCGTTGGCGCGTTTCATTTCGGCGATGGACTTGCCGCTTGCGCGGGCCATCTCCAGCATCTCGGCTGCGGTCTTGAACGGGTAGGGCACGGGGGGACCATCGTTGGTGTCCTTGCCTTCGGCCAGTTCCTCTTCGGTCAGGACAAAGCCGCCGCCGACCGAGTAATAGACCTGCCGCAGGATCACGTCGCCCTGCGCGTCGGTGGCCATCAGGATCATGCCGTTGGCGTGGCCCGGCAGCGCGTTGTCATAGTCAAAGATCAGGTCCGCCTTGGGGTCGAAGCGCAGCGTGGGCAGGCCCTCGGGCGAAACGCTGCGGGCGTCGGCGATGGCGGCCAGGGTCGCCTCGGCCTTGTCATGGTCATAGGTGTCGGGGGTGAACCCGGCCAGGCCCAGGATCGTGGCCCGGTCGGTGGCGTGGCCGACCCCGGTAAAGGCCAGCGATCCGTGCAGCGAGGCGCGCAGCCCCGCGAATTCGAACGGCGAGGCGCGCATCAGATCCAGGAACCGGGCGGCAGCCACCATGGGTCCCATCGTGTGGGACGAGGACGGGCCGATGCCCACTTTGAACATGTCGAAGACGGAAAGAAACATCAGGTGGCAGACCCTTCTGGAGGCTTTGCATAGGTGGGTGCGGTAAACGGTGCGGTGCCCAGCCCTTCGGCCGTGATCGCGGCGGTTCCAAAGATCGGGCACTGCGGGGTTCCCAGAACCCGTATCAGCCCGTTGGGATTGAGCGCGCGACAGGCGGCGCTGTCCTGCGCATTGTGGGCGCGGTCGACCAGTTCCGTGCGGTAGGGCAGGCCCATCTCTTCCAGCGCCAGCCGGATCACCAGCGCGGCGTTGTCGGGGGCGTAGTGCAGGGCATACCGTTCAGTCATGGAGCCAAAATATCCAGCCCGCCTGTTGCGCGAACATACGATTGCGACGTTTCCGATAGGAAACGCGTATTTCCGACACATCAAATCGTCAATGGCAAGGATCGGCTTTTGTGCGCCACCCAGACGAAATGGGTGATCGACATGAAAAACCGGCCCGCGTCGGCAAGGGCGTTTTGCTCGTCGGCCCAGGCCGTTGCCTCGGCCTCGAGGATTTCGCCAGACTGGATGGCAAAGTCCTGCATCAGCCGAATCATCATCAGGGCTAGTCCGTCGGGGCGCAGGGTGGTGTCGCAGAACGTCACCGGATTCACGTGGTCCGGTTGAAACCCGCAGCCCCGCAGGGCCGCGGGCAGCGCGGCCGGAACGCAGCGGTCGGCCAGGTGGGCGTCCCAGATTTCGCAGATGCGGCGCATGCGTTCAGGGTGGTCGCTGTGCCATGTCAAACTGTCCCAGTGCGTGTCGCCGATCACCAGACGCCCGCCCGGGCGCAGGACGCGGTTGAGTTCGCTCAGCGCAGGCGCCGGGTCGGCGAAATATTCGAACACCTGTACGGACACGGCCTTGTCGAAATGCTGGTTGGGGATCGGCATGTCAAAGGCCGAGCCCTCGACCAGGTCAACGTGATCAAACGCGCTGCATCGGCTGCGCGCGGCGGCCAGCATGTCCGGGCTGGTGTCGAGGCCGGTAACCTGCCCCTGTGGCCCCACCGCACGGGCCAGTTCGGCGGTCAGCAGGCCGGTACCGCAGCCAAGATCCAGGATCGCCTCACCCGGGGCGGGGGCGAGGGCGTCGAAATTGGCGCGACGGCGGCGCGATACATCCGCGCCCTGATAGGCCATGTCCAGCAGTTGCGCCGTGGATTTTCCGAATTTCAGCATGGTGCCCCCTTCGGGCCATCGTAGCCGAAATTCTTGTGCAGACGAAGGAAACCGCGCCCTTCCCCCTCGCACCCGCAGCAGGGATTGCCTATAAGGGGTCGAATTTTGAACTTTGCGAGGTTGCAATGACCCAGAAACTGTCACCGATCGACACTGCCAAGCGCGTCGCCGCCTATCGGGCGGCCGAGATGGTCGAGGACGGAATGCGCGTGGGGCTGGGCACCGGGTCGACGGCGGCCTGGTTGGTGCGCCGACTGGGCGAGCGCGTGAAGAACGAGGGCCTGAAGATCAGGGGCGTTCCGACCTCGACCGCAACGGCGCAGCTGGCGCGCGAGGTGGGCATCGAGGTGGTATCGCTGGATCAGGCCGGGTGGCTGGACCTGACCATCGACGGGGCCGACGAATTCGACGGCGAGTTGAACCTGATCAAGGGCGGCGGCGCGGCCTTGCTGCAGGAAAAGATCGTGGCCACGGCCAGCGACCTGATGGTGGTGATCGCGGATGCCGGCAAAGAGGTCGAGACTCTGGGTGCCTTTCCCCTGCCAATCGAGGTGATTCCCTTTGGCTGGCAGACCACGCGGACGCTGGTCGAGGAACTGCTGGATTCGATGGATGTTCTGGGCACGTCGGCTACGTTGCGGATGAACGGCGAGGCCCCGACCGTCACCGACGAGGGCAACCACATCCTGGACCTGCACCTGCAGCGTATCGGCAACCCGCGGCAATTGGCGCTGGCCCTGAACCAGATCCCCGGCGTGGTGGAAAACGGGTTGTTCATCGACATCTGCGACAAGGTGGTGATCGGGTTCGGCGATGGCCGGGTCGAGCTGCGCGACATCAACGAAGGCACGATCCAGCTGGATCGTCTTGGCGAGGGCGACGACAACCTGTTCTCGGACCTGGCCGACTGACCGGGGCGTTCACGCGCCCGTGTGGTATCAATGCCCGGGGCTTGGCAGGTTGTCCTGCGCCCCCACATATCCAAGACACTTCGAGGCAGGCTGACAGAAGGAACGCGGCATGAGCTTTGACTATGATCTATTCGTCATCGGCGGCGGCTCGGGCGGGGTCCGCGCGGCGCGGGTGGCGGCGGGTGAAACCGGCGCCAAGGTCGCGCTGGCCGAAGAGGACCGGTATGGCGGAACCTGCGTGATCCGGGGCTGTGTGCCCAAAAAACTGATGGTGTTCGCCAGCGAATATTCGGGCATGGTTGAAGACGCTCGCGCCTATGGCTGGGACATCCAGCCGGGCGCTTTCGACTGGCAGCAGTTCCGCAGCAAGCTGCATGCCGAGCTGGACCGGCTTGAGGGGATCTATCGCAATATCCTCAAGAACAACGGCGTCGAAACCTTTGACCAGCGCGCGAAACTGGTCGATCCGCACACGGTCGAACTGGCCGATGGCACCCGCAAGACCGCCAAGCACATCCTGATCGCAACCGGCGGCCGCCCCGTGGTGCCCGAGTTTCCGGGTTCGGAACTGGCGATTACCTCGAACGAGATTTTCCATCTGGATAAGCTGCCCGAGACCATGCTGATCGTCGGCGGCGGCTATATCGCGTGCGAGTTCGCCGGGATCATGAACGGCCTGGGCGTTAAGACCACGCAATTCTATCGCGGGGCGCAGATCCTGCGCGGGTTCGATGACGAGGCGCGCGGGCTGATCTGCGAAGAGATGTGCCAGAACGGTATCGACGTGCATCTGGGCACCAATGTGCTCGAGATGAAAAAGCAGGGCGACAAGATTTGGGTCAAGGCGACCAACGGGTCGGAACTGCTGTTCGACGTGGTCATGTTCGCCACGGGCCGGGCGCCCAATGCCGACGATCTGGGGCTGGAAGGTCTGGGCGTCGAACGTGGCCGCAAGGGCGAGATCATCGTGGACGAATACAGCCAAACGGCGGTGCCCTCGATCTTTGCCATCGGTGACGTGACCGACCGGGTGAACCTGACGCCGGTCGCGATCCGCGAAGGGATGGCCTTTGTCGAGACCGTGTTCAAGGGCAACCCCACCCCGGTGGATCATGAACTGATCCCGACCGCAATCTTCACCCAGCCCGAGATGGGCACCGTTGGGCTGAGCGAGGAGGCCGCCGCCGAGCAGGAGCCGATCGAGGTCTATGCGACCTCGTTCAAACCGATGCAGAAGGCGTTCGCAGGCAGCACGCAACGGGTGTTGATGAAGCTGATCGTAAGTCAGGCCACCCGCAAGGTGCTGGGGTGTCACATCGTCGCCCCCGGCGCGGGCGAGATGATCCAGTTGGCTGGCATCGCGGTCAAGATGGGGGCGACAAAAGAAGATTTCGATCGCACGGTTGCGGTTCATCCAGTAATGGCTGAAGAACTGGTAACCATGCGGCAACCCGTGCGTACCGCTTGATTTGCAAGCGCGCGCACACAGGTTACAAGTGATCCCGTGAGCTCACGGGCCAAAACAAGGGAAATGAAACACATGGCGGGCAACAGCGGAGGCCCCTGGGGGGGCGGAGGCTCATCCGGTGGCGGAGGAAACCGGGGAAACAATGGCGGCGGGCGACGTCCGCCCGAAGGCGACGGGCCGCAGATCCCCGAAATCGATGAATTGATGAAAAAGGGCCAGGAGCAGCTGCGCGTGCTGATGGGCGGGCGCGGCGGCGGTGGTCGCGGCAGCAACGGGTCCGGCCAGGGAGGCGGTGGCGGCCCGGCGATCACCAAGGGCACGATCCTGCTGGGTGGGGTTGCCGCCCTGGTTCTGTGGGGCTTTGCCAGCGCCTATACGGTCAAGCCCGAAGAACAGTCGGTTGAACTGCTGTTCGGCCGCTTTTCCGGGATCGGCACCGAAGGTCTGAACTTTGCCCCGTGGCCCGTGGTCACGGCCGAAGTCATCCCGGTGAAGGTCGAACAGACCGAGACCATCGGCTCGGGCGGTCGCGGCACCGATGCAGGGCTGATGCTGACCGGCGACGAGAACATCGTCGACATCGATTTCCAGGTGGTCTGGAACATCTCGAACCCGGCGGACTTCCTGTTCAACCTCCGCGATCCGCGCGAAACCATCCGTGCGGTGTCTGAATCGGCCATGCGCGAGATCATCGCGCAGTCGGACCTGGCGCCGATCCTGAACCGCGACCGTGCGGTCATCGCCGAGCGGCTCGAGGAGCTGATCCAGTCAACGCTGGACAGCTACAATTCGGGCATCAACATCGTCCGTGTGAACTTTGACGGGGCCGACCCGCCAGAGCCAGTCAAGGACGCCTTCCGCGAGGTCCAGTCGGCCGGACAGGAACGGGACCGGCTCGAGAAGCAAGCCGATGCCTATGCCAACCGGGTTCTGGCCGGTGCGCGCGGTGAAGCCGCGCAGGTGCTGGAAGAGGCCGAGGCCTATCGCGCCCAGGTCGTGAACGAAGCCCAGGGTGAGGCCAGCCGATTCAGCGCGGTTCTGGAAGAATATTCCAAGGCGCCGGACGTGACTCGCAAACGTCTGTACCTGGAACGGATGGAGCAGGTTCTTGGCGACGTGGACAAGATCATCCTGGACGAAAGCGCGACCGGACAGGGGCAGGGCGTCGTGCCCTATCTGCCGCTGAACGAACTGCGCCGCAATTCGGGCGAGGGGAACTAAGACATGCGTAAATCATCCTTTCTCCTGCCGGCCATTTTCGTGGTTCTGGTGATCGCCCTGTCGGCGATCTTCATCGTGGACGAGCGCGAAAAGGCGCTGGTTCTGCAATTCGGCCGGGTGGTCGACGTCAAGGAAGAGCCGGGCCTGGCCTTTAAGATTCCGATCATCCAGGAGGTCGTGCGCTATGACGACCGTATCCTCAGCCGCGAGGTCGGGCCGCTGGAAGTCACGCCGCTGGATGACCGCCGCTTGGTGGTCGACGCCTTCGCGCGCTATCGGATCGCCGATGTGCGCCAGTTCCGCGAGGCCGTGGGTGCCGGTGGCATCGACACTGCCGAGCAGCGTCTGGACTCGATCCTGCGCGCCAAAACCCGCGAGGTTCTGGGTTCGGTCAGCTCGAATGACATCCTCAGCTCGGACCGGGCGGCGCTGATGCTGCGCATCCGCAACGGCGCGATCGCCGAGGCCCGCGATCTGGGCCTCGAGGTGATCGACGTGCGCCTGAAACGCACCGACCTGCCGCAGGCCAACCTCGAGGCGACCTTCGCCCGGATGCGCGCCGAGCGGGAACGCGAGGCGGCCGACGAAGTGGCCCGTGGTGAGGAAGCCGCACAGCGGATCCGCGCTCAGGCCGATCGGACCGTGGTCGAACTGGTGTCAGAAGCACGCCGCGAGGCCGAGATCGTCCGCGGTGAGGCCGATGCGCAGCGCAACGCAATTTTTG